>NZ_JAYDXP010000127.1:0-835960 GCF_036701605.1 Pseudomonas sp. FIP_A4 | reverse complement strand
GCTGAGGCCGGCGATGTCCTGCAGCAGGCTCAGCAGCTCCCGGGATTTCTCGCCGTCATCGAGGGACGCGACGATCTCGAAGGGCTGGGTGACCTTCTCCAGGTAGGCTTTCAACTGGGTCTTGAGATTGGTGTCCAACATTCGGTTTACCCCGCTACAGAATTCGCAAAAGGAAGGTGAATGAACTTGATGGCCTCACCTTACGGGGCGCGTGCATGGTTTAGAAATTGATTAAACATCTCTCATCGATAAATGTTGACTATATAAGGGGACAGAAAAAACCCGGCGTTGCGCCGGGTTCTTCTTGTTGCTGAGATACAGCAGCAGCGATCAGAAATCGAGATTAGATACGGCCAGCGCATTGGTCTCGATAAACTCGCGACGAGGCTCTACCGCATCGCCCATGAGCGTGTTGAATATCTGATCGGCAGCGATGGCATCTTCGATGGTCACCTTCAGCATGCGGCGCACGGCAGGGTCCATGGTGGTTTCCCAAAGCTGGTCGGGGTTCATCTCGCCCAGTCCCTTGTAGCGCTGCACGCTATGCCGACGGGTGCCTTCAGTCATCAGCCAGTCGAGAGCATCCTTGAACGAGGCCACAGCCTTCTTGCGCTCGCCACGCTGCACGTAGGCACCTTCCTCGAGCAGGCTGCTGAGCTTCTCGCCGAGTGCGGTGACGGTGCGATAGTCGTTACTGGCGAAGAAATCGCGATTGAAGGTGATGTAGCTGACCAGGCCGTGGGAGGTGATCGCCACTTCCGGCAACCATAGGTGACGTTCCTTGTCCTCGCGCAGGCTGGCGCTGTAGCTCAGCCCCGAGCGCTCGACGCCCTTGAGCTTGTCTGCGTACAGCTCCAGCCAGGCCTGCATAGCCGACTCGTCGGCGAGCTGTTCGGCAGTGATGCGCGGCAGGTAGATGAAGTGTTCGGTCAGCTCCTGCGGATACAGGCGCGACAGACGCTGCAGCGTCTTCATCACCGAGCGGTACTCGTTGACCAGCCGCTCGAGGGCCTCGCCGGAAAGGCCCGGCGCGCTCTCATTGACATGCAGGCTGGCGTCTTCCAGGGCGGACTGAGTCAGGTATTCCTCCATCGCCTCGTCGTCCTTGATGTACTGCTCCTGCTTGCCGCGCTTGACCTTGTACAGCGGCGGCTGGGCGATGTACACGTAGCCGCGCTCGATCAGTTCCGGCAGTTGGCGGAAGAAGAAGGTCAACAGCAGGGTGCGGATGTGCGAGCCGTCAACGTCAGCATCGGTCATGATGATGATGTTGTGGTAGCGCAGTTTGTCGATGTTGTATTCCTCGCGGCCAATACCGCAGCCCAGCGCGGTGATCAGCGTGCCGACTTCCTGCGAGGAAAGCATCTTGTCGAAGCGCGCTTTCTCGACGTTGAGGATCTTGCCCTTGAGCGGGAGGATCGCCTGGGTCTTGCGGTTACGGCCTTGTTTGGCCGAACCGCCCGCGGAATCACCCTCCACGATGTAGAGTTCGGAGAGGGCGGGGTCCTTCTCCTGGCAGTCGGCCAGCTTGCCCGGCAGGCCGGCAATATCCAGCGCGCCCTTGCGACGGGTCATTTCCCTGGCCTTGCGGGCTGCCTCGCGCGCGCGCGCGGCGTCGATCATCTTACCGACCACCGCCTTGGCTTCGTTGGGGTGCTCGAGCAGGAAGTCGCCGAAGTACTTGCCCATCTCCTGTTCCACCGCGGTTTTCACCTCGGAAGAAACCAGCTTGTCCTTGGTCTGCGAGCTGAATTTCGGGTCAGGCACCTTCACCGAAATTATCGCAGTGAGTCCTTCACGTGCATCGTCGCCCGTGGTTGAAATCTTGTGCTTCTTCGCCAGCCCTTCCTGCTCGATGTAGTTGTTCAGGTTACGGGTGAGCGCCGAACGGAAACCGGCGAGGTGGGTACCACCATCACGCTGCGGGATGTTGTTGGTGAAGCAAAGGATGTTCTCGTTGAAACTGTCGTTCCACTGCAGCGCCACTTCGACACCGACGCCATCGTCGCGCTGCACGTTGAAGTGGAATACCTGGTTGACCGGGGTCTTGTTAGTGTTCAGATAGGCGACGAATGCGCTCAGACCGCCTTCATACTTGAACAGCTCTTCCTTGGCGCTGCGTTCGTCACGCAGAACGATGCCGACGCCGGAGTTGAGGAACGACAGTTCGCGCAGGCGCTTGGCCAGGATGTCCCAGCTGAAATGGATGTTCTGGAAGGTCTCGGGTGAGGGACGGAAATGAATCTCCGTGCCGGAACCCTCGGTAACACCGACCGCGGTCAACGGCGCCTGCGGAACGCCGTGGCGATAGAGCTGCTCCCAGACCTTGCCTTCACGGCGAATCGTCAGCAGCAGCTCCTCGGACAGCGCATTGACCACCGATACGCCTACGCCATGCAGGCCGCCGGACACCTTGTAGGAGTTGTCGTCGAACTTACCGCCCGCGTGCAGCACGGTCATGATCACCTCTGCCGCGGAAACGCCTTCTTCCTTGTGGATATCCACCGGAATACCGCGGCCATTGTCGCGAACGGTGATCGATTCATCGGTATGGATGGTGATGGAAATATCGCTGCAGTGGCCGGCCAGCGCTTCGTCGATGGAGTTGTCGACGACCTCGAAGACCATGTGGTGCAAGCCAGTACCGTCATCGGTGTCGCCGATGTACATGCCTGGGCGCTTACGTACGGCGTCGAGCCCCTTCAGCACCTTGATGCTGGACGAATCGTACGCGTGATTTTCGCTCATACTTTCACTCCGAAAGGGCCGTGGTCTGGGTAATGCGCCCATGTTCCACGTGAAACATTGAGACTGGCGTTTCTGCGTTCCAGCCTGCTTGCAAAACAGTCGAGTCGACGCAGGTGATGAAAACCTGGCAGTCGAGTTGTTCCAACAATCCACACAACGCCTGGCGGTGCTGGTCGTCCAGCTCCGATGGCAGGTCGTCCACCAGATAGATGCACTGGCCGCGTTTCGTTTCGCTGACGAGGTGCCCTTGGGCGATCTTCAGCGCGCAAACCACCAGCTTCTGCTGACCGCGCGACAACACGTCGGCTGCGTTGTGACCACCGATACGTAACCGCAGATCGGCGCGTTGCGGCCCTGCCTGGGTATGGCCTAACGCACGATCACGATCGACGGCCGCATCGAGTACTTCTTCGAGCGAGCGCTCCTTGTCCCAACCGCGGTAGTAGCTGAGCTGCAGCTCTTCCAGCTGCAGCAGGGCCGCTAGCGTACGCTCGAAAACCGGTTTGAAAATCTGGATATACGTGCGCCGGTAGCTGTCGATCTCGTCGCTCGCCAGCACCAATTCGCGTGTCCAGGCGGCCTGTGAAACGGTGTCAAGTGTACCATGCCGCAGCCACGAGTTCCGTTGCCTCAGGGCCTGTTGGACGCGCTGCCAGGCACCGAGAAAGCGGTGTTCCACGTGGAACACACCCCAGTCGAGAAACTGCCGCCGCAGCTTCGGTGCACCTTCGAGCAGACGGAAACTATCCGGATTGATGAGCTGCAACGGCAACGTATCGGCAAGCTCCGACATGCTGCGCGCATTCTGCCCATTGATGCGGATGCGCAAGTCGCCGCCACGCTCGCGTGCCACACCCAGCGTGCAGAGCTGCCCACTGGCAAGCTGAGCTTCGCCGAAGACCGTGCAGCTGGGATGCTCATACGCGATGACCGGACCGAGTCGGGAGCTGCGAAACGACCTGGCCAGCCCGAGCAGGTGAATGGCTTCGAGCAAACTGGTCTTGCCGCTGCCGTTATCGCCATGAAGGATATTGATGCGAGGGGAGGGTGCGAGCGCCACCGGTTGCAGATTACGCACCCCGGTGACGCTCAGGCGGGTCAGGGACATCGAACTGAGGTTACAGACGCATCGGCATCACGACGTAAGCGGAATCGTCGTTATCGAACTCCTGCAACAGCGCGCTGCTATTGGCGTCGGACAGGATGAGACGAATCCGCTCGGTCGTCATCACGCCTAGCACATCGAGCAGATAGCTGACGTTGAAGCCGATCTCCAGCGAACCACCGCTATAGTCGACCGCAACCTCTTCCTCGGCCTCCTCCTGCTCCGGGTTGTTAGCCTGGATCTTCAGCAGGCCGCTCTCCAGCTGCAGACGGATGCCTCGATACTTCTCGTTAGACAGAATGGCCGTACGGCTGAAGGCCTCGCGCAGCTGTTGACGGTCACCGATGACCAGCTTGTCGCCGCCACGCGGCAGAACGCGCTCGTAATCCGGAAACTTGCCGTCAACCAGCTTCGAAGTGAACGTGAACTCGCCTGTCGTGGCACGCACATGATGCTGGCCGAGCATGATATTGACTTCCGCGTCCTGCTCAGTGAGCAGGCGCGCCAACTCGAGAATTCCCTTGCGCGGGACAATGACCTGGTGACGGTCAGCCTGCTCGATACCGGCCTGCATGGAACACATGGCCAGACGATGACCGTCGGTGGCGACCGTGCGCAGCATGCCGTTGGAAACCTCAAGCAACATACCGTTGAGGTAATAGCGCACATCCTGCTGCGCCATGGCAAAACTGCTGCGCTCGATGAGGCGACGCAGCTTGCCCTGCTCGACACTGAATCCGAGCGAGCCAGGGCCTTCTTCCACGGTGGGAAAATCGTTCGCCGGCAGGGTAGAGAGCGTGAAGCGACTGCGTCCCGACTTGATCAGCACCTTGTGCTCGTCGAGGCGGATATCAATCAGCGCATCGCTGGGCAAGCTCTTGCAGATGTCCATCAGCTTGCGCGCCGGAACGGTGATCTCTCCGGGTTCAGCCGCGTCGTCGAGGGTAACGCGACCGACCAGTTCGACTTCCAGATCGGTACCGGTCAGCGACAGTTGCTGCCCCTGTACGACCAGCAGAACGTTGGAAAGCACTGGCAAGGTCTGCCGCCGTTCGACAACGCCGGCAACCAGTTGCAGGGGTTTCAACAGGGCTTCGCGCTGAATGGTGAAATGCATGGTCTGGTCCCTTGCCTTATTGGGTGGATCGCATTCAGGTTGTCAGAGTTCGCAGCAAATTCTTGTAATCTTCACGAATATCGGCGTCTATTTCGCGCAATTCGGCGATCTTACGGCAAGCGTGAAGCACCGTGGTGTGATCGCGCCCACCGAACGCATCGCCGATCTCCGGCAGACTGTGATTGGTGAGCTCTTTGGACAACGCCATCGCCACCTGACGCGGACGGGCGACGGAACGCGACCGTCGCTTCGACAACAGATCGGCAACCTTGATCTTGTAGTACTCGGCCACGGTGCGCTGGATATTGTCCACGCTGACCAGTTTGTCCTGCAATGCCAGCAAATCCTTGAGCGACTCGCGGATCAACTCGATGGTGATCTCCCGCCCCATGAAATGCGCATGAGCGATTACCCGCTTGAGCGCGCCCTCGAGCTCGCGCACGTTGGAGCGGATGCGCTGGGCAATGAAGAATGCCGCATCATGCGGCAGATCGACCTTGGCCTGATCGGCCTTCTTCATCAGGATCGCCACCCGGGTTTCCAACTCCGGCGGTTCCACGGCAACGGTCAGGCCCCAGCCGAAGCGCGACTTAAGGCGCTCTTCAAGGCCGTCGATTTCCTTCGGGTAGCGGTCGCTGGTGAGGATGACCTGCTGGCCTCCTTCGAGCAGCGCATTGAAGGTATGAAAGAACTCCTCCTGCGAGCGTTCCTTCTTGGCGAAGAACTGAATATCGTCGATCAGCAGCGCATCGACGGAGCGGTAGAAACGCTTGAATTCATTGATCGCGTTGAGCTGCAGCGCCTTGACCATATCCGCGACGAAGCGCTCCGAATGCAGGTACACCACCTTGGCATTGGGATTCTTCTTCAGCAGGTGATTGCCCACCGCATGCATCAGGTGGGTCTTGCCGAGCCCGACACCGCCGTAGAGAAAGAGCGGGTTGTAGCCATGCTTGGGATTGTCTGCCACCTGCCAGGCCGCCGCGCGAGCGAGCTGGTTGGACTTGCCTTCGACGAAATTTTCGAAGGTAAAGGTACGATTCAGATAACTGGTGTGCTTGAGTCCGCCTTCGACCTGCACGTTGCGCGCAGGGCGAGCCGCTTCCGGCTCCGGCTCTGCGACAACTGTCGCTGCCTGCCCCATCGGAGTGACAGATGTAACGTCGGTGATGTTGACGGCAGCCACAGCCACCTGCTGCCGTGCCGCCGCCGCGGAAGGCAGCGCAGCAGGTGCCGTGCGCTTGCTGCCAATCAGCAGCGACAGCGCCGGTGCCATGCCATCGGCACGCTCGGTCAATAGCTCAAGCAGGCGCGAAAGGTACTTTTCGTTGACCCAATCGAGGACGAAACGGTTGGGAGCATAGACGCGCAGCTCGCCGCCTTCGCTCTCCACCTGCAGTGGACGAATCCATGTGTTGAATTGCTGAGTAGGCAGCTCGTCGCGCAACAGGTCTACGCATTGCTGCCAAAGTTCCACGGACACGGAAACTCCTATCAACCTTCGCCGAGTTCAGAAGGCCGCCATTGTAGCCGCCGCTACCCAGGTTATCCACAACTCCCTCCGCAACACCTCCTCTATCTAGAGGGACCCGGCTATCGGCAGCGGCAAAATCACACCTGTTGATAACCCCGCCTGAGATCAGTTGAAAAGACTGTGATCAAGCTGAGCTGGAGTAGGCTTGTGGATATCTTTCCATGTTATCCTCAGCTCGCTAACGCCATAACCACCGGAAATACATGCTCGCTCCACTGGGTTCCGTCTTGCCATACTCCTTCTACGGCGGCGCTTCCGCAATGTTATCCACAGATAAGGCAAGCAACATACATAAGCTTTATATCTGGAAAAGCTCTCTAATTCTTTTCTTTCTATTTCTTCTGGCACGTAGCTGGCTGGAAATTGACCTGACCCGGTTGCTTCTCTACAATCGCCGGTCTCTTGAAAGGGGGCCATTCCGGCCCACAATGGATCACCAGGTAAACGCACCATGAAACGCACTTTCCAACCCAGCACTATCAAGCGCGCTCGTACCCACGGTTTCCGTGCCCGCATGGCCACCAAGAACGGCCGCCAAGTCCTGTCGCGTCGTCGCGCCAAAGGCCGCAAGCGTCTAACCGTCTGACATCGGCGCAGGGGGTGAGTCGAGACTTCGGCCGGGAAAAGCGTCTGCTGACACCGCGCCAGTTCAAGTGTGTGTTCGACTCCCCGGCCGGCAAGGTGCCTGGCAGGAATGTCCTGCTACTGGCACGCGAGAACGGTCTGCAACATCCACGCCTCGGTCTGGTGATCGGCAAAAAGAGCGTCAAGCTCTCGGTCGAGCGCAATCGCATCAAGCGGCAGATACGTGAGACGTTTCGCCAGCACCAGCTCGAGCTGGCTGGATGGGATGTGGTGATCGTTGCGCGCAAGGGGTTGGCCGACCTGGACAATCCCGAGCTGGCCCGGCAGTTCACCAAACTGTGGAAACGCTTGTCCCGCCAGCAGCCCGCGCTATCGGGCGATCCTGGAGCAGCCAACCCTACCCATGCGTAACTTGGCCATTGCTTCCATCAAGCTGTACCGGTACGCCATCAGTCCAATGATGGCCAGCCATTGCCGTTTCTATCCCAGCTGCTCGTGCTATGCGCTAGAAGCCATCGAAACACATGGCTTGCTACATGGCGGCTGGCTGAGTCTGCGTCGACTCGGCCGATGCCATCCGTGGCATCCCGGCGGCTACGATCCCGTGCCTTCTCCTAAAACCTCCAATTCATCATCGATGGCCGAGTAACCATGGATATCAAACGCTCGATCCTGCTCGTGGCATTGGCAGTCGTTGCCTACCTGATGGTTCTGCAGTGGAACCAGGATTATGGCCAGGCCGCACTTCCGGCCGAGACCGCCCAAACCCAGCCGCCCGTGGCCGCATTGCCGGAGACAACCCCGGCGAATGCCGCAGCCAACGAAGATGTTCCCAGTCTGACAGGCCAGCCGCAGGCCAACGCCATTCCGGCCAGCGAGCCGAGCAAGCAGCTGATCCGCGTACGCACCGACGTGCTGGACGTAGCGATCGATCCGCATGGCGGCGATATCGTCGACCTGCGTCTGCCGCAGTATCCACGTCGGCAGGATCGTCCGGACGTGCCGTTCCAACTGTTCGAACGCAGCAGCGAGAGAACTTACGAGGCCCAGAGCGGCCTGATTGGCGACGGACCCGACAAGGCCAGCAGCCGTCCGCAATACAGCAGCGAGAAGAACGACTATCAGCTTGGCGAAGGCCAGGATCAGTTGGTGGTCGATCTGAAATACAGTGCCGACGGCGTCAACTACACCAAGCGCTTCGTCTTCGAACGCGGCCAGTACGATCTTGCTGTGCGCTACCTGATCGACAACCAGAGCGGCAAGCCCTGGACCGGTCATCTGTTCGGCCAGCTCAAGCGCGACGCCAGTGCCGATCCGTCCTCGAGCACCGCGACCGGAACCGCTACCTACCTGGGCGCCGCGCTGTGGACCAAGGACGAGCCCTACACCAAGGTGTCGATGGGCGACATGGATGACAAGAGCCTGCGCGAGACGGTGCAGGGCGGTTGGATCGCCTGGCTGCAGCACTACTTCGTCACCGCCTGGATTCCCCAAGCCGGCGACACCAACCTGGTGCAGACTCGCAAGGACAGCCAAGGCAACTACATCATCGGCTTCACCGGTCCGGCAGTCAGCGTCGCCGCGGGTGCGCAAGGCGAAACCGGCGCAACGCTGTACGCAGGGCCGAAGAGCCAGGAGCAGCTGGAGGAGCTGTCACCCGGCCTGCGCCTGACCGTCGACTACGGCATTCTCTGGTTCATCGCCCAACCGATCTTCTGGCTGCTGGAGAACATCCACGCGCTGCTGGGTAACTGGGGCTGGTCGATCATCGTCCTGACCATCATCATCAAGCTGGCGTTTTTCCCACTGTCGGCCGCCAGCTACAAGTCGATGGCGCGCATGCGTGCGGTGTCGCCTAAGATGCAGGCGCTCAAGGACCAGTACGGTGACGATCGCCAGAAGCTGTCGCAGGCGATGATGGAGCTGTACAAGAAGGAGAAGATCAATCCGCTCGGCGGCTGCCTGCCGATCATCGTGCAGATGCCGGTCTTCCTCGCTCTGTACTGGGTGCTGCTGGAAAGCGTGGAAATGCGCCAGGCGCCTTGGATGTTCTGGATCACCGACCTGTCGATCAAGGATCCGTTCTTCATCCTGCCGATCATCATGGGCGTCACCATGTTCATCCAGCAGCAGCTAAACCCGACGCCGCCGGACCCGATGCAGGCCAAGGTGATGAAGCTGTTGCCGATCATCTTCACCTTCTTCTTCCTCTGGTTCCCGGCTGGCCTGGTGCTGTACTGGGTGGTCAACAACGTCCTGTCGATCGCTCAGCAGTGGTACATTACCCGGCAGATCGAGCAGGCCAAGAGCGCCTGACCGCCTTCAGTCATCGACACCGAGAACGCCCCTTGAATGGGGCGTTCTGCTATTTGCCCGGCCAATATCGGAGAGCTGCCATGAGCACCGTTCGCGACACCATCGCCGCCGTCGCCACCGCGCCTGGTCGCGGTGGGGTGGGTATCGTTCGGGTTTCCGGGCCACGCGCACGCGCGCTGGCGATCACCCTCAGCGGTCGCGAACCCACGCCGCGCCACGCCCACTACGGGCCGTTCCATGCCAACGACGGCGAGGTGATCGACGAAGGCCTGCTGCTGTTCTTCCCAGGCCCCCACTCGTTCACCGGCGAGGACGTGCTGGAGCTGCAGGGGCACGGCGGCCCGGTGGTGCTCGATCAGCTGCTGCGGCGCTGCGTGGAGCTCGGTGCGCGGCTGGCGCGTCCCGGCGAGTTCAGCGAGCGGGCTTTTCTCAACGACAAGATCGATCTAGCCCAGGCTGAAGCGATCGCCGACCTTATCGAAGCAAGTTCGACGCAGGCGGCGCGCAATGCGGTGCGCTCCCTGCAGGGCGATTTTTCCCGGCGCGTGCACCAGCTCACCGAACGACTGATACAGCTGCGTATCTACGTCGAAGCGGCGATCGACTTTCCCGAGGAGGAAATCGACTTCCTCGCCGACGGCCATGTGCTCCAGCTGCTGGACGGCGTACGCAACGAGTTATCCGCAGTACTGCGCGAAGCCGGGCAGGGGGCCTTGCTACGGGATGGCATGACGGTGGTCATCGCCGGGCGGCCGAACGCTGGCAAGTCTAGCCTGCTCAATGCACTGGCCGGCCGTGAAGCAGCAATCGTCACCGATATCGCCGGTACCACCCGGGATGTGCTGCGCGAGCACATCCACATCGACGGCATGCCGCTGCACGTGCTCGACACCGCCGGTCTGCGCAACACCGACGATCAGGTCGAGCGCATCGGTGTGCAACGCGCGCTCGATGCCATCGGCAGCGCGGACCGCGTGCTGTTGGTGGTCGACGCCAGCTCACCCGAGGCAAGCGATCCAATGGCGTTGTGGCCCGAATTCCTTGCCAGCCGCCCGCAACCGGACAAGGTCACGCTGATTCGCAACAAGGCCGATCTTACCGGCGAGGCCGTCGTGCTGAACCAGTCCGTTGACGGTCACGTCACCCTCAGTCTTTCCGCCAAGGCAGGCGAGGGCATCGATTTGCTGCGCGAACATCTCAAGCAGTGCATGGGCTACGAACAAACCGCCGAAAGCAGTTTCAGCGCACGCCGCCGGCACCTCGATGCGTTGCGCCTGGCCGAGCAGTATCTGCAGCACGGCCATGCCCAGCTGACTCAGGCCGGCGCGGGCGAGCTGCTGGCCGAGGACCTGCGCCTGGCGCAACAGGCGCTTGGCGAAATCACCGGAGCGTTCAGCTCAGACGATCTGCTCGGACGCATTTTCTCGAGCTTCTGCATCGGCAAGTGAGCGCGTTGCGCAAACGCGCCATTGCGCTTTGAACCCCAACGAAGGCACGCCCAACGGCGTGCCTTTTTTGTTTCCGCAGCCCTGTGCACAACCTGCCCTGAGGTCCGTCGATAAGTGATCAGGGAAAGGGTGGATAATCCGACCTGTGCATAACCCTACGTTATATCCACAGGTTAGTGACCGGCGTCGCACCGGCACGCCCCAGCTAGCGCACAGACTTATTTTTTCCCGTAAGCCAGGTAGATCAGGGGTTACCAGAGGTTATCCACAGAAAAGCGGGGGCTACATACATAAACATATAAACAATCTCTTTATAAATTTCTTCTTTTTTTATTCTTTGACCGTCTGGCCCCTTTTGATCATTTTTTGTCCAGGGCCCTTCTTATGCGTGGGCTAACTGCCTATACTTCGCGGCTCCCCGAAATTTCCCCATCTGAACAGGCACGAGGTGCGTGGTGGACTTCCCTTCCCGTTTTGACGTGATCGTGATCGGCGGCGGTCATGCCGGCACCGAAGCTGCCCTGGCAGCAGCACGCATGGGCGTGAAGACTCTGTTGCTCAGCCACAACGTGGAAACCCTCGGCCAGATGAGCTGCAACCCAGCCATCGGCGGTATCGGGAAAAGCCACCTGGTCAAGGAAATCGATGCGCTGGGCGGAGCGATGGCGGTTGCCACCGACCTCGGCGGTATCCAGTTCCGTGTGCTCAACAGCCGCAAGGGACCGGCGGTTCGCGCCACCCGCGCGCAGGCCGACCGCGTGCTGTACAAGGCGGCGATCCGCGAAATACTCGAGAACCAGCCGAACCTGTGGATATTCCAGCAGGCAGCCGACGACCTGATCGTCGAACAGGATGTGGTCAAGGGTGTGGTCACCCAGATGGGGCTGCGCTTCTTCGCCACCTCGGTGGTGCTGACCACCGGTACCTTCCTCGGTGGGTTGATCCACATCGGGCTACAAAACTACTCCGGTGGCCGCGCTGGCGATCCGCCGTCGATTGCGCTTGCGCAACGCCTGCGTGAGCTGCCGCTGCGCGTCGGTCGACTGAAGACTGGCACACCGCCGCGCATCGACGGTCGTTCGGTCGACTTCAGCCAGATGACCGAGCAGCCGGGCGACACCCCGCTGCCGGTGATGTCGTTCCTCGGCAAGCGCGAGCAGCATCCGCGTCAGGTCAGCTGCTGGATCACGCATACCAATGCGCGCACCCACGAGATCATCGCCGCCAACCTCGACCGCTCGCCGATGTATTCGGGGGTGATCGAAGGCGTCGGGCCACGCTATTGCCCGTCCATCGAGGACAAAATCCACCGCTTCGCCGACAAGGACAGCCACCAGGTTTTCCTCGAACCCGAAGGTCTGACCACCCACGAGCTGTATCCCAACGGCATTTCCACCTCGCTGCCGTTCGACGTGCAACTGCAGATCGTGCAAAGCATCCGCGGCATGGAGCACGCGCACATCGTGCGTCCGGGCTACGCCATCGAGTACGACTACTTCGATCCGCGCGACCTCAAGTACAGCCTGGAGACCAAGGTCATCGGCGGGCTGTTCTTCGCCGGGCAGATCAACGGCACCACCGGCTACGAGGAGGCCGGTGCCCAGGGCCTGCTTGCCGGCGCTAACGCGGCACTGCGTGCCCAGGGACGCGAGAGCTGGTGTCCGCGCCGTGACGAGGCCTACCTTGGCGTGCTGGTCGACGACCTGATCACCCTCGGCACGCAGGAGCCGTATCGCATGTTCACCTCGCGCGCCGAGTACCGGCTGATCCTGCGCGAGGACAATGCCGACCTGCGCCTGACCGAGAAGGGCCGTGAGCTGGGCCTGGTGGACGATGTCCGCTGGGCCGCGTTCTGCGCCAAGCGAGAAGGCATCGAGCGCGAAGAACAGCGCTTGAAGAACAGCTGGGTGCATCCGGGCAGCGCCGAGAACGCGGCGATCAGCGCGCGCTTCGGCAGCCCGCTGGTGCGCGAATACAACCTGCTCAATCTGCTGGCGCGCCCGGAAATCGATTACCAGAGCCTGGTCGAGCTGACCGGCAACGGCGCAGCGGATCCGCAAGTCGCCGAACAGGTGGAGATTCGTACCAAGTACGCCGGCTACATCGAACGCCAGCAGGAAGAGATCGAGCGGCTGCGTGCCAGCGAGAATCTGCGGCTGCCGGCAGACATTGACTACGCGAGCATTTCCGGTCTGTCCAAGGAGATCCAGCACAAGCTGGCCCAGGCGCGTCCGGAAACCCTTGGTCAGGCCTCGCGCATCCCCGGCGTCACGCCGGCGGCGGTATCGCTGCTGATGATTCACCTGAAGAAGCGCAGCGCCGGCCAGCAGCTGGAGCATAGCGCCTGATGGTCAGTGATGCGCATGCCGCCGAGCTGCTGCGCGGTGCCCATGAGCTCGGCATCGAGCTGAGCGAGCGGCAACAGCAGCAGCTGCTCGCCTACCTGGCGCTGCTGATCAAGTGGAACAAGGCCTACAACCTGACCGCCGTGCGTGACCCTGATGAGATGGTCTCGCGCCACCTGCTCGACAGCTTGAGTGTGGTGCCTTTTGTCGCCGAAGGCGGCACGCGCTGGCTGGACGTGGGCAGCGGCGGCGGCATGCCGGGCATTCCGCTGGCGATCATGTTTCCCGAGCGCGCGTTCACCCTGCTGGACTCCAACGGCAAGAAGACCCGCTTCCTCACTCAGGTGAAGCTGGAACTCGGCCTGGCCAACCTCGAGGTTATCCACAGCCGTGTCGAGCAGTACCGCCCGGACGTACCATTCGATGGCATCAGTTCGCGTGCCTTCAGCGCGCTGCAGGATTTCGCTGCCTGGACCCGTCACCTCGGCTGTGCCGAGACGCGCTGGCTGGCGATGAAGGGCGTGCAGCCGGACGACGAGCTGCAGGCACTGCCCGCGGACTTCCAACTGGAGGCCTGTCATGTGCTCAAGGTTCCCGGTTGCCAAGGCCAGCGCCATCTGCTGATACTGCGCCGCACTTCGTGACCCACGATTCATGACCGGGGACAGAGACTGATCATGGCCAGAGTAATCGCCATCGCCAACCAGAAGGGCGGTGTCGCCAAGACCACCACCTGCATCAACCTGGCGGCATCGCTGGTGGCGACGCGGCGTCGGGTCCTGCTGATCGATCTGGATCCGCAGGGCAACGCCACCACCGGCAGCGGCGTGGACAAGCTCAATCTGGAGTACTCGATCTACGACGTGCTGATCGGCGAATGCAGCCTGGTCGATGCCATGCAGTTCTCCGAGCATGGCGGCTACCAGTTGCTGCCGGCCAATCGCGATCTCACCGCCGCCGAAGTGGCGTTGCTCAACCTGCCGGCCAAGGAAAACCGCCTGCGCGAGGCGCTGGCGCCGGTACGCGAGAATTACGACTACATCCTGATCGACTGTCCGCCGTCGCTGTCGATGTTGACCATCAACGCGCTGACCGCCGCCGACGGCGTGATCATCCCCATGCAGTGCGAGTATTACGCACTGGAGGGCCTGAGCGATCTGGTCAACTCGATCCAGCGCATCGCCCAGCTGCTCAATCCCAGCCTTACCATCGAAGGCCTGCTGCGCACTATGTACGACCCGCGCAGCAGCCTGACCAGCGATGTGTCCGCGCAGCTCAAGGCGCACTTCGGCGACAAGCTCTACGACACCGTCATTCCGCGCAACGTGCGCCTGGCCGAGGCGCCGAGCCACGGCATGCCGGCGCTGGCTTATGACAAGCAATCCAAGGGCGCGATCGCCTACCTGGCACTGGCGGGCGAGCTGTCGCGGCGCCAGCGCAAGGCCGCTCGCAGCGCTCTCGCATAAGGAATCTTCATGGCTACCAAGAAACGAGGCCTCGGACGCGGGCTGGATGCCCTGCTCGGCGGCACCACGGTCGCGGCGATGCAGGAAGAGGCCGTACGCATCGACGACCGAGAGTTGCAGCACCTGCCGCTGGATCTCGTGCAACGCGGCAAGTACCAGCCACGCCGGGACATGGATCCGACGGCACTCGAGGAGCTGGCGCAATCGATCCGCAGCCAGGGCGTGATGCAGCCGATCGTAGTACGTCCGATCACCGGCGGCCGCTATGAGATCATCGCCGGCGAACGCCGCTGGCGTGCCAGTCAGCAGGCCGGCAAGGACAGTATCCCGGCACTGGTACGCGATATTCCCGATGAAGCGGCCATCGCGATGGCGCTGATCGAGAACATTCAGCGCGAGGACCTCAATCCCATCGAGGAAGCGGTGGCCTTGCAGCGCCTGCAGCAGGAATTCCAACTGACCCAGCAGCAGCTTGCCGATGCGGTGGGCAAGTCGCGGGTCTCGATCAGCAATCTGCTGCGCCTGATCGCCTTGCCGGAAGAGATCAAGACGTTGCTGTCGCATGGTGACCTGGAGATGGGTCACGCCCGCGCCCTGCTCGGCCTGCCGGCCGAACAGCAGATCGACGGTGCGCGGCATGTTGTCGCACGCGGATTGACGGTACGACAGACCGAGGCGCTGGTTCGCCAGTGGCTGAGCGGCAAGCCGGCTGAGAAAAGCGCCGTCAAGGCGGACCCGGACATCAGCCGTCTGGAACAGCGCCTGGCCGAGCGGCTGGGCTCTCCGGTACAGATCAAGCATGGCCAGAAGGGCAAGGGGCAGCTGGTGATCCGCTACAACTCGCTGGATGAGCTGCAGGGCGTACTGGCGCACATCCGCTGATACAAAGAATTTGTAGTGCCGGTCGGAAATTACTACCCGATGGTTGAACGAGGTGGGTCCTCCTCCTATACTCGCCGCGCTTTTTTGGACTGCGCAAACGCGCCCGGCGCGGCCTCGCCGCCAGCGATGGTTTTTTGGTGAACATACGCAACAAGACGCCTTTGCACCGTTTGCCGGCCGTTCGCGTGTTGCAGATACAGGTATTGGCAGCCCTGGCGGCCGCGGTCCTTTGTGGAATGGTTTTCGGCATCGTCGCCGGTTATTCGGCGTTGCTCGGCGGGCTGATCGCCTGGTTGGCGAACCTGTACTTCGCCTACAAGGCGTTCCGTTATTTTGGCGCACGTTCGACCAGGGCGATCATCCAGTCCTTCTGGTCAGGCGAGATGGGTAAACAGATTCTGGCAGCAGCGCTTTTTGCGCTGGTGTTTGTGGGGGTGAGACCGCTCGAACCGGTTGCCCTGTTCACCGGCTACCTGCTGGTGTTGGGTGTCGGCGCGAGTGCACTCCTGCTGATGAAAAACAATCCGAAGCATTGAGCATTTGAGGCGTTTATGGCGAGCACACCGGCTGAATATATCCAGCATCACCTGCAAAACCTGACTTACGGCAAGCTGCCGGCCGGTTACGAGCGTGCTGATGGCAGCGTCCTCGATCAGGCGACCTGGACCATTGCCCAGACCGGCCTCGAAGCGCGCGACATGGGCTTCATGGCCGTGCACCTGGATACCCTGGGCTGGTCGCTGTTGATGGGGGCGCTGTTCATCCTGCTATTCCGCAGCGCCGCCAAGGCCGCTACCGCCGGCGTACCGGGCAAGCTGCAGAATTTCGTCGAGATGTGCGTGGAATTCGTCGAAGGCGTGGTCAAGGACACCTTTCACGGCCGCAATACGCTGATTGCTCCGCTGGCGCTGACCATTTTCGTCTGGGTGTTCCTGATGAACAGCCTGAAGTGGATTCCGGTCGACTACATCCCGGGCATCGCTGGTCTGCTCGGCCTGCCGGCGTTCAAGATCGTGCCGACCGCCGATCCTAACGGCACCTTCGGCCTGTCGCTCGGCGTGTTCATCCTGATTCTGTTCTACAGCGTCAAGGTCAAGGGGTTCGGTGGTTTCAGCAAGGAGCTGGCATTCACCCCGTTCAACCACTGGTCGCTGGTGCCGTTCAACCTGTTCCTCGAAATCCTCGGTCTGCTGACCAAGCCGCTCAGCCTCGCACTGCGTCTGTTCGGCAACATGTATGCCGGTGAGGTGGTGTTCATCCTCATCGCGCTGCTGCCGTTCTACGTGCAGTGGACCCTGAATGTGCCTTGGGCGATCTTCCACATCCTGGTGATCCCGCTTCAGGCCTTCATCTTCATGGTACTGACGGTGGTGTACCTGAGCTCTGCCCATGAAGAACATCACTGAAAACGCAACGCTTTAACCGAAAAACCTTAAACCCCCCTAGCTTCAGGAGCTTTACATGGAACTCGTCTACATCGCCGCCTCCATCATGATCGGTCTGGGTGCCCTGGGCACTGGCATCGGCTTCGCCCTGCTGGGCGGCAAGCTGCTGGAATCCACCGCGCGTCAGCCTGAGCTGGCCCCGCAGCTGCAGACCAAGACCTTCCTGATGGCCGGTCTGCTCGACGCCGTGCCGATGATCGGCGTTGGTATCGCGATGTACCTCATCTTCGTTGTCGCCGGTTAATCATTTTTCCGGTTTGAGATGGGGTTCGCCGGGCGAACCCCGTCGCCGTGGAATGACTCCCGCGTTGAACGAGATAGCACGAGGTATATCGCTGTGAACATTAACTTGACGCTGTTCGGTCAAACGCTCGCCTTCGCTATCTTCGTCTGGTTCTGCATGAAGTTCGTCTGGCCGCCGATCACGGCTGCCATGAGCGCACGCCAGAAGAAGATCGCCGAAGGGCTGGATGCGGCAGGCCGTGCGCAGCAAGACCTGAAGCTGGCTCAGGACAAGGTGTCCAACACCCTGCGTGAGACCAAGGAGCAGGCTGCCCAGATTCTCGAGCAGGCGAACAAGCACGCCAACTCGATCATCGAGGAAGCCAAGCAGCAGGCACGTGTCGAAGGCGAGCGTCTGGTCGCCGGTGCACGCGCCGAGATCGAACAGGAAGTGAACCGTGCCAGGGACCAACTGCGCAGTCAGGTAGCGGCTCTGGCCGTCGCCGGTGCGGAGAAGATCCTGGAGTCCCAGGTGGACGCCAAGGTGCACAACGAGCTGGTCGAAAAACTGGCCTCCCAACTCTAAGCGAGGCAAGCGATGATCAATACCCAGACGCTTGCTCGGCCTTACGCGAAAGCCGCTTTCGAGTTCGCCAGCGCGGCCGGACAGACCGATTCCTGGTCGAAGATGCTGAACCTGGCCGCCATCGCTGTTGAAGTCCCTGAAGTCGCGGCGTTGCTGAACGACCCCCGCCTGACCAGCGCAAGCAAGGTTCAGGAATTGGTGCGTCTGCTTGGCAACGATGCCGACGAAGCGTTCCGCAACTACGTCCAGACCCTCGGCGAAAATGATCGCCTGACGGTCCTGCCGACCGTGTGGGAACTGTACGAGGACATCAAGGCGCAAGCCGAGAAAACGCTCGAGGCAGAGGTTGAAACCGCCTTCGAGCTCAGCAATGCGCAACTCCAAACTTTGGCTGCCGCCCTGTCGAAGCGGCTAGATCGTACCGTCAACCTCCAGCAGGTCGTGAACCCTGCGCTGATCGGCGGCGTGTTGATTCGCGCCGGTGACGTGGTTGTCGACGGTTCGGTCCGCGGCAAACTGAGCCAGTTGGCCGAATCGTTGAAATCCTGATTTGAGGGTCATGGCATGCAGCAACTGAATCCTTCCGAGATTAGTGAAATCATCAAGCAGCGCATCGAGAAATCCGATGTCGCCGCCCAAGCCCGTAACGAGGGCACCGTCGTCAGCGTTTCTGACGGTATCGTACGCATCTACGGTCTGGCCGACGTCATGTACGGCGAGATGATCGAGTTCCCTGGCGGCATCTTCGGCATGGCACTGAACCTGGAGCAGGACTCCGTAGGTGCCGTGGTTCTGGGTAACTACCTGGGCCTGACCGAAGGCATGAGCGCCAAGTGCACCGGCCGCATCCTCGAAGTTCCGGTAGGTCCGGAGCTGCTGGGTCGCGTGGTCGATGCCCTGGGCAACCCGATCGACGGCAAGGGCCCGATCAATGCCCAGCTGACCGATGCGGTCGAGAAAGTGGCACCGGGCGTGATCTGGCGTAAGTCGGTCGACCAGCCGGTACAGACCGGCTACAAATCGGTCGACGCCATGATCCCGGTCGGCCGCGGCCAGCGCGAGCTGATCATCGGTGACCGCCAGATCGGCAAGACCGCGATGGCCATCGACGCCATCATCAACCAGCGCAACAGCGGCATCCGCTGCGTCTACGTGGCCATCGGTCAGAAGCAGTCGACCATCGCCAACGTGGTGCGCAAGCTGGAAGAGCACGGCGCGCTGCAGAACACCATCATTGTAGCCGCGTCGGCGTCCGAGTCCGCTGCCCTGCAGTACCTGGCTCCGTACTCCGGCTGCACCATGGGTGAATACTTCCGCGACCGCGGCGAAGACGCCCTGATCGTCTACGACGACCTGTCCAAGCAGGCCGTGGCCTACCGCCAGATCTCCCTGCTGCTGCGCCGTCCGCCAGGACGCGAAGCCTATCCGGGCGACGTGTTCTATCTCCACAGCCGTCTGCTGGAGCGTGCTTCGCGCGTTTCCGAGGAGTACGTGGAGCAGTTCACCAAGGGCGCCGTGACCGGCAAGACCGGTTCGCTGACCGCACTGCCGATCATCGAAACCCAGGCGGGCGACGTTTCCGCGTTCGTTCCGACCAACGTGATTTCGATCACCGACGGTCAGATCTTCCTGGAGTCGGCCATGTTCAACGCGGGTATCCGTCCGGCGGTCAACGCCGGTATCTCGGTATCGCGTGTGGGTGGTGCGGCGCAGACCAAGATCGTCAAGAAGCTGTCCGGCGGCATCCGTACCGCTCTGGCCCAGTATCGTGAACTGGCGGCATTCGCGCAGTTCGCTTCCGACCTCGACGAAGCGACCCGCAAGCAGCTGGAGCATGGTCAGCGCGTCACCGAGCTGATGAAGCAGAAGCAGTACGCGCCGATGTCCATCGCCGACATGTCCCTGTCCCTGTATGCCGCCGAGCGTGGCTACCTGGCGGACGTGGATGTGGCCAAGGTTGGCGCCTTCGAGCAGGCCCTGATCGCCTTCTTCAACCGCGAGTTCGCCGATCTGATGGCGAAGATCAACGTGAAGGGCGACTTCAACGACGAGATCGACGCCGGCCTGAAGGCGGGTATCGAGAAGTTCAAGGCCACGCAGAGCTGGTAAGCCGCAGCGGGAGCCGCAAGGCTCCCGCCTGCTAACCCGATAGGTGTCAAATGGCAGGCGCAAAAGAGATTCGCAGCAAGATTGCGAGCATCAAAAGCACGCAGAAGATCACCAGCGCCATGGAGAAGGTGGCGGTCAGCAAGATGCGCAAGGCTCAGCAGCGCATGGCGGCCAGCCGTCCCTACGCGGAGCGGATCCGGCAGGTGATTGGCCATCTGGCCAATGCCAACCCGGAATACCGTCATCCGTTCATGGTGGAGCGTCCGGTCAAGCGTGTCGGCTATATCGTCGTGTCGACCGATCGTGGTCTGTGCGGTGGCCTGAACATCAACCTGTTCAAGGCCCTGATCAAGAGCATGAAGGAATGGCACGACCAGCGGGTCGAGGTCGACCTGTGCGTGATCGGCAACAAGGGCGCAAGCTTCTTCCGCAGCTTCGGCGGTAACGTCGTCGCGGCGATCGGCAACCTCGGCGAAGCACCGTCGATCAACGATCTGATCGGTAGCGTCAAGGTCATGCTGGACGGCTTCAACGAAGGCCGTATCGATCGCTTGTACCTAGCATCCAACAAGTTCATCAACACCATGACCCAGAAGCCGACGGTCGACCAGCTGCTGCCCCTGGCGGCAGACGCGAGCGCCGAGCCAGTGAAGAAAGGTCAGTGGGACTACCTCTACGAGCCGGATGCCCAGCAGCTGCTGGATGCCCTGCTGGTGCGCTTCATCGAGTCCCAGGTCTACCAGGCGGTGGTTGAGAACGGCGCAGCCGAACAGGCGGCGCGGATGATTGCCATGAAGAACGCAACCGACAACGCCGGGGAGCTGATCGGCGACCTGCAACTGGTCTACAACAAGGCCCGTCAGGCTGCGATCACTCAGGAAATTTCGGAAATCGTCGGCGGCGCTGCCGCGGTTTAAGAACGGTTCAAATATTCAGAGGAACCAAACATGAGTAGCGGACGTATCGTTCAAATCATCGGCGCCGTCATCGACGTGGAATTCCCGCGCGATCAGGTGCCGAACGTCTATGACGCGCTGAAAGTACAAGGCGCCGAGACCACCCTGGAAGTCCAGCAGCAGCTGGGCGACGGCGTTGTGCGTACCATCGCGATGGGTTCGACCGAAGGCCTCAAGCGCGGCCTGGACGTTAACAACACCGGCAACGCGATCCAGGTTCCGGTCGGTGCCGGCACCCTGGGTCGCATCATGAACGTCCTTGGCGAGCCGATCGACGAGGCCGGTCCGGTTGCCTGCGACGAGCAGTGGGGCATCCACCGCGCTGCGCCGAGCTACGCCGATCAGGCGGGCGGCAACGACCTGCTGGAAACCGGCATCAAGGTCATCGACCTGGTTTGCCCGTTCGCTAAGGGCGGCAAGGTTGGTCTGTTCGGTGGTGCCGGTGTCGGCAAGACCGTGAACATGATGGAGCTGATCAATAACATCGCCAAGGCGCACAGCGGTCTGTCCGTGTTCGCCGGCGTGGGTGAGCGTACTCGTGAGGGTAACGACTTCTACCACGAGATGAAGGACTCCAACGTTCTCGACAAAGTGGCGATGGTGTACGGCCAGATGAACGAGCCGCCGGGAAACCGTCTGCGCGTTGCCCTGACCGGCCTGACCATGGCCGAGAAGTTCCGTGAGGAAGGTCGCGACGTTCTGCTGTTCATCGACAATATCTACCGCTACACCCTGGCCGGTACCGAAGTGTCGGCACTGCTGGGTCGTATGCCGTCGGCGGTGGGTTATCAGCCGACTCTGGCCGAGGAAATGGGCGTTCTGCAGGAGCGCATCACCTCCACCAAGACCGGTTCGATCACCTCGATCCAGGCCGTATACGTTCCCGCGGACGACCTGACCGACCCGAGCCCGGCGACCACCTTCGCCCACCTCGATGCTACCGTCGTTCTGTCGCGTGACATCGCTTCCCTGGGTATCTACCCGGCCGTGGACCCGCTGGACTCCACCAGTCGTTCGCTGGACCCGCTGGTGGTTGGCCAGGAGCACTACGAAGTGACTCGCGGCGTGCAGTACGTGCTGCAGCGTTACAAGGAACTGAAGGACATCATCGCCATCCTGGGCATGGACGAACTGTCCGAGCAGGACAAGCAACTCGTTGCTCGTGCGCGTAAGATCCAGCGCTTCCTGTCGCAGCCGTTCCACGTGGCCGAGGTCTTCACCGGCGCTCCGGGCAAGTACGTGTCGCTCAAGGAAACCATCCGAGGCTTCCAGGGCATTCTCAATGGTGACTACGACCACCTGCCGGAGCAGGCGTTCTACATGGTCGGCACCATCGACGAAGCCATCGAGAAGGCCAAGAAACTGTAACTGGCGCGCCCGTTCGCGGGCGCCGATCCAGCCTGACCGGCCTCGGCCGGGCAGGCCGATTACCGAGGCATATGTATGGCTATGACAGTCCACTGCGACATCGTCAGCGCGGAAGAAGAGCTGTTCTCGGGGCTGGTGGAAATGGTCGTCGCTCACGGTAACCTGGGTGACATCGGGATTCTGCCGGGCCACGCGCCGCTGCTGACCGATCTCAAGCCGGGTCCGGTGCGGGTGATCAAACAGGGTGGCGACGAAGAGATCTTCTACATCTCCGGCGGCTTCATCGAAGTGCAGCCGAACATGGTGAAGGTGCTTGCCGATACCGCCACGCGCGCCAAGGACCTCGACGAGGCCGCCGCGCAGGCTGCGGTCAAGGCCGCGGAAAAGGCGCTGAACGAGAAGGGCGCGGAATTCGATTACGGTTCCGCCGCCGCTCGTCTCGCCGAGGCCGCTGCCCAGCTGCGGACCATCGAGGCATTGCGCAAGAAGTACGGTCGGCACTGATCGATCCGCGACTTCATCGCATACGTGTAAAAGGGTAGCCTTGGCTACCCTTTTTCTTTTTCCGTCATTCTGTCCGTACCGGCGACCGACCTGTCCGGTCAGCGGACGGCGCCAAACCGTTCAGGATCACCGTCATGTCTCTTGATATCGTCATTCTCGCCGCTGGTCAGGGCACCCGCATGCGTTCCGCCCTGCCGAAGGTCCTGCATCCGGTGGCCGGGCAGTCCATGCTTGGCCACGTCATCGACACAGCCCGCGCGCTGCTGCCCAAGAGTATCCAGGTAGTGATCGGTCATGGCGCTGAACAGGTACGTCAGCGCCTGGCGGGTGACGATCTGAGCTACGTTGTGCAGGCCGAGCAGCTCGGTACCGGGCATGCGGTGGCGCAGGCGCTGCCGAACCTGACCGCCGAACGGGTGCTGATCCTCTATGGCGACGTGCCGCTGATCGAAACCGATACCCTGCAGCGACTGCTGCACAAGGTCGGCCCCGACCAGCTCGCCCTGCTTACCGTGGAGCTTGCCGATCCGACCGGTTACGGCCGCATCGTGCGCGACGCGCAGGGCGAGGTGCAGGCCATCGTCGAGCACAAGGATGCCAGCGCCGCGCAGCGGGCGATCCGCGAAGGCAATACCGGCATCCTCGCCGTACCGGGCGCGCGGATCGGCGAATGGTTGGGGCGCTTGTCCAACAGCAATGCACAGGGCGAGTACTACCTGACCGACGTGATCGCGATGGCCGTGGCGGACGGCCTGCGCGTCGCCACCGAGCAACCGCTGGATGCTATGGAGGTGCAGGGCGCCAACGACCGCATCCAGCTGGCGGAACTGGAACGTCATTACCAGCAGCGCGCCGCGCGGCGGCTGATGGCACAGGGCGTCACCCTGCGCGACCCGGCGCGGTTCGACCTGCGCGGTGAGGTGTCGGTCGGTCGCGACGTGCTGATCGACGTCAACGTGCTGCTCGAAGGCCGCGTGGTGATCGAGGACGATGTGCAGATCGGCCCCAATTGCGTGATCAAGGACAGCGTCCTGCGCAAAGGCGCGATCATCAAGGCCAATTCGCACCTGGAAGGCGCCGAGGTGGGCGAGGGTGCCGACTGCGGGCCGTTCGCGCGGCTGCGTCCCGGCGCGGTGCTCGGCCGCAAGGCGCACGTCGGCAATTTCGTCGAACTGAAGAACGCGGTGCTTGGCGAGGGCGCCAAGGCCGGCCATCTGAGCTACCTGGGCGACGCCGAGATCGGTGCGCGGACCAACATCGGCGCCGGCACCATCACCTGCAACTACGACGGCGCCAACAAGTTCCGTACGGTGATGGGTGAGGACGTGTTCATCGGCTCCAACAGCTCGCTGGTGGCGCCGCTCACGCTCGGTGACGGTGCTACCACCGGCGCCGGTTCGGTGATCACCGAGGACGTGCCCGCACATACCCTCGGCCTCGGCCGCGGTCGCCAGCGCAACATCGACGGCTGGCAGAGGCCGGTGAAGAAGAAGTCCTGAACACTCTGCTTGCAGCCTCCAAACGCTTTATGTTTTGATTCGCGCCTGTAACTTTCGGATCGAAACATAGCTGATGTCGAAGCGCAACACACCGCAACGCCGCCACGCCATCCTTGCACTGCTCGCCCAGCAGGGCGAGGTGAGCGTCGATCAGCTGTCGCAGCGCTTCGAAACCTCCGAAGTCACCATTCGCAAGGACCTCGCCGCGCTTGAGAAGAATGGTCTGCTGCTGCGCCGTTACGGCGGCGCGGTGTCGCTGCCGCAGGAGCTGATCGGCGACGGCGTGCAGCCGGTCTCGCCGGCCAAGCAGGCCATCGCCCGCGCCGCGGTTGGCTGCATCCGCGAGCATGCGCGGATCATCATCGACAGCGGTACCACCACCGCCGCGATGATTCCCCAGCTCGGCCACACGCACGGGCTGGTGGTGATGACCAACTCGCTGAACGTGGCCAACGCGCTGCGCGAGCTGGAGCACGAGCCGGTGCTGCTGATGACCGGAGGCACCTGGGACCCGCATTCCGAGTCCTTCCAGGGCCAGGTGGCCGAACAGGTGCTGCGCTCCTATGATTTCGACCAGCTGTTCATCGGTGCCGACGGCATCGATCTGGAGCGTGGCACCACCACCTTCAACGAACTGCTGGGGTTGTCGCGGGTGATGGCCGAGGTTGCCCGCGAAGTCATCGTGCTGGCCGAGTCCGACAAGATCGGCCGGCGCATCCCTAATCTGGAACTGCCCTGGGGCAGAATCCACACCCTGATCACCGACGAGCGCCTCTCAGACGCGGCGCGCGCATCCATTCAGGCCCGTGGCGTCAGACTGATCTGCGCGGCCATCGAACCCAATCTGGAGACCTGACCCATGTGTGGCATCGTTGGCGCCGTCGCCGAACGCAACATCACCGCGATCCTGCTCGAAGGCCTCAAGCGCCTGGAATACCGCGGCTACGACAGTGCCGGCGTCGCCGTGCTGGATGGCGCCGGAACGCTGCAGCGCCTGCGCCGCACCGGCAAGGTTGCCGAGCTGGAGCAGGCGCAGACCGAGGCCCAGCTGGCCGGCCGTCTGGGCATCGCGCACACCCGCTGGGCCACCCACGGCGCGCCCTGCGAGCGCAACGCCCACCCGCATTTCTCCGGCCACGACCTGGCCGTGGTGCACAACGGCATCATCGAGAACCACGAGGCGCTGCGCAGTCGCCTCAAGGCGCTGGGCTACGAATTCCAGTCCGACACCGATACCGAAGTCATCGTCCACTTGCTGCACCACAAGCTCGACGAGTTCGGCGATCTAACCGTGGCGCTCAAGGCGGCGGTCAAGGAGTTGCACGGCGCCTACGGCCTGGCGGTGATCTCGGCGCGCCAGCCGGATCGTCTGCTTGCCGCGCGCAGCGGCAGTCCGCTGGTGATCGGTCTCGGCCTGGGCGAGAACTTCCTCGCGTCCGACCAGCTGGCGCTGCGTCAGGTCACCGACCGCTTCATGTACCTGGAAGAGGGCGACATCGCCGAGATTCGCCGCGACAGCGTGCAAATATGGGATGCCGCCGGGCAGCCGGTACAGCGCGAAGCGGTGCAATACCACGAAGGCGCCGAGGCGGCGGACAAGGGTGAGTACCGGCACTTCATGCTCAAGGAAATCCACGAGCAGCCCAAGGTTGTGCAGCGCACCCTCGAAGGTCGCCTGGGTGACAACCAGGTGCTGGTGCAGGCCTTCGGCCCGCAGGCCGCCGAGCTGTTCGCCAAGGTGCGCAACGTGCAGATCGTCGCCTGCGGTACCAGCTACCACGCCGGCATGGTTGCGCGTTACTGGCTCGAAGAGCTGGCCGGGATTCCCTGCCAGGTCGAGGTCGCCAGCGAGTTCCGCTACCGCAAGGTGGTGGTGCAGCCTGACAGCCTGTTCGTCACCATCTCCCAGTCCGGCGAGACCGCCGACACCCTGGCCGCGCTGCGCAATGCCAAGGACGCCGGTTATCTGGCCAGCCTGGCGATCTGCAACGTCGGCATCAGCTCGCTGGTGCGCGAATCCGACCTCTGCCTGCTGACCCAGGCCGGGCCGGAAATCGGCGTCGCCTCGACCAAGGCCTTCACCACCCAGCTGACCGGGCTGATGCTGCTGACCCTGGCCCTCGGCCAGGTGCGCGGCAGCCTGACGGCGGCCAGGGAAGCCGAGCTGGTGGCCGAATTGCGCCGCCTGCCGACGCGCCTGGGCGAAGCGCTGGCGATGGACACCACGGTAGAGAAGGTCGCTGAACACTTCGCCGAGAAGCACCACACGCTCTTCCTCGGCCGTGGGGCGCAGTATCCGGTGGCGATGGAAGGGGCACTCAAGCTCAAGGAAATCTCCTACATCCACGCCGAAGCCTACCCGGCCGGCGAGCTCAAGCACGGCCCGCTGGCGCTGGTGGATGCCGATATGCCGGTGGTCACCGTGGCGCCGAACAACGAGCTGCTGGAGAAGCTCAAGTCCAACCTGCAGGAAGTGCGCGCACGCGGCGGCGAGCTGATCGTCTTCGCCGATGGTGCCGCCGGGCTGGAGAATGGCGAGGGCACCTTCGTGGTGAACATGCCGCACATCCACGACGCGCTGGCACCGATCCTCTACACCGTGCCGCTGCAGCTGTTGTCCTACTACGTCGCCGTGCTGCGCGGCACCGACGTCGACCAGCCGCGCAACCTGGCCAAGTCCGTCACGGTGGAATAACCGCTAGCCACCGCCGTTAGGTGGTGGTGGCCGACGGTACCGTCCAGCCGATGAAGGCCCAGCGCATCGGCGCGCCGCCCTGGCGGGCGCGCTCCGGGTCGGCGTGGTACCAGCCGGCCAGGCTTTCGCGCTGCACGTCGTCGAGCGGACCGAGCGACCAGGCGACGCGCTCGGCGAATTCCTCGAAGGTGGCGCAGCCGGCCAGGCGGCTGGGCAGCTCGATATAGTCCAGGCGTGGATGAATGCCGCGTTGGTGCAGCAGGTTGAGCGTGTAGATGTAGTCCGGCACGCCGGCCTGCTCGCGCCCGAGCAGGCGGGCGATGGCCGGATCGATGAAGTGTCCGCCGGCCAGCTGGGTCATGTAGGCCCGCAGCCGGGTATGCCGGTGGATCTTCTCCAGCGCGGCATCCAGATCCTCGACCAGACCCGAGCGCGAGGCGATCAGGATGTCGCACACCGGAACCGCGCTCCAGTCGTCCTCCCAGGCGCGTTGCAGCGGCTGCACGTTGTCCACGCCCGATTCGTCGAGGCGCGCCTGCAGGCAGGCCAGCATGCCGGGGCTGTAGTCCAGCGCGTAGATCCGTTCGAACTGCGCGGCCAGCGGCAGGCACAGGGTGCCGGGACCGCAGCCGATATCCAGCAGGCTGCGCGCGCCGCTGAGGTCCATGCGCCTTATGAAGGCGTCGGTATAGGCGCCGCCCAGCGGTTTGCCTGCCAGTTCGGCGGCGCGCTTGTCCCAGGCGCTGGGCGGCTTGGAGGGACGGGCGCTGCGGCGCAGGTGCTGGCGATAGCGTTCGGCGAAGTCGATGTCATCGAGGCTCATGCGGGTTCCCGGTCTTGCAGTTCGCGCAAGAGTACTCGCGACGTGTGCTGCGGCGCGATGCGGCGCTGCGCAGCAGACGCCTGTCCGGCAAACCGTTAACTCCTCGCCGGGCGCTCTGCGCTGCGGCGCTGACGATACGAGCGCACCACCTCGAGGAATGCGGCGAGGATCGGCGAGCGGTCGTCGGGGCGGTAGATGCACGACAGATCGATCCGCGTATTGCCCGGAATGCCGTCCAGCGGCCGGTAGGTCAGGCCCGGCAGCGACAGCGCCGCGGTGGACTGCGACACCAGGCAGGCGCCGAAGCCCTTGGAGACCAGCGAAACGGCGGTCACCGCGTCGCCGACTTCCTGAGCGATGGTCGGCACGAAGCCGGCCTGCTGGCAGAGGCCGAGCACCTTGTCGAGAAAACTCGGCCGCCCGCCGGTGGGGAACAGTACCAGCGGCTGGTCGGCCAGCGCGCGGAAATCCACCCGCTGCTGGCGCGCCAGCGGATCGTCCTCGTGCAGCGCCAGCAGCAGCGGCTCGGTATCCACCAGCTCGGCGGCGAAATCCGGCGAGGGCGTGAGGATCCGGTTGAAGCCGACGCTGATCCGTCGCTGGCGCAGCGCTTCGAGCTGCTCGTCCTTGTGCATGCTGTGCAGCACCACCTTGACGTCCGGATAGGCACTGCGGAAATCCGCCAGCAGCCGCGGGATGGTGTCGAGGATCGCCGAGCCGAAGATCGCCACGTCCAGCCGGCCGAACTTGCCCTGGCCGGCGCGTTGCGTGCGTTCGGTGGCCTGCTCGATCACCGCGTTGATGTTCTTCGCCTCGTCCAGCAGCAGCTCGCCGGCCGGCGTCAGCTCCATGCCGCGCGGCGTGCGGTTGAACAGCTGCACGCCAAGCTGCTCTTCGAGCTGCTGGATCTGCCGCGTCAACGGTGGCTGCGAGATGTGCAGGCGGGCGGCGGCGCGACCGATGTTGCGTTCCTCGGCGACGGCGATGAAGTAGCGCAGGTGGCGAAGTTCCATGAAGCATTCTCAGTCGGTGGATGGCGTCGGCGTTGCGACTTTTTCCATACCCTGAAGGTATCGGTCAGCGGTTTTTTTAGTATTGGACGGTAATTCCGACGGCGCTTAGCTTTGGCCTCGCGAACACCGCCGGTCAAGGGTGGGTTGCGCTACTTCTAACAACAATAATTCAGGAGTACGACATGGTGCCTAGTACCTGTCTGCCGACGGCTCGTTTGAAGACTCTGTTCATTGCTGTGACCGGTGCTCTCGCCGGCGCCGCGGCGACAGTGCCCGTACAGGCCATGCCGATCGATCTCGGCAATCCCGATCTGCGCATGTCGTGGGACAACACCATCAAGTACAGCGCCGCCTGGCGCGTGCGCGGTGCCGATTCCGAAGTCGCCGACAGCTCCGTCGGCGTGCAGGCCAACACCAACGACGGCGACCTCAACTTCGACAAGGGGCTGATCTCCAACCGCCTCGACCTGCTCTCCGAATTCGATCTGCGCTACAAGCGCAACTACGGCCTGCGCCTGAGCGGCGCGGCGTGGTACGACGACGTCTACAACAAAGACAACGACAACCCCGGTGCCCTGGGCGGCGCGCTGGTCAACTCGCGCAGCGCCGACTTCGACGAGTTCACCAACGACACCGAGAAGCTCCACGGGCGCAAGGCCGAGCTGCTCGACGCCTTCGTCTACGGCAGCTTCGCCCCGGCCGGCATGAGCCTCAACGCCAAGGCTGGCCGCTTCACCCAGCTGTACGGCGAGAGCCTGTTCTTCGGCTCCAACGGCATCGCCGCGGCGCAGACCTCGCTGGACCTGATCAAGGCGCTGTCGGTGCCCAACTCGCAGTTCAAGGAAATCCTGCGTCCCATCGGCCAGGTCTCCGGCCAGCTGCAGATCAACTCCAACGTGTCCATCGGCGCCTACTACCAGCTGGAATGGCGCAAGAGCCGTCTGCCGGGCGCCGGCAGCTACTTCAGCTTCGCCGACTTCGTCGACGAGGGCGGCGAGGCCATCTTCGCGCCGGTGCCCGGTGGTGTCGCCTACCGCGCCGGCGACATCGAGGCGCGCGATTCCGGGCAGGGCGGCGTGCAGCTGAAGATCAGCTCCGGCGACTACGAGTTCGGCATCTACGCCGCGCAGTTCCACGACAAGATGCCGCAGTTCTACCTGTACCCGGACACCAGCCGCTACGAGATGGTGTACGCCGAGGACATCCGCACCATCGGCTTCAGCGTCAGCACGCTGGTCGGCGAGACCAACGTCGCCGCCGAGCTGTCGTTCCGTGACGACATGCCGCTGGTGGCCAGCGGCAACACCGTGATCGTGCCGGCCTTCGTCGGTGCCGATGGCGGTGACGATGCGGCGTTTCCCAAGGGTCGCACCATGCACCTGAACCTCTCGGCGATCAGCGTGCTGTCCGCGTCGCCGCTGTGGGATGGCGCCTCGTTCATCGGCGAGTTCGCCTTCAACCGCCGCCTGAGCGTCACCGACAACAAGGACCAGCTCGACCCGCTGGCCACCCGCGATGCCGGCGCGCTGCAGTTCGTCTTCACCCCCGAGTACTTCCAGGTGGCCCCGGGCCTCGACCTGCAGCTGCCGATCGGCGTGAGCTACGGCCTGTTCGGCCGCTCCTCGGTCAACGGCGCGCTGTTCCCGGCCAACAACGGCGGCAACGTCAGCATCGGCCTCAAGGCCGAGTACCAGAAGACCTGGCAGGCCAGCGTCGGCTACACGCACTACTACGGCTCGGATGGCTCGATCATCCGCTACGACACCGCCGCGCCCGAGCTTTCCTACAACAACTTCCACGGCGACCGCGACTTCGTGTCGTTCTCCGTGCAACGCACCTTCTGAGCGAGCCGCCGCTGTCCAGGCGGTTGCGATCCCCGAGTCGAGGAGAACGACAATGCATAAGAAAACGGCTTTGTGGGCGGCACTGGCTGCCGTACTGATGGGCGCCCAGGGCGCGCAGGCCGCGGTGAGCGCCGATGAGGCCGCCGCGCTGGGCAAGACGCTCAACCCGCTGGGTGGCGAGATGGCCGGCAACGCCGACGGCAGCATCCCGGCCTGGACCGGCACACAGGGCGTCGACGGTAGCGGCGCCAAGGTCGGCGACATCCCGGCCAAACCCTTCGCCAACGAGAAACCGCTGGTGCAGATCACCGCGCAGAACATGGCGCAGTACGCCGACAAGCTCTCCGAGGGCACCCAGGCGCTGCTGAAGAAGTACCCCGACAGCTTCCGCGTGGACGTCTACCCGACCCACCGCACCGGCGTGGCGCCGCAGTACGTCTACGACAACACCGCGAAGAATGCCACCAGCTGCCAGACCAAGGATAACGGCATGTCGATGGTTGGCTGTTACGGCGGCATTCCGTTCCCGATCCCCAAGACCGGCGTCGAGGTGGCCTGGAACCATCTGCTGCGCGTCGAGAACGAGTCGACCGAACTGGCCAGCTTCAAGAACATCGTGCTCACCGCCGACGGCTCGCGCACCCTGGCCACCATGAACGACCAGTCCAACCAGTACCCGTACTATTACAAGGACGGTTCGGTGGACAACTGGAGCGGCGAGTACTGGCTGCAGCGTTTCTCCACCATCGCGCCGCCGTTCAAGGCCGGCGAGTCGCTGGTGTTTCGCGACAGCATCGACGTCAAGCAATCGCGTCAGGCCTGGCAGTACCTGGTCGGGCAGCGCCGCGTGCGCCGCGCTCCGACCGTCGCCTACGACACCCCGGACTTCGTCGCTTCCGGCGCCAACTACTTCGACGAAGTGCAGGGGCTGATCGGCCATATCGACCGCTTCGACTGGAAGCTGGTCGGCAAGAAGGAAATGTACGTGCCGTACAACGCCAACGAGGTGGTGACCGCCTCGCTGGACGAGGCCTACGGCAAGCATCACCTCAATCCGGACAAGGTGCGCTGGGAGCTGCACCGCGTCTGGGAAGTGGAAGCGACCGTCGCCAGCGGCAAGCGCCACGCCGTGGCCAAGCGTAAGTACTACTTCGACGAGGACTCCTGGATGATCCTGCTGCTGGACGGCTATGACAGCGAGGGCAAGCTGTGGCGCACCACCCAGGTCACCCCCTTCGTGCTGCCGTCCACCCCGATGCTGGGCTTGAAGCCGGCGCATATCTTCAACCTGCAGGCCAACACCATGAGCACCACGCAGTCGCTCAACGAGGCCACCTACCGGGTCGTCGAGCGCAAGCCGGAAATGCACTGGACGGGTGACGCGGTCGCCGCCGACGGCGTGCGCTGAACCGCGAAACCCAGGCTGTAGTCCCGGTTCCCCTGCCGCCGGCAGGGGCCGGAGTTCCCTCTCATGACTTTCCCGCCCGCAGGCGCCCCGCTTGGCGGCGCAGCGGAGGCGGGAGTCGGATGCGAGTACGTACCATGCACGCGCTGATTCCGCTCCACCGGCGCACGGCCCTGGCCGCTGCCCTGTTCTCCCTGACCTGCCTGGCAGGCCTCTCCCACGCGGCCGGCGGGCAGACCGTTCCCGACCTGCTCGACCTCCCGGCGCGGGAAAGCGCGCGTGCCCAGCACAGCCTGCAACTGGCGGTCAGCCGTGCCGGCGAACGCCTGGTGGCGGTGGGCGAACGCGGCATCGTGCTGCTCTCCGACGATGCCGGACGCAGCTGGCGCCAGGCGCGCAGCGTGCCGGTAAGCGTGGCGCTGACCGACGTGCATTTCGCCTCCGCCAGTCACGGCTGGGCGGTCGGCCACAGCGGCGTGGTGCTGCACAGCAGCGACGGCGGCGAAAGCTGGACGCGCCAGCTCGACGGCAAGCAGGCGGCGCTGATCATCCGCGACGACGCCAAGCGGCGTGCCGACGCCGGCGAGGAGGGCGCCGCGGCGGCGCTGCGCAGTGCGGAATTTCTCGTGACCGATGGCCCGGACAAACCCTTCCTCGGCGTGCGCTTTGCCGACGAACAGCGCGGCTACGCGGTCGGCGCCTACGGCATCGCGCTGTACACCACCGACGGCGGACAGCACTGGCAGTCGCTGGTCGGGCAGATTCCCAACCCGCGCGGTAAGCACCTGTATCAGGTGCAGATTGCCGGTGACGCGCTGCTGATCGCCGGCGAGCAGGGCGCACTGTTCCGCTCGGTGGATGCCGGCGCGCACTTTGCCGCGGTGCAGACGCCCTACGCCGGCACCTTCTTCGGCGCGCTCGAACTGGGCGGCGATGCCCTGCTGGCCTACGGCCTGCGCGGCAACGCCTGGCGCAGCGCCGACGGCGGCGCCAGCTGGCAACGCGTCGAGCTGGGCCAGGAGAACACCGTGAATGCCGCGCTGAGCCTGGGCGACGGTGCGCTGCTGCTGGCCGACGAAAGCGGCCGCCTGCTGCACAGCGTCGACGGCGGACAGAGCTTCACCACCCTGCCGGCCGCCGCCGCAACCAGCATCACCAGCCTGCTGCAGACCCACGATGGCGCGCTGGTGCTGGCCGGCACGCGCGGGCTGGTCCGCGTCGAACCCGCCGCGCTGGCCGAACCCACTGCACTTGCAGAGAGAGTCCAATGATGAGCCACATGCCGTCCGTACCCACCGACCTGGTCATCGGTGACATCAAGGACTTCGACCGCCAGTCCGGCACCCTCGCCGAGCGCGTGCTGTTCAACAACCGTCTGGTCATCGTCTGCCTGTGCCTGTTCGTCACCCTGGTGCTCGGCTATCAGGCGCTCGGCCTGTCGCTCAACGCGGCGTTCGAGAAGATGATTCCAACCAGCCATCCGTACATCGCCAACTTCCTGGAGAACCGCAAGCAGCTGGCCGGCATGGGCAACACGCTGCGCATCGCGGTGGAGGCGAAAGACGGCAGCATCTTCGATGACGAGTACCTGGACACCGTGCGCAAGCTCAGCGACGAAGTGTTTCTGCTGCCTGGCGTCGACCGCCCGTACATGAAATCGCTGTGGGCGCCGGCGGTGCGCTGGACCGGCGTCACCGAGGACGGCCTCGACGGCGGCCCGGTGATTCCCGACGATTACGACGGCTCGCCGGGAAGCCTCGAACAGGTGCGCATCAACGTTGAGCGTTCCGGCGAGATCGGCCAGCTGGTGGCGGCCAACTACCAGTCCAGCATCATCCTGGTGCCGCTGCAGGAGCGCATCGCCGAGACCGGCGAGCGCATCGATTACCACGCGCTGTCGCAGCGCATCGAGGAACTGCGCAACAAGTATCAGTCGGAGCAGATCGCCATCCACGTCACCGGCTTCGCCAAGGTGGTCGGCGACCTGATCGACGGCCTGCGCCAGGTGCTGGTGTTCTTCGCCGCCGCTATCGTCATCTGCACCGCGGTGCTCTACTGGTACACCCGTTGCCTGCGCAGCACCCTGCTGGTGGTGGCCTGCTCGCTGGTGGCGGTGGTCTGGCTGCTCGGCCTGTTGCCGACTCTCGGCTACGAGCTGGACCCGTACTCGGTGCTGGTGCCGTTCCTGGTGTTCGCCATCGGCATGAGCCACGGCGCGCAGAAGATGAACGGCATCATGCAGGACGTCGGCCGCGGCACCCACAAGCTGGTGGCGGCGCGCTACACCTTCCGCCGCCTGTTCCTCGCCGGCCTCACCGCGCTGCTGGCCGACGCGGTGGGTTTCGCCGTGCTGATGGTGATCGACATCCAGGTCATCCAGGATCTGGCCATCACCGCCAGCATCGGCGTCGCCGTGCTGATCTTCACCAACCTGGTGCTGCTGCCGATCCTGCTGTCCTACACCGGCGTCAGCCCGGTCGCCGCCCAGCGCAGCCTCAAGGCCGAGCTGACGGAGGCCAACGATCCGCAGCATCGCAAGCACCCGTTCTGGGCCTTCCTCGACCTGTTCACCCGCATGCCCTGGGCCGGTGCGGCGGTGGCGCTGGGTGTGGTGTTCGGTGCGGTCGGCCTGGCGTTCAGCTTCCAGCTGAAGATCGGCGACACCGATCCCGGCGCGCCGGAGCTACGTGCCGATTCGCGCTACAACCAGGACAACGCCTTCATGGTCGCCAACTACGCGGCGAGCAGCGACGTCTACATCGTCATGGTCAAGACCCCGCAATACGCCTGCGCCCACTACAGCACCCTGAGTGCGGTGGATGCGCTGGAGCGCGAGCTGCAGCAGCTGCCGGGCGTGGAGACCACCAGCTCGCTGGCCGGGCTGGCCAAGGTGGCCAACGCCGGGATGAACGAAGGCAGCATGAAATGGTTCGAGATGCCGCGCTCGCAGGACATGCTCAACGCCATCATCACCCGCGCCCCGCGTGAGATGTTCAACCAGAACTGCGACCTGCTGACGGTCTATGCCTACCTCAAGGACCACAAGGCCGACACCCTGACCAGCGTGGTCAACACCGTCGAAGCCTTTGCCGCCCGTTACGGCAGCGACGAGATCCGCTTCCTCAACGCCGCCGGCAACGCCGGCATCGAGGCGGCCACCAACATCGTGGTGAAGAAGGCCAACGTGCAGATGCTGTTCCTGGTCTACGCGGCGGTGATCGTGCTGGCCTTCATTACCTTCCGCTCGTGGCGTGCGGTGGTCTGCGCGGTGGTGCCGCTGATGATCACCTCGGTGCTCTGCGAGGCGCTGATGGTCTGGCTGAACATCGGCGTCAAGGTCGCCACCCTGCCGGTGATCGCCCTCGGCGTGGGTATTGGTGTGGACTATGCGCTGTACGTGATGACCGTGACCCTGGCGCAGCTGCGTGCCGGCCGCTCGCTGTCCGAGGCCTACTACAAGGCGCTGACCTTCACCGGCAAGGTGGTGGTGCTGACCGGCATCACCCTCGGCATCGCCGTGGCCACCTGGGTCTGGTCGCCGATCAAGTTCCAGGCCGACATGGGCATCCTGCTCGCCTTCATGTTCATCTGGAACATGCTCGGCGCGCTGATCCTGCTGCCGGCGCTGGCGCACTTCCTGTTCCGTCCAATGGCCGCACCGGTGCTGCGCAGCCAGCCCCAGCCAGCCGGCGTGACGCCCTGAACCGACCCGGCCAGGAGACCCGCATGAATCGATATCCCCAGGACTGGATCGCGATGCTGGCGCTGGCCGGCGTTGCCTGCCTCGGCGGGCTCGATGCCCTGCAGCTGCGCGGGTTGTGGCTGGCGCTGCTGGTGCCGTTCGGGCTGCTACTGCTGACTGGTGTGGCGCGTCGCGAACGGGCACTCACCGCGCGCATCGACGGCATCCGCGCGCTGCTCGACGATCCGCAGGATGCCGGCGGGGACGCCCGGCGTTCGCTCGATCTGCTGCAGCAGGTACTGCAGGGTAAGGTCGAGGCGGTCAAGCACATGAGCAAACTGGCCTGCGACCTGACCGTCGCCACCGGTACGCTGGTGTCCGGCTTCACCGAGGCGGTGGCCACTGCCGACAAGCAGTCGGCACTGGCGCGCGATTCGCGCGGGCGCGTCGAGGACATGGCCGACCAGGCGCGTGCCACCCTGCAGCAGGCGCTGGGTCTGGCCGAAGCCAGTACCAGCGCGCGCGAGCAGGTGTCCGGCGGCGGCGCGCAGGTGCGCCAGGTGGCCGGCGCCATGCTCGACCTGTCGGCCAACGTCACCGCCGTCGGCGAGGAATTCGACGGCGTGCGCAAGCAGGTCGGGCGCATCGGCGAGATCGTCGCGATCATCCAGGGCATCGCCGGGCAGACCAACCTGCTGGCGCTCAATGCCGCCATCGAGGCGGCGCGCGCCGGCGAGCAGGGCCGCGGCTTCAGCGTGGTTGCCGACGAAGTGCGCAAGCTGGCCGAAAGCACCGGCAATGCCACGCTCAGCGTCGGCGAGATCATCTCGTTGATCGTCCAGGGTATCGACAGCCTCGACCAGCGCCTGGCCGGCGCGCGACGCGGCACGGACGAGGGGGTGGCGCGCTCCACCGCCGCGGCCGAGGTGCTCGGCGGCATTGCCGCCACCGCGCAGGACACCGTCAGTGCGGTGCAGGTCATCGCCGACAACGCCGACAGCCAGGCACGTAGCGCCGGCCAGCTGCTTGACGATTCCAGCGAGGTGGCGCAGCTCGCCGGCACGCTGGACAGCAAGGTCAACGACTGCAACAAGGGGCTGCGCGAGCTGATGCTCGGGCTGGTGGAACTCAAGAGCCTGGCCAACCGTATCGACGTCAACCGTGACGCCTACGCCAGCCTGCTCGAAGCCGTCGAGGAAACCCGCGCGCACACCATCATGGTGATCAACGCGCGCAATCGTGAGCAGATGCTGCCGCACGTGCAGCGCATCCAGCGGCTCGACGCCGAGGTCGACGGACTGCTCGCCCAGCTGCCGGCCAGTGTGCGTCGCGAAGCGCTGGCGCAACTGCGCCAGGCGCTGCTCGACTACCGTGCGCAGCGCGATCCGTTGCTGGCGGCCGCGCAGAACGGTGCGCTGGAACAGCAGCGCGAACGCAGCGTGCCGCTGGTGCGCGCCGCCTATGCCAGTGTCAAGCAGGCCTGTACGGCGCTGGGCGCCTAGACTAAAGCCCATGTGACAATCCAGGGCGGTGCGCTTACAAACGAAGGATTGGCGGTACCAGAAGCAGCATCAAACAGGAATAACAATAATCATGGGCCGATACCCGGGATGCCTTGAAAAGACCATGGCCGAGCAACCCCTGATCGAGCGCTTCAACCTAAGGTCGCGATTGCGCTTCGACATCCAGAGCGGACAGATCTGGCTCGACGAGAACCGCATGCTGCTGCTGCACGCCAAGGCGTTCGGCGCGCTGCGCCAGGAGCTGTTTGAGTCGCTCGGTCCCAAGCGCGCCCAGGGTCTGCTGTTTCGCATGGGGTTTGCCGCCGGGCAGAACGACGCCGACCTGGCGCACAAGCTCTACGGCCAGGGCGACGCCTACGACGTGTTCAAAATCGGCCCGGAGCTGCACGCCTTCGAGGGGCTGGTGCGCTCGACCATCACCGACGCCAGGATCGACTGGGAAGAAGGCACCTTCTTCGGCGATGTCAGCTGCGCCAACTCGTGGGAAGCCGAATCGCACCTGCAACTGTTCGGCGTCGGCGAGCACATGGCCTGCTGGACCATGGCCGGCTATGCGTCGGGCTACGTGTCGCGCTTCTTCAAGCGGCTGATCGTGTTCCGTGAGACCCATTGCACCTGCTGTGGCGACCCCATCTGCACCATGGTCGGCAAGCCGGCCGAAGCCTGGGGCGACGACGTCGACCTGGACTACTGTCAGGTCGACACACCCACGGCCTTCGAGGATCTCCAGCAGAACCTCTGGCAGCTGCGCAGCCGGCAGGTCGAATTGCGCGCGCCGGGCAATCTGGTCGGCAGTTCGCCGGCCTTCAGTCGCGCCTTCGAGCTGCTCAGCAAGGCCGCCAACAGCCCGATCACCGTGCTGCTGTTGGGCGAGACCGGGGTCGGCAAGGAAGTCTTCGCCCAGTGGCTGCACGAGAACAGCGCGCGCGCGGACAAACCCTTCGTCGCGGTCAACTGCGCGGCGATTCCCAACGACCTGATCGAGGCCGAACTTTTCGGCGTGCAGAAGGGCGCCTATACCGGCGCGCAGGCCTCGCGCGCCGGGCGTTTCGAGCGCGCCGACGGCGGCACGCTGTTCCTCGACGAACTCGGCGAGCTGTCACCCTCGGCGCAGGTCAAGCTGCTGCGCGTGCTGCAGACCGGCGAAGTCGAGCGGCTGGGCGACGACAAGCCGCGCAAGGTCAACGTGCGGCTGGTGGCGGCGACCAACGTCGATCTGCAGCAGGCCATCGCCGAAGGACGTTTTCGCGCCGACCTGTATTACCGCCTGGCCACCTATCCGCTGGTGATCCCGCCGCTGCGCGAGCGCAAGGCGGACATCCCGGTGCTGGTCTCGGTGCTGCTGGAAAAATACTCGCCGACCTATCACAAGACCCTGCAGGGCGTCAGCGACCTGGCCATGCAGGCGCTGATGGACTACGACTGGCCGGGCAACGTGCGCGAGCTGGAGAACATCATCGAGCGCGCCGTGCTGCTGACCCCGGCGGGCGAGCAGGTCGAGGTCAAGTACCTGTTCCCGGGCATGGCGCCTGCGCCCGCGCCGGGCGCGGCGGTCGATCCCCAGGGGCATGTCGGCAACGCCCGCCAGGCCCGGCTCGACAGCCTCTACGACGACTTGCTGCAGGACGGCTTCGACCTGCAGGCGCACGAGGCGCAACTGCTGCAACTGGCGGTGCGCCGCGCCAACGGCAACCTCACCCACGCTGCGCGCCTGCTCGGCATCACCCGTCGGCAGCTGGCCTACCGAGTCAAGCAGACGCTGGGCTGAGGCCCGCGTACCTGACCAAAACGAACACCTCCCGCGGTTCTCCCTGCCGATGCGGCCAGCCAGCGGACATTTTCGTCCGCCGGCTGGCCTGCGGCATTTCAGCGCAGGCTTTTTCCTCACGCAAACCGCCGTGCGACGGCCTATTGCCGGTGATTTCCGGCGCATTGCCGCGCGCCGTCGACCATGAACGGCCAGCAGGCTTTACGTTTTTGTAAGGCGGCGAGGGCGGTTGGACATAAACGTAAGTCCAGCGCCGCTTCGAGATGCACCTTGTTTAGCTTAAAAGTCATGTAAATCAATGAATTAAACGAGTTGGCACCGTCCCTGCACTACCTCTGCTGCAACAACAGAAAGGTCTACGGTGTGCCGCCAGGCAGACCGCAACCAAGCCTCATTAGCCAATAACGGAGACAAGAAATGGCGATGACAGGTGTGTTGAGGCCGGGCCATGCCCAGGTCCGTGTGCTCAATCTGGAAGAAGCGGTACGGTTCTACCGCGACGTCCTCGGTCTGGTGGAAACCGGCCGCGACGCGCAGGGTCGCGTCTACTTCAAATGCTGGGATGAACGCGACCACAACTCCTACGTGATCCGCGAGGCCGACAGCGCCGGTCTCGACTTCTTCGGCTTCAAGGTGCTCGACCGCGCCACCCTGGAAAAACTCGACGCCGACCTGCGCGCCTATGGCCTGCAAACCACCCGCATCCCCGCCGGCGAGATGCTGGAAACCGGCGAGCGCGTGCGCTTCGAACTGCCTTCCGGGCACCTGATGGAGCTGTATGCCGAGAAGACCATCGTCGGCAACGGCGCCGGCCTGGTGAACCCGGCACCCTGGACCCAGGCCCGCGAGCACGGCATCGGTCCGGTACGTCTTGACCACGCGCTGATGTACGGGCCGAACGTCGCCGACGTGAAGAAGATCTTCACCGAAGTGCTGGGCTTCTATCTGGTCGAACGCGTGCTCGCCCCGGATGGCGAAGGCGAAGCGGCGATCTGGCTGTCCTGCTCGCACAAGGTCCACGACATCGCCTTCGCCGAATACCCCGAGCCGGGCAAGCTGCACCACTGCTCGTTCCTGATGGAGAGCTGGGAGCAGGTGTTGCGCGCCGGCGACATCATGTCGATGAACGCCGTCGAGGTGGACATCGGCCCGACCCGCCACGGCGTCACCCGCGGCTGCACCATCTATGCCTGGGACCCGTCCGGCAACCGCTTCGAGACCTTCATGGGCGGCTATCAGCCGTACCCCGACTACGAGCCGATCACCTGGACGTTCGACAACTTCGGCCAGGGGCTGGACTACCCGCAACGCAAGCTGCACGAAACCTTCCTGACCGTCGTGACGTGAGGAGCCGGCCATGAGCACGCCCGAACACGCGCTGGACATGACGCCGGCCGAGCTGGATACGCGCAAGCGCTACGTGCGCATCACCGGCAGCCGGGGCGGTGAATTCGTCGAGTTCGACTTCGCCATCGGCGAGCCGGACCTGTTCGTCGAAATGATCCTGACCTACGAGGCCTTCATCGAGTTCTGCACCGCCAACGCGGTGGAAGTCCTGCCGCCGGAAGCCGGCGTGCTCGACGACGGCTCCGATGCCGCGCAGTGGAACTGGCGGCTCGCCGATGCCACCCGGATTCGTTTCAAGCACTAAGACACCAGCGTCTCGCCAGCGGCGGGGCGCGGAGGGAGACAACACATGCAAATCGATCTTCGTACGGTCAGCATCCAGCCCCTGCGGCAGACCTTCGACCATCTGGCCCGGCGCTTCGGCGACAAGCCCGCCTCGCGCTACCAGGAAGGCAGCTACGACATCCAGGCCGCGGAAAACCTGCATTACCGGCCGACCTGGGACCCGGACCAGGAACTCTACGACCCGGCCATCAGCAAGATCGTCATGCGCGACTGGTACGCGCTGAAAGACCCGCGTCAGTTCTACTACAGCACCTACACCCTGACGCGCGCGCGCCAGCAGGAAACCACCGAGGCCAACTTCACCTTCGTCGAGTCGCGCGGGCTGGTCGAGCTGCTGCCCGAGGCGGTGCGCACCGCCGCGCTGGAGCTGCTGGTGCCGCTGCGCCACGCCGCCTGGGGCGCCAACCTGAACAACACCTTCATCTGCGGCTACGGCTACAGCGCGATCTTCACCCAGCCGTGCATCTACCACGCGATGGACAACCTGGGCACCGCCCAGTACCTGTCGCGCATCGGTCTGCTGCTGGGCGGCACCGAGGCGCTGGACGCCGGCAAAGCGGCCTGGATGCAAGGTGCGGCCTGGCAGGAACTGCGCCGCTATGTCGAAGACACTCTGGTGCTGCGCGACCCGTTCGAGTCGTTCGTGGCGCAGAACCTGGTGCTCGACGGCCTGCTTTATCCGCTGGTCTACGCGCGCATCGTCGATGAGCACTTCGCCGCCAACGGCGGTTCGGCAGTGGCCATGCTCACCCAGTTCATGAGCGACTGGTTCGAGGAGACCCGCAAGTGGGTCGATGCGGTGATCAAGACCGCTGCCGGCGAATCCGAGGCCAACCGCGAGCAGCTGCAGGCCTGGGTCGGCGTCTGGCGCGAACGCGCGGTGCCGGCGCTGCTGCCGCTGGTGCGCCAGATCTTCGCCGAACGAGCCGAGGACATCGTCAGCGAACAACTGGACGCCTTCAAGGCGCGTCTCGACAAGACCGGCGTGGTCATCTGAGGAGCTACGACATGTCCACCGTATTCATCGCATTGCAAGCCAACGAAGAAACCCGCCCGATCATCGAGGCCATCGAACTCGACAACCCCGAGGCGGTGGTCAACCGCGAACCGTCGATGGTCAAGATCGACGCTCCCGGCCAGCTGGTGATCAACCGCGAAACCATCGAGGAGCAGATCGGCCGCAGCTTCGACATGCAGGAGCTGAACGTCAACCTGATCACCCTGTCGGGCAACGTCTGCGAAGACGAAGACTCGCTGACCCTGACCTGGCGCTCCTGAGCGAGGACTTTCCCATGGATATGAAGACCCAGAACAAGAAACTGACCCAGAAGGAAAAATACCGTCTGCTGACCCGCGACCTGGCCTGGGAGCCGAGCTATCGCAGCAGCGCCGAAATCTTTCCGTACATCGACTACGAAGGCATCAAGATCACCGACTGGGACAAGTGGGAAGACCCGTTCCGCCTGACCATGGACGCCTACTGGAAGTACCAGGCGGAGAAGGAGCGCAAGTTCTACGCGATCATCGACGCCCATGCGCAGAACAACGGCCACCTGAACATCACCGACGCGCGCTACCTGTCGGCACTGAAGATTTTCCTGCAGGCCATCAGCCCCGCCGAATATTCGGCGCACAAGGGCTTCGCCCGTGTCGGCCGCGAGTTCCGTGGCGTTGGCACCCAGGTCGCCTGCCAGATGCAGGCCATCGACGAGATCCGCCACGCGCAGACGCAGATCCACGCGCTGTCGAACTACAACAAGTTCTACAACGGCTTCCATGCCTTCGCCGAACAGCGCGACCGCATCTGGTACACCTCGGTGGCGCGCTCGTTCTTCGACGACGCCATGTCCGCCGGGCCGTTCGAATTCATGATGGCGATCGGCTTCAGCTTCGAATATGTGCTGACCAACCTGCTGTTCGTACCGTTCATGTCCGGCGCCGCCTACAACGGCGACATGGCCACCGTCACCTTCGGCTTCTCGGCGCAGTCCGACGAGGCGCGGCACATGACGCTGGGGCTGGAGTGCATCAAGTTCATGCTCGAACAGCACCCGGACAACCTGCCGATCGTCCAGGCCTGGATCGACAAGTGGTTCTGGCGCGGCGTGCGCGTGCTGAGCCTGGTCAGCACGATGATGGACTACATGCTGCCCAAGCGCGTGATGAGCTGGCGCGAGGCGTGGAACATCTACGGCGTGGAGAACGGCGGCGCGCTGTTCAAGGACCTGGCGCGCTACGGCATCCGTCCGCCCAAGCACTGGGACCAGGCCGAGGAGGCCATCGACCACATGTCGCACCAGCTGATGCTGGCGCTGTACCAGTGGAAGTTCGGCACCGCGTTCCACGTCTGGGTGCCGTCCGAGGAGGACATGGACTGGCTGTCGAAGAAGTACCCGACCACCTTCGACAAGTACTACCGCCCGCGCTGGGAGCACATCAAGAAGCACGAAGCCGCGACCGGCGCGCCGTTCAACAACTTCGGCCTGCCCAAGCTGTGTCAGTGCTGCCAGCTGCCGACCCTGTTCACCGAGCCGGGCGACCCGACGCTGACCTGCCACCGCGAGACGGTCTACAAGGGCGACACCTACCACTTCTGCTCCGACGGCTGTAAGGACATCTTCGACAACGAGCCGGAGAAGTACATCCAGGCCTGGCTGCCGATGCCGGGGCTGATGCAGGCGCCGCTGCATGGCGATCTGGGTGCCTGGATGGACTGGGCGTTCCTCACCGACGGCCAGGACAACGGCGACTTCGCCACCTCGCAGGATCGTGAGAATTTCGAGCGCTGGCGCGCGCAGTCCACCTCCAACCAGTGACCGACGATCCCTGCGCCTGCGGGCGCAGGAGTCAGGCGAGGCCGGTCACGCCGGCTTCGTGAACAGAACAACAAGAAGGAACATCACCATGTCCGTAGTTGCCCGCAAAGAGTATGTCGGCGTCGCCCGCGACCGAATCGAGAATTTCAACGGCAAGCAGCTGGTCTTCATCAGCTGGGACCATCACCTGCTGTTCGCCGCGCCGATGATGTTCTGCGTGACGCCGCAGACCCGCCTCGGCGAACTGCTCGACCGCCACCTGCAGCCGCTGCTGCAGGCCGACCCGGACAGCGCCGCCATCGACTGGAGCAAGGCCGAATGGCTCAAGGGCAACCAGCCCTGGGTGCCGGACTTCGAGGGCAGCCTGGCCGACAACGGTATTGGCCACAAACAGCAGCTGCGCCTGCGTACACCGGGCCTGAACAGCGTCTGCGCCGTGCAGTGAACGAGGAGGGTTGAGCATGAGCTACGAACTGACCATCGAGCCGCTGGGCCAGACCATCGAGATCGAGGAAGGCCAGACCATCCTCGACGCCGCGCTGCGTGCCGGTATCTACCTGCCGCATGCCTGCGGCCACGGGCTGTGCGCCACCTGCAAGGTGCAGGTGGTGGACGGCGAGATCGACCACGGCGAGGCCTCCACCTTCGCCTTGATGGACTTCGAGCGCGAGGAGCAGAAGTGCCTGGCCTGCTGCGCCACCGTCGAGAGCGACGTGGTCATCGAGGCGGAAGTCGAGGAAGACCCGGATTCGCTGAACCTGCCGGTGCGCGACTACTACGGCACCGTCAGCCGCATCGAGTCGCTGACGCCGACCATCAAGGGCGTCTGGATCAAGCTCGACGATGCCGAGGGCGTGCAGTTCCAGGCCGGTCAGTACATCAACCTGATGCTGCCGGACGAGATCGGCAGCCGCGCCTTCTCCATCGCCAGCGTGCCGGGCGCCGACGAGCTGGAGCTGAATATCCGCATCGTCCCCGGCGGGCGCGGCACGATGTACGTGCACGAGCAGCTGCAGGTCGGCGAGCGCGTGCACCTGACCGGGCCGTACGGGCGCTTCTTCGTGAAGAAGTCCGCCGACCTGCCGGTGATCTTCATGGCCGGCGGCTCGGGGCTGTCCAGCCCGCGTTCGATGATCCTCGACCTGCTGGCCGAAGGCTTCACCAAGCCGATCACGCTGATCTACGGCCAGCGCAACCGCGAGGAGCTGTACTACCACGAGGAATTCCTCGCTCTGGCCATCCGTCACCCCAACTTCCACTACGTCCCGGCGCTCTCCCACGAGCCCGAAGGCAGCGCCTGGCAGGGGTTCCGCGGTTTCGTACATGACGCGGCGAAGGCGCATTTCGACAACGACTTCCGCGACCACAAGGCCTACCTCTGCGGCCCGCCGCTGATGATCGAGTCGTGCATCAGCACGCTGATGCAGGGCCGGCTGTTCGAGCGTGACATCTACACCGAGAAGTTCATTTCGGCGGCCGACGCCCAGCAGGTGCGCAGCCCGCTGTTCAAGGCGATCTGAGCGAGGAGAGGCACATGAATGAGATCAGACTCGCCGGAGGTTGCGCTTGCGGCGCGGTGCGCTACGACTGTGCGGCCGCGCCGGTCATCGTCGCCCACTGCCATTGCCGCGATTGCCAGCGCGCCAGCGGCGCCGCCATGTCCACGGTGTTCGCCGTGCCGCGCGCGGCGCTGCACAGCCGCGGGCAGACGCGCAGCTACGCCACCCGCGGCGACAGCGGCAACCCGGTGCTGCGGCACTTCTGCGGCGAGTGCGGCTCGCCGCTGTATTCCGAGGTGACGGTGCTGCCGGACCTGCAGTTCGTCCGTGCCGCCAGCCTGGATAACCCGGCGTCGGTCAGCCCGACCATGCACATCTACTGCGACAGCGCGCAGCCGTGGGGCCGCCCGCTGGACGACCTGCCGCACTTCGCCAAGATGCCCGGCTGAGGACGCCCGGTCGCTCGCCAGACGTCCTGGCGAGCGGTCGCCGGCTGACCATTGCCATACCTGCCAGGTATCAATTAGCAAGTAACAAAGTATTAGCCGGTATAGAAAGCCGTCCCTAGACTCAATCGCAAAGGCCAGCCCGATCGCACCGGCTGGCCGGTCCAAGAACAACGATGCGGAGTGATCATGCGCCAGATTGAAAACTTCATTGCCGGTGAATACCGCGCGGCGGCCAGTGGCCGACGCTTCGACAAGCGCTCGCCGCTGGACAACCGCGTCATCGCCTCGATCAGCGAGGCTGGCCGCGACGAGGTCGACGCCGCCGTGCAGGCCGCGCGTGCCGCGTTGCACGGCGAATGGGGCGCGATGAGCACCGAGCGCCGCGTCGAGCTGCTGTACGCGGTGGCCAACGAGATCACCCGCCGTTTCGATGACTTCGTCGCCGCGGAAATGGCCGACACCGGCCAGCCCGAGCACGTCATGAAGCACGTGTTCATCCCGCGCGGCGCGGCCAACTTCAAGGTCTTCGCCGACACCATCAAGAACGTCGCCAGCGAATCCTTCCGCATGGACACGCCGGATGGCCGTGGCGCGCTGAACTACTCGATCCGCAAGCCCAAGGGCGTGATCGGTGTGGTCTGCCCGTGGAACGCGCCGTTCATGCTGATGACCTGGAAGGTCGGCCCGGCGCTGGCCTGCGGCAACACCGTGGTGGTCAAGCCCTCCGAGGAGTCGCCGCAGACCGCCGCACTGCTCGGCGAGGTGATGAACGCCGTGGGTATTCCCAAGGGCGTGTACAACGTGGTGCACGGTTTCGGCCCGGATTCGGCCGGCGAGTTCGTCACCCGCCATCCGGGCGTGGATGCCATCACCTTCACCGGCGAGACGCGCACCGGCACGGCGATCATGAAAGCCGCCGCCGAGGGCATGCGCGACGTGTCCTTCGAGCTGGGCGGCAAGAACGCCGGCATCGTCTTCGCCGATGCCGATTTCGATGCCGCGGTGGAAGGCTTCTCGCGTTCGGTGTTCCTCAACACCGGGCAGGTCTGCCTGGGTACCGAGCGCGTCTACGTCGAGCGGCCGATCTTCGAGCGCTTCGTGCAGGCACTCAAGGCCAAGGCCGAGGCGGTCAGGTACGGCCGTCCCGAGGTGCACGGCAGCAACTTCGGCCCGCTGATCAGCCTGGAGCACCAGCACAAGGTGTTGTCCTACTACCGCAAGGCCCTCGAGGAGGGCGCGACCCTGGTCACCGGCGGCGGCGTGCCGGACATGCCCGGCGAGCTGGCCGAGGGTGCCTGGGTGCAGCCGACCATCTGGACCGGGCTGCCGGAGACCGCCGCCGTGGTGCGCGAGGAAATCTTCGGGCCGTGCTGCCACATCGCGCCGTTCGACAGCGAGGACGAGGTGGTGGCCAAGGCCAATGCCACCGAGTACGGCCTGTCGACCACCATCTGGACCAGCAACCTGGCGCGCGCGCATCGCGTCGCCGAGCGCGTCGATGTCGGCATCACCTGGATCAACAGCTGGTTCCTGCGCGACCTGCGCACGCCCTTCGGTGGCTCCAAGCAGTCCGGCATCGGCCGCGAGGGTGGCGTGCATTCGCTCGAGTTCTACACCGAGACCCGCAATATCTGCGTGAAGCTCTGAGAACGGCTGCGCCTTGCCCTGCGCCTGGGGGAAGGCTGTGCCTATCCGCCGCAAACCTGTGAGAACGACATGGATAACAACAAGATCGAACAATACGGCGACGAGCTTTACCAAGCCTTCGTCGCGCGCCGCCCGGTGCCACCGCTGCTGGCGCGCGAGCCGGACATCAGCATCGAAGATGCCTACCGCATCCAGCAGCGCTTCGTCGCCCGCCGCCTCGCCGCCGGTGAGCGGGTGGTCGGCAAGAAGATCGGCGCCACCAGCAAGCCGGTGCAGGAATTCCTCGGCGTCTACCAGCCGGACTTCGGCATCCTCACCAGCGGCATGGTGTTTCAGGAGGGCGACACCATCGACCTCGGTCAGATGATCCAGCCCAAGGCCGAGGCCGAACTGGCCTTCGTCCTCAAGCACGACCTGCAGGGCCCCGGCATCACCGCGATGGACGTGATCCGCGCCACCGACTACGTGCTGCCGTGCTTCGAGATCGTCGATTCACGCATCGAGAACTGGCAGATCAAGATCCAGGACACCGTGGCGGACAACGCCTCCTGCGGCGTGTACGTGCTGGGCAAGACTCAGGGCGACCCGCGCAAGCTCGACATCACCCTGGCCGGCATGGTGCTGGAGAAGAACGGCGAGCTGTTCTCCACCGGCGTCGGCGCCGCCGTGCAGGGTTCGCCGGCCAACGCCGTGGCCTGGCTGGCCAACACCCTCGGCGAGCTGGGCATTCCGTTCAAGGCCGGCGAGGTGATCCTCTCCGGTTCGCAGTCGGCGCTGGTGCCGGTGGTCGATGGCGACGAGCTGGTATGCACCGTGGGTGGCCTGGGCAGTTGCCGGGTGAAGTTTTCCGGGAGGAGCGCGGCATGAGCATGAACCTGACACTTTCGCGGGAAGACGTGGTGCGCCTGTGCGAGCGCGTCGAGGGCGCGCAGACCCGCGCCTATGCGATCCCCAAGCTGACCAACGAATACCCGGACATGACCATCGCCGATGGTTACGCCGTGCAGAACGAGCTGCGCAAGCGCTTCATCGCCCAGGGTCACAAGCTGATCGGCTGGAAGGCCGGGCTGACGTCCAAGGCCAAGATGCAGCAGATGGGCGTCGACGTGCCGTCGGTCGGCTTTCTCACCGACCGCATGGCGCGCCCGGAGAACTCCGCCATCTCCACCGCCGACCTGGTGCATCCGCGCGTCGAGTGCGAAGTCGCCTTCGTTATGAAGGACGAGCTGCGTGGCCCGGGCTGCACCGCCAGTGACGTGCTGGCCGCCACCGACTACGTGCTGCCGGCGGTGGAGATCATCGATTCGCGCTTCTCCGGCTTCAAGTTCGACCTCGCCAGCGTGGTCGCCGACAACGCTTCGTCGGCGCGCTTCGTCGGCGGCGGCCGCCCGCGTTACGTCGAGGATCTGGACCTGCGCACCCTCGGCGTGGTGATCGAGATCAACGGCGAAATCGTCGCCACCGGCGCGTCGGCGGCGGTCATGGGGCATCCGGCCGAGGCCATCGCGATGGTCGTCAACATCCTCGCCGAACTGGACGAGAGCCTGCCGGCCGGCAGCTTCGTGATGAGCGGCGGAATCACCGAAGCCGTGGCGGTGAAGCCCGGCGACAACGTGGTCGCGCGCTTCCAGGACCTGGGCAGCGTCTCGATGCGCTTCGTCGACTAACCGGAGAACCACTCATGCCAATCATCGAAATGCACATGGTCGAAGGGCGCACCCACGAGCAGAAGAGCCGCGTCGCCGCCGCCGTCACCGCGGCGGTCGCCGAGAGTCTCGACTGCGCGCCGGAAACGGTACGGATCCTCATCACCGAACACAGCAGCGGGGAGTTCTATGTCGGCGGTATGACGCTCGCCCAGCGCGCCGCGAAACGGGAGCAGGCACAATGAAGAAGATCAAATGCGCACTCATCGGCTCGGGCAACATCGGCACCGACCTGATCTACAAGATCATGCGCAGCCCGGTGCTCGAACCGGTGTGGATGGTGGGGATCGACGCCGAATCCGAAGGCCTCAAGCGTGCCCGCGAAATGGGCCTGAAAACCACCCATGAGGGCGTCGACGGCCTGCTGCCGCACGTGCTCGAAGATGGCATCCAGATCGCCTTCGACGCCACCAGCGCCTACGTGCACGCCGAGAACAGCCGCAAGCTCAACGCGCTCGGCGTGCTGATGGTCGACCTCACCCCGGCGGCCATCGGCCCGCTGTGCGTGCCGCCGGTGAACCTCAAGGCGCACGCCGAGAAACTGGAGATGAACGTCAACATGATCTCCTGCGCCGGCCAGGCGACCATCCCGGTGGTCTATGCGGTGTCGCGCATCCAGAGCGTGGATTACGCGGAAATCATCGGCAGCCTGGCGTCGAAATCCATCGGCCCGGGCACCCGCGCCAACCTCGACGAATTCACCACCACCACCTCCGGCGCAATCTGCAAGGTCGGCGGTTCGCGGCGTGGCAAGGCGCTGTGCATCATCAACCCGGCCGAACCGCCGATGATGATGCGCAACACCGTCTACTGCCTGACCGACGAGGAGCCGGACCGCGACCGCATCACCGCCTCGATCCTCGAGATGATCGGCGAGGTGCAGAAGTACGTGCCGGGCTATCGCCTGGTCAACGGGCCGATCTTCGACGGCAACAAGGTTTCGGTATTCCTCGAAGTGGCCGGGTTGGGCGACTACCTGCCGACCTACGCCGGCAACCTCGACATCATGACCGCCGCCGCCACCCGTACCGCCGAGATGTTCGCCGAGGAAATCCTGGCCGGAAAAATCCAGCTGCCTGCCGTGGAGGTTGCGTGATGAGTCAGTCCAACAGTCTGAAAGGCCGCAAGGTCATCCTGCATGACATGTGCCTGCGCGACGGCATGCACGCCAAGCGCGAACAGATCAGCGTTGCGCAGATGGTCAAGGTCGCCACCGCGCTGGACGATGCCGGCGTGCCCTATATCCAGGTCACCCACGGCGCCGGCCTGGGCGGCAACTCGCTGCAGCACGGCTTCGCGCCGCACAGCAACGAGGAATACATCAGCGCCGTCGCGGCACAGATGAAGCAGGCCAAGGTCTCGGTGCTGCTGATCCCCGGCCTCGGCACCATGAAGGAGCTGCAGTCGGCCTACGACTGCGGTGCGCGCAGCGTGCACGTCGCCACCCATTGCACCGAGGCCGACACCTCGCCGCAGCACATCGCCTATGCGCGCAAGCTGGGCATGGACACCTCGGGCTTTCTGATGATGGCGCACCTCAACGACGCCGAAGGCATCGCCCAGCAGGGCAAGCTGATGGAGTCCTACGGCGCGCAGACCGTCTACGTTACCGATTCGGCCGGCTACATGCTGCCCGAGGACGTCAAGGCGCGGGTCGGTGCGCTGCGTGCGGTGCTCAAGCCCGAGACCGAGATCGGCTTCCACGGCCACCACAACCTGGGTATGGGCATCGCCAACTCCATCGCCGCCATCGAGGCCGGTGCCACGCGCATTGACGGCTCTGTGGCCGGCCTCGGCGCCGGTGCCGGCAACACGCCGCTGGAAGTCTTCGCCGCCGTGTGCGAGCGCATGGGCATGGAAACCGGTGCCGATCTGTTCAAGCTGATGGACGTCGCCGAAGAGATCATCGTGCCGATGATGGAGCACGTGGTGCGCGTCGACCGCGAGTCGCTGACCCTCGGCTATGCCGGCGTCTACTCGACCTTCCTGCTGCACGCCAAGCGGGCCGCCGAGCGCTTCGGCGTGCCGGCGCGGGACATCCTCGTCGAGCTGGGCCGCAAGAAGATGATCGGCGGCCAGGAAGACATGATCCCGGACACCGCGATGACCATGGCCAAGGCGCGCGGCATCGCCGTCCGGGCCTGATGGCACGCAGCGCAGGAGGGCAGACAGTGGCCAACGAACTGGCGGTGGTGGTCGGCGCCTCGGGCGCTTTCGGTTGCCGGATCGTCGCGCGGCTGATCGACAGCGGTCTCGACGTGCTCGCGGTGGCGCGCAGCGCAGCGCCGTTGCAGGCGTTGCGCGCGGAGTGTCCGCGGGTGATTCCCTGCGTCGCCGATCTCGCGGCCGATGCATCGGTCGCGGCCATTGGCGCGGCGCTCGACCGGCCGGTGCGCATGGTGGTGCACGGGCCGGGCGTGGCGGTCGCCGGTGGCGTGCTGGATGCGCCGGTCGCCGCGCTAGTGGATGCGGTGAATATCAAAGTCGGTGGTTTGCTGCGGCTGGTGCGTGCGGTCGATCCGCACCTGCGCGCCGGCTCACGGCTGGTCGCCATCGGCGGGCACTACGGCTTCGAGCCGACCGCCTATGCCGCATCGGCCGGCATCGCCAACGCGGCACTGGTCAACGCGGTGCGTCAGCTGAGCCTGGCCTATGGCGCGCGCGGCATCACCGCACATCTGGTCGCCCCGGGCCCGGCCGACACCGAACGGCTGCACAGGGTCGCCGCCGATCGCGCCGGCCAGCGTGGCATCGATACCGAGGCGGTGTTGGCCGAGATGCGTGCGGAATCTTCGCTCGGTGCCTTCACCACGCCGGAGCAGGTCGCCTGGGCGGTGGCGCTGCTGCTGGCGCCGGAAGCCGACGCGATGACCGGCTCGACGCTGATGCTCGACTCGGGGCGACGACGCGGATTGCCCTGAGCCGACCTGACGAAACGAAGCGGACGAACTATTACAACTACGCCGTGGAGACAACCCGATGCCCATCGTGAACTTTCATCTGGTGCAAGGCTGCGCCAGCGCCGAGCAGCAGATCGAGTTGCTTGGCGAAGCCTCGCGGCTGTACAGCCAGGTGCTTGCCTCGCCGATCGACCGCGTGCGGGCGATGATCAGCCTGTACCCGCGCGAGTGTTTCGCCGTCGCCGGCGAAGTCGGGCGGCAGGCGCCGTACTTTGAATTCCGTGTGCTCGACGGCCGTCCGCTGGAGGAGCGGCGGCGGCTGATGGCTGGCTTCACCGAACTGCTGGTGCGCATTCTCGATGTGCAGCCGCAGCTGGTGCGCGGGCTGTGCATTCGTGTGCAACCCGAGGACTGGTCGATCGGCGGCATACCGGCCGACCTGCTGCGCGCGGCGGAGATCGCGGCGCGCGATCAGGCAGGGGAGGCCGCATCATGACCCATCGCGATTTCCTCCGATCCCAGGGGCCGCGCCTCGACTGGCGCGGCGCCGCGGTCGCCGCGCAGGCAGCGCTGGACTGCGCCGAGCGCCTGGGCATCCGCGTGCATGTCGCGCTGGTCGACCGCAGCGGCAACACGCTGGCCTACCTGCGCATGGCCGAGGCGTTCCTGCACTCGGAAAGCATCGCCGTCGACAAGGCCTACACCGCCGCCAGCTTCGGCTTCCCCACCGGCCGGTGGCTGGAGGTGATCGGCGACAACCCGCGCCTGTACACCGGACTGACCACGCGACCGCGGCTGGTGGTACTCGGCGGCGGTTTGCCGATTCTGGTCGAGGGGCGCTGCATCGGTGGCGTCGGCGTCTCTGGCGGCAGTGAGGAGCAGGACGAAGCCTGCGCCCGTGCCGCGCTCGCAGCGCTTGGGCTCAATTCGGCAGAGTGAGGGCGATGATGAAGCATCAGATCACCATCGAAGACACCGCCGAGCACTATCCCTGCGACGAGCACGAATCGGTGCTGCACGGCATGGCCCGCCTAGGCCGGCGCGGCATTCCGCTGGGCTGCCGCGGCGGCGGCTGCGGCGTGTGCAAGGTGCAGGTCACCCAAGGCAGCTATGAGGCGAAGGTCATGAGCCAGGCCCACGTCAGCGCCGAGGAACAGGCGCAGGGCACGGTGCTGGCCTGCAGGATCATGCCGCACAGCGACCTCTGCCTGCAGGTGGTCGGCAAGATGAAGAAGAGCGTCTGCGGCCGCGCGACCCCGTCTACCGAGGAGGGCGACAGCGAGGCCGCGCCGGCGCGTCACTGACTGCGCGCGGCGCGGCTGCCGATTAGCCGGCCAGCACCGAGTCCACCAGCGCCTTGGCTTCGGTCTGGATGCGTGCCAGGTGTGCCTCGCCGTCGAAGCTCTCGGCGTAGATCTTGTAGACGTCCTCGGTGCCGGACGGCCGCGCGGCGAACCAGCCGTTTTCCGTCTCCACCTTCAGCCCGCCGATGGCCGCGCCGTTGCCCGGTGCCTCGGTGAGGATGCGGGTGATCGGCTGGCCGGCCAGCTCCTTCGCCGTGACCTGCGAGGCCGACAGCTTGCCCAGGCGCGCCTTCTGCTCGCGGTTGGCGGCCGCGTCGATGCGCTGGTACACCGGCGCGCCGAAGCGCTCGGTCAGCGCCTGGTAGCGCTGGCTCGGGTCCTTGCCGGTCACCGCGGTGATCTCCGCGGCGAGCAGGCCGAGGATCAGCCCGTCCTTGTCGGTGGACCAGGCGTTGCCGTTCAAATCGAGGAACGACGCACCGGCCGATTCCTCGCCACCGAAGCCCAGGCTGCCGTCCATCAGGCCGTCGACGAACCACTTGAAGCCCACCGGCACTTCCACCAGCCGCCGACCGATGCCGGCGGCGACGCGGTCGATCATCGACGAGGACACCAGCGTCTTGCCGATGCCGGCCTCGGCGCTCCAGCCCGGGCGGTGGGTGAACAGGTATTCGATGGCCACCGCCAGGTAATGGTTGGGGTTCATCAGGCCGCCGGAGCGGGTGACGATGCCGTGGCGGTCGTGGTCGGTGTCGCAGGCGAAGGCGACGTCGAAGCGGTCCTTGTTCTCGATCAGCCCGGCCATGGCGTGCGGCGAGCTGCAGTCCATGCGGATCTTGCCGTCCCAGTCCAGGCGCATGAAGCGGAAGGTCGGATCGACCACCGTGGACAGCACCTCCAGCGGCAGGCCGAAGCGCTCGGCGATACGCGGCCAGTAGTGCACGCCGGCGCCGCCCAGCGGGTCGACCGCGAACGTCAGGCCCGAATCGCGGATCGCCGCGAGGTCGATCACCCGCTCCAGCCCGCCGACATAGGCGTCGATGAAATCGAAGCGCTGGGTGGTGGCGGCCTTGAGCGCCTGGCGGTAATCCATGCGCTTGACGCCGTCGAGCCCGGCGACCAGCAGCGCATTGGCGCGCTCCTGAATCCACTTGGTCACGCCGGTGTCGGCCGGGCCGCCATTGGTGGGGTTGTACTTGAAGCCGCCATCGCCCGGCGGGTTGTGCGACGGCGTGATGACGATGCCATCGGCCAGCCCGCTGGTGCGGCCGCGGTTGTAAGTGAGGATCGCGTTGGAAATCGCCGGCGTCGGCGTATAGCCCGGCTCGCCGTTGGTCTCCGTACACCCGGCGTCGATGCGCGTCTCGATGCCGTTGGCTGCCAGCACTTCCAGCGCCGAGACGAACGCCGGCTCGGACAGCGCATGGGTATCCATGCCCATGAACAGCGGGCCGTCGATGCCTTCCTGGCGGCGGTAATCGCAGATCGCCTGGGTGGTGGCGAGGATGTGCCACTCGTTGAAGCTGCCCTTGAGTGAGGAACCGCGATGCCCGGAGGTGCCGAACGCCACCTGCTGCGCCGGGTCGGACGGGTCCGGGCGGTCGCTGTAGTAGCGCGCCACCAGGCGCGGCAGGTGGGTGAGGGTATGCGGGTCGGGCAGGCGTCCAGCGTTGGGGGCGAGGCTCATCGGTCGGTCCTGTGGCGAAGTAAGGCGATGCGCCGGCCCACCCGGGCGCGGCGCGAAGCGAATGAAACGCCACTATGCGGCGTTTATCCAGAGCTAAGACCGCTGAAGCGGTGGCGGTTCCCCTGGCCCCGAATCGGCGCTCGCGGAACCACGTGATGGGTGCTGGCTCAGCCGTGCCCTTGATGGGCGCCCAGGCGCTCGCTGAGGTAATCGAGAAAACAGGTGATGCGCGAGGCCAGCGCGCTGTTGCGGTAGTACACCGCGTTGATCGGCTGGCGCACGTCGACCCGCTGCGCCGCCAGCACCTCCACCAGCTCGCCACGCTGGCGATCCTTGTCGGTCATGAAATCGGACAGGCACGCCAGCCCCTCGCCGGCCAGCGCCAGCTCGCGCACCGTGTCGCCGCTGGAGGCCCGCAATGCCGGGGTGATCCGCCAGCTTTCCCCCAGCGCATGGCGCAGTGGCCAGTCGTTGAGGCGATCCGGCTCGGTAAAGCCGATCAGGCTGTGCTCCGCCAGATCCTCGACCTGCTGCGGCACGCCATGCCGCGCCAGATAGGCCGGGCTCGCCAGCACCCGGCGCAGGGTGTGGCACAGCGGCCGCGCATGCAGGCTGGAATCGGGCAGCGGGCCGATGCGGATGGCCAGATCGATGCGCCGCTCCAGCAAATCGACGATGCGGTCGTCACTGTGCAGCTCCAGCTCGATCAGCGGATAGCGCGCGCGGAAATCGCCGATCAGCGGCACGATTACATGCAGCATGAACGGCGACGCGGTATTGACCCGCAAGCGCCCGGCCGGCGCCTGCCGCCGCAGCGCCATCTGCTCCTCGGCCTCCTCCACGCTGGCCAGAATCCGCCGCGCCTGCGCCAGGAACGCCTCGCCTTCCTCGGTCAGCTCGAGGCGCCGCGTGGTGCGGCGCAACAGCGTCACCGCCAGCTTGTCCTCCAGCCGACTCAACGCCCGGCTGACACCCGAGGCGGTCTGTTCCAGCTGCTCGGCCGCGGCGCTGATCGAGCCACTGTCGACCACGCTGACAAAGGCGAGCATTTCGTCGAGATTGGTTTTCATGGGGATCGTCTGAGAGGACGGAGAGGTGAGTCTGGCGCCAGTGCTGAGTGGCTTCAACCGGCGCGATTTCCGGCTGGCTATGGTCGAGGCCGCCGACTGGTTGACCGCGATCAGAAAACCGCACCAAAAGCGGGCATTAATCCATCGTCTGCTTTACCCCATGCGTAAGCAGTGACTAATGTGCCATCACGCGCAGCAATTGCGTACTTGATCACGGTTCCGCTGCGACGTACATAACGTCGCATCTGCCGGTCATCAAGGAAGGTAAGTCCTCGGGGGAGCCGAACACATGAAAGACGTGATTGATGCAGTTAGCTCCAGAATAAAAACACCGTATTTCGGTTACGCAATACTCGCCTTCTTTGCATTGAATTGGCGTGGAATATTTCTGCTGGCTGTAACGCCTGGCTCACCTCAGGAACGACTAGAAGCTTTTGACAGTGTAACCAATCAATACACACTATTAGCCCTGCCGTTACTCGTGGGAGCAGTAGTGGCTGCTTCAACAACTTGGGTTCAGTATGTTTTTGGGCTCATTTCTAGAAAACCGGCTGGATTAATCGACAATCTTTACCTAGAAGCAGAGCACAAAAAGACAATTCGACAAGCTGAACTTGAGCAATCACGCTCACACCTATTTGCCGTCAAAGAGAAGGAGCTCATTGACAGAGCAAAGCGTGATGAGGAGGTGGCAGGTATTGAAGATGATGCTGCTAAAGAGAAGCTGGTCGTTCAACTTGAAAAACTGCGACGGGAACGCGATCAGCTTTCTGCACAACTTAAAGATCAATCAACTGCAGGAAAGTCTTCCGCGTACAATCTCTCAAAAGAGGCGATAGAGATTATTAAAGCGGCCGCAAAATCTAAGAACGGAACAATCATCAAACCTAGGTCTATTGGAGAGCGGTCCATTCAAGCAGGAGAGAAATCGTTTGGATCAGAAAACTCCCGAGAATTTGCCAGGTATGATGCTGCACTTGATGATTTAATCAAGCAAAGCTTGGTTAAATCACTTGGTGCGAAAGGCGAGGTATTCGTATTGACGAGTAACGGATGGCAGGTGGCAGATGCCCTCTCATAACTGGCTAGTCGCTCAGCTTCGATGCAAGGGGCAAGCTACAGCCTGCCCCGGCCGGAAAGGGGGCAGATTTATCAGGTTTGTGCAGATTTCAAAATAGATCGGTCTCCTGTTTCTTTCTAGTTAAGTTAACTGCTGGGAATCTATGAAAGATATCTTGATCTTAATTGGCGGATGGATACTCGGCACCATTTCATCCTGGGTATTCGCAAGAAAAAGTTCTAGAGATATCGCTGACGCAAAAGATCAGATCAACACTCACACTCAAGATCAGTTGCGCGAGCTGGCCGTTCAGGTATCAGCTCTTGGAAAGCTAACGCAGTATTCCTTGGCTCAGATAAAAGAAGCAGACTTGGGTACAGCTGCAGAGCTCGAAAAATGGACTTTGGAGGAGTTTGGCAGAACCAAAAAAGTTCTCGATGCCTTACCAGAAAATGCCAAGCATGGTATCGATATATCTATGTTTGATCAGGCGAGGCCGTGCCGTGTTTGCGGGAAGCCAAGCCTCCCTTCAGGTTTTGGTCCGGATCAAGCGGGAAGTATGGTTTGGTATTTTCAGTGCCCAGAACACGGGCGTTTTCCAAGCAGCCACATGGCCGACATGCTGGACTGAGGGTTTAACGGGGGTGTTCAGCGGGACACCAACTACGCTGCACTCCATTGGTGCCCATTAGCATAGCGTTAGGGAATTTCTGGAAAATGGATAAAACATGATTGATCTAGGGGGTACAGACTTATATATCAACGTACCGAGCTTGCCCCGGGAAGAATTCGAGCGCTACTCAACAAATCTATTCGATGAGTGGGAATCCTATATCGGGAAAATTCTAAAAATTCCTGATTATGCATTAGCGCTTGAAATTGAAGAAGGTTCAATTAAGGTCAATGCGAACATTGCCGCATACCTTGCTGCGCTTTATATAGGAATTGGTCAGTATGGCTCATTCATGTCTGGCGCCCAAACGCTTCTTGGTCAAATTAGTTCTGCAAGTGACTATCTAGCAGCTCATGCAGTCGCACCATTTTCAAGCATTAAAGATAAGCCAAGAATAACGAAATACAGCGGCTCGCTGGGCCAACTAAATAGACTGTTTGTAAAAGTTCAGCAAGGAAAAATAACTGCCGAGCAAGCCATGATAGAAGCTGAATTATTATTTGGGGAGGATGTAGGGTCCGAACCAGATTTTATGAAAGAACTAAAAGCATCATTTGTAAATACACCCACACTTGCAAAGCAGCTAAAATTACCGCTAAGCGAAATAAAAAACAAAAACGAGATATTTCAACAAGTTAAGAATAAGAAGCCGAGAGTGCCCTCGCCTAAACCAGAGAAACCTATTGGTCAACAGTTTCGTGTAATGGTATGGCGGGAGTCAAAAGACCAAAAACGCAAGGTGCGTGTAATTGAGCTATGAAATCCCCTAGCAACTGGTTCAAGCCATTCGCTTGGCTCACTGGGACGGGCTAAGGAAAAGGGACAGTTTTTTTATTTTTCAGGCATTCTTCGTTCAGGCCGCAATCCTTATACCCATGAGGTAAAAAACTGTGCAGCTAACAACCCTCCTCGCCCCAACATACACCCAAATGCTCAAGACCCTCTCCGGCTGGCTAAAGAAAGCGCAGGCCCAGCTACCCGATGCCGAGGCGCAGGCGTTGTTATCCGCGCGGCTGGCGCCGGATATGTTTCCGCTGTCGACGCAGGTTCGCTTTGCCTGTGTGCAGGCACGCGAGGCCGTTTGCCGGCTGCGGGGAGAGGCCTTTCCGGCTGTGATCAACGAACTCCTGGACGAGGGGCGGCAGGCGGGTGAGCGGCCGGGCACGCTGGCTGATGCCTATGCCCGGATCGATGAGACGGTGGGGTTGCTCGACGACCTCGCCGCCGATGCGCTGGATATGGAGGCGGACAAGCCAATCGCCCATGAGCTGGCAAACGGGATGATCTTCGACCTGACTGCGGACCAGTACGCCCGTGACTGGACGCTGGCGCAGTTCTATTTCCACGTGATGACCGCGTATTCGATCCTGCGTAAGGAAGGGATCGAGCTGGGCAAGGCGGACTACGTGGCGCATATGCTGCCCTATCTGCGGCCGGAATCGGTTCCGAAGGGGTAGCCGAGTAGGGTGGGCCTTAGTCCACCGGGGCGGTTCGGTTATGGGGTTGGTGGGCGAAGCCTACCCTACGGTGCTGCGCTCGGAGGCAGGCAGCGAGGCGGGCTGAACGTAACGCGTGGAAAAGGCTTCGCCGTTTTCCACCCTACGCGTGCGTGGTGTCGGCAGAGGAGGCGGAGTGGCGTAGGGTGGACAACGCTCTGCTTGTCCGCCGATGCGAATCGACGGGCCGGTTGTATGGTTGGCGAAACGCTCCGGGGCTCGGCGCGTCCAACCGGGATGCCGCGCCCGTGCGGTCGTATTTGCGAATGACGTTCGCCCACCTCGCCACAAAGCAGACTTCCCCATGCTGTTCCGCCGTTTCGAAAACCTGATCGATGTCTTCAAGCCCAGCCCGGACGTCGCGCCGCCGGCCGGGATGCTGCGCTTCTATGCCCATTACCTGAAGCAGGTCTGGCCGTTGATGACCGCCGTGCTGGTGGTGGGCTTCTTTGCGGCGCTGATCGAGGTGGCGCTGTTCAGCTTTCTCGGCCAGTTGATCGATATGGCTCAGGCGACCGATGACGCGCGGACCTTCTTTGCCGAGCACCGCAACGAGTTGCTATGGATGGCGACGGTGGCGTTGGTCATCCGGCCGTTGGTGTTCGGCCTGCACAATCTGCTGACGCATCAGGCGATCAACCCGGGGCTGACCAATCTGATCCGCTGGCAGAACCATCGCTACGTGCTCAAGCAGAGCCTGAACTTCTTCCAGAACGATTTCGCTGGGCGCATCGCCCAGCGGGTGATGCAGACCGGGCCGTCGCTGCGCGATTCGGCCATGCAGGTGATCGACGCGCTCTGGCATGTGGTGGTCTATGCCGGCAGCGCGCTGTATCTGTTCGCCGCGGCCGACCTGCGCCTGATCGTGCCGCTGGCCTTGTGGATCGTCGGCTACAGCGCCGCGCTCTGGTACTTCGTGCCGCGTATCCGCGCGCGTTCGGCGGCGGCGTCCGCGGCGCGTTCGAAGGTGATGGGGCGGGTGGTGGATGGCTACAGCAATGTCGCCACGCTCAAGCTGTTCGCCCATTCGCGCGAGGAGGAGAGCTACGCCCGCGAAGCGATGCAGGAGCTGCTCGGCAAGTTCCGCCTGCAGTCGCGGGTGATCACCAGCCTGGATTTCCTCATCACCTGCATGAACGGCCTGCTGATCGTCGGCACCGGCGCGCTGGCGCTGTGGCTGTGGAGCGAGGCGCTGATCACCACAGGCGCCATCGCCCTGGCGCTGGGCCTGGTGATCCGCATCAACAACATGGCCGAGTGGATCATGTGGGTGGTCAACGGCATCTTCGAGAACGTCGGCACCGTGCAGGACGGCATGAAGAGCATCGTCCGGCCGCGCGATGTGCTCGACCGCGAGGACGCCAGGCCGCTGCAGGTGGAGCAGGGCGGCGTGCGCTTCGAGGATGTGCATTTCCACTACGGCAAAAGCGGCGGGGTGATCAGCGGGCTGACCATCGACATTCGCCCGGGCGAGAAGATCGGCCTGGTCGGGCCGTCCGGCGCGGGCAAGTCGACGCTGGTCAACCTGCTGCTGCGCCTCTATGACCTGGAAAGCGGGCGCATCCTGATCGACGGGCAGAACGTCGCCGAGGTCAGCCAGGAAAGCCTGCGCGCCAATATCGGCGTGGTCACCCAGGACACCGCGCTGCTGCACCGTTCCATCCGCGACAACCTGCGCTACGGCAAGCCCGATGCCAGCGAGGAAGAACTCTGGGCTGCGGCACGCAAGGCCCGCGCGGACGCGTTCATAGAGACCCTGGACGACAGCCAGGGCGGCAAGGGCTTCGAGGCGATGGTGGGCGAGCGCGGCGTGAAGCTCTCCGGCGGGCAACGGCAGCGCATCGCCATCGCCCGGGTGCTGCTCAAGGACGCGCCGATCCTGGTGCTCGACGAAGCCACCTCGGCGCTGGATTCGGAGGTCGAGGCGGCGATTCAGGAGAGCCTGGATACCCTGATGGAAGGCAAGACGGTGATTGCCATCGCCCACCGGCTGTCGACCATCGCGCGCATGGATCGGCTGGTGGTGATCGACAAGGGCCAGGTGATCGAGACCGGCACCCACGCCGAGCTGATCGCCCGCGGCGGCCTCTATGCGCGGCTGTGGCAGCACCAGACCGGTGGTTTTGTCGGGGTGGATTGAGGGCCGCTACGTGAAGCCCTGCCTTATGCTGAACCCTTGTCCGCCGTGGCCACTCGTACCTCTTGCCGCCGTCATTCAACTGAGAGGGAGTCTGCCATGACCGATAAACCAGCCAGCGTCCGCCACGATGCCGCGCAGCAGCGCTATGAGTTGCTGGTCGAGGGCCAGCCACTCGGCTTCGCCGCGTATAGCGAGCAGGGCGACAGGATGGTGTTCACCCATACCGAGGTCGACCCCAGCCTGTCCGGGCAGGGCTTGGGCAGCGTGCTGGCCAAGGGCGCGCTGGACGATGCACGGCGTCGCGGCAAGCGCGTGGTGCCGCAGTGCGAGTTCATCGCCAGGTACGTCGAGCGCCACGAGGAATGGCAGGATCTGGTAGACCCTGCCTGACCATTCGTGGACCGGCGCCGCGTGCCGCCGCGCTTGTTTGCTGAACGGCTACGGCAGCGCTTATTGGATGTTGCGCTCAGTCGAGATCGGCGGCGCTGTGGCGTTCGGGGGCCTGTTCGGCTTCCTCGCCCCAGGTGCGGTTGACCTTGCGCCCGCGGATCACGGCGGGGCGTTTGGCGATCTCGGCGGCCCAGCGTTGCACGTGCTGATAGTCCTGCACCGAGAGGAATTCGCCCGCGCCGTACAGCTCACCCAGCGCCAGCACGCCGTACCAGGGCCAGATCGCCATGTCGGCGATGCTGTAGTCGTTACCGGCGACGTAGCGGTGCTCGGCCAGCTGGCGGTCGAGCACGTCGAGCTGGCGCTTGGCTTCCATCGCGTAGCGGTTGATCGGGTATTCGTATTTCTCCGGCGCATAGGCGTAGAAGTGGCCGAAGCCGCCGCCGAGAAAGGGCGCCGAGCCCATCTGCCAGAACAGCCAATTCAGCGTCTCGGTGCGTGCGCGCAGTTCCCTGGGCAGGAAGGCGCCGAACTTCTCCGCGAGGTACAGCAGGATCGAGCCCGACTCGAACACCCGCAGCGGCCCGCCTTCGGCGCTGTGATCGACCAGCGCGGGGATCTTGGAGTTCGGGTTGACCTCGACGAAGCCGCTGCCGAACTGGTCGCCATCGCCGATGCGGATCGGCCAGGCATCGTACTCCGCGCCGACGTGGCCGCTGGCGAGCAGCTCCTCGAGCATGATGTTGACCTTCACGCCGTTGGGCGTGGCCAGCGAATAGAGCTGCAGCGGGTGCTTGCCCACCGGCAGCGCCCGCTCGACCCGCGCGCCGGCGGTGGGGGCGTTGATGTTGGCGAACTGGCCGCCGGAGGGGGCGTCGTGGGTCCAGACCTTCGGTGGGACGTAAGGGGTATCAGGCATGGCGATCTCCTCGAGAGGGGACTGGGAATGTGCAGAGCATCCTACGCGCCCGGACGGCGCGCTCGAAATCGAGCCGGTCGATATTGGTCATCGATGGACGAGGGTTTGTTCGATGCCGGATGAGGGCGCATGTGGTGGGCTGAAGCCCACCTTACGGCTACGAATGGCGGGTGGTGGAGCGCGTAGGGTGGATGGCTCGCCTGGGCGATCATCCACCGGCGCTGGGCCGTTGCGGCGTTCCGGCCGGTGGAAAAGGCTGCGCCGTTTTCCACCCTACGTGGAGCGGGGGGGGCTTAGCCGCGCGCGTTGCGCACGCCGGCGCTGAGTTCGCGACACAGGCCGAGCACGCCTTCCAACGCCTGTTCCGGACTCTTGGCACTGGCGATCTGGTCGATCAGCGCCGAGCCGACTACCACTCCCTCGGTCAGCCGGGCGATGGCCGCGGCCTGTTCCGGCGTACGGATGCCGAAGCCGACGCACACAGGCAGGGCGGTATGCCGCTTGAGACGCGCCACCGCTTCCTCGACGTGTTCCAGTGTGGCGGAACCGGCGCCGGTCACGCCGGCCACCGAGACGTAGTAGACGAAGCCCGAGCTGCCGTTGAGCACGGTGGGCAGGCGCTGGTCGTCGGTGGTCGGGGTGGTCAGGCGGATGAAGTCGATTCCCGCGGCCTGGGCCGGGTCGCAAAGTTCGTCGTTATGCTCCGGCGGCAGGTCGACGACGATCAGGCCATCGACGCCGGCTTCCTTCGCGTCTGCCACGAAGCGCTCCACGCCATAGGCGAAGATCGGGTTGTAGTAGCCCATCAGCACCAGCGGGGTGCTGGCGTTGGTTTCGCGGAATTCGCGGACCATCTGCAGCGTCTTCGGCAGGTTCTGCTTGGCCGCCAGGGCGCGAATGTTGGCCAGCTGGATCGCCGGGCCGTCGGCCATCGGGTCGGTGAACGGCATGCCCAGCTCGATGACGTCGGCGCCGGCGTCCGGCAGGCCCTTGAGGATCGCCAGCGAGGTGGCGTAGTCCGGGTCGCCGGCGGTGACGAAGGTCACCAGCGCCGCGCGGTTCTGTTCTTTCAGCTCGGCAAAGCGGCTCTGCAGGCGGCTCATGCGTGCTTCTCCTGTTCGCTCATGTGGTGCATGACGGTTTGCATGTCCTTGTCGCCGCGGCCGGAGAGGTTGACCACCATCAGGTGCTCCTTGGGCAGCGTCGCCGCGCGCTTGAAGGCTTCGGCCAGGGCGTGGGCACTTTCCAGCGCGGGGATGATGCCTTCCAGGCGGCAGCAGTCGTGGAAGGCGGCGAGCGCCTCGTGGTCGGTGATCGGCACGTACTCGACGCGCTTGATCTCGTGCAACCAGGCGTGTTCGGGGCCGACGCCGGGGTAGTCGAGGCCGGCGGAGATCGAGTGCGCATCGGTGATCTGGCCGTCGGCGTCCTGCAGCAGGAACGTGCGGTTGCCGTGCAGCACGCCCGGCGCGCCGCCGGCCATGCTCGCGGCGTGCTTGCCGGTGTCGATGCCGTGGCCGGCTGCTTCGACGCCGACGATCTGCACGCTTTCATCGTCGAGGAATGGGTGGAACAGGCCGATGGCGTTGGAGCCGCCGCCGATGCAGGCGACCAGCGAGTCGGGCAGGCGGCCTTCCTTCTGCATGATCTGCTCGCGCACTTCGTTGCCGATCACCGACTGGAAGTCGCGCACCATGGCCGGGTAGGGGTGCGGGCCGGCGGCGGTGCCGATCAGGTAGAAGGTGTTGTGGACGTTGGTCACCCAGTCGCGCAGGGCCTCGTTCATTGCGTCCTTCAGCGTGCCGGTGCCGGCGGTGACCGGGATCACCTCGGCGCCCAGTAGCTTCATGCGGAAGACGTTGGCCTGCTGGCGGTCGATGTCGGTGGTGCCCATGTACACCACGCACTGCATGCCGAAGCGCGCGGCCACGGTGGCCGTGGCCACGCCGTGCATGCCGGCACCGGTCTCGGCGATGATGCGTTTCTTGCCCATGCGTTTGGCCAGCAGGATCTGGCCGATGCAGTTGTTGATCTTGTGCGCGCCGGTGTGGTTGAGGTCTTCGCGCTTGAGGTAGATCTTCGCGCCGCCGAAGTGCTCGCTCAGGCGCTCGGCGTAGTACAGCGGGCTGGCACGGCCGATGTAGTCGCGCTGGAAGTAGGCCAGCTCCTCGAGAAAGGCCGGATCGCCCTTGGCCTTCTCGTATTCGGCGGCCAGCTCGTTGATCAGCGGCATCAGGGTTTCGGCGACGAACTGGCCGCCGAAGCGGCCGAACAGCCCGCGGTTGTCCGGGCCGGTGCGGTATGAGGTCATGGAAAGCTCCTTGGAGGGTGCCGATACGCAGTCGGGGTGACCGTAGGGTGGACAACGGCGCAGCCTTGTCCACCATCGTGATCGACGGTGGAAAATCGCTTCGCGAGTTTTCCACCCTACGGCAGGTATGAGGGCGAGCTTACGGCTGCAGGCCCTCGCGGAAAAGCGATAAGATCGCCGCAATACGTCAGGAAAACTCACCTATGGCAATCGAGCTTCCTCCCCTCAACGCGCTGCGTGCCTTCGAGGCTGTTGCCCGCCTGGGCAGCCTGAGGCGCGCAGCGGACGAGCTGCACGTCACGCATGGGGCCATCAGCCGGCAGCTGCGGGCGCTCGAGGAAACCCTCGGGGTGGCGCTGCTGCAAAAGGAAGGGCGCGGCGTAAAACTCACTGATGCCGGGCGTCGGCTGGGCGAGGCGAGTGGCGAGGCCTTCGCCCGGCTGCGCGGCGCCTGCGATGAGCTTCGACGCGATACCGCCGAGGCACCGTTCGTGCTCGGCTGTCCGGGCAGCCTGCTGGCGCGCTGGTTCATTCCGCGGCTTGACCGGCTCAACCGCGACCTGCCGGAACTGCGCCTGCAACTGTCGGCCAGCGAGGGCGAGCTGGACCCGCGCCGTCCCGGCCTGGATGCCACGCTGTGGTACGCCGAGCCGCCGTGGCCGGCCGACATGCAGGTGTTCGAGCTGGACGCCGAGCGCATCGGCCCAGTGCTCAGCCCGCATCATCCGCGGTGCGCCGCGCTGCGAGCCCTGCCGGCGGCGGCGCTGCTCGATGAGCCGTTGCTGCACCCGGCCTCGCGACCGCAGGCCTGGCCGAGCTGGGCACAGCAGCAGGGGCTGGAGCCGGCACGGCTGCGGCTGGGGCAGAGCTTCGAGCACCTGTATTTCCTGCTGGAAGCCGCGCTGGCCGGGCTTGGCGTAGCCATCGCCCCGCAGCAGCTGGTCGCCGACGACCTGGCCAGCGGCCGCCTGCTGGCGCCCTGGGGTTTCGTCGAGACCTCGGCGCGGCTGGCGCTGTGGGTGCCGACGCGGCGTGTCGGCCGGCGCGCCGAGCGGCTGGCCGAGTGGTTGCGTGCGGAGCTTCACGCGGCGCGCCCGTCGCCGGGCTGACCCGGCGCCGCGGCAGAACTCCGGCGTGGCCGTCGAGTCCTATGCGCATCGCCGCGTGGCGTGTTCGACGGCCCCTGCGGCGAGCCCCTTCGCGCAAAAAAAGGATGTTCCAGATGCACCCGATCTTTTTCGCCCCGGCCCTGCTCGCCGGCCTGCTGGCATCCGCCGCGGTGCAGGCCGCCGTCATCGAACTGGACGGCATCGGCCTGTCGCGGGACGTGCCGTGCAACGGCCAGGCAGTGAACATCTCCGGTAACGGCAACCGCATCCAGCTGACCGGCGACTGCGGCGCGGTCGAGGTCTACGGCTCGGATCATCAGGTGAGCCTGCAGCGTGCCGCCGCGCTGACCGTTTCCGGCGCCGAGAACAGCGTGCAGGCCGACACCGTTGGCCGCCTGAGTGTGGACACCAACCGCAACCGTGTGCGCACGGCCATCGTGGCCGGCGCCGAGCCGGCGGTCGTCGAGGTGAGCGGCGCCGAGCACGAGCTGGAGCTGCGCTTCGATGCGCCGGCGCAGGTGTCGGTCGAAGGCGCCGATAACCGGCTGCTCTGGCAGGGCCAGGAGCCGCAGTTCGCCGTCGGCGGCGTCGATCAGCGGATAGAGCGCAAACCGTGAACCGGACCAGCCGGCGATGAAGCGCGCGCCGGTGGCCTCCAGCAGCCTGCGTTCGCTGGGTTACGACGCCGCGCAGCAGGTGCTGGAGGTGGAGTTCGCCAGCGGCGCGCTGTACCGCTACGAGCAGGTGCCGGCGGCGGAAGTGCAGGCGCTGCTGGAGGCCGATTCGCTGGGCCGGCATTTCAATCAGGTCTTCAAGGCGCAGCACTATGCCTACCGGCGCATTGCCTGAATGGCTGCAGCGGCGGCTGAACTTCGCGTGGCTCTGCTAGCCTCAATTCAGGCAGGGACGGCCTCAATCGAGCGGAGGCTCATCGAACGCAAGGGGGCATGCATGTCGGACCATCACACCTACAAGAAGATCGAGATCGTCGGCTCGTCGCGCAACAGCGTCGACGAGGCGATCCGCAACGCTGTGGCCGAGGCGGGCAAGACGCTGCAGAACCTGGAATGGTTCGAGGTGGGCGAGATTCGCGGGCACATCCGCGACGGCCAGGTGGCGCACTTCCAGGTCGCGGTGAAGATCGGCTTCCGTCTCAACGACAGCTGATGCGGCAGCCGCGCTGAGGCATGCCGGGCTCACTTCAGCCCGGCAAGGATCTCGAAGGCGCGGTGGCGGTCGGCGGTTTCGTACAGATCGCAGGTGAAGATCAGCTCGTCGGCCTGGGTCTGCTCCAGCAGCACGTCCAGTCGCGCGCGCACCTTCTCCGGCCCGCCGATCAGCGCCAGACCGAGGAAATCGCCCACCGCCTGCTGCTCATGCGGCAGCCACAGGCCGTGCATGCTCGGCACCGGCGGGCGCAGCACCAGGCTCTGGCCGCGGATCAGCGCGAGGATGCGCTGGTAGACGCTGGTCGCCAGGTATTCGGCCTGCTCGTCGCTGTCAGCGGCGATCAGCGGCACGCCGAGCATCACGTAGGGTTTGTCGAGGACCGCCGAGGGCTGGAAGTTGTCGCGGTAGAGCTTGATCGCCTGATGCATGAAGCGCGGCGCGAAATGCGAGGCGAAGGCATACGGCAGGCCCTTGGCCGCGGCCAGCTGGGCGCTGAACAGGCTGGAGCCGAGCAGCCAGATCGGCACGTTGCTGTTCATGCCGGGCATGGCGATGACGCGCTGGTTCGGCTGGCGCGGGCCGAGCAACCGTTCCAGCTCCTCGACGTCCTGCGGGAAGTCGTCGGCGCTGCCCATGCGGTCGCGGCGCAGCGCATGGGCGGTGAACTGGTCGGCGCCCGGTGCGCGGCCGAGGCCGAGGTCGATGCGGCCGGGATACAGCGCCTCCAGCGTGCCGAACTGTTCGGCGATCACCAGCGGCGCGTGGTTGGGTAGCATCACCCCGCCGGCGCCGAGGCGGATGCGCGTGGTGTTGGCGGCCAGGTAGCCGATCAGCACGGCGGTGGCGGCACTGGCGATGCCGTCCATGTTGTGGTGCTCGGCGACCCAGAAACGCTGGAAGCCGAGCCCTTCGACGTGCCGCGCCAGCGCCAGGGCATTGTGAAGCGCCTGGGCTGGCGTGCCGTCATCGCGGATCGGTGCCAGGTCGAGGGCGGAAAAGCGGGTCTGGGCAATACGGGACATCGTCTACCTCTTCCTCAATAGCAGTGCTCGGCCTGTGCCTCGACCAGCACGTTGCGCTGTTCGTCGAGCAGCCAGCCCTGTGGCGTGAAGCCGAGCGAGCGCGCCTGGAACAGATAGCGCTTGCCGGCCTCGAAGTGGTCGTACTGCACCACCATCGTGCAGCGCATGGTCTGGGTCTCGCCGAACATGCCGAGGCCGCCGCCACTGACTTCGAATTCGTAGTTGGCTTCGAGTTCATGACGGCCCGGCGGCACCTGGAAGAAGCGCCCGTCGTAGGTGCGCTTGCCGTCCAGCCGGTCGGACATGAAGATGTCGATGGTCTGCGCGCGCATGTCCACCCAGGCCATCTGCGGATCGTGCGGCGGCAACGGGCTGGCGCAGCCGGTGACGGCGAGAGCGAGCAACAGGGCGAGCGGCAGGCGCATGATGAGTTCCTCGACGGACATGCACGAGGCCAGTGCCTCGTCACGATCCTGCGAGCCTGCGCCAGATGCCGGGGCTTTTCAACCGCGCCAGGCGGGCGCCGGCCTCAGCGTTCGGCGAGGTTGCCGCAGCCCTTTTCCTCGGCGCGCGCCAGCACGTACTGGTGTTCGTCGTAGAGCTTGGCCCAGGGGCGGAAGCCGTAGCCGCCGGCGACCAGCCGATAGCGGGCGCCGGCATTGAAACGGTCGTAAGCCAGGGTCAGCTTGCAGTCGCGCGGCAGCGGCGCGCTGGTCGGGCCGATGTTGCTGCCCTCGACCTGGAAGCGATAGCGCATCTCCAGCGTGCGGCTGCCCGGCTCGACCTGGAAGTAGCGGCCGTCGTCGAGTGCCTTGCCGTCCACCGCCAGCGCCTGCAACTGCGTTTCGCCATGCGGCCGGAGGTCGACCCAGGCCTGGCTGGGGTCGGGCTTGGGCATCCACAGCGAACAACCGGCGAGGGGCGAAAGCAGCAAGGCAACGATGAGAACGCGCATCGGGAAGGCTCCGACCGGGAAGCAGGCGCCCGGCTAGCGAATCGAAAGCGAATGCCGGCGTGGGATTGCCATCCGCCGCGCGGCCTTTGTAGGGTGCCGGCTGACCCGGCACGACGCCGGTTGCGACTCACCGGTTGATTCCCGATGCCGAAGCCCAACGCCGCCACCATCGACCACCGCGCCCTGCGCTGGGTTCCCCTGCTGCTTGCCGTTGGTCTGAATGGTTGCAGCTATTACAGCCAGCTGGCGGTCGGTCAGCTCGAACTGCTGCGCCAGCGCGAGCCGGTCGCGCGGGTGATCGCCGACCAAACCCGCGCCCCGGCGTTGCGTCAGCGCCTGACGCATGCGCTGGAGGCGCGCCGCTTCGCCAGCAGCGCGCTGGGGCTGCCGGACAACGACAGCTACCGGTTGTACGCGGACATCCAGCGGCCCTACGTGGTGTGGAACCTGTTCGCCACCGAAGCGTTCTCGGTGAAGCCCGTCGAGCATTGCTTCCCGATTGCCGGCTGTGTGGCCTATCGCGGCTATTACCGCCAGGGTGCCGCGCGCGGCGAGGCGGCGCGTCTGCAGGCGCAGGGGCTGGATACCCACGTGGCGGGCGTCGAGGCCTATTCGACGCTCGGCTGGTTCGCCGACCCGCTGCTCAGCTCGATGCTGCGCCGTGACGACGAGCAGCTTGCCGCGCTGCTGTTCCACGAGCTGGCGCACCAGCGTCTCTACGTGCCCGGTGACACCGCGTTCAACGAGTCCTACGCCACCTTCGTCGAGCGCGAGGGACTGCGCCAGTGGCGCCGCGCGCGCGGCCTGCCGCCGCTGGACGGCCAGGCGCAGCGGCAGTATCGCCAGTTGGTCGAACTGCTGCTGGCTACGCGCGAGCGGCTGGCCGCGCTGTATGCCTCGGACAGGCCGCAGGCCGAGCTGCGGGCACTCAAACAGGCCGAATTCACGCGGCTGCGGCGTGACTACCGGCACCTGCGCGACGGTGCCTGGGGCGGCTCGCGGCGTTTCGATGGCTGGTTCGCGCGGCCGCTGAACAACGCCAGCCTGGTGCCGTTCGGCCTGTACGACCGTTGGGTGCCGGCGTTTGCCGCACTGTTCGAACAGAGCGAACGCGATTGGGCGCGCTTTCACGCGGCGGTCGCGGCGCTCGCCGAGCATCCCGCCGACGAGCGGGAGGCCGCGCTCAGGCAGCTGTCCGACTGAGCAGGCGCAACGGCGCCGCGCGCTACCGCGGCGCTTTGCGCCGAACGCGGTTCATGTGTCTAAAAGTTGCGATATACCGTTCATCGGCGGCGATTCCCTCGACCGCTGAACGGTGCGAATCGTTTGCCGAAGCCTCCGGTCCTCTTTACTAGGTCGCCGATTCATACGGCGGCGATCCCTCATGCCTGATACCCACGCATAACCACGGAGGCTCCATGGAGACCCTATCCGGAATTTTCGACAACAAAGGCACGCCGCTGGAGAAGCAAAAGTTCACCTGGAAGGAAATGGCCGGCAAGCCGATCAGCAAGCTCGATGACGATGCCTTTACCCGTGTGCGCATCATCCTCATGAACGGCGTCGAGACCGATGCCCTGCGCCTTTCCCACGGCATCGCCCGCTTCAACAAGGAACTGCGCCTGCCGCTGGCGCAGATCCGGCGTACCGAGCAGCACCAGGCGACCATGATCAACTGGCTGATCGGCGCCGACCACTCGCCGCTGGAAACCACCGTCGCCTACGAGCAGGTCGCCATCGAGGTGACCGCCGCCGTGGCGCAGAACGAGCCCGATCCCTACCAGGCGCAGACCTATCGCTTCGGCCTGCTGGAAGACTTCGACCACCTGTACCGCTACTCGGCGATGCTTGATCGCCTCGAGGGCAAGGATGCCAACAACATCCTGCAGGGCTACACCGACATCGTGCCGGGACGGAAAACCTCCGAGCACCATCGCCATCCGGAAAACGACATCCGCGACAACTACGAGAAGAACAGCGCCGCGCTGATCACCAAGATCCACGCGGCGCTGATCACCGGCGCGGAATACCAGACCCACGACTACTACATGAACATCGGCCCGCTGTTCGCCGATCCGCTGGCACGCCAGCTGTACGCCGAGATCGCTTCGGTGGAGGAGCAGCACGTGACCCAGTACGGCGCGCTGTCCGATCCCAGCGAGAGCCATATCGAGAAGTGGCTGGTGCACGAGGCGATGGAGGTCTACATGTACGCCAGCTGCGCCGAGCAGGAGACCAACCCGCGGATCAAGGCCATGTGGGAGCGCTTCCTCGACTATGAGCTGGGTCACCTCAATGTCGCCTGCGAATGGTTCAAGAAGCTCGAAGGCCGCGACCCGGCCGAGATTCTCGCCGGTCCGCTGCCGAAGATGGTCGAGTTCAAGAGCCAGCGTGATTTCGTGCGCCAGGTGCTGGCCGCCGAGGTCAACCTGCGTACCGCCGGCCCGGCCTATGTGGACAAGGCCAAGGAGCCGCAGTCCTCGCTCGATTACCGCAACCACCTCGCCTCGGAAGGGCTCGCCTCGGACATCGTCTCGGCGGGTTACCAGTGGGCGCCGGGTGGCGAACTGATGCGCAAGGCTTCCTGAGGAGACGAACATGGCTACGGCAGCGAAAGTAGGTACCAATTACACCGGCGTGCAGATGTCCCCGAAGGACACCAAGCGCCTGCTCGAGGCGGTCAACGAGATCCACCCGGACGTGCCGGGTGACGAGCACGGCATGCTGGTCGAGCGCGCCGAACGCAATGAAGAGGCCGACCGCATCGGCTCGGTACCGGTGCCAGGCTCGGCCAAGGGCATGCTCAAGACCGGCTTCGACATGATGAAGGGCAAGAGCCCCGAGGTGTTCATCGACAAGCTCGGCGAGCGCCTGGCGTTCGAGCGCAACGGCGTGCGTCTGTACGAGGCGATGATCGCCAAGGCGCGCAACCTCGATTCCGGCAGCGCACTGGTGGACGAGTTGCAGCACATCCGTGACGAAGAGTTCGAGCACATGATGCTGGTGCACGCGGCGATGGAAAAACTCGGCGCCGATCCCACCGCGCAGACGCCCTGTGCCGATGTGGCCGGGGTCATGGCGATGGGCATCATGCAGGTGCTGACCGATCCGCGGACCAATATCCCGCAGTGTCTGAATGCCCTGCTGACGGCCGAACTGGCGGACAACGCCGCCTGGGAACTGCTGATCGAGCTGGCGCAGGCGGCGGGCCATCCGAACATCGCCGACAGTTTCGTCAAGGCGAAGACGCAGGAAGACGACCATCTGGTGAAGATCAAGACGCTGATGCGCCGCGATCTGATCCTGCAGACCAAGTAAGCGGGGCCCCGAATACAAAGCGCGGCTTTCGCCGCGCTTTGTCGTTTCTACGGATTGTGGAGGGCGCTCAGCGCTGTTGCTGCACCAGCGCGGGCAGTTGCTCGGCGAGCTTCTGCACCCGCAGCGGCGCGCGGATGAAGCCGTGCTGGCGACCGTCCGGGCCGATGATCACCAGATTGCCGCTGTGGTCGACGGTGTAGTTTTCCTTGCTGGTGTCCGGCGGAATGAACGGGATGCCGACGCCGTTGGCCAGCGTCTGGATGGCCTCCGGCGTGCCGGTCCAGCCGTGGAAACCGGCCTTGAAATAGCCCAGGTACTCCTTGAGCTTGGCCGGCGTGTCGCGGTTCGGATCGACGCTGACCAGGATCGGCTGGAGCTGCCCGCGCACCGTTTCGGGGAGCAGGCCGTTGAGCTGGCGCAGCTCGGCAAGGGTGGTCGGGCAGATGTCGGGACAGAACGTGTAGCCGAAGAACAGCAGCGTCCAGCCGCCCTTGAGCTGGTCGACCTGCACCGCCTGGCCATTCTCGTCGGTCAGGCTCAGCGCCGGCAGCGGGCGGCTCTGCGGCAGCAGCACGATACCGGCATCCAGCAGTTGAGTCGGGTCGAGCTGGCGTTCGCCATTGAGTACCTTGGAAACCGTCAGCCCGACGACCAGCGCGATCAGCGCAACGAGGATGAAGACGGTTTTCTGGATGCGGGTCATGGGCGTCCTGTGGGCGGCTGGGTGGCCTGTTTGGTGAGCTCAGTTGGTCGATTTCGGCGCCCCTGGCATCGACACTGCGTTGCTGCTCCTTGCCATAGCTCGCCATGACTCGTCGCAGCGCCTTGTCTCGGAGCCATGTTCATCCGAACTTGCCTCAACCCACTCACCGCACAGGCCACTAGAAATCGAGCAGCAGATAATGATCAACCAGTAGCGCGATGAACAGCGCGAACAGGTACCAGATGCTGAATTTGAAGGTCTTGATTGCCGCATGTGGCCGGCTGTCGCGGTACAGCGCGATGGCCCAGTAGAGAAAGCGCGCGTCCAGCAACGCCGCGGCGACCAGATACAGCAGGCCGCTCATGTGGATGGCGAACGGCATGAAGCTGACCGCCAGCAGGATCGCGGTGTAGAGCAGGATATGCACCTTGGTGTAGTGCACGCCGTGGGTCACCGGCAGCATCGGAATATTCACCTTGGCGTACTCGGCGCGGCGGTGGATCGCCAGCGCCCAGAAATGTGGTGGCGTCCAGGCGAAGATGATCAGCACCAGCAGCAGGGGTTCGGCGCTGATCTGGCCGGTCACCGCGACCCAGCCGAGCAGCGGCGGCGCGGCGCCGGCCAGGCCGCCGATGACGATGTTCTGCGGCGTGGCGCGCTTGAGAAAGCCGGTGTAGATCACCGCGTAGCCGATCAGCGAGGCGAGCGTCAGCCAGGCCGCCAGCGCATTGGTGAAGGCCAGCAGCAGCGCGAGCCCGGCGACGCCCAATGCCAGCGCAAAGGTCAGCGCGGCGGCAGGTGACACCCGGCCCTCGGCCAGCGGGCGCTTGTGGGTGCGCGCCATCACTGCGTCGATGCGGCGGTCCACCACGTGATTGACCGCCGCCGCGCCGCCGGCGCACAGCGCGATGCCGAGGTTGCCGAACAGCAGCACCGTCCACGGCACGCCGGCACGGGTGGCGAGGAACATGCCGACCAGCGAGGTGATGAGCATCAGCAGCACCACCTTCGGCTTGGTCAACTCCAGGTAGTCGCGCCAGCTGGCCTGGACGCGGCGTTCGCTGAGTACGGTGGCCATGGTGTTCTCCTTATGGTCGGGCGCCTGGCAGGTCGAAGCGACCGGCCGTGGACGTCATCGATGCGGGATGTCGGGCGCGTGCAGGCTGGCGCAGGCGGTAGTTGACCAGCACCAGCACCAGCAGCAGCGCGGTGCCGCCGCCGTTGTGTGCCACCGCGACCGGCAGCGGCAGGTGCAGCACGACGTTGGCGATACCCAGCCCGACCTGCAGCGTCAGCGCGCCGAGCACCAGCGCCGCGAGGCGGCCGAGGCCGTTGCGCCGCAGCAGCGCGGCGAGCGCCAGCAGCACCAGTGTCACGCTCAGTGCGCCGAGCCGGTGGCTGACGTGGATTGCCGTGCGCGCCTCGCCGTAGAGCAGGCCGCCGAGGTAGTTGGGGCCGATGTCGTGATGGGTGAGGTTGAAGGCGTTGGCGAAATCCATCCGTGGCCACCATTCACCGTGGCAGGTGGGAAAATCGGTGCAGGCCACCGCTGCATAGTTGCTGCTGACCCAGCCGCCGAGGGTGATCTGGCCGACCACCAGCAGCAGGGCGAGCGCCGCGAAGGCGCGCAGCCGGCCGTCGACCGCGCCCAGCGGCGGTAGCGCCCCGGACAGGCGCAGGCACAGCAGGAACAACAGGCTCAGGGTGGTGAAGCCGCCCAGCAGGTGCGCGGTGACCACCTGCGGCCACAACTGCAGCGTCACCGTCCACATGCCGAACAGCGCCTGGGCGATCACCACGGCGAGCAGCAGCAACGGCAGCTTCACCGGCTGCCCTGGCTCGTTGCGACGGCGCAGCGCCTGCAGCGCCAGCGCGAGAATCACCAGCCCTAGGCTGCCAGCGAAATAGCGGTGGACCATCTCGTTCCAGCCCTTGTGCACTTCCACCGGCGCATCGGGGAAGCGTTCGGCGGCCAGGCTCTGCGCCTGTTCGCTCATCGGCACGCCGAGAAAACCGTAGCAGCCCGGCCAGTCCGGGCAGCCGAGGCCGGCGTGGGTCAGCCGCGTGTAGGCGCCGAGCAGCACCACCACCACGGCCAGTGCGGTGGCGAACAGGGCAAGGCGGTAACCGGGGCGGGTCATCGGGCGCTCCTTTAAGCCGGCTTCAGCCGATCTGCGAAATCTTCAGCAGGTACTTGAGGTCGTCGAGGATCGCCTTGCCGTCGGCCTTGGCGTCGTAGCGCAGCACCAGATTGCCGTGCGGATCGACGATCCACAGCTGCGGCGCGGCATCGCCGGTCGGCGTCAGCCCGTAGCGCTGCAGCTGCGGGTACTCGCGTGCCAGCCGCTGCTCGGCTTCGGCCGCCAGCGGCTCGCTGCTGGCCAGCGCATGGCCGGCGCGCGCCGCCTCGCGGGCCAGGCCGATGTTGATCTGCCGCGCCAGGTAGACCAGCCGCAGGCAGTCCGCCGCGCAGCCTTGCGGCGCGGTGACCAGCAGCTCCCAGCGTGCCGCGTCCGCCGGCGCCTGCACGCCGATGGCCGCGCGGTTCTGCCCGTCGGCGACCAGCACCCCGTGGTAGCTGCGGCTCTGCGGTACCCAGAAACCGTAGCGGTACATCGCCGAGGCCAGCAGCATCGGTCCCAGCACCACGGCGATGATGAGCAGAAGTTGCAGGCGCCCACGCCCGCGGCGCGGCTCAGTGGCGGTCATGGTCGGATTCATCGGGTTCATGCCGTGCTCCTCGTGCCTGATGCACGCCGAAATAGACGAACAGCGCCAGCAGCGCCGCGGCCAGGGCGAACCACTGCACCGCATAGCCGACGTGCTGCTGCGGACTCATGCTGGTTACCGGCCAGTCCGCGCGGTAGGCGCTCGGGCCGGGCTCCAGGCGCAGTTCTTGGGCCACGCCGTCGCGGCCGAGCAGCGCCCACAGCGCCGGAACATCGACGTGGCTGATCAGCCGCGGCCAGCCCTCGGCCATGCGCTCGCTGAAGACGAACGGTTTGCCCGGCGGCACGTACAGCCAGGCGGCGAGCTTGAGGGGCTGCTGCGGTGTGTCGAACTGCGGGGCGATGCGCCGGTCCGGCCAGGGCAGCCAGCCGCGGTTGATCAGCAGCCAGCGACCGCTGGGTTCGTCGTAGAAGGGCTGCAGCAGCTCCACGCCGACCTGGCCGTCGCGCGTGCGGCTGTCGAGCAGAAAGCTGTGCGCGGCATCGAAGCGCCCCTGCAAGTACACGCGCGCGTAGGCCTGCCCGGCGCTGCCGTCGAGCTGCTCCGGTGTTAGCGGCGCGGCCTCCTGGCGGGCCTGCTGGCGCTCCAGCAGCTCGCGCTTCTGCTCGCTGCGTTCCAGCTGCCAGAAGCCCAGCCAGACCAGCAGCGGCAGCAGCGCCAACACCAGCAGGGTCGGCAGCAGCCCCGGGCGGAAGCGGCTCATGGCCGGCACCCTGGAATGTCGATATGGCTGGCTATACTCCACCCCCACTCCCCCCCATCTAGGGCAGCTCTAAAAACTACCTGCGTTGCCATCGCAGCGTTGGAAACAGGCTCAAAATGCTCATTTACAACTCGTAAACTGCGCTTTTTCGCCTGTTTCCGCCTTGCGCTGGCTGCCTCGTCTACGTTTTTAGAGGTGCCCTCTGGAATCGCTCATGCTCAAGACGGCGATCGTCCTGTCGTTAGTGGCCACGCTGGTCAGTCTGTTCAGTGGCCTGTTCTTCCTGGTGCGCGACGAGGGGCGCCGCTCTCGCGTGATCGCGGCGCTGTTCGTGCGCGTCTGCCTGGCTGCGCTGACCGTTGCGCTGATCGCCTGGGGCTTCTGGTCCGGCGAACTGCGCCCGGGGCTGGCTTCCTAGATCACGTAGACGAAGACGAACAGGCCGATCCACACCACGTCGACGAAGTGCCAGTACCAGCTCGCCGCCTCGAAGCCGAAGTGGTGTTCGGCACTGAAATGCCCGCGCAGGATGCGGATCAGCATCACCGTGAGGATGATCGCGCCCATGGTCACGTGCGCGCCGTGGAAGCCGGTGAGCATGAAGAACGTCGCACCGTAGATGCCCGAGCCGAGCGTCAGCCCCAGCTCGTTGTAGGCGTGGATGTATTCCTCGGCCTGCAGGATCAGGAAGGCCACGCCGAGCAGCACCGTAACCGCCAGACCGATCTTCAGCTGCTGGCGATTGTTCTTGCGCAGCGCGTGGTGCGCCCAGGTCAGGGTGAAGCTGGAGGACACCAGCAGGATGGTGTTGACCAGCGGCAGACCCCAGGCGCTGATGGTGCCTTCCGGCGCCGGATAGAGCTTGGGATCGGGATTGTTCAGCAGCGGCCAGCTGTACTCGAAGCCCGGCCACAGCATGTTGCTGACGCCCTTGTCACCTTCACCGCCGAGCCAGGGGCCGACCCAGTAGCGCACGTAGAACAGCGCGCCGAAGAAGGCCAGGAAGAACATCACCTCGGAGAAGATGAACCAGCTCATGCCCCAGCGGAACGAGCGGTCCATCTGCGCGCTGTACAGCCCGGCGCGGCTCTCCTTCACCACCGCGCCGAACCAGCCGAACATCATGTAGGCGATCAGCAGCGCGCCGATGAAGAAGATCAGCGGGCCGCTGGATTCGGCGCGCTCGGCCTTCAGGTCGTTGAACCAGGTGCCCAGGCCGAAGAAGGTGACCAGCAGGGCGATGGTGGCGACGATCGGCCATTTGCTCTGCGCCGGGACGTAGTACTGCTCGTGGGTCTGGGTGCTCATTGCAGACTCTCCTTGGCCGCGGCCGTCGCCAGGGCGGCGACCGGTGGCTGGCGGGACGTGATGTCGAACAGCGTGTAGGCGAGGGTCAGGTGGCGCACATCGGCCGGCAGGTCGCGATCGACGATGAAGCGCACCGGCATCTCGATGCGCTCGCCCGGCTGCAGCACCTGCTGGGTGAAGCAGAAGCATTCGGTCTTGTGGAAGAACGCCGCGGCCTTCGACGGCGAGACGCTCGGCACCGCCTGGGCGGTCATCGGCTTGTCCGTCGGGTTGAAGGCGACGAAGCGGATTTCCTGGCTGGCGCCCGGATGCACCTCCACCTGCGCGGCCAGCGGCTGGAACTCCCAGGCCATGCCTGCGGCGTTGGTGGCGAGGAACTGCACGCGCACCTGGCGCGCCGCATCCACCGTCTGCGTGCCGTCATAGGCGCCGGCGGTCTTGCCGTTGATGCCGAACGCCTGGCACATCACGTCGTAGATCGGCACCAGGGCGAAGCCGAAGGCGAACATCGCCGCCACCACCAGCAACAGGCGGCGAACCAGACGCGCAGTGGGCAGTGACTCGCTCATCGGCGGCTCCTCGGCAGGCGCCGCCCGCGTGGGCGGCCGGCGGCTGCGCTAGTCATGCTTGGGTCCCGTGCGGTGCTCGTGCAGGGTGTCCATGTCCGGCGGCGTGGTGAAGGTGTGGTAGGGCGCCGGCGACGGCACGCTCCATTCCAGCCCTTCGGCGCCGTCCCACGGCTTGGCCGGGGCCGGCACGCCGCCGCGGATGCACTTGATGACGATGAACAGGAACAACAGCTGGGTGGCGCCGAACATGAAGGCACCGATGCTCGACACCATGTTGAAGTTGGCGAACATCATGTTGTAGTCGGGAATGCGCCGCGGCATGCCGGCCAGGCCGACGAAATGCATGGGGAAGAACGCCAGGTTCATGCCGACGAAGCTCATCCAGAAGTGCAGCTTGGCCAGCGTCTCGTCGTACATGTGGCCGGTCCACTTCGGCAGCCAGTAGTAGGCCGAGGCGAAGATGCCGAAGATCGCGCCGGGCACCAGCACGTAATGGAAGTGCGCCACCACGAAGTAGGTGTCGTGGTACTGGAAGTCCGCCGGGGCGATGGCCAGCATCAGCCCGGAGAAGCCGCCGATGCTGAACAGGATGACGAACGCCACGGCGAACAGCATCGGCGCCTCGAATGTCAGCGAGCCGCGCCACATCGTCGACACCCAGTTGAACACCTTCACGCCGGTGGGCACGGCGATCAGCATGGTGGCGTACATGAAGAACAGCTCGCCGGTCAGCGGGATGCCGACGGTGAACATGTGGTGCGCCCAGACGATGAACGAGAGGAAGGCGATGGCGCCGGTGGCGTAGACCATCGAGGTGTAGCCGAACAGCGGCTTGCGGCTGAATGCCGGGATGATCGAGCTGATCGCGCCGAACGCCGGCAGGATCATGATGTACACCTCGGGGTGGCCGAAGAACCAGAACACGTGCTGGAACAGCACCGGATCGCCACCGCCGGCGGCGCTGAAGAAGCTGGTGCCGAAGTGGATGTCCATCAGCATCATGGTCACCACGCCGGCCAGTACCGGCATCACCGCGATCAGCAGGAAGGCGGTGATCAGCCAGGTCCAGACGAACAGCGGCATCTTCATCAGCGTCATGCCGGGTGCGCGCAGGTTGAGCACGGTGGCGATGACGTTGATCGCCCCCATGATCGAGCTGATGCCCATCAGGTGGATGGCGAAGATGAAGAAGGTCACCGATTCCGGCGCGTAGGTGGTGGACAGGGGCGCGTAAAAGGTCCAGCCGAAGTTCGGCCCGCCGCCCTCCATGAACAGCGTCGACACCAGCAGGCCGAAGGCCGCCGGCAGCAGCCAGAAGCTGAAGTTGTTCATCCGCGGCAGGGCCATGTCCGGCGCGCCGATCATCAGCGGGATCATCCAGTTGGCCAGGCCGACGAAGGCCGGCATCACCGCGCCGAACACCATCACCAGGCCGTGCATGGTGGTCATCTGGTTGAAGAACTCCGGCTGCACGATCTGCAGGCCCGGCTGGAACAGCTCGGCGCGGATCACCATGGCGAAGGTGCCGCCGAGCAGGAAGGCGCAGAAGCTGAACCACAGGTACATCGAGCCGATGTCCTTGTGGTTGGTGGTCAGCAGCCAGCGCGAGAGGCCCTTGGCCGGGCCGTGGTGGTGGTCATGCCCGGCATGCCCATGATCGTCGATCACTGCACTCATCAGCCTGTCCTCTTACTGGGTGGCTTCTTCGGCCTGTTTGAAATCCAGCACGTCTTTCGGCGTGACCATGTCGCCCTTGGCGTTGCCCCAGGCGTTGCGCTCGTAGGTGATGACCGCGGCCAGATCGACTTCCGAAAGCTGCTTGCCGAACGCCGCCATGGCGGTGCCCGGCTTGCCGTTGACGACGATGTTGATGTGGCCACCGGCCTCGCCGGTGGCGATGGCCGAGCCCTTGAGCGCCGGAAACATCGGCGGCAGGCCCTCGCCGGTCGGCTGGTGGCAGGAGGCGCAGTTGGTCTGGTAGACCTTCTCGCCGCGCGCGGAGAGTTCTTCGAGCGTCCACTCCTTGCCGGTCAGTTCCTTGAGCTTGGCGGCCTCGGCCTTGCGCTCGGCCATCCAGGCGGCGTAGTCCTCCTGCGATTTGACCTCCACCACCACCGGCATGAAACCGTGGTCCTTGCCGCACAGCTCGGTGCACTGCCCACGGTAGATGCCGGGCTGCTCGACTCGGGTCCAGGATTCGTTGACGAAGCCGGGAATGGCGTCCTTCTTCACCGCCAGGTCCGGCACCCACCAGGAATGGATCACGTCCGCCGCGGTGACCAGGAAGCGCACCTTGGCACCGGCCGGGATGACCAGCGGCTGGTCGACTTCCAGCAGGTAGTGCTCGCCCTTGGGCGCCTGGTTGTTGATCTGCTCGCGCGGCGTGGTGAGGTTGCTGAAGAACTCCACGTCCTCGCCCAGGTACTTGTAGTGCCACTTCCACTGGTAGCCGGTGATCTGCACATCGACGTCCGATTCGCTGGAGTCGTAGATGTGGATCAGCGTGCGCGTGGCCGGGACCGCCATGCCGATCAGGATCAGCAGCGGAATGATCGTCCAGAGCGCCTCGACCTTGGTGTTTTCGTGGAAGTTGGCCGACTCCTGCCGGCGTGAGCGACGATGCGCGATCATCGAATAGATCATCACGCCGAACACCAGCGCGCCGATGACCACGCAGATCCAGAAGATCGCCATATGCAGGTCGAATACCGAGCGACTGACCTCCGTCGCCCCCGAGCGCATGTTCACGTCCCAGGCCGCTTGCGCCTGGCTGACGAGCGTCGATAGTCCAAGCCCCATCCAGATGCATGGATGTCGAGACATTGCGGGTTCCCCTTATGATTCTTGTTATCCCGCCGACTGCCATCGCCACCGCCGAAAATCGTCTGGCCGGAATCGTTCCGGGATGCCAGCTACGTTTTCGATCAGCCCGATTTTGCCGCCGCACCACCGCTATGAAGCGGTGGCTACGCCGGCGCCTGCACGCGCAGTCGGAACTTCAATCAGGTACGCCTACGAACGGAGTATAGACAGCCATTCCTGACTGGCAATTCAGACATCGGAAGCGTCTGCCACGCGGGTTGTGGGCGCATCGTTCTTCTTCACTCCACGCAAGTTCATCAGTGCCAGACAGACCTGCAGCACGATCAGCGCCCACGCCTGGGCGTGCCAGCCCCAGATCACCCAGAGCAGATTGCTCAGCAGAAAACAGCAGAAACCGATGAAGCGCCGCCCCGGGCGCAGCGAGCCGATCAGCCAGGCAGCGATCACCGTGACGAGCATGGCCGGCCATTGCAGCAGATCGATCCAGTCCACAGCCCACTCCGATACGGGGATACAGGAATTGGTGCGGCAGCAGCGCCAGTTAGTTCCTCGCCGCCTGGCCCGCGGACGCTGCGTAGGGTGGAAAACCGCGCAGCGTTTTCCACGCGTCCGTCGGCATCTGCGCGCTGCCGGGGCACGCCGTCAAAGCAGATTCATCTGCCGGCCGGGCGGGGCGAAACGGCTGCAATCCAGACCATGGTTCTGCTCGCGGCGGTTGAAGCCCAGGCGCCGGCAGGCCAGGCGGAAGCGCTGCGCCAGCAGCTCGGCGAACTGGCCTTCGCCGCGCATGCGGCTGCCGAAACGGCTGTCGTTGCTGCGGCCGCCACGCGACTGGCGCACCAGGCTCATCACATGCGCGGCGCGCTGCGGGAAGTGCTCGGCCAGCCAGGCCTCGAACAGCTCTGCCAGCTCGTGCGGCAGACGCAGCAGGACGTAGCCGGCCGACGCCGCGCCGGCGCCGCGGGCGGCTTCGAGCAGGTGTTCCAGCTCCATATCGTTGATCATCGGGATCATCGGCGCGCACATCACGCTGACCGGCACGCCGGCCTCGTGCAGCGTGCGCAGCACCCGCAGGCGCGCCGCCGGCGAGGCCGCGCGCGGCTCCATGATGCGTTTGAGTTCGTCGTCCAGCGTGGTGAGGCTGACCGACACGCTGACCAGCCGCTGCTCGGCCAGTGGCACCAGCAGGTCGAGGTCGCGCAGCACCAGCGAACCCTTGGTGATGATGTGCACCGGATGGCGGTAGCGCAGCAGGATCTCCAGCGCCTGGCGCGTCAGCCGCTGCTCGCGCTCCAGCGGCTGATAGGCGTCGGTGTTCACCCCCAGGGCGATCGGCTGCGGCACATAACCCGGCTTGCTCAGCTCCGCCTCCAGGCGCTCGGCAAGGTTGGTCTTGGCAATCAGCTTCGTCTCGAAATCGATACCCGGCGACAGGTCCCAGTAGGCATGGCTGGGCCGCGCGAAACAGTAGATGCAGCCGTGCTCGCAGCCGCGATAGGGGTTCACCGAGCGGTCGAAGCCGACATCCGGCGACTGATTGCGTGTCAGCACCGACTTGGCGATCTCCCGGCGCACCTCGGTGGCGCGTGTCGGCGGCACGTCCTGCTGCCAGCCGTCATCGTAGGCCTCGCTGCGTGTCGGCGCGAAACGGTTGTCGGGATTGATCGCGGTTCCGCGACCGCGGGGTGTCTGAGGCAAGCCGGGCATGAGGATCGAGCCTGTTACTGTTTATTCGTACAGTATTTTACTCGAGCAGCAGCCTGCTAGCGCGATCCGATCGACGGTGCGATGACCACCGGTCATCCGCTCCGGGAACATTTGCGCCGCGCCCGGGACAAACCAGTCTGGTCGGATTCCACAGGGATGCCGGTACGCGTACCGGCCCGGCAGTACCGGCCAGGCCTCTTCAATTCCATCGGCTGCCGACACCTCAGGAGCAGACCATGCAGACCTCCTTCCACACGCGGGAGAACAACTTCGACTTCCTGCGCTTCTTCGCCGCGGCGCTGGTGCTGTTCGCCCACAGTTATCCGCTGGTCGGGCGGCGCGGTGACGAGCCGCTGACCGTGCTGACCGGCTACGAGAAGGGCGGCTCGATCGCGGTCGGCATCTTCTTCGTCATGAGCGGCTACCTGATCGCCTCGTCCTGGCTGGCCAGCAGCAGTCCGCAGAGCTTCCTGCTCAAGCGCGCACTGCGCATCTTCCCGGCGCTGATCGTCGCGGTGCTGCTGACCACCTTCGTTCTCGGCCCGCTGGTCACGCAGTTCGACCTTGCTCGCTACCTCGCCGCGGACGGCACCTGGACCTACCTGCAGAACATCCTGCTGGTGACCCGTTTCGAGTTGCCCGGGGTATTCGACGGCAACATCTACCCGGACGTGGTCAACGGTTCGCTGTGGACGTTGCCGCTGGAAGTGTTGATGTACATCGGCGTGATGATCCTCGGGCTGACCGGCTTCCTCACGCGCCGGCGGATCTTCCTGCCGATCGCCGTGCTCGCCGTCGGGCATTTCTGGCTGCTGGGCAAGCTGGGCATCGATTCGTACTTCATCAAGAACATCTTCAAGCTCGGGCTGCTCTACTACACGGGCTCGGCGCTGTTCCTCTACCGCGACGACGTGCCCTGGCGCGGCTGGATCGCGGCGCTGCTGTTCGCCGCGCTGGTGGCGACTTTCCGGACCGACATCGGACAGCTGGTGTACTTCGTCGCGCTGCCGTATCTGGTGCTCTACCTGGCGTACGCGCCGCTGCCGTGGGTGTCGCGCTTCGGCAAGTACGGCGACTTTTCCTATGGGCTGTACATCTACGCGTTTCCGTTCCAGCAGCTGGCGGTCTACCTGTTCGGTCCGCAGATCGGTGTCGTCGGTCTGTCGCTGATTGCGTTGGTGCCGACGCTGATCTGCGCGGCGCTGTCCTGGCACCTGGTCGAGGCGCCGGCGATGAAGCTCAAGCGCCTGTTTGCCCGCGCGCCGCAGCCGGGGCGGGCGGCACGGGGCAGCGAGGGCTGATCCGGCGGCCCCAAGGGTCATCGCGCTTTCCCTGAAAAAGCAAAGATTGGCGGTATTGGGCTGGCAGAACTGGGTGGTCTGCCTGCTCGTTTAGGTTTGTGGTCTGGAGATCAGGGCCATTACCGCGTGAGATGGTGGTTCTGGTTTCGGCCACCCGGCCGAGTCACTTTCTCTTTGCTCGCGCGAAAGAGAAAGTGACCAAAGAGAAAGCGCGCCCGACATCCGGGTCTGGCCTGCGACCAGACTTCCCTCGCTCCGGCGCCGCTCCGGGGGCACGTCACGAAGGGACGTCCCTGTCCCTTCGTGACTCGCTCGGCGTCCTGCCTCGCGTCCCCCTGCGCGACACCTCTACTCGGCCTCCTGACGGGATCGGAGCCCGAGTCGCCTGAAGGTTTTTCGTTGTTGCTTTGGCTTTTAGCTGCACGGGCTTTCAGGCGGCACCAACCGCCCCTTTCAGGAGGGTAAGTGGAATCGTTGCGTAAGGGAGCGAGCCGCATGGATGCGGCGAGAGGCTTAAAGGGCCAAGGATGGCCCTTGTAAGCCGGCCCCCTTGAAGCGGCGATGGAACGAACGGACCCTGCGCGAAGCGCAGGGCCGGATGCAGGGGCAAGCGGTTTTGGTTACTTTTGTCGGGGCCGGCCGTCCGGCGACTGGCAAAAGTGACTCGCCCAGCAGGGCGAAACCAAGCTTTCAAGCGACTCTGCCGACCGGCGTGACTGCAACGTGCCCAGCAATGCCCGAAAACTGGCAGTTCGCCCCAAACATGAATGAGAAGAAAACAAAAGCCCGCCATTTGGCGGGCTTTTTTTGGTTTAACCGAGCCGCATCACTCGGGCTTCTTCAACTTCGGATTCGGGAAGAACTGCACCGACTGCACCTGCGGATTGGCCGCCTTGGGTTGCACGCGGTTGACCCGCGTACCCAGCTCCAGCGGCACCGACTGGCCCTGGGCGTTGAGGATATCGGCATAGCCGCAGACCACGCATTCGCGGTGCGGCACGCCGTCGACATCCCACATCTTGATGCAGTCGCTGGCGCTGCACGCCGGGCACACGGCTCCGGCGATGAAGCGCTTGGTGGTGATTCGGGATACGTCGTTGCTCATGCCGCGGCCTCCGCTACCAGCCCGAGGTGGCGCAGCAGGGCGTCTATAGACGGCTCGCGGCCTCGGAAATCGACGAACAGTACCATCGGCTCCTGCGAGCCGCCACGGGCGAGGATCGCTTCGCGGAAGGCGCGGCCGGTCTCGGCGTTGAACACGCCTTCTTCCTCGAAGCGCGAGAAGGCGTCAGACGACAGCACCTCGGCCCACTTGTAGCTGTAGTAACCGGCCGCGTAACCGCCAGCGAAGATGTGCGCGAAGCTGTTGGGGAAGCGGTTGTAGGCCGGCGGCTGCATCACCGAGACCTCGTCGCGGATGTGTTCGAGCACCTCCAGCACGCTGCGGCCGTCGCCGTGGGTGGCGTGCAGCTCGAAGTCGAACAGGGAAAACTCCAGCTGGCGCGCCATCATCATGCCGGACTGGAAGTTCTTCGCCGCCAGCATGCGGTCCAGCTTGTCCTGCGGCAGGCGTTCGCCGGTCTGGTAGTGGCCGGAGATGTGCGCCAGGCCTTCGGGGTCCCAGCACCAGTTCTCCATGAACTGGCTCGGCAGCTCCACCGCATCCCAGGCCACGCCGTTGATGCCCGAGGCGCCGGCGTGCTCGACCTGGGTGAGCAGGTGATGCAGGCCGTGGCCGAATTCGTGGAACAGCGTGGTGACCTCATCATGGGTCAGCAGCGCCGGGCGCTCGCCCACCGGCGGAGTGAAGTTGCAGACCAGGTTGGCCACTGGCGTCTGCAGCGTGCCGGCGGCGGTGCGGCGCTTGTCGCGGGCACCATCCATCCAGGCGCCGCCGCGCTTGTTCGGCCGCGCGTAGAGGTCGAAGAAGAAACGCCCGATGTGCTCGCCGTGCTCGCTGATCTCGAACAGGCGCACGTCCGGGTGCCAGCGCTCGAAGCCCTCCAGCTCGCGGATCTCGATGCCGTACAGGCGCTGGACGATGGCGAACAGGCCGGAGAGCACCTTGTCGATCGGGAAGTACTCGCGCAGCTCCTCCTGGTTCAGGCTGTAGCGGCTCTGGCGCAGCTTCTCGGCGTAGTAGCCCAGATCCCAGCTCTGCAGGTCGTCCAGCCCCTGCTCGGCGGCGAAGGCGCGCAGTTCGGCCAGGTCGCGCGCGGCGAACGGCTTGCTGCGCACCGCCAGGTCGCGCAGGAAGCTCAGCACCTGCTCGGTGGATTCGGCCATCTTGGTCGCCAGCGACAGCTCGGCGAAGTTGCCGTAGCCCAGCAGCTGCGCGAGTTCGTGGCGCAGCGTGAGGATTTCTTCCATCACCGGGCCGTTGTCGAACTGCCCGGCGTTCGGCCCCTGATCGGAGGCGCGGGTGGAGTAGGCGGCGTAAACCTCCTCGCGCAGGCCACGATCGTCGGCGTAGGTCATCACCGCGTAGTAGCTGGGGAATTCCAGACTGATCAACCAGCCGTCGAGGTTCCTGGCCTTGGCTGCCTCGGCCATCTGCGCCTTGGCCGAGTCGGGGATGCCGGCCAGCAGGCTTTCGTCGGTGATGTGGCGGGTCCAGGCCTGGGTGGCGTCCAGCAGCTGGTTGGAGAAGCGGCTGCCCAGCTCGGCGAGCTTCATCTGGATTTCACCGAAGCGCTGCTGCTCGACCGGCGGCAGATCGATGCCGGACAGGCGGAAGTCGCGCAGCGCGTGGTCGAGAATGGTCTTCTGCGCCACCTCGTAGCCGGCCGCTTCCGGGCGCTGGGCCAGCGCCTGGTACGCCTCGAACAGCGCGCGGTTCTGCCCGAGTTCCGTCCAGTAGGCCGACAGCTTGGGCAGGCAGGCCTCGTAGGCGGCGCGCAGTTCCGGGCTGTTACACACTGCGTTGAGATGGCCGACGGGCCCCCAGGCGCGGCCGAGGCGGTCGTTCAGCTCGTCGAGGCCGACCACCAGGGTTTGCCAGTCGAGGCTTTCGGCCGGACGGCTGAGCAGCTCCAGGATCGCCACGCGGTTGTCGCCGAGGATGCTGTCGATGGCCGGTTCGACGTGCTCCGGGCGGATGGCGGAATAGGGCGGCAGGTCGAAGTCTTGCAGCAGGGGATTGTTCGCGCTCACGGGACACCTTGGATCGAAGAGGGTAGAACTCAGACCACACCGGCCGGGCGATGCTCCGGGCGTGCGGCGGCGGCAATGCCGGCCATCTTAATTACAATCGACTCTTCCCGCAGCCAGAGAGGTTTCCATCGTGGCGATACGCAGCTACCAAAACCGCACGCCGCAACTGGGCGAGCGCGTGTTCGTGGACGACTCCGCGGTGGTCATCGGCGATGTGGAAATCGGCGCCGACAGCTCGGTCTGGCCGCTGACGGTGATCCGCGGCGACATGCACCGCATCCGCATCGGCGCGCGCTCGAGCATTCAGGACGGCAGCGTGCTGCACATCACCCATGCCGGGCCGTACAACCCGGACGGCTTTCCGCTGACCATCGGCGACGAGGTCACGGTCGGGCACAAGGTCACGCTGCACGGCTGCACCCTGGGCAACCGCATTCTGGTGGGCATGGGCTCGATCGTGATGGACGGCGTGGTGGTCGAGGACGAGGTGATCATCGGCGCCGGCAGCCTGGTGCCGCCGGGCAAGACGCTCGAGTCCGGCTACCTCTATGTCGGCAGCCCGGTGAAGCAGGCGCGCCCGCTGACCGACAAGGAGCGCAGCTTCTTCAGCTATACCGCCGGCAACTACGTCAAGCTCAAGGACCAGCACCTCGCCGAGCGCGGCTGATCCCGCTCACTTGGCGAACAGCTGGCCGATGTCCTTGAACGCCTTGAACTCCAGGGCGTTGCCGCAGGGGTCGAGCAGGAACATGGTCGCCTGCTCGCCGACCTGGCCCTGGAAGCGCACGTAGGGCTCGATCACGAAGCGCGTGCCGCGCGCCTTCAGCCGCTCGGCCAGCGCCTCCCATTGCTCCCAGCCGAGCACCACGCCGAAGTGCGGCACCGGCACGTCGTGGCCATCCACCGGGTTGCTGTGCGCCGCCTCCTGATGCGGCATCTTCGGCGCCTCGTGGATCACCAGCTGGTGGCCGAAGAAATCGAAATCCACCCAGTGCTCGCTGCTGCGGCCCTCGGCACAGCCGAACGCCTCGCCGTAGAAGGCACGGGCGGCGGCCAGATCGTAGACGGGAATGGCGAGATGGAAGGGCGAAAGCGTCATCGGGTCGTACTCCGGAAATGGCAAGACGTGTCGAGTGTAGAGACTTTTCTCGCAGTGCCGAGTGCCGTGGGCGGGCTGAAGCTCACCCTACAAAGTCACGCCGAACCCGTAGGGTGGGCTTCAGCCCACCAGGCGTGCCTCGAATGGGCGGTACCTAGAGCCTTTTTCCGCTGATCGGCCTACCCTGCAGCAGAACAGGAGACGAAAGGAGAGCCGTCGATGCGCGCCATGCTGCTGGAAAGAACCGGCGAACCGTTGCACCTGCGTGACATTCCCGAGCCGCAGCCTGGCCCCGGTGAGCTGCGCGTCAGGGTGCTGGCCTGCGGCGTATGCCGCACCGACCTGCACGTGGTTGATGGCGAATTGCCGGCGGCGCCGCTGCCGATCATTCCGGGCCACGAGATCGTCGGCCGGGTCGATGCGCTGGGCGAGGGCGTGACGGGTTTCGAGCTGGGCCAGCGTGTCGGCATTCCGTGGCTGGGGCATACCTGCGGCATCTGCAGCTATTGCCAGCACGCCGAGGAAAACCTCTGCGACGCGCCGCAGTTCACCGGTTACACGCGGCCCGGCGGCTACGCCGAATACGTGGTGGCCGATGCGCGCTTCGCCTTCGCGCTCGGTGAAGCGGGCGACCCCGTGGCGCTGGCGCCGCTGCTCTGCGCCGGGCTGATCGGCTGGCGTTCGCTGGTCAAGGCCGGCGACGGCAAGCGTCTCGGCCTGTACGGTTTCGGCGCGGCGGCGCATATCGTCATGCAGGTGGCGCGCTGGCAGGGGCGCGATGTCTATGCCTTCAGCCGCCCGGGCGATGTGGCCGCGCAGGACTTCGCCCGTTCGCTGGGCGCGGTCTGGGCCGGTGATTCGGGCGAGCTGCCGCCGGTGCCGCTGGATGCGGCGATCATCTATGCGCCGGCGGGCGAGCTGGTGCCGGCCGCCTTGTGCGCGCTGCGCAAGGGCGGCCGGGTGGTCTGCGCCGGCATCCACATGAGCGATATCCCGAGCTTCCCCTACGATATCCTCTGGCAGGAGCGCGAGGTGGTTTCGGTGGCCAACCTGACCCGACAGGATGGCCTGGACTTCTTCCCGGTCGCCGCGCAGGTCGGCATCCATACCGAAATCCATGCCTACCCGTTGGAAAAGGCCAACCAGGCGCTGGACGATCTGCGCCACGGGCGCTTTCAGGGCGCGGCGGTACTGGTGCCCTGAACCGCCGGGCACGGCTGCCGCGCCACCGGCGCCGCGCGGCTGGTTCGGCGCACCGCGGGGCTGTATAACGGCGCCTTGCCCCGCGGTGCATGAACAGGAGGAGCGATGGAAGAAGTCATCGAAGAGCTGCGCGAACGCAACGAGCCGGTGCCGGTGCCGCTCGAGCTGCCGGACGACGAACAACTGGTCGAGGTCGAGGAGCAGCTGTTCATCAACCTGCCGTTCGGCCTGCGCGAGTTCCTGCTGCTGGTCAGCGACGTGGTCTACGGCCGGCTGGAGCCGGTCACCGCCAGCGATCCGCAGTCGCACACCTACCTGCCGGAAGTGGCCGCCAACGCCTGGGACGCTGGCGTGCCGCGCGATCTGCTGCCGATCTGCCAGGACGGCCCCGACTACTACGTGGTCGATCTGGAGGGTGAGGTCACGCTGTTCGACGGCGAAAGCCACGAGCTCACCGAGCAGACCTGGGAAACGGTCTGGCACTGGGTGCGCGACGTGTGGCTGGAAAGCGGCGCATGAGCATCGCGATGAGCGGCGGGAACGCGCCATGCTGACGCTCGGTAACCTGTTCGTCTTCCTTGTCCTGGCCAGCGTGGTGGCGTGGCTCTGGCACGGCCACGGCATTCGCGAGCGCGCGCTGGTCGCGGCGCGCCGGCATTGTCAGAAGCTGGACGTCGAGCTGCTCGACGGCAACGTCGCCTTCAAGCGTCTGGCGCTGCTGCGCGATGGCGCCGGACATCGTCGCCTGGCGCGCGTCTATGGCTTCGAGTTCACCGTGACCGGCGAGCAGCGGCACGTCGGGCAGATCGTCATGTTCGGCGCGCACGTCGGGCGGATCGAGCTTGAGGCGCATCCGTTCCGTGCCCCCGCCGAGCCGCCGGGCGGGCAGGTCATCCAGCTCGATGACTGGCGGCGCCACTAGCCGGCGTTGAAAGCAACCTGCTGACTAGCCGATCCGGCACTCATCGAGCGACTGTTGCAGCGCCGCCTGCGCTTGCGGTGCGACGAAGATCAGCTCCAGTCGCGAATCCTTGCGCCACTCGCTCGGTTGCAGATGCATCGGCGCGCCATCCAGCGCGTTGCCGGACAACCAGCCGCTTTCGCCATGCAGCACCAGCTTGGCGCGCCGCCATGGCCAGCGGCGCAGCCAGTGTTGCAGCCGTGCCATGTCGAAGCGCTGGCTCGCATGCCAGCGCCAGCCGATGCTCCAGCCGTCCGCGCCGGCCTGAACCTGGCAGATCGGCTGACGCGGATCGAGCCAGATGCCGGGCAGTGGCGCCGCAGCGGCCGGCAGTGCATCGCGACCATTGTCCGCGCACGCCTGCTGGGCGCTGCCCGGCAGCTGCGCCAGCGGTAGCGCGCCCTGTTCGGTCCAGTGCAGCGGCCGCGCCGGCAGGCGCGCGGCGAGTGCCGTCCGCGTCGCGGCATCCAGCGCTGCGCTCTTGTTCAGCACCAGCAGGCCGGCACTGTCCAGCGCCTGCTGCTGGCTGTCCGGGAGTGCCGCGCCGTGCGCCAGCGCGGCGGCATCCAGTACCAGCACGCTGGGCTGCACGGCCAGCACCTCGGTCCACGGCGGCTGGCGGAGCTGGCGCAGCAGCTCGGCCGGATGGCCAAGCCCGGAGGGTTCGATCAGCAGGCGCTGCGGCCGGGCCTGGCGCAGCAGGCGCGTCAGGCCGACCTGAAACGGCAGGCCGTTGACGCAGCACAGGCAGCCGCCGGCAACCTCGGCGATGCCGATGCCAGCGGCATCGGTGCTCAGCAGGGCGGCATCCAGGCCGATCTGGCCGAATTCGTTGACCAGCACCGCCCAGCGCTCGCCCGCCGGCTTCTGCCTCAGCAGGTTGCGGATCAGGCTGGTCTTGCCGGCGCCCAGCGGGCCGCCGATCAGGTGGGTAGGAATCTGTGTGAGCATGCCGGCATGGTCCGCATTTTGGCGTGCGCGGGGAAGCCGTTTTTCCGCGCCGCCATGCTAGAGTCGCCGCCGTTCGAGGGAGAGGGTCACGCGATGCGTCCGATGTTGCTGCTACCGCTGCTGCTGAGTCTGGCCGGTGAGGTGCTGGCCGAGGCCTGCATCGTCCATAGCCGGGATGCGCGCATCGAAGTGCGGCTCTGCCAGCAGAATCGCAACATCCCCGCCGAACTGTTCCGCAGCGGCTTCTGCCAGCCGCAGCTCAAGGACCAGCAGGTGGACGTGGAGTTCGTCGAGAGCTGCCCAAGCGGTGCGTTCGGCATCTGCCGCGACGCCCAGGTGTCCAACCTGCCGTACCGCCAGGACATCCACTATTACGGCGTCGCCAGCGACGGCCGCTTCCTCCGGCCGGCCTGCGAACAGAACAGCGGCGGGCGCTGGGAAAGCGGCGACTGACCCGCGCAGCCCAGTGCGGCCGGGGGTTTCACGTGGAACGACCGGCTAGCGTGCGGGTTTCAGCGCGCCGCAATCCTCCCCGAGCCAGCGCGCCTGCGACTCCATGCGACTGCTGCCGCGCTCGCCGCCGGCGCTGTACTGGCTTTCCACCACGCTGACGAATTCACGCTCGCTGATGAAGCGGGTTTCGCCCTGGCCGCTGGCGTCCGGGCACTGGAAGCGGAATTTCCACAGGCGATCCGTGCGTTCGGTGATCTCCTGGGTGCAGTCGGGCTGATCGCTGAACGGCAGTTCCTCGGCATTCACCTGCGCCTCACTGAGGCAGATGCGCACGCCCTGGCCACCGAGCTGTACGCCCTGCGCGGCGAGCATGTCCTCCATCTGCTGGCGCTGCGCGGCCGGCAGGTTCTGCATCTGTTCGAGCATCTCGCTGACGCCAGGCATCTGCTGGCCGTCGACCTGGATGTCGCGGCTGGTGAATTCCCACAGGCCAGGCAGGATCGGCGCGGCCTGTACCGGCAGGCTGCATGAGAGCAGGAAGGCGAAGGCGATCAGGGTGCGGTTCATGGCGTGGCTCCGTTGGAATAGGGGTTTACCCAGCGTAGCCAAACCCTGGGAGCACGCGCGCAAGGCGAATGCCGTGGCGTGGGTTGTTGAGAAGCGTTAGCATTCAGCGCTCAGCATTCGGGAGGTCCTCATGGCCGCCGACGGTTTCATCCGGCAGCAATTCGTCCAGCGGCTCTATGTCGAGCATCACGGCTGGCTGAACGGCTGGCTGCGCCGCCACCTGAAGTGCAGCCAGCGTGCCGCCGACCTGGCGCAGGACACCTTCGTCCGCGTGCTGACCAGGGAGCCGCAGGACCTGTCCGCCATCCGCGAGCCGCGCGCCTACTTGCACACCATCGCCAAGGGACTGCTGATCAACCACTGGCGGCGTCGGCAGATCGAGCAGGCCTATCTCGACGCGCTGGCGCTGCAGCCCGAACCGCTGGCGGCGTCGCCGGAAGAGCAGGCGCTGATCGTCGAGACGCTGCTGCAGATCGATGCGATGCTCGACCGCCTGCCGCACAAGATGCGCCGCGCCTTCCTCATGTCGCAGCTGCAGGGCATGACCTACGCCGCCATCGCCGCCGAGCTGGAAGTGTCCGAACGGATGGTCAAGAAGTACATGGCGCAGGCCATGCTGCATTGCCTGATGCTGCTGGACGACGACGCATGAGCCTCGATTATCGCGTGCTGCAGGAGGCTGCCGAATGGTTCGCGCGGCTCGAATCGGATACGGACGACGCCGCCGAGCGCGAGGCCTGGGCCGCCTGGGTGCGCCAGCCGGAACACGCGCGCGCCTGGCAGAAGGTGCAGCGCATCAGCGGTCGATTCGCGCCGCTGAGCGCGCATCCGGCCGGGCGCGCGGCGGGTGGCATGCTGCAGCAGCGCACGCCGAGCCGCCGGCAGGCGCTCAAGCTGCTGTCGCTGGTGTGTGGCGGTGCGGCGCTGGGGCTGGCGGGCGGCAGGCTGCCCTGGCAGGACTGGAGCGCCGATCTGCGCACCGGCGTCGGCGAGGTGCGCGAGACGTGGCTCGCCGATGGATCGCGGCTCTGGCTGAACACCGACAGCGCGGCGGATGCCGGCTTCGACGGCGCGCTCCGGCGGCTGGCGCTGTATCGCGGCGAAGTGTTGGTCGAAGCCGTGGACGAAGCGCGACCGCTGCTGCTGCGAAGCCGCGAGGGCCAGTTGCGCGTCACGCAGGCGGCGCGCTTCTCGGTGCGCCAGCGTGACGGCAGCACCCAGCTCAGCGTGTTCAGCGGTATGGTGGACATCCAGCCGGATGACAGCGGACTCGGCCGTGGCATCGGCGCCGGGCAGCAGGTCGGCTTCAGTGCCAACCGGATCGGTCCGCCCGCGCCGGTACAGGCCGGGCAGCAGGCCTGGTCGCGCGGCATCCTGCTGGCGGACAACCTGCGCCTGGTGGATTTCCTCGCCGAGCTGGCGCGCTACCGCCACGGCTATCTCGGCTGCGATCCGCGCATCGCCGAACTGCGCGTGGTCGGTGCCTTCCCGCTGGCCGACAGTGACCGTGTGCTCGATGCGCTGGCGGCGACGCTGCCGGTACGCGTGCAGCGGCGCATGTCCTGGTGGGTCAGCCTGGAGCCTTCCGGCGCGGCGTGATGCGATTGCATCGCCAATGAAAAATAATCGCATATGAGGTTCCCTTTTATCGGTGGTGACGGGCTTCAGCTGCAAAGGCCATGTGCCGGTCCTCACCACTAGGGATTTTTTCATGCGTTCAGCCCCCCATCGTCCGCGCGTGCTTGCGCGCGCCATCCGCGCCACCCTGTTCTGCCTGCCGCTGACGGCCACGCTGTCCGGCCTGGCGAGCGCCACCGAACCGGCTTCGAGCCAGCAGGCGCAGAGCCGCTACGACATTCCCGCCGGCGCGCTGTCCAGCGTGCTGAGCCGTTTCGCCGGCGAGGCCGGCGTGCTGCTGTCGGTGGATGGCAGCCTGCTGCAGGGCCTGCAGTCGGACGGTCTGCGCGGCCAGTACGGTGTCGACGATGGCTTTGCCGCACTGCTTGCCGGCAGCGGCCTGCAGGCGGTGCGCGACAGCCAGGGCACTTACTCGCTGGTCCGCCGCGCCAGCGAAACCGGTGCGGTCGAGTTGCAGCCGATGACCGTGCAGGGCTTCGCCCTGGGCAACGCGCTGGGCGAGATGGACGGCTACAGCGCCACCCACAGCAGCGTGGCGACCAAGACCAGCATGCCGCTGGTGGAAACCTCGCAGACCGTCTCGGTGGTCACCCGCCAGCAGATCGAGGATCAGGGCTCGCGCTCCATCGCCCAGGCGGTGCGCTACACGCCGGGCCTGATGAGCACGCCCTACGGCGCGACGACCCGCTACGACTATGTCGCCATGCGCGGCATCACCGATGGTTCGGTGGACAACCTCTACCTCGACGGGCAGAAGCTGCTCGGTGACAGCGGCACCTACAGCAGCCTGCAGGTCGATCCATACTTCATCGAGCGCATCGACATCCTCAAGGGGCCGTCCTCGGTGCTCTACGGCCGCAGCCTGCCCGGCGGGCTGGTGGCGATGACTACCAAGAAGCCGCAGCACGAAACCCGTCGCCAGCTGCAGTTCTCCTACGGCAGCCACGACTACAAGCAGACCGCGTTCGATTTCACCGGGCCGCTGGAGGACGAGCGCATCGCCTATCGCCTCGCGGGTGTGGTCAAGGATGCCGACAACCAGGTCGATGGCATCGAAGAACAGCGCTACGCGGTGATGCCGTCGGTGAGCATCGACTTCACCGACGACACCCGCCTGACCCTGCTGGCGATGCTGCAGAAGGACCCCGAGAGCGGCTATCACGGTGGCCTGCCGGCGGACGGCACGGTGACCTCGCACAACGGCCAGCGCATTTCGCGCAGCTTCTTCGAGGGCGACGAGGATTACGAGCAGTTCGAGCGCGACCAGCAGATGATCGGCTATCAGCTGGAGCATCGCTTCAACGACGTGGTTTCGGCGCGGCAGAACTTCCAGTACCTCGACTCGACCGTGGAATCCGGCCAGGTCTACCAGTACGGCTACGCGACGGCCGACGAGCTGGTGCGCTACTACACCGGTGCCGACGAGGCGCTGCACGCCTGGACGATCGACAACCAGCTGCAGTTTCTCTTCGATACCGGCGCGCTCAGCCACACCCTGGTGACCGGCCTCGACTATCAGCGGCGCAAGGCGAAGGTCGCCTACGACGCCGGCTACGGCCTGGCGCCGATCAACCCTTACAGCGGCGCAGTCGGCGTCGGCAGCCCGGTGTTCTACCACCAGTACGACGAGACCCGCGAGCTGGAGCAGACCGGCCTGTATGTGCAGGACCTGATCAGCCTGGGCAACTGGCGCTTCTCGCTGGGCATGCGTCAGGACTGGGTGGATGTGTCGTTCGACCATACCGAGGATGCGAGCTACGGCGATCAGGCCGATAACGCCAAGCTCGAGCAGTTCACCGGCCGCGTCGGCGTGCTCTACGCCTTCGACAACGGCCTGTCGCCGTATGCCAGCTACTCCGAGTCGTTCAACCCCAACGCCACCGCGGCGTACAACGAGGTTGCACCGGGCGTCTACGACATCGCGTTGCTCGATCCCACCGAGGGCGAGCAGGTCGAGGTCGGCCTGAAGTACCAGCCGCTGGGCACCGATGATCTGTACACCATCTCCTGGTTCGACCTGAAACAGTCCAACCTGGCGAACAAGGATTCCAACGAGAACTTCTACCGCGCGGTCGGCGAGCTGACCTCCACGGGCGTGGAAGTCGAGGCGCGTCTGAAACCGGTGGAGCAGGTCAACCTGATCGCCAGCTACACCTACATGGACGTCGAGTATTCCAAGGACTTCACCGGCGCCGCCGGGGTGAACAACCGCGGTAACCGGCCCAACGCCGTGGCGCGCAACATGGCTTCGCTGTGGGCCGACTACAGGTTCGATCAGGGACCGCTGGCCGGCCTGCAGATCGGCGGTGGCGCGCGCTACTTCGGCAAGAGCTGGGCCGATGCGGAGAACACCCTGCACATCCCGTCCTACACGCTGTACGACGCCATGCTCGGCTATGACCTGTCGCGCGTCGGGCTGCAGGGGGTCGGCGTGCGCCTGAACCTGAACAACCTCACCGACGAGAAGTACGTCGCCGCGTGCAACAGCCTCAGCCAGTGCTACTACGGCGAGGCGCGCAACGTCATGGCCACCGTGACCTACGACTTCTGAACGCCCCCAGCGGCCGCCGGCTCCCAAGGGGCGGCGGCCTTGTGCTTTCTGCAAACGGAGACCGCCGATGCGCCCGATCCTCGTGCTGCTGCACCGCTACGTCGGCCTTGCGACCGCGCTGTTCCTGTTTCTCGCCGGCCTCACCGGCAGCGTGCTGGCCTTTCATCACGAGCTGGACGAGTGGTTGAACCCGGAGTTCTACCACACCGCCAGTGACGGTCCGCTGCTGACGCCGGGCACGCTGGTCGAGCGCGTCGAGGCGGCCAACCCGCGCCTGCAGGTCTGGTACATGGAGTTCGCGGACGAACCGGGCCACGCCGCGCTGCTGGCCCTGGTGCCGCGCAACGATCCGGCCACCGGCAAGCCCTTTGCCGAGCGCCCGGTGGTGCATTACCTCGACACCGTGACCGGCGAGACGGTGGGCACGCGCTACTGGGGCGAGTGCTGCTTCTCGCGCAAGAATCTGGTGCCGTTCCTGCTCGAGTTCCACTACAACCTTGCGCTGCCCGGCAACTGGGGGCTGTGGCTGATGGGCCTGGTGGCGATCGCCTGGGTGATCGACTGCCTGGTCTCGCTGCTGCTGACCTTGCCGCGCGGCCGGCCGTTCTTCGGCAAGTGGTGGACGGCCTGGAAGATCAAGCGCCAGCGCCTGAACCACGACGTGCACCGCGCCGGCGGCCTGTGGCTGTGGCTGCTGCTGACGCCAGTGGCGGTCAGCAGCGTGGCGATGAACCTGCCGGAGCAGGTGTTCAAGCCGGTGGTCTCGCTGTTCTCCGCGGTGGAGCCGAGCGTCTACGAGGCGCGCGGGCGGCTGCCGGCCGAGCAGCTGGGCAGCACCGCCTACGACTTCCATCAGGCCTACGACTACGCCATGCAGCACGCGGCGACGCTGGGCCTGCGCGAGCCGATCACCGAGCTGTACTACAGCTTCGAGTACAACTTCTACGGCGCCGGTTTCGGTGCGCACGACAGCAACCAGGGCAACGCCTGGCTGTTCTTCCACGGCACCGACGGCACGCGGCTGCTCGGTCAGGAAATCCCCGGCCAGGGCACGCTGGGCCAGCAGTTTCACCTGCTGCAACCGGCGATCCACGGCGGACGCATCCTCGGCCTGCCGGGGCGCATCCTGATCGCCGTGCTCGGCGTGGCGATTGCCGTGCTGTCGGTGACCGGCGTGGTGATCTGGTGGCGCAAGCGCCGTGCGCGGCAGCACGCGGCGTTGCGGCGGGAAGTGGAGCTGGCGGTCTGAGCAGGAGCGTAGGGTAGGCAACGCTTTAACGATCCACCGCCGAGGCTCAGGATCGCCGCGCCACCTCGCAGCTCCACAGCTCCAGCCCCGGTCGGTCGGCGCGCGGCGGGCCGAGCCATTCGCTCAGCGCGTGGCACTGCCCGTCGAAGCACAGCTGGTAGTCACCGGCCTCGGGCGTGCGGCCGACGCGCAGCGGCTGCAGCGCCGGCAGTTGGCGCCGGTAGTGCCAGGCGCCGTTGCGCAGTTCGGCACCTTCCGGCGCTTCCATGCCGGCCCCCGAACCCTTGATCCGCGCTTCGCCGAGCAGCAGGCCGTCCGCCGTGACGCGGTAGTCCTCTTCCCAGCGGATCTTCTCGATGGTGTGGTTCCACGCCAGGGTGAAGGCGGGTGTGGGCAGTTGCGCCCACACCACACCGGCCAGGCCCAGGCAGAGGCCGATCACGCCGTTGCCAGCCGCTCGGTGCGACGGGCGCGCCAGACATGCTGCGCCAGCAGCGCAATGCCCAGCACGAAGCCGATCTCATCACTGACCGGCATGGCCAGAATCAGCGCGACGCCAGCGGCGAACGCCCACAGGCGCTCCCAGATCGGCATGCGTAGGCTCAGGTGGCCGGTAACCGCCATGCCCCACAGGCACACCGCGAAGACCGTCTTGACCACCATGTACGCCGTGGCCAGCCAGCTGTCGCCCTGCATCATCAGCGCCGGGTCGTAGACGGCCATGAACGGCACCACGAAGCCGGCGGCGGCGATGCGGATCGCCCACAGGCTGATCTTGAAGCCGTTCTCGCGCGCGATCGGTGCCGCGGCGAAGCAGGCCAGCGCGACCGGCGGCGTCAGGTCGGCCATCAGCCCGAAGTAGAAGACGAACATGTGCGAGACGATCAGCGGCACGCCCAGCTGCTCCAGCGCCGGCGCGGCGATGGCGCTGGTGATGATGTAGTTGGGAATCGTCGGAATGCCCATGCCCAGCACCAGGCAGGTCAGCATCGTCAGTAGCAGCGAGAGGAACAGGTTGTTCTCGCCGATGGCCAGGATGTAGCCGGCGAAGGTACTGGCGATGCCGGTCAGCGAAACGATGCCGATGATCACCCCCACCAGCACACAGGCGATACCCACCGGGATCGCGTGGCGTGCGCCCTCGACCAGGGCGTACAGGCAGGCGCGCAGGGTGTCGTGACCGCCCTTGATGAACCAGCAGGCCACCACCAGCGCACCGATGACGCCGAAGATCACCCCGATGCCGAGCTGGAAGAAGCCGGCGCAGAGCACGCCCAGGGCGATCCAGAACACCGCGCGCAGCCAGAAGCTGTTGGCCTTGAGGATGATCGCCGAGCCGAGGATGACGATGGCCGTCAGCGCCAGGCCCACCGTGCCGGAGAACATCGGCGTGCGGCCGGAAAACAGCAGGAACACCAGCACCGCCAGCGGCACCAGCAGGAACCAGCGCTCCTTGACCGATGCCCAGGCGCTCGGGCACTGGTCTTTCGGCAGGCCCTTGAGGCCCTTGCTGCGTGCCTCCAGGTGCACGATCCAAAACACCGCGAAGAAGTACAGCATCGCCGGAATCAGTGCTGCCTTGGCGACTTCCACGTAAGGCACATTGATGGTTTCGGCCATGATGAAGGCGACCGCGCCCATCACCGGCGGCATGATCTGCCCGCCCATGCTCGCGGTGGCCTCCACCGCGCCGGCGAAGGCTGGCTTGTAGCCGAAGCGCTTCATCAGCGGGATGGTGAACTGGCCGGTGGTGACCACGTTGGCCACGCCCGAGCCGGTGATGGTGCCCATCAGCGCCGAGGACACCACCGAGACCTTGGCCGGACCGCCGGTCTTGTGCCCGAACAGGCCCATCGCGAAGTCGGTGAACAGCTTGATCATCCCGGCCTGCTCGAGGAACGAGCCGAACAGGATGAACAGGAAAATGTAGGTCGCCGAGACGTAGGTCGGCGTGCCGTAGAAACCCTCGGTACCGAACGACAGCTGGTTGATGATCTGGTCGAAACCATAGCCACGGTGGGCGAAGTCGCCCGGCAGGTATTCGCCCAGCAGCCCGTAGGCCAGGAACAGCGCGCAGATCAGCGGCAGCGCGATGCCCATCACCCGGCGCCCGGCCTCGAACACCAGCACCGTGAGGGTGATGCCGACGATCAGGTCGGTCTGCGTCAGGTCACCGGAGCGCTGCACCAGATCGGCCTCGAAGTACCACTGGTAGAACGCCGTGGCCATGCCGGCCAGGCCCAGCAGCCAGGCCATCGGCTGCCACGGGCGGTCGTTGCCGCGCGCCGGGTAGCAGAGGAACACCATCAGCAGCAGGAAACCGACGTGGCCGGCGCGCAGTACCTGGCTGGACACCGGGTGGAAGGCCGCGGTGATGATCTGGTAGGTGGAAAACAGCAGGGCCGTGTAGAACAGCGCCTTCGGCCATTCGCTGGGGCTGGCGTGCAGGCCTTTGGATTCGCTCATGGAGAACTCTCCGGAACAGCGGCTTCAAGCGTCGGGGCTTCAAGCGGACGATGCGGGGGACGCTGCCCGTGGCGCGGGCAGCGTGTCATTGCGGGTTCCGCAAGGGCCGCCGGCCACCGGCTGCATCGCGCGGTGGCTGGCGGCGGACGTGCTTACTTGAGCACGCCGGCTTCCTTGTAGAAACGCTCGGCGCCCGGATGCAGCGGGATCGGCAGGCCTTCGGTGGCGGTCTCCAGCTTGATGTCCTTGGCCGCGGAGTGCGAACTGACCAGGCGATCGAGGTTGTCGAACATCAGCTTGGTCATCTGATAGGCCACCTCGTCGGACACCTTGTCGTGGCTGACCAGGATGTTGGTGATCGCCGCGGTCGGCACGTCGGCGTCCTGGCCGTCGTAGGTACCGGCCGGGATCACCTTGGCCTGATAGGCGCTGCTGCCGATCTTCTCCACCACCTCGGCCGGGATCGCCACGAAGGTGATCGGCACCATCGACGCTAGGTCGCGGATCGCCGCCATGCCCAGGCCCGAGGACTGCAGCGTGGCATCCAGCTGGCGGTTCTTGATCAGCTCGACCGACTCGGCGTAGGGCATGAATTCCACCCGGCCCATGTCCTCGTAGCTCAGCCCGGCGGCCTTGAAGATGGCGCGGGCGTTCAGCTCGGTGCCGGACTTCGGCGCGCCGACGGAGATGCGCTTGCCCTTGAGGTCTTCCAGCGTCTTGATGCCCGATTCCTGGCTGGCGACGATCTGAATGTAGTTCGGGTAGGTCGCGGCGATGGCACGTAGGCGCTTGAGCGGCGCCTTGAAGCCGGCATCCTCGACGCCGTTCCAGGCATCGTCCACCGAATCACCGAGGGCGAACGCCAGTTCGCCGCGCCCGGCCTGCAGCAGGTTGAGGTTTTCCACCGAGGCCTTGGTCGCCTGCACCGACGTCTTGGCGCCGTCGATCTTGTTGTACTGCTGCGACAGCGCCACGCCGATGGGGTAGTACACCCCGCTGGTGCCGCCGGTGAGGATGTTGATGAAGGTCGGCGCGGCGACGGCCGCGGTGCTGGCCGTGAAGGCTGCGGCGGCAGCCAGCAGGCTGATGCGCTTGGTCAGTCTCATGGTGTTTCTCCGTGTTGTTATTGGATTCGGGCGCTGTAGACCATAGGCGATCGGCGGCAACCCTGCAGGTTGCCGGCGGACAGGAAAAGACGAGGCGGCGAGCGGAGGCTTCCCGGGGAAGCGGAGCGCGGCGTGCGGCTTTTCTTGTTCGTGTGATCGCAACGGGCATGGTGGCTTTGCACGTGCTGTGCCAGCTGGCGAAACTGCGCTAGCTCGGGCGTGCGGCGCCGCGACGGGGTTCCGATAAGCGGAGAATCGCTCATGCTGCGTCGGTGATCGGCGGATTCTTGCCGATACCCGGCGCGCCCGGCGGTGCTTGCGTGGCGCCGACGATGGATTAGAGTGGCGCCATCGTCCCTCCCGAGCCTGTCATGCGCCTGCTTCCGTTGCTCCTCTGCCTGTCGTTGCCGCTGCTGGCCGACGCCGCGCCAGCGCCGTACTACCAGTGGCAGAGCAAGCTCGACGGCACCGTCATCTGCCGCCAGACCTCCCCGGGCGAGGGCTGGCAGCGGCTCAACGAGCGCGCCTTCCGCGATCTCAACTGCTCGCTGCCCGCCGCGCGGGTCGAACGGCCCAGTACAGTTCCGGGTTTCCGGCCGCAGCCGGGGCGCTAGCCGGCGTCAGCCCGGAATCCGCTCCATGCTTCATGGCCGTAGGGTGGAAAACCGCGAAGCGTTTTCCACGCGTCGGAGGCCCTGCCCGACGTTTCGCCATGCAACGGACCCAGGGTGGATAAGCTTCGCGTTATCCACCCTACGACCGCCATCGCCATCGCCATCGCCATCGCCATCGCCATCGGATTGGCACTCGTAGGGTGGAAAATCGCGCAGCGTTTTCCACGCGTTGCGAGCAGGCGGCTCGGTGTTTCTCCAACCTCGGGTCCATGGAAACGCCTATCTGCGAAGCGCTAGAGCATCATGCCGTCGTACGCCAGCCGCACGTTGCCCGGCAGTTCCCGTGGCTGTTCCATCAGCCAGGCATCCAGCGCATGACCGACGTGGGTCAGCACGGCCTGTGCCGGCTGCAGTGCTTCGACGCTCTGCAACGCGCGGGTCAGGTCGTTGTGATTGCGCGGCGGTGGTTCCTGCGGCGGCTGCGAGCAATCGAGCACCAGCACGTCGAGCGCGATGCCCTGCAGGTAGGCGCGGGTGTCGTCCGGCAGGCCGAGGGTGTCGGTGAGATAGGCGATCTTGCGCCCGACGCCTTCGAGCAGGTAGCCGAATGTCGGCTTCGAGTGCTGCAGCGGCAGCGCCGTGACGCGCAGCGTGCCCAGCGCACGGCGCTCGAAGGCGGCGAACGGCTGGCTGAAATCGAGGATACCCGGGTGCTTGTAGAGATCGGCGAAGCCCGCGGGATCGTCCGGGCCGTGTACCGGAATGCGCAGCCCGGTGCCCCAGCGCAGCTGCAGCAGACCCTGGGCGTGGTCGGCGTGGTAGTGCGTCTGCAGGATGCCGCTGAGGCTACCGGGGACGAAGCGCTCGCCGAGATCGGTCAGGCCGCTGTCGAGCAGCCAGCGCTGGCCGGCGCATTCGATCAGCGCGCAGCACGGACCGCGGCGATAGGCCGGTTCGCGCCAGGCGCGGGCGCAGGCTGGGCAGCCGCAGTTGTACACCGGCAGCTGCGCGGCATCGCCGGTGCCGAGCAGGGTCAGCCGCATTGGCGGTGCTCGTCGAGCAGCTGCAGCAGGCGTTCGACGCTCTGCGCCAGCGAGGCGGAATTGTCCAGGCGGATGTAGTCGTCCAGCTCGCCGCTGAACAGCGCGTTGCGCGCCAGTCGCGCCTCGATCTGCTCCGGGGTTTCCCGTCCGCGATTCAGCAGGCGCTCGCGCAGCACGTCCTGCTCGACGGTCAGCAGCACCGCCAGCAGGTCCGGGTAGCGCTGGCGCGCCTCGGCCAGGTAACCACGCGAGCCATTGACCAGCACATCCTCGCCGGCCGCCAGCCAGGCGTCGATCTCGGCGCGGATGCCGTAGGCCAGCCCGTTGGCACGCCAGGCGAGGGCGAAGGCCTGCTCGGCTTCCAACCGTGCGAACTCCTCGGCGCTCACCGCCTGCGCGGCTTCGCCGACCGCCTCGGCCGAACGGGTGATGACCCGCCGGGCGATGCGCACGCCGCGCTCGGCGAGCGGCGCGCGGGCAGCGTCGAGCAGGCTGTCCTTGCCGGCGCCGGACGGGCCGATCAGGTAGATCAGGCGGCCTTGCATCAGATCACCTCCATCAGCAGAAGAACGCGAACGTGTCGGCATCGTAGCGGTAACCCGCCCGGGATGGGCCAGCATTGCACGGTGCGACTGCATCAGAACACCCTCCGGCCCTGGCGCCAGACCTGGCCGATCACCGGCTGGCCCTTGTGCAGCTGCGCCTGCACCAGGTCGGCGCGCAGCCCGACGGCGATCTCGCCGCGATCATCCAGCCCGGCCGCGCGTGCCGGCGCCAGGCTGATGGTGGCGATGGCGCGCGACAGGTTGTAGCCGTTGTCCTGTTCGGCCAGGCCCAGCGCGGCCTGCAGCAGGCTGGCCGGGTAGTAGTCGCTGGAGAGGATGTCCAGCACGCCGCGCCGGGCCAGATCGGCAGCGGCGATATTGCCCGAGTGCGAGCCGCCACGGACGATGTTCGGCGCGCCCATCAGCACCTTCAGCCCGCGCGCGTGGCTGGCCTCGGCGGCTTCGAAGGTGGTCGGGAATTCGGCGATGGCCATGCCGTAGCCGGCCGATTCCTCGACATGATCGAGCGTCGCGTCGTCGTGGCTGGCCAGCGCCAGTTCGCGGCTGTGACAGATATCGACGATGGCGGCGCGCTGCTGGTCGCTGTGCCGCGCCGAGTTGGCCAGCTGCTCGCTGACGAAGGCATCCATCTCCGCCGGGCTCAGGTGGTACTTGCCCATGTAGTACTCGCGGTACTTCTCCATGCGCGCGAACTGGCGCTGGCCAGGCGCGTGGTCCATCACCGAGACCAGCTGCACCAGCGGCTGCTCGACCAGCTCGCGGAACAGCTCCAGGCACTGCGGGTGGCTGACTTCGCAGCGCAGGTGCAGGCGGTGTTCGGCGCGGGTCTGCCCGGCCGCCTCGGCCTCGGCGATGGCCTCGAGCATCACCCCGAGCTGCTGCATGCGCTTGCCCTTGGGATTGATATCGCCGATCGACAGCGCATCGAACACCGTAGTGATGCCGGCGGCGACGATCTGTGCGTCATGGGTCAGCACCGCCGAGGCGGACGGCCAGTCCACGCCAGGACGCGGGCTCATGTGCTTTTCCAGGTTGTCGGTGTGCAGTTCCACCAGCCCCGGCAGCAGAAGATCGCCGCCCAGGTCCTGGGCCTGCGGCAGGCTGCTGGCGCCCTCGCTGATGTCGGCGATCAGGCCATCGCGGATCAGCAGGCTGCCGTGGATCAGCTGATCGGCCAGCACCAGTCGGGCGTTGCTGAGTATCTGTTCAGCTGGCATGGGCCAGGTCCTCCTGCGTCATGTCCAGGTAACGGTCGGCGACGGCCTCGCGGATCGCGCGGTCATGAAAGATGCCGATCAGCGCGCTGCCGGCGTTCTTGGCTTCGTCGATCAGCTCCAGCACCACGCCGGCGTTGGCTTCGTCCAGCGAGGCAGTGGGTTCGTCGAGCAGCATCACCGGCCAGCTGACCATGAAGCCGCGCGCCAGGTTGACCCGCTGCTGCTCGCCGCCGGAAAAGGTGCCGGGGGCCAGCTGCCAGAGCCGCTCGGGAATGTTCAGCCGGGTCAGCAGCGCCCTGGCCCGCGCCTCGGCATCGACACGCGTCCAGCCGCGCGCCAGCGCCGGTTCCATCACCACCTCCAGCGCCGGCACCCGCGGGATCACCCGCAGGAACTGGCTGACATAGCCCAGCGTCTGCCGGCGCACGGCGAGTACCTGGCGTGGCTCGGCACCGACCAGCTCCAGCCAGTCGCCGGCGTGGCGGATACGGATGCTGCCGCCGGCCGGCAGGTAGTTGCCGTACAGCGTGCGCAGCAGGGTCGACTTGCCGGCGCCGGACTGGCCGTGCAGCACCAGGCACTCGCCGGCGGCGACGGTGAAGTTCAGCCCGCGCAGCACCTGCAGGCGGATGCCGTGCTGCTGGTGCAGGGTGAAGGTCTTGGCGAGGTCACGGACCTCGATCAGGTTCGTCATGACGGATTCCTTCATGGCTGCAGCACCGAGGACACCAAGAGCTGCGTGTAGGGGTGCTGCGGGTCGTCGAGGATCTGGTCGGTCAGACCCGACTCCACCACCCGCGAGCGGCGCATCACCATCAGCCGGTCGGCCAGCAGGCGTGCCACGGCGAGGTCGTGGGTGACGATCACCACCGCCAGGTCCAGCTCGCGCACCAGCCCGCGCAGGAGGTCGAGCAGGCGTGCCTGCACCGACACGTCGAGGCCGCCGGTGGGTTCGTCCATGAACACCAGCTTCGGGCTGGAAACCAGGTTGCGGGCGATCTGCAGGCGCTGCTGCATGCCGCCGGAGAAGGTCCGCGGCAGGTCGTCGATGCGCGCCGGGTCGATCTCCACCTGTTGCAGCCAGTCCAGCCCGGCGGCGCGCAGCTGGCCGTAATGGCGTACGCCCTGGGCCATCAGCCGTTCGCCGATGTTGGCGCCGGCGGAAACGCCCATGCGCAGGCCGTCGCGCGGGTTCTGTTCGACGAAGCCCCATTCGGTGCGCAGCAGCGTGCGCCGCTCGGCCTCGCTGGCGGCGTAGAGGTCGAGCCAGTCGCCGGCAGCGTCGCGGTAGAGCACCGTGCCGCGATCCGGCGGGCAGCGCCCGCAGAGCAGCGAGAGCAGGGTCGACTTGCCCGAGCCGGACTCGCCGACGATGCCCAGCACTTCGCCGGGGTAGAGGTCGAAGGACACGCCCTGGCAGCCCTTGTCCGGGCCGTACAGGCGGGTCAGGTCGCGCACCGCGAACAGCGGCTCGGTGGCGACGCTCGCGGCGGGCAGCAATTGTTCGGCGGCACTCATGGGCGGCTCTCCTGGGGCTGGGCGCGCTGCGCGCAATAGTCGGTATCCGAGCAGACGAACTGCTTGGTCCCGGCGTCGTCGACGATCAGCTCGTCGAGGTAGGAATCGCCGCTGCCACAGATGGCGCAGCTCTGCTCCCACTGCTGGATCTGGAAGGGGTGATCCTCGAAATCCAGGCTGACCACGCGGGTGTACGGCGGCACGGCGTAGAGGCGCTTCTCGCGGCCGGCGCCGAACAGCATCAGCGCCGGGCTGCAGTCCAGCTTGGGGTTGTCGAATTTGGGAATCGGCGACGGGTCCATCACGTAGCGCCCGTCCACCGTCACCGGGTAGGCGTAGCTGGTGGCGATGTGGCCGAAGGTGGCGATGTCCTCGTAGAGCTTCACGTGCATCACGCCGTAGTCGGCCAGCGCGTGCATGGTGCGCGTCTCGGTTTCCGACGGCTCGATGAAGCGCAGCGGCTCGGGAATCGGCACCTGGTAGACCATGATCTGCCCGGCGGCGAGCGGGGTTTCCGGGATGCGGTGGCGGGTCTGGATCACCGTCGCCGCGGGGGTGCGCTCGGTGGTGGCGACCCCGGCGGTGCGGGCGAAGAAGCGGCGGATCGACACCGCGTTGGTGGTGTCGTCGGCGCCCTGGTCGATCACCTTGAGCACGTCGTCGGCGCCGAGAATGGCCGCGGTCAGCTGCATGCCGCCGGTGCCCCAGCCGTACGGCAGCGGCATCTCGCGGCCGCCGAAGGGCACCTGATAGCCGGGAATGGCGACCGCCTTGAGCAGCGCGCGGCGGATCATGCGCTTGGTCTGTTCGTCGAGGTAGGCGAAGTTGTAGCCCGCCTCGCTGGCGGGGATGGCGTGGGCATTCATGCGCGTTTCTCCTTCGCTGGCGTTTCAGCGAGCGCTTCGGCCGGCTCGGCCTGCGGCTGGCGCAGCCTGCGGATCAGCTCCAGTTCGGACTGGAAGTCGACGTAGTGCGGCAACTTCAGGTGCGAGACGAAGCCGGCAGCCTCGACGTTGTCGCAGTGCATCAGGACGAACTCCTCCTGCTGCGCCGGACCCTGCACCTCCTCGCCGTACTCGCCGGCACGCAGCGCGCGGTCGACCAGCGCCATGCCCATCGCCTTGCGCTCGGCATAACCGAAGGCCAGGCCGTAGCCACGGGTGAACTGCGCCTGTGCGGCGCTCTCGCCGACGAACTGGTTGACCATCTCGCACTCGGTCAGCTCGATCTCGCCGAGGCAGACCGGGAAACCCAGCTCCTGCGGCTCGATCCAGACCTCGGCGGTGCCGATGCGAATCTCGCCGGCGAACGGGTGGTTGCGGCCGTAGCCGCGCTGGGTCGAATAGCCCAGCGCCAGGAGAAAGCCCTCGTCGCCGCGCGCCAGCGCCTGCAGGCGCTCGGCGCGGCTGCAGGGCAGCTCCAGCGGCTCGCGGGTGAGGTCCGGCACCGGCTCGCCGCGGTCGATCTCCGGGGTCATCAGGCCTTCCTCACCGAGCAGGCCGAGTACCCGCGGGCAGTTGCCCAGCGTGGCGCCTTCATCCACCGGCGGGCCGGGACGTTCGCCTTCGGCGAGCAGGGCAAAATCCAGCAGGCGATGGGTGTAGTCGAAGGTCGGGCCGAGCAGCTGGCCGCCGGGCACGTCCTTGAAGGTCGCCGAGATGCGCCGGCTGAGCTGCATGGCGCCGGTGTCCAGCGGCAGGCTTTCGGCGAAGCGCGGCAGCGTGGTGCGGTAGGCGCGCAAGAGGAAGATCGCCTCGACCAGATCGCCGGCGGCCTGCTTGATCGCCAGCGCGGCGAGTTCTTCGTCATACAGCGAGCCTTCGCTCATCACCCGCGCGACGGCGAGCGGCAGCTGCTGGCGGATCTGCTCGACGCCGAGTTCGGCGATGCCGGTATCGCCGCGGCGCTTCTTCGCCAGCAGCGCGTGGGCGTTGTCGATGGCCTGTTCGCCACCCTTGACTGCGACGTACATCAGGCCACCTCCCGCAGCGAATCGCCGATGCGCGTGCTGCGCGGCAGGCCGAGCACTTCGCCGTCAGCGCAGAACAGTGCGTCGAGCCCGCGCGGGAAGTCGTTGCGTGCGGCGCGCTGCTGCCAGAAGGCCGGCGCCAGCGGCAGGCCGACCAGGCGGCTGCCGTCGATGCCCGGGCCCTGCCAGCTCAGCGCCGGGCCGCGGTCGAGCCGGTCGAGCTGGATCAGCAGCGTGCAGGACTGGTCCGGGTAGCGTTCGCTGCCGGCGTAGAAGCCGGAGAGGTCGTCAAGCGCCGCGGCGTCGAGCAGGGCGAACATCGCCTCCTCACGCGCCTCGACGATCGGGCAGCCACAGTGGAAGGCCAGGTTGGCGCGGATCGCCGGGGTGTCAAAGGCCGGCGCCAGCCACAGCGGCGTGTCGTTATCCAACAGGCTCAGGCACAGCGCGTAGCCGGCGGCCTGCAGATGGTCGACGGCGGCGACGCTGACCAGCGGCTGGCGCGTGCCCGGCTCGGCCAGGGCCTTGAGCGCGGCGCGGAAGCACTTCTGCGCGTCCAGCACCGGGTCGGCGAAGGCGGCCTGCAACAGGTCGGATGGGGCGCGATTCATCAGTCTTCTCCTCGCAGCAGCGTGAAGAACTCCACGCGGGTAGTGGCGGTTTCGGCAGCCTTGTGCGCGGCACGGCGGGCCTGCGCGACGGCCAGCGGTTCGATCAGCTCGGCGAGCCAGCGGCTCTGTTGCGGGCCTTGCAGATGGGCATCGGCGAGCGCGGCGAGCTCGGCCTGGCGCTTGTCGCGGCCGGCGCGGTAGCTGTAGCCGGTGCTGCCATCGGCCAGGCGCACCACGCAGCGGGTGACGCTCATCTCGCCGAGGTTGAACGGCGCGCCGGTGCCGCCCATGCGGCCGCGCACCAGGGTCATGCCGATTTCCGCCGGGCGGATCAGCTGGTAGGCGCAGTCGCGCAGGGCGCTCTCGAAAGGCGCCAGATCGGCGGCGCTGGCGCGGGCCAGCACGGCCATCCAGCGCTGGCGCGGGGATTGTTCGCGGGTGTGCATGGGGTTCTCCATCAGGTGGCGACCTGGTACTGGAAGCGGTCGGAACGGCTGGCCGAAAGGGCGATCTCCACCGGTCGCCCGGTGGCATCGCAGGACAGGGTGAACACCGACAGCAGCGGCATGCGCAGCGGCATCAGCAGCTGTGCGGCCTCGTCACGGTCGGCCAGGCGCGCGCCGATCAGGCTGAAACGGCGCGTCAGCGGCAGGCCGCGTTCGCCGAGGTAGCGGCGCAGCGAACCGCCCTGGTAGTCGGCGAGCAGCTCGGTGTGGCTGGCGCAGTAGCGGTGGCGGATCAGGCTGACCGGCTCGCCGTCGAGCAGGCGCAGGGTGCTCAGTTCGATCAGCGCGGCGCCCTCGGCCAGTTGCAGGTGGCGCGCTTCCTCGGCGCTGGCGCTGAGCTGACGGCGCGCGAGCAGGCGCGCTTCGGTGCGCACGCCAAGGGCCGCCAGCGCATCGCTGTAGGCGCTGTCGGCCTGCAGCGGATACACCAGCGGGCGTTGCAGCACCTGGGTGCCCTTGCCCTGGCGGCGCAGCAGGCGGCCTTCGTTGATCAGCTCGTCGACGGCGCGGCGCAGGGTGTGGCGGTTGACCGCGAAGCGGCGCGCCAGCTGCATCTCGCCGGGGAGGAAGTCGCCGATGCGGTAGTGGCGCAGCTCGCCACGCAGCACCTGGGCCAGTTCGAGGTAGAGCGGTTCGCTGGGTTGTCTAGACAACTGCATGGTGTTTTCGAGAGGCGCACAGCGCCCCCCTCCGTCAGATGAAGAGCTTGCGCAGGCGCTGGGAGAGCAGGTCGATCAGGCTCACCACGGCGATGATGATCAGCAGCAGGGCGGCGGTCTGGCCGAACTGGAAACCGCGGATGGCTTCCCAGAGGATCACGCCGATGCCGCCGGCGCCGACCATGCCGACCACCGTGGCCGAGCGCACGTTGGATTCGAAGCGGTACAGCGAGTAGGAAATCCACAGCGGCAGCACCTGCGGAATCACCCCGAAGATGACTTCCTGCAGCGCACTGGCGCCGGTGGCACGCACGCCTTCCACCGGGCCCGGCTCGATGGCTTCCACCGCTTCGGCGAACAGCTTGGCGAGCACGCCGGTGGTGCTGATCCACAGCGCCAGCACGCCGGCGAAGGGTCCGAGGCCGACGGCGACGACGAAGAGCATGGCGAAGACCATCTCGTTGATCGAACGGCAGGCATCCATCAGCCGGCGCACCGGCTGGTAGATCCACCAGGGCACGATGTTCTCGGAGCTGAGAATCCCCAGCGGGATGGCGCAGACGATCGCCAGCAGGGTGCCCCAGAGGGCGATGTGCACCGTGGTGACCATCTCCTTGAGGTACAGCTGCCAGTTGCTGAAGTCCGGCGGGAAGAAGTCGGCGGCAAAGGTCGCCATGTTGGCGCTGTCGCGGATCAGCAGCAGCGGATTCATCTCCGCGCCCTGCCAGGACCAGGCCAGTACGGCCAGGCACAGGCCCCAGCCGAGCAGGCGCAGCCAGCTGCGCTTGTCGTTGCCCGCCAGTGGCGGTGTGGTGCTCAGAGTGGTCATGTTCGGTTCTCACAAACGACACGGACGGGAGCGTGGCGCCAGCGCGCCACGCCCGGCGTTGCTCAGCTGGCCTTGGCGGCGGCGCTCTTCTGCTCGCGCTCGGCCATGCGCTGCTCCAGCTTGGCCAGCTCCTGGTCGATGCCCTGCAGCTGCGCCTGGCGGTCGCTGTCGGAGAGCTTGCTGTCGGCGGCGACTTCGCTGCGCTTCTTGAACAGTTCCAGCTGGCGGATCGGCAGCAGCTGGTCGTTGTCCGAGGCGCGGAACGGTGCCCACTGCAGCGCGGCGAGAATTTCCTTCTCGGCCGGCTTGGCGCCGTAGCTCATGAAGAACTCGCGCAGCCTGTTCTTCTGCTCGTCGCTCAGGTTCTTGCGCCAGACCAGCGGGTCGGCCGGGATCAGCGGCGAGGTCCAGACGATCTTCAGTTGCGCGGCCTTGTCCGGCGCGGTGATCTCCAGGCGCTCCATGCCTTCGCTGTTGAAGGTGCCGACATCGACCTGCTTGTTCGCCACTGACAGCGCGTTCACTTCGTGGCTGCCGTTGAGGCTGCGTTTGAAGGCCTGGCTGGCGTCGACCTTGTTCTTGGCGAACACGTAGTAGCCGGGCACCAGGTAGCCGGAGGTGGAGTTCGGGTCGCCGTTGGCGAAGGTCAGGCTCTTGGCGTTCTTCAGCACGTCCTCGACCGAGTTCAGGGCGCTGTCCTTGTGCACGATCAGATGGCTGTAGTAGCCCGGGCTGCCGTTCGCGGCGACGGTCTGGGCGAAGATTTCGCCGCCGGCGCGATCCACCGCCTCCATCGCCGACTTGTTGCCGTACCAGGCCAGGTCGACCTTGTCGAAGCGCATGCCCTGGATCACCCCGGCGTAGTCGGGGGCGAAGAAGGCCTTCACCTCGTAGCCGGTCTGCTTGCTCATGTCGGCAAGGAAGGGGTCCCAGACGCTGCGCAGGTTCTGCGAGGACTCGGTGGAAATGATGCCGAAGGTGATGGTCTCGGCGGCCTGCGCGGTACCGGCGAGGGCACCGGCCAGCAGCGTGGAGGCGGCAAGGGCGCGGCTGAAGCGTTTCAACATGGAGATCACTCCTGGGGTGTGGCGTTGGTTGTCGGGTGGCGTGGGGCTCAGCCGTTGACCAGCTGCAGCTGCCGCGGCTCGGCATTGCGGGCGCGGTCGGAGAACAGCAGGCTGGCGTCCAGATCGGCGCCGTAGAGGTCGTTGAGCAGGCGGTCGCCGAGCGCCGCCGAGGGGCCGTCGTAGTGGATGCGGCCGTGCTTGAGCGCCACGGCGCGGGAGCAGTAGCGCAGGGCGTAATCGACCTGATGCAGGGTCACCACCACGGTCTTGCCGTCCTGGCGGTTGATGTCGGCGAGGATTTCCATGACCTTGCGCGCCGACTCCGGGTCGAGCGAGGCGATGGGTTCGTCGGCGAGGATCACCTCGGCCTGCTGGGTCAGCGCACGGGCGATCGCCACCCGCTGCTGCTGGCCGCCGGAGAGCGTCGAGGCACGCTGCTCGGCGCGCTCGGCCAGGCCGACGCGCTCCAGTGCGGCCATGGCCTGGCGCTTCTGCTCGTCGCTGAACATGCCCAGCGATCCGCGCCAGCGCGGCATGCGCCCGAGAAAGCCGAGCAGGACGTTGTCCAGCACGCTGAGGCGGTTGACCAGGTTGAACTGCTGGAAGATGTAGCCGATGTCGGCGCGCAGGCGGCGCACCTCGCCGTGCAGCTGGCCGGTGGCCTGCACCTCGCGGCCGAGCACCTCGATGCGCCCGCCGGCGGTGCGGTCGCAGCAGGCCAGGCCGGCCAGATGGCGCAACAGCGTGGACTTGCCGGAACCGGACGCGCCGATCAGCGCCACCATCTCGCCCGGCTGTATTGCCAGGCCCAGGTCGAACAGCGCCTGCTTGCCGGCGAAGGTCTTGTTCAGTCGCTCGACTCGAATAGCCGCATTCATGTCTTGCCCTCTCGTCTGCGCGGCCGGGGAGGTCGGCCAACTTGTCTAGACGAGAAGGTAGTCAGGCTCTGTTGCAGTCCCGCTAAGCGTCCGTGAACCTGCGATGACCATTCGGTGAAATTTCGATGGTCAGCGCAGCGGCGGCCGGCTGGCGCGCGATCAGCGCACGCGGCGCTTTGCCTTCGCGGCGCGGCCCCCTAAGCTGGACGCCGTCATTGCGTCCCGTGCTGGCGCGTCGTCTACGCGACCGTCAGGCATTGAAGAGAAAGAGGAAGAGCATGAAACAGAAGATCGTATTCATCACCGGCGCCACCTCCGGCTTCGGCCGCGCCACTGCCCGCCGCTTCGCCGAGGCCGGCTGGGCGCTGGTCCTCACCGGGCGGCGCAGCGAGCGCCTGGAAGCGCTGCAGAGCGAGCTGTCGGCGAAGGTGCCGGTGCACATCGCCACCCTCGACGTGCGCCATGCCGGCGCGGTGAAGGAGGTGGTCGAGCAGCTGCCCAGCGAGTTCAGCCAGATCGATTGCCTGGTCAATAACGCCGGCCTGGCACTGGCACCGCAGCCAGCGCAGCAGGTCGACCTGCAGGACTGGCACACCATGATCGACACCAACATCACCGGCCTGGTCAACGTCACCCACGCCCTGCTGCCGACGCTGATCGCCACCGGCAAGGGCGCCAGCATCGTCAACATCGGCTCGGTGGCCGGCCACTGGCCGTATCCGGGCGGCCACGTCTACGGCGCGACCAAGGCCTTCGTCGAGCAGTTCGGCTACAACCTGCGCTGTGACCTGCTCGGCACCGGCGTGCGCGTCACCGACATCGCGCCGGGCATGGCCGAAACCGAATTCACCCTGGTGCGCACCAAGGGCGATCAGGACGCCAGCGACCGGCTCTACCGCGGCACCACGCCGCTGACCGCCGAGGACATCGCCGAGCAGATCTTCTACGTCGCAACCCTGCCGGATCACATCAACATCAACCGCCTGGAAGTGATGCCGACGCGTCAGGCCTGGTCGCCGTTCAATATCGATCGCGACAAGTAAACCGCCTGCCGCCGACGTGGCGCGGCAGCGCCGCGTCGTCACACCAGATCGGCGTCTTCCTCGGCGGGCAGCTGGTCGGTAACGATCACCCGCGGGTGGCGGCTCTGCTCGTCCTCGATGCGCAGGCCGACGTACTCCGCATCGTGGGCGTCCCAGAAGGCTTCGAGTTGCTGCAGATCGGCCTGGGCGAGCAGCGTCTGCCCGGTGCGTTCGAGAATGACGGAATAGCGGATGTCGGCGTGCATGGAGGTGAGCTCGTGGTGGTGCGGGGTAGGGCTGGACAGTGATGTCATTGTGACATTGAGGCATGATGCACGGCCGACCATTCATCGTCCGGCAGATGACAGCCGCCGAACGGCAGGCAAAGCGCATCGCCGGACTGCAAGAAATCCAAGGCGTGCCGATAACCCGCGCAACGGCCATCGGCCAACGCAGTCGCAGGGCAAGACATGAGCAACTCCTACACCGCCGATTCACTGTCGCTTCTTCTCTTCACGCTGCGCAGCGGCAAGCAGATGGCGATCAATCTGCTGAAGGTCAGCGAGATCATCCCCATGCCGCGGCTGACGCGGCTGCCCGAGGCGCATCCGCACATCGAAGGCGTGGCGACTCTGCGCGGCGAGCCGTTGTCGGTGATCGACCTAAGCCAGGCGATCGGCATGGCGCCACTGGAGGACCCGCGCGGTGGCTGCCTGGTGGTCACCGAGATCAGCCGGCAGAAGCACGGCCTGCACGTGCAGGCGGTGGCGCGGATCGTCAGCTGCGCCACCTCGAAGATCCTGCCGCCGCCCTACGGCGCCAAGGGGCGCTCGTTCATCACCGGCACCGCCGAGGTGGATGGCGAGCTGATCCAGGTGCTGGATATTGAAAAGGTGCTGCACAACATCTCGCCGGCTTCGGCCGAAGCCGATCTGTCCGACCTGAACGTCGAGGATGCGCAGCTGCTCACCGAGACGCGCGCGCTGATCGTCGACGACAGCCAGGTCGCGCGCAGCATGTCGCTGGCTGCGCTGGGCCAGTTGGGCGTGACCTGCCATGCCGTCACCGGCGCGCGCGCCGCGCTGGCCAGGCTCGATGAGCTGCACGGCGGCCCGGAGCAAATCAACGTGGTGGTCTCGGACATCGAGATGCCTGAGATGGACGGCTACGCCTTCACCCAGGCGCTGCGCCAGCATCCGACCTACGCCGGTATTTATGTGCTGCTGCACACCTCGCTGGACAGCACCATCAGCACCGACCGGGCGAAGGCAGTGGGCGCCAACGAGATTCTCACCAAGTTCTCGGTACCGGAGCTGACGCGCTGCATTCTTAACGCGGCGCGGGCGATCCACCGCCGCTGAGCGCAGGCGGCGCGGGCTTGCAGGGCAACGGATGATTAATCCGCGGCGCGCTTCGCCTACGCCTAATGGATGAGTGGCAGGTGCGTGTCGATCAAGTGCGTCACGCTGGCCTGCCTTTAGAATGCGCATTGTTCCTGCCGCCAGAGTGAAGCCATGAAGGCCATCCCCGATGCAATCTCGCCGCAGCTGCTGCTTCAGGCAGTCGAGCAGGCCTTCAACTCGGTCCTGATCACCGATGCGCAACCGGCGCCGCACGGGCCGCGGATTCTCTATGCCAACGCCGCGTTCTGCGCGCTGTCCGGCTACAGCGCCGAAGAGCTGGCGGGCCAGACGCCGCGCATCCTCCAGGGCCCGCTGACCGACCGCGACGTGCTCGACGAGCTGCGCCAGTGCCTGCACGAGGGGCGTTTCTTCCACGGTTCGACGGTCAATTACCGCAAGGACGGCGAGCCGTACTGGGTCGAATGGAACATCTCGCCGATTCGCGATGCGCAAGGAACCGTCACCCACTACGTGTCGGTGCAGCGCGGCTTTTCCGAACTGGTCGCGGCGCAGCACACCAGCCAGCTGCTCTTCGAGGCGCTGGCCGCCTCGCATGACGCGGTGCTGATCACCGACGAGAACGGCATCATCGAGTTCGCCAACCCGGCCTTCGAGGCCATGACCGGCTACGCGGTGGCTGAAGTCCTCGGTCGCACCCCGGCGTTCCTGCGCTCCGGGGAACACGACGACGCCTTCTACGCCGACCTCTACGAGAGTCTGCGCGCCGGGCGGCCATTCCATGCGACCTTCGCCGATCGCCACCGCGACGGTCACATCTTTCATGCCGACCAGACCATCTCGCCGGTGCGCGGCCGCGACGACAACCGCACCCATTTCGTCAGCATCATTCGCGACCTGACGGCGCGCGTGCGCCACGAACAGGCGCTGCGCGATGCAGCCTCGCTGGACATGCTGACCGGGCTGTACAACCGCCGCGGCGGCGAAAGCCTGCTCGAACGCACCTATATCGGCGCGCGCGAGGGTGGTGCGCCCTTCGGGCTGATCCTGGCCGATATCGACCACTTCAAGGCGATCAACGATACCTTCGGCCATCCGGCCGGCGACCGCGTGCTGGAGCGCGTCGGGCGCCTGCTGCGCGCCTGCGTGCGGGCGACCGATGGCGTGGTGCGCTGGGGTGGCGAAGAATTCATGGTGATCCTGCCGCACTGCGAGCTGCGTGCCGCGATGGAGCAGGCCGAGCGGATTCGCGCACGCATCGAACGTTCGCCGCATCCGGAGGTGGGGCCGATCACGCTGTCGCTGGGCGTCGCGCAGCTGAACGCCGGCGAAACCGTCGCCAGCCTGATCGACCGCGCCGACCGCGCGCTCTACGAGGCCAAAGCCCAGGGCCGCAATCGCGTCTGCAGCGTGCAATAAGCGGCACGGCAAGTGAGACCATGCCCGCACCGGCGGGCATGGTCACGCCGCTGCGCACCGGCCGCGATGCGACGGGTGATGGGTTCGGGAACGGGAAGAAGTGCTGCTGAGCGCGGCGCTGGCTTCAGGCAAACCAGCGGCGGGAGAGATGGCGCATCCGGCGGGATTCGAACCCACGACCCCTGCCTTCGGAGGGCAGTACTCTATCCAGCTGAGCTACGGATGCGTTGCGGGGCGCAATCATACGCATGTCCTCCGCAGGCGTCCATGCCGGCCGGGGCGCCGTTGTCGGCGCGACGCAGTGCGACCGCCGGATGGCTGCCGGCGCTGCGGACGGCTGTTACCCTTGCGACCGCACGGCCGCGCCGGCCGTGCCTGTTCGGATTGCTGAGGGGGGCACGTGGGTCATATCAAACTATGGGATGCGCCACTGCGGATCTTTCACTGGCTGTTCGCCGCGTCGGTAACGGCCGCCATCGTCACCGGCTGGATCGGCGGCAACCTGATGGTCTGGCACGGCCGTCTCGGTCTGCTGGTGTTGGGGTTGCTGGTGTTCCGCCTGCTGTGGGGCTTCGTCGGTTCCACCTATGCGCGCTGGTCGCGGATTCTTGCAGCGACGCTCGGCGTGCGTGACTACCTGCAGGACAACTGGCGCGAGGCCGGGCACAACCCGCTCGGCGCGTTCTCGGTGCTGGCGATGCTGGGACTGGTCGGCTTCCAGGTGGTGAGCGGTCTGCTGGCGACCGACGACATCGCCTTTCAGGGGCCGCTCTATGCGCTGGTCGACAGCGCGACCAGCGACTGGCTGAGCGGCCTGCATCGCCAGACCAAGTGGCTGCTGCTGGCGCTGATCGGTTTGCATCTGACGGCGATCGGCTGGTACGGCCTGGTCCGGCGCAAGCCGCTGGTGCGCGCGATGATCGGCGGTCGTGCCCGACGCGAGCATCCCGCGCAGCACGATGCCCGCGGTGGCTCGCCGCTGGCGGCCGCGCTGGCGGTTATCGTGGCGTTGGGGAGCGTATGGGCGGTGCAGGCGGTGGCGGAGCGGATGCAGCCGGTGCCCGCCGCGGCGGCGCCCAGTCTGGACTGGTAGGAGGCACGGCCGGTCGCGGCAGGCGACCGGCCGGCCGCAGCGCTTTACTCGGCGCGGAATTTGTCGTGGCAGGATTTGCAGCTCCCGCCGACATCACCGAAGGCCTTCTTGATGGCGGCCTGATCGCCTTCCGCGGCCACCTTGGCGAGGTGGTTGGCGGCGGCGGTGAAGTTGCGGCCGATGCGACCGGCTTCGTCGAGGTTCTGGAAGAACTCCGGCTTCAGGCGGGTCTTGTCGCCCAGCTGCGCGGTGGTGGTGTCCGGGCTGTAGAGGCTGCCCATGCCGGAGTTGGCGATGGCGGCGATGGCGTTGGCGGCGGCGGCGACCTTGGCCTGGTCGTAGGGCTCCTCGCCGTCGACCACCTGGGCCTTGATCTTGCCCATGTTCCACGACATGAACTGGTAGCCGGCCTGGCGGGTTTCGACCATTTCTTCCGGTTTCAACTGCGCCTGGGCGGCGGTGCTGAGCAGCAGAACGGCAGTCGCGACGCCTGTCATCAATGCTTTCACGAATAGCTCCATTTATCGGTCAACGGGATGCGGCGGCCTGGCCGCCGGCGCGTGACTATACCGCGCGGGGTGGCGGGCAATGGGTAACAAGGCGTAACAGACGCGCCCGTGTATCAGACCGGTCAATGGCGGGACAACGCCGCGCGCCATGAACTTGCCCGCCGGCTGGCCGCGGTCCTAGCATGACCATTCGCCGTAACGCCGCGGCAGGAACCGGACGCCCGAGGACGGTTCAGATCATCGCCGCGTTAGCCAAACTTTCCGCAGCGGGCCTGCCGCTACGATGTCCGAGGAGACCGCCATGCAACTCAAAGACCCCGCGCTGTTCCGCCAGCAGGCCTATATCGATGGCGCCTGGCTGGATGCCGACAGCGGCCAGACCATCAGCGTGAACAACCCGGCCACCGGCGAGACGCTCGGTACGGTGCCGAAGATGGGCGCCGCCGAGACCCGCCGCGCCATCGATGCCGCCGAGCGCGCGCTGCCGGCCTGGCGCGAGCTGACCGCCAAGGAGCGCTCGCAGAAGCTGCGCCGCTGGTTCGAGCTGCTGATGGAAAACCAGGACGATCTCGGTCGCCTGATGACGCTGGAGCAGGGCAAGCCGCTGGCCGAGGCCAAGGGCGAGATTGCCTACGCCGCCTCCTTCATCGAGTGGTTCGCCGAGGAAGCCAAGCGCATCTACGGCGACACCATTCCCGGCCATCAGAAAGACAAGCGCATCATTGTCATCAAGCAGCCGATCGGCGTGACCGCGGCGATCACCCCGTGGAATTTCCCCTCGGCGATGATCACCCGCAAGGCCGGCCCGGCGCTGGCCGCTGGCTGCACCATGGTGATCAAGCCGGCTTCGCAGACGCCATTCTCGGCGCTGGCGCTGGTCGCGCTGGCCGAGCGTGCGGGCATTCCCAAGGGCGTGCTCAGCGTGGTCACCGGCTCGGCCGGCGACATCGGCAACGAGCTGACCGCCAACCCCAAGGTGCGCAAGATTTCCTTCACCGGCTCCACCGAAGTTGGCGCCAAGCTGATGGAGCAGTGCGCGCCGGGGATCAAGAAAGTCTCCCTGGAGCTGGGCGGCAATGCGCCGTTCATCGTCTTCGACGATGCCGACCTCGACGAGGCGGTCAAGGGCGCCATGCAGTCCAAGTACCGCAACGCCGGGCAGACCTGCGTGTGCGTCAACCGCATCTACGTGCAGGACGGCGCGTATGACGCCTTCGCCGAGAAATTCCAGGCGGCGGTGGCCAAGCTGCGGGTCGGCAACGGCCTGGAGGAGGGCACCGACGTCGGCCCGCTGATCGACGACCGCGCCGCCGCCAAGGTGCGCGAACACATCGAGGATGCCGTCGCCCAGGGCGCGCGGCTGGTCGCCGGCGGGCAGGCGCATCAGCTGGGCGGCAGCTATTTCGAGCCGAGCGTGCTGGTCGATGTGCCGGACAGCGCCAAGGTGGCCAAGGAAGAGACCTTCGGCCCGCTGGCTCCGCTGTTCCGCTTCAAGGACGAGGCCGAGGTGATCGCCAAGGCCAACGACACCGAGTTCGGTCTGGCTTCCTACTTCTATGCCCGCGACCTGGGCCGGGTGTTCCGCGTCGCCGAGGCGCTGGAGTACGGCATGGTCGGCATCAACACCGGACTGATCTCCACCGAAGTGGCGCCGTTCGGTGGGGTGAAGTCGTCCGGCCTCGGCCGCGAAGGCTCCAAGTACGGCATCGAGGACTACCTGGAGATCAAGTACCTCTGCATGGCGCTCTAGCCTGCGACAGCCCGTCCCGTCCGGCGGGCTGGCTCTTTGCCATCTATACGGTCAGAATCGCTGCCCCGCGCGTCGTTGCCTGTCATCGGCGACGCGCTGCAGCTGCCCGTCCGCTTGCTAGGCTGGCAGTGTCTTCCAGCGAGCAGCGCAGTGAGCATCTCGGCCCAAGTTTCCTTCGTCCTCGTCGCCTACAACGAGCCCTGGCGGGCGGATCAGCTGTGCCAGCTGGTGCGTGCGTTGCGTCCCGGCACGCGCGTGGTGCCGGTGGGTGATGGCCATGCGGCGCTGGCGACCTGCAAGCGTCAGGTGCCGAGCCTGCTGATCGTCGATGGCGAACTCGATGGCCTCGACGGCCGCCAGCTGCTGCGCGAGCTGCGCCGGCACGGACCAACGCAGCGGCTGCCGTGCGTGCTGATCAGCGCGCGCACCGATACCGCGAGCGTGCGCACCGTGCTGCCGCTGGCGCCGGCGGCCTATCTTGGCAAGCCCTACGATCTCGACGACTTGCGCCGGCGCCTGGACCGGCTGCTGCCGCGCTCGGCCGGCGGCGGCGTGGTGGCCGTGGCCGAGCCGGACAGCCTGGACCACTTCCTCGAACGCATGCGCCAGCACAACCGTGGCGCGCCGCTGCAGCAACCGCTGCTGCAGGCCCTGCAGCGCCTGCAGGGTGGCGATCAGGACCCTGGCGAGCTGGCCGAGCTGCTGGCGCGCGATCCGCAGGCCACCGCGCGGCTGATCAGCCTCGCCAATGCCAGCGACGCCCAGCAGACGACGCCCTGTCTGAGCCTGGCGCAGGCGCAGCAGCGTCTGGGTACGCTGCGCAGCCAGCAACTGGTGACCGAGCTGGCGCTGCAGCACAACGCCTGGCTGGCCGAGCCGCGACTGGCCGAGCTGACCGCGCAGCACGGCGCCCAGGCGCTGCGCACCGCGCGCCTGGCGAGCTGGCTGGCGCATCAGCTCCGGCTTGATGAGGCGCTGTGTTACACCGCCGGCCTGCTGCAGAACCTCGGCGAACTGACACTGCTGCGCAGCCTGCAGGAGTGGCTCGACAGCGGTGGCGAGCTGGACGAGGCGGCCGTGCAACGCAGTCTGCGCGAACGTGCCGCGGGCTTCGGTTCGGCGTTGCGCGCGCACTGGCGCCTGCCGCTGGAGCTGCGCCAGGTGATCAGCGCCTACTACGCGCTGGGCGCCGGCGTGCTGCGCCGTGAGGCGCTGGTCCTCAACCTCGCACGCCTGCTGCTCGAACTGCCGGCCGAGGCCGATGCGAGCCGTCTGGCAGACGAACGCAGCGTGCGCCTGCTGCGTCTCGACCCCGCGCTGCTGGCCCGCGCGCCTCGCCACACCATTCAGGGCTGAGCCGCGGCGCCCCTGTGGCGCCTTATTCAGTGGGTCAATAACGCTCATCTTGCTGCCGCCGAGCCGCCACGGCGCGCGGCCGGGCGTCTATTTTTCCTGGGCTGCGCGTGCTATCGACACGAATAAATGACTCGCATATTCTGCAGTGCGAAACATGATTCCGTGAAATAACAAATCCAATCAGTACAGCGGAGGCCAGCATGACGGACGTCGTACGGCTCGAACGACTGGGCGCCATCGCGCTCGTCACGGTCAACAACCCACCGGTCAATGCGCTCGGCGTGGCGGTCCGTCAGGGACTGCTGCACGCCCTGCGCGCCGCCGAGGCGGACGCCGAGGTGCGCGCGGTGGCGCTGGTCTGCGCCGGCAACACCTTCTTCGCCGGTGCCGATATCAAGGAGTTCGGCCTGCCGCCGCAGGCGCCGGCGCTGCCGGAAGTCATCGCCGCCATCGAGGCCTGCACCAAGCCCTGCGTCGCGGCGATCCACGGCACGGCGCTGGGCGGCGGGCTGGAAGTGGCGCTGGGCTGCCACTACCGCATCGCCCGTGCGGACGCCAAGGTCGGCCTGCCGGAAGTGAAGCTCGGCCTGCTGCCCGGCGCCGGCGGTACCCAGCGGTTGCCGCGGCTGGCCGGCGTGGCCAAGGCGCTGGAGATGATCGTCGGTGGTCAGCCGATCGGCGCGGCCGAGGCGCTGGAGCATCGCATCGTCGATGAACTGTTCGACGGTGACCCGCGCGCGGCCGCGCTGGCCTACGTGCAGCGGCTGCTCGACGAGGGCCGCGGCCCGCGCCGCACCGGTGAGCTGAGCGTGCCCGGCACCGACAGCGCCGAGCTGATCGCCGCCCGGCACGCCGAGGTGGCCAAGCGCACGCCCGGCCTGTTCGCACCGCTGCGCTGCATCGCCGCGGTGGATGCCGCGACCCGTTTGCCGCTCGCCGAAGGGCTCGAGCGCGAGCGTCAGCTGTTCCTCGAATGCCTGCATTCGCCGCAGCGCGCGGCACTGGTGCATGCCTTCTTCGCCGAACGCCAGGCTAGCAAGATTGCCGATCTGCCGGCCGCGAGCCGCCCGCGGGAGATCGCCACGGCGGCGGTGATCGGCGGCGGCACCATGGGCGTCGGCATCGCCCTGTGCTTCGCCAACGCCGGCGTGCCGGTGAAGCTGCTGGAGGTCGGCGAGGAAGCGTTGCAGCGTGCGCTGCAACGCGCCCGCGACACCTGTGCCGTAAGTGTCCGGCGCGGCAGCCTGAGCGAGTCGGAGATGGAGCGGCGTCTGGCGCTGATCGCGGGCGTCACCGATTACGCCGCGCTGGCCGAGGTCGATCTGGTGGTCGAGGCGGTGTTCGAGGACATGGCCGTCAAGCAGCAGGTCTTCGAGCGGCTCGATGCGGTATGCAAGCCCGGCGCGATCCTCGCCTCGAATACCTCGTCGCTCGACCTCAACCAGATCGCCGCCTTCACCCGGCGCCCCGAGGACGTGGTCGGCCTGCACTTCTTCAGCCCGGCCAACGTCATGCGCCTGCTGGAAGTGGTGCGCGGCGCGCGGACCAGCCACGCGGTGCTGGCCACCGCGATGGCCATCGGCAAGCGCCTGAAGAAGGTCGCGGTGGTGGTCGGCGTCTGCGACGGCTTCGTCGGCAACCGCATGCTGTTCCAGTACGGCCGCGAGGCGGAATTCCTGCTGGAGGAAGGTGCCACGCCGCGGCAGGTCGACGGCGCGCTACGCACGTTCGGCATGGCCATGGGGCCGTTCGCCGTGCGCGACCTGTCGGGCCTGGACATCGGCCAGGCGATCCGCAAGCGCCAGCGCGCGATCCTGCCGGCGCACCTGACGTTCCCGACGGTGGCCGACCGCCTCTGTGCCGCCGGCATGCTCGGGCAGAAGACCGGCGTCGGCTACTACCGCTACGAGCCCGGCAACCGCACGCCGCTGGAGAATCCCGAACTCGCGCCGATGCTGGAAGCCGCGTCGCGGGAAAAAGGCATCGAGCGAAAGGCGCTGGATGAGCAGTACATCGTCGAGCGCTGCATCTTCGCGCTGGTCAACGAGGGCGCCAAGATTCTCGAGGAAGGCATCGCCCAGCGCTCCAGCGACATCGATCTCATCTACCTCAACGGCTATGGCTTCCCGGCCTGGCGCGGCGGGCCGATGTTCTATGCCGACAGCGTCGGCCTGGACAAGGTGCTGGCCACGGTGAAGGAACTGCACGCACGTTGCGGCGACTGGTGGAAACCGGCACCGCTGCTGGAAAAGCTGGCCGCCGAGGGGCGGACCTTTTCGGGCTGGCAGCCCGCGCATCACTCAGGAGAACAGGCATGAACGTCAACTACACGGCCGAAGAGCTCGCCTTCCGCGACGAAGTGCGCGCCTTCCTGAAAAGCGAGCTGCCGGCGGATATCGCCGCCAAGGTCAAGCTCGGCAAGCACATGTCCAAGGAAGATCACCAGCGCTGGCAGCAGATCCTGGTCAAGCGCGGCTGGTATGCGCCGGGCTGGCCGGTGGAGCTGGGCGGCACCACCTGGGGCCCGGTGGAAAAGCACATCTTCGACGAGGAGTGCGCCGCCTTCGGGGCGCCGCGTACCGTGCCCTTCGGCGTCAACATGGTCGCCCCGGTGATCATCAAGTTCGGCACCCAGCAGCAGATCGACCACTACCTGCCGCGCATCCTCTCCGGCGAGGACTGGTGGTGCCAGGGCTATTCCGAGCCCGGTGCCGGTTCCGACCTGGCCAGCCTCAAGACCCGCGCCGTGCGTGATGGCGACCACTACGTGGTCAACGGCCAGAAGACCTGGACCACCCTCGGTCAGCACGCCAACATGATCTTCTGCCTGGTGCGCACCGACCCCGAGGCCCAGCAGCAGCGCGGCATCAGCTTCCTGCTGATCGACATGAAGAGCCCGGGCATCAGTGTGCGGCCGATCATCACCCTGGACGGCGACCACGAGGTCAACGAAGTCTTCTTCGACAATGTCCGCGTGCCGGTGGAAAACCTTGTCGGTGAGGAAAACCAGGGTTGGACCTGCGCCAAGTACCTGCTGACCCACGAGCGCACGGGCCTGGCCGGCATCGGCTCGTCCAAGGCGGTGCTGGCGCATCTCAAGCGCATCGCCATGCAGGAAGTCTGCGACGGCAAGCCGATGCTCGAAGACCCGCTGTTCCGCGCTCAGGTCGCCGAGGTCGAGATGCAGCTGATGGCCATCGAGATGAGCACCCTGCGCATCCTCGCGGCAGCGAAGGAGGGCGGCGTACCCGGCGCCGAGTCGTCGATCCTCAAGATCAAGGGCACCGAGATCCGTCAGGCGATCACTCACCTCTTGCGCAAGGTCATCGGTCCCTACGCGTTGCCCTTCCTCGAGGAGGAGCTGCAGCTGGACTACGACGGTGAGCTCTTGCACGCCGACTACAGCGCGTCGCTGGCCGGCGACTACTTCAACATGCGCAAGCTGTCGATCTTCGGCGGCTCCAACGAAATCCAGAAGAACATCGTCTCGAAGATGATTCTCGAGCTGTAAGGGGGCAACGCCATGGACTTCAAACTGACCGAAGAGCAGCAGATGCTGCAAGACACCGCGGCGCGTCTGGTGCGTGACGCCTACCCGTTCGAACAGCGCGAGAAGTTCAGCGAGTCCGAGCTGGGCTTTTCCGCCGAATTCTGGTCGCAGCTGGGTGAGCTGGGCCTGACCGCGGTGCCGTTCTCCGAGGACATCGGCGGCTTTGGTGGTAGCGGCGTGGAAACCATGCTGGTGATGACCGAGCTGGGTCGCGGCCTGACGCTGGAGCCGTATCTGCAATCGGTGATCCTCGCCGGTGGCCTGATCAACCAGCTCGGTTCCGGCGCGCAGAAGCAGGACCTGCTGCCGCAGGTCGCCGCCGGTTCGCTGCAACTGGCGGTCGCCTTCGACGAACCGCAGAGCCACTACAACCTGAACGATGTACAGACCAAGGCCGAGGCGGTCGACGGCGGCTATCGTCTTAACGGCCGCAAGGCTGTGGTCATCGGCGGGCACAGCGCCGGGCAGATCATCGTCTCCGCGCGCACTTCCGGTGACAGCCGCGACGAAGCCGGCATCAGCCTGTTCCTTATCGATCCGAACGCCCAAGGCGTCAGTCGTCGCGTCTACCCAACCATCGACGGGCGCAAGGGCTGCGACTTGTTCCTCGACAACGTGCAGGTCGGCGCCGAGGCGCTGCTTGGCAAGCTGGGCAATGCCTTGCCCGCGATGCGCTACCAGCAGGGCCGCGCCATCGCCGCGCAGTGCGCCGATGCCCTCGGCAGCATGGGCGAGGCCTGCAAGCTGACCCTCGACTACCTGAAGACGCGCAAGCAGTTCGGCGTGCCGATCGGCAAGTTCCAGGTGCTGCAGCACCGCATGGTGGACATGCAGACCGAGCTGGAGCAGGCCACCAGCATGGCGATCCTCGCTGCGACCTTTGCCGATGGCGAAGACAACGACGAGCGCCGCCGCATCATCGCCGCCGCCAAATACATCTGCGCCCGCGCCGCGCGCAAGGTGGCCGAGGAAGCCATCCAGCTGCACGGCGGCATCGGCATGACCTGGGAATACAACCTCGCCCATCACGCCAAGCGCCTGGTGATGATCGCCCACCAGTTCGGTGACGACGATCATCACCTCAAGGCCTATGCGCAGCTGCTGCAGGTGGCCTGAAGGCGGCGGCCGGCCGTAGGGTGGAAAACGCCGAAGGCTTTTCCACCGATCTACACCGAGCCGGTGGAAAATCGCGGTGCGAGTTTTCCACCCTACGCCCGGCGAATCAGGCCCGCGTCAGCGCCGGCAGCAGGTGCGGCTCCCACAGCGCTTCGCGTAGCGCCGGACGGAAAAAACCGAAGTGGCCGATGCGCTCCACGCCGACATCGCGCGGCCCGATGCGGTGCATGGTCTTCGGCGCCGAGCGGTAGAAGCCGTGCAGTGAGGCAGTGTTCTGCGCCGACATCATCTCGTCGTCGCTGAACGAGAGCGACACCAGCGGCGTCGTCACGGCGTTGAAGGCGCGCTGCATCGGCTCGCCCTCGGCGCCCACCAGGTACTCCGGATGCAGGCACCAGCGCCGCCACTGGCGGATCACCCCGGCCGGCAGGTCGCCGACCGCGCCGATGCGCTTGCCCGGGAAGTAGCCGAACAGCGACGTCAGCACCGGCGCCAGGCCGTGCCACAGCAGCCAGGCCTGCCGGCGGATCTGCGGGCTGTTGTCGCGCCAGTAACCGCTACCGGCAGCGACGGTGATGATCCGCGCGATGCGCTGGTGTCCTTCCACCAGTGGCAGGATCTGCGCGCCCAGGCTATGGCCCAGCCAGAACAGCGGCAGATCGCCGGCGGCCGCCGCGACCGCATCGAGCACCGCGCTGCCATCATCGCGACCCCAGTCACTCACGTTCACCTCCAGCGCGCGTAGCGAGCCGGGCAGCGACTCACCGATGCCCAGGTAGTCGAAGGTGACGGTCAGATAGCCGCGCTCGGCCAGCCAGCTGGCGAAGTCACGGTAGAAGCGCTGCGGCACGCCGATGGCCGGCGCGATCAGCACGGCACCCAGCGGCTCGCCGCGCGGCGCGTACCAGCGGCTGGCCAGCGGGCGACCCTTGCGGTTTTCCAGGGTGCGTGGCTGGAATTCGGGTGCGGTCATTGTTGTTCTCCGAGGCGACGGGTGCGTGGCAGTATAGGGCCTTCGGAAAATTGTTCTAGAAAATTATTCTAGTATCGGAGCGCGCATGGCCCGCAGCAGTCGCAAGCAGGAGATTCTCCAGGCCGCCCTGGCCTGTTTCACCGAATCCGGGGTCGACGGCACCACCATCGAGATGATCCGCGATCGCTCCGGCGCCAGCATCGGCAGCCTCTATCACCACTTCGGCAACCGCGAGCGGATCATCGCCGCGCTCTATCTGGAGGGCATCGGCGAGTACGCCGCGCTGCTGGAAGCGGGACTGATCGACACGCTGGACGCCGAGGCCTGCGTGAAGCTGTTCGTCACCAGCTATATCGACTGGGTGGTGGCCAACCCGGACTGGGCGCGCTTTGTCCTGCACAACCGCGGACGGGTGGAGGCCGGCGAGCTGGGCGACCAGCTGCGCGAGGTCAACCGCAGCCATGGCGAGCGGATCGGCGCGGTGCTGCGCAGGCATCGCGAGGCCGGCGCGTTCAAGGCGATTCCCGGCGAGTGCTTCGTCTCGGTGGTGATCGGCCCGGCGCAGGACATGGCGCGCAACTGGCTGGCCGGGCGCAGCAAACGCCCGCTGGCCGATCATCGCGACCTGCTGGCGCAGATCGCCTGGGACAGCGTGCGCGCCTAGCGCCGGCTGGTGGGCCGGTCGAGCGGGATCAGACGCCCAGACTCTCGATATCCCGCGCGAGCATCTCCAGCTGGCGGGCCAGCGAGGTGCGCAGGGTGTCTTCGGTCAGTTGGAAGGACGGCGCTCCGCAGGTCAGCGCCATGATGCTGCCGTCGGCCAGGCGCAGCGGCACGCCGGCAGCCATGACATTGCGGTCCCAGTCGCCGAGCGAGAGGCAGAAGCCGTGCTGCTCGAACTCCGCGAAAGAGCTCAGCAGCGAGGCGTGCATGGCGGGCCAGCCGTCGCCGTACTTGGCGGCCAGCGCGGCGAACAGGTGTTCGCGCTCCTGTTCCGGCGTGGCGGCGAGAAAGGCGCGGCCGGCGGCGGTGGTCGCCAGCGGCAGGCGCACGCCGGCATCCATGCGCAGGGTGGTGACGTCGGCCGGGCGGCAGTTCTCGACATAGATCATCGACAGCCGGTCGCGGCAGGTCAGGCCGACCGTGGTGTTGGTGCGTCGGGCGAACTCGTCCATGTACGGCTTGGCCAGCTGGCGCACGCGCAGGTTGGAGACGTAGGCGTAGCCGAGCGCCAGCACGCCGGAGTCCAGCTGATACTTCTCCAGCTGCTGCGAGTAGCTGAGGTAGCCGAGCCGGGTCAGCGTGTAGGTCAGGCGGGAGACCGTGGGCTTGGGCAGCCCGGTAATGCGCGCGATGTCCTGGTTGCCCAGCACCACCGAGCCGTGGGTGAATGCGCGCAACACCTCCAGCCCACGCGAGAGGGCCTCGACGAACTTGCGGTCCTTGGGCTGGCTGGAATCGTCGGCGGCGTCGATCATGGTGGGCTCGTGCGGCGGCTGAACAGTGGGTGGCGAACGATAGCAGATCGTCCGGGCGCCGCACCCTGTCCTCGGCCTGCATATAGAGGCAGGCAGGGCATGGAATGGCGCTTCCGTTGCAGCCCGTTCCGTCCATCGCAGCCAGGCCGGAAAAACCATCCCGCGCTTGTTGCTCGGGGGGCTTTCTGATATAAAGCAGCGCTCTTTTCTAGGGGCCCGGTATCTTTGTGCGCAACGTGACCGGTAAGACCCCCATGAAACGTGGCGCTGAGCGCCGAACTGACAAGTGAATTCAAGCGGCCAACCCATGCCGGGTTGGGCATGTGGTTTAGAGGGCTGAGGCATGTCGAGAGTCTGTCAAGTTACCGGTAAGGGTCCGGTAACCGGGAACAACATTTCCCACGCGAACAACAAAACCCGTCGTCGTTTCCTGCCGAACCTGCAGCATCACCGCTTCTGGGTCGAGTCCGAGAAGCGCTTCGTGCGTCTGCGCGTTTCCGCCAAGGGCATGCGCGTCATCGATAAGCGTGGCATCGACGCCGTTCTGGCCGAGCTGCGCGCCCGCGGCGAAAAGGTTTAAGGAGAAAATCATGCGTGACCTGATCCGTTTGGTGTCCAGCGCCGGTACCGGCCACTTCTACACCACCGACAAGAACAAGCGCACCACCCCCGACAAGATCGAGATCAAGAAGTACGATCCGGTCGTGCGTAAGCACGTGATCTACAAGGAAGCCAAGATCAAGTAATTGATCGGCCCTTGAAGAAAAACCCGCCTTTCGGCGGGTTTTTTCATTTCCGGGCCGGGGTTTATCCGGCCGTGCGGATGGCATCGGCGAAGCGCGCGATCATCGCGTCGATTTGCGGCTTGTCGACGATCAGCGCCGGCGACAGCGCGATGGTGTCGCCGCTGGCGCGCACCAGCAGACCGTTCTCGAAGCTCTGGCGGAACACCTCGTAGGCACGCTTGCCGACGCCGTCGGCATGGGGGGCGAACTGCAGGCCGCCAACCAGCCCGACGGTGCGGATGTCGATCACGTTGGGCAGGCTGCGCAGGCTGAACAGCGCGTCCTGCCAGTAGTCTTCCAGCGCGATGGCCTTCTCGAACAGCTGCTCGTTGCGGTAGATCTCCAGGGTCGCCAGCGCTGCGGCGCAGGCCACCGGGTGGCCGGAGTAGGTGTAGCCGTGGAAGAACTCGATGGCGCTTTCCGGGCCGCTCATGAAGGCCTCGAACAGGTGATCGGCGACGCACACCGCGCCCATCGGCACCGCGCCGTTGGTCAGGCCCTTGGCGCAGGTGAGGATGTCCGGCGTGACGCCCCAGCGTTCGGCGGCGAAGGCCTTGCCGACGCGACCGAAGCCGGTGATCACCTCGTCGAAGATCAGCAGGATGCCGTGTTTGGCGGTGATCTCGCGCAGACGCTGCAGGTAACCCAGCGGCGGCAGGATCACCCCGGCCGAGCCGGACATCGGCTCGACGATCACCGCGGCGATGTTTTCCGCGCCATGCAGCGTCACCAGCCGCTCCAGTTCGTCGGCGCGCTCGACGCCATACTGCGGCAGGCCACGACTGAAGGCGTTGCGCTGCAGATCGAGGGTATGCGGCAGGTGATCGACGCCCGGTAGCAGGGCACCGAAGGCGCGGCGATTGTTCGGCATGCCGCCGACCGAAATGCCACCGAAACCGACGCCGTGATAGGCCAGCTCACGGCCGATCAGGCGGGTGCGAGTGCCCTGGCCGATGGCGCGCTGGTAGGCCAGGGCGACCTTCAGCGCGGTATCCACCGATTCAGAGCCGGAGTTGGTGAAGAACACCCGGTTCAGCCCCGGTGGGGTGATGCGGCTGAGCTGCTCGGCCAGCTCGAATGGCAGCGGATGCCCCATCTGGAAGGTCGGTGCGAAGTCCATCTTGGCGATCTGCCGGCTCACCGCTTCGCTGATCTCGCGCCGGCCGTGACCGGCGTTGCAGCACCACAGCCCGGCGGTGCCGTCGAGGATCTGGCGGCCGTCGCTGGCGGTGTAGTACAGCCCCTCGGCGCTCTCCAGCAGTCGCGGGCCCGCCTTGAACTGGCGATTGGCGGTGAAGGGCATCCAGAAGTGATCGGGCGATGCGGTCGGATGAAGATCGTTGGCCATGACGGGCTCCGGCAAAGGCGGCAGTGCGGCGATGGGCATGCACCGGCGAGAGGCCGTGTGCACGGCGAAGGTCGTTCGAGTCTATGTTTAATAAAACGAACAAAACAAGGCACAAACGGCGGCGCCCGTAAAAAATATTGATAGCCCCCGCGCCGCTGGTTTAGGGTGCCTTTTCCCGCAGCCGAATAACCGCAAGAGGATGCCTCATGACCACCCTGACCCTCGCCGACTGGCAACAGCGTGCCCGTGACCTGCGCATCGAAGGCCGTGCCTTCATCCAGGGCGAATACACCGCGGCCGCGGACGGCGCCCAATTCGACTGCATCAGCCCGATCGACGGTCGGCAGCTGGCGCAGGTGGCCAGCTGCGACCAGGCCGATGCCGAGCGCGCCGTAGCCAGCGCGCGGGCCGCGTTCGACGCAGGCAGCTGGGCGCAGCTGGCACCGGCCAAACGCAAGGCAGTCATGATCCGCTTCGCCGAGCTGCTGGAGGCGCACGCCGAGGAGCTGGCGCTGCTGGAAACCCTCGACATGGGCAAGCCGATCGGCGATTCGCTGACAGTGGACATTCCCGGCGCGGCGCGGGCGCTGCGCTGGAGCGGCGAGGCGATCGACAAGATCTACGACGAGGTAGCGGCCACGCCCCACGACCAGCTCGGACTGGTCACCCGCGAGCCGGTCGGCGTGGTGGCGGCCATCGTGCCGTGGAATTTCCCGCTGATGATGGCCTGCTGGAAGCTCGGCCCGGCGCTGGCCACAGGCAACTCGGTGGTGCTCAAGCCGTCGGAGAAGTCGCCGTTGACAGCCATCCGCATCGCCCAGCTGGCGATCGACGCCGGCATTCCGGCCGGCGTGCTCAACGTGCTGCCGGGCTACGGCCACACCGTCGGCAAGGCGCTGGCGCTACACATGGACGTCGATACCCTGGTCTTTACCGGCTCCACGCGGGTGGCCAAGCAGCTGATGATCTACGCCGGCGAGTCGAACATGAAGCGCGTCTGGCTGGAGGCGGGCGGCAAGAGCCCGAACATCGTCTTCGCCGACGCGCCCGACCTGCAGGCCGCTGCCCAGGCCGCGGCCGGCGCCATCGCCTTCAACCAGGGCGAGGTCTGCACCGCCGGCTCGCGGCTGCTGGTGGAGCGTTCGATCAAGGCGCGCTTCCTGCCCATGGTGGTGGAGGCGCTCAAGGGCTGGAAGCCGGGCAACCCGCTGGACCCGGCAACCAACGTCGGCGCCCTGGTGGATACCCAGCAGCTCAATACAGTGCTCGGCTATATCGACGCCGGGCGCCAGGCCGGCGCGCAGGTGCTGATCGGCGGCCAGCGCACCCTGGAGGAAACCGGCGGGCTGTACGTCGAGCCGACCATCTTCGATGGCGTCGACAATGCGATGAAGATCGCTCAGGAGGAAATCTTTGGCCCGGTGCTCTCGGTGATCAGCTTCGACAGCGCCGAGGAAGCGGTGGCGATCGCCAACGACACGCCCTACGGCCTCGCTGCCGCGGTGTGGACCGCCGACCTGTCCAAGGCGCACCGCACCGCACGGGCGCTGCGCGCCGGCAGCGTGTGGGTCAACCAGTATGATGGCGGCGACATGACCGCGCCGTTCGGCGGCTTCAAGCAGTCCGGCAATGGCCGCGACAAGTCGCTGCATGCCTTCGACAAGTACACCGAGCTGAAGGCCACCTGGATCAAACTGTAACCCCGGGCCTGGCGTCGTCGAACGCAGCGCCGAAAGCGCCGTAGGGTGGGCGGAAGCCCACCCTACGCGGCGGCCAGTTTATTGCCCCCAAGTTCCGCTGCGGCGCATGACGCCCCACTGGTGCTTGCGTCGCGAGAACCATTGCCAGAGCCCGCGGCAGCGCCAGAGCGTGTTGAGCTGGCGATAGCCGAAATTCTCCAGCACCGCCATCAGGAACAGCCGCAGCATGTCGCGGCGCCGTTCGTAGACGCGAAACGACAGGGTTTCCAGCAGAAGCCCGTTGACCGACAGCAGGATGCCCATGCCGATGGCCACCAGCAGGAACGCCGCCAGCGCCGCATAGGACACCGCGCCGACGGCGAAGCCACCGAGCATGAACGCGTAACCGGCCAGCTCGATCAGCGGCCCCAGCCACTCGAACAGCGCCATGAACGGCCAGGCCAGCCAACCGGCCGCGCCGCCGCGCAGGCTGAAGGCCAGCCGTGCGTGCCGGCTCAGGCTTTCGGCCAGCCCGCGTTGCCAGCGGCTGCGCTGGCGGCCGAGGGTGCCGGGGTCCTCGGGGCATTCGGTCCAGCAGATCGGATCGGGCAGGTAGCGGATGCGATAGGGCAGGCGCCGTTCGCGATGGTAGCGGTGCAGGCGGACCACCAGCTCCATGTCCTCGCCGACGGTGTCGGTGCGATAGCCGCCGACGGCCATCACCCGCTCGCGGTCGAACAGACCGAAGGCGCCGGAAATGATCAGCACCGCATTGAGCGGCGACCAGCCGAGGCGGCCGAAGAGAAAGGCGCGCAGATACTCGACGATCTGCAGACGCGCCAGCCAGTTGCGCGGCAGGCCGGCCTGGATCAGGAAGCCGCCGCGTACCTGCGAGCCGTTGGCGATGCGCACCGTACCGCCGGCGGCGACGGTGCGTTCGTCCTCCAGAAACGGCTGTACCACGCGCAGCAGGCTGTCGCGCTGCAGGATGGAGTCGGCATCGACGCCGCAGAACAGGCCGTGGCGCGCGGCATTGATGCCGGCGTTCAGGGCATCGGCCTTGCCGCCGTTGAGCTTGTCGATGACCCGCAGGTTGGCGTAACGGCGCGAGCGGTAGACCGCCTCGATTGGCTGGTGGGGCACGCTCTGGCGCAGCGGGGCGGGATGTGCCACCAGATCGAACTCCTCGATCAGCAACGCCAGCGTGGCGTCCGTCGAGCCGTCGTTGATCACTAGCACCTCGAACTCCGGGTACTGCAGCTGCAGCATCGAGCGCACCGAGGTGCGGATCGTCGCCGCTTCGTTGAAGGCCGGCATCAGCACGGAAACCGGCGGCTCTACGCCGAGATAAGGCGTGATCTCGCCCACTTCGGCGCGCTGGCGCATGTAGCCGGTGAGGCTCGCCATCGACAGCACGTTGAGCAGCAGGTACATGCCGTTGAGTAGCAGAAAGTAGAGGATGAAGCCCAGCTGCAGCCACCACAGCCAGTCGATGCTCATCGGTGTACCTCGGCGATGGCGCGGCGCAGGGCGTCCTGGCCGTAGCGGTCCGGCACGCTCGCGAGCAGTGCCTGCAGGCCCTCGGGACTGGCGCCGGGCAACCGGGCCAGGCCATCGGCCGCCGCCTGTCGAACGCCCCAGTTGCGGTCGGCGAGCAGCGGCAGGAAGAGTTCCGCATCATCGCCGCGCGCCTGCCGGCCCAGCGCCTGCAGCGCGTGCAGGCGCACATCCGGGTCGCTATGGGCGAGGGCCGGCAACAGGCGCGGGCGGTCGCGCGGATCGCCCAGCTCGGCCAGGCAGCGCAGCGCGACCTGCTGGTGCTCGGCCGCGGCACCTTCGTCCAGCTGCGCCCGTGCCCAGGGCGCGACCTGGCGTGGCTCGCCATGCGGCAACAGTGCGATCAGCCGCTCGCGGCCGGCAATCACCGGATCGGCCAGGGCCGCCAGCAGCGGTTCGGTCACCGCCTGCTCGCCGGCCTGCTGACAGAGGCCCGCCAGACGCGGCAAGGCCCAGTCGGTACGCGCCGCGGCGGCCGGCAGGATCAGTTGCATGGCGCGCGCCGGCTGCATGGCGATCAGCGTGTAGGCGCTGGCCAGCGAGACGCTGGCATTGCGGCTGAACAGCAGCGGCTGCACCGCGTCCCAGTGCGCCGGGTCGGCGAGGTGGCGCAGACAGGTGAGGCCGATCAGCTTGCTGCGCACCCGCCCGCGCAGCAGCTCCAGCGCGTGCCGATCCATGCCCAGCGCCAGCAGTGCGCGGTTCATCCGCTCGCGGGCGCTGCCGCGCAGCTGCAGCTGGGTGCGGTTCCATTGCAGCAGGAACCACAGGCGTTGCCGACGCGGCAGCGCCGGCAACGGGTCGGGCAGCTCCTCGCCGAGGCTGCAGAGGGCGAACAGCGGGCGCCATCGTTCGTTGAACTGCTGGCGGCGTGCGGCGCGACGGCGCGCCAGTTCGCCGAGCAGCAGGACCTGCAGCATCACCAGCAGGGTCAGCGCGCTCAAGGCCAGCGCCGCCTGCAGGGCCAGCTGCAGCATGCGGTCCTGCGGCCAGAGGTCGAGCAGCGGGGCGCACAGCCAGCTCGGGCAGCCGGCGAGCCACTCAGAAGGCATGGCGCAGCCCCAGCTGCAACCAGCGGCGCTGGTAGTAGTCGCCCTGGCGATGCTGGCCGAATTCCCAGGTCAGCGCCCAGCCACTGTTGAGCCAGTGGCGCCCCTGCACGCCGATGGCGCGCACATCGCTGGTGATCAGTCGCTGCTCCTCGACGGCTTCTTCCTCGCCGACGGTCAGGCGCAGACCGGCGTAGCTGAGGTTGTCGTAGTAGTAGTCCAGCGCCAGGTCGTGGCCGACCGGTGTGCCGGCGTTCTGCACGTCGGTCAGGTTGAGCGTGTAGCTGGCGCGCCAGGCATTCCAGTAGCGCTCGCCGCTGAGCGCCAGACGATCGACGCGGGTGGTTTCGTACTCGGTACGACGGATGCTCGCCGCGCCGAGAAAGCCCGCCGGCAGGCGCCGCTGTAGACGCAGGTCGGCATGCCACTGCGGCAGGAAATGCGGCGAAGGCTGGTAGCCGACTTCCGATTGGACGGTCCAGTTGGCATCCAGCGGTAGCACGCCGCCGAGTTCGGCGCCGCGATCCCACTCGCCGAAGCGCTGTTCGCGCAGCAGCGCGGCGTACCAGCCGAGCCCTTCGGGCTGGGTCGAGGCGTAGTCCAGGCGCTGGCTGCGCCAGTCGTCGTAGCCGCTGTCGAGCCAGTCGCGGCGGGTCGACAGTTCCAGCTCGTGGCGTCGCCGCGGCGGCTCGGCGAGTGCCGGCGCCGTTGCGGTGGCCGGTGAGGTCAGTGCGGCGCGGGCCTGCTGCATGAGCTGCTGCACCTCGGCATAGTCCGGTGCGCGGCGCGCGGCGCGTTCCAGCACGTCCAGGGCGGCGCGCGGCCGGCCGGCCCAGAGCAGCGCCTGGCCCTGGCCGAGCAGGTAGTCGGCGTTGTCCGGCTCGCGTTGCAGCAGCTGTCGATAGCGCGCCAGTGCCGCTTGCGTGCGGCCCTGCCAGGCCAGCACGCGCGCCAGCAGGAACTGCGCCTCGGCGTCCTCCGGCTGGCGCGCCAGATGCGCTTCGAGCGTCGCCTGCGCGGCGTCGAGCTGCTGGGCCTCGACCTGGCGCCGCGCTGTGGCGACATCCGCCTGCGCCAGCGGCGCGCAGAGCGCCAGCGCCAGCCAGATCCGCCGCTTCATCGCGGTCTCCGCAGCAGACGGCGGATGCGCGCCAGCAATTCCTCCGGCTGGAACGGCTTGGTCACATAGTCGTCGGCGCCCAGCTCCAGCGCGCGGACGATGTCTACCTCGCGGGCCTTGGCGGTCAGCATCAGCACCGGCACCCGCTCCCAGCCAGGTTGCGCGCGCAGGCGCTCGATCAGTTCGAGACCGTCGTGGTACGGCAGCATGATGTCCATCAGGGTGAGGTCGGGCGGCGGCGAACCGGCGATCAGCTCCAGTGCCTCTCGCCCGTTGGCCGCGTGATCGACGCTGAAGCCGTGGCGCTCCAGCATGAAGCGCACCAGGAAGGAAATGTCTTCTTCGTCTTCCACCATCAGGATGCGTTGGCCGCTGGATTCACTCATGCATCGTCCTCGTCTGCCTCGGTTGCGGGGGTACGGTGGTGCAACAGGTGCTGGATCAGCGCCCCCAGCTCACGGCCATCGTGGCGGGATTTGACCAGCTGGCGCAGGACCAGCCGGCTGTCGTGCACGGGCGCATCCAGCGCGGAAAAGATGATCACCGGCGGCGGCGGTACGGCCTGCGCCAGCTGGTCGAACAGCTCGCTGCCGTCGCCGTCGGGCAGCATCAGGTCGACGATCGCCAGCTGGTAGCTCTGCGCGCCGAGCAGGCGGCGCGCCTCGGCCAGGCTGGCGGCGCCCTGCAGTTCGATGTCCAGCGGCTCGATCTGCCGCGCCAGCAGCAGGCGCAGGTCCTGGTCGTCCTCGACATGCAGGATGCGCGGCCGTGCGGGGTGCTCGGTCAGGCAGGCGTTGACCACATCCAGCAGCCGTGCCGGGTCGACCGGCTTGGGCAGCCAGTCGATCACGCGCACCGCGCCGCCGCGCAGTTGGCCGTCGTCTTCGTCGCGGCGCTGCGGCTGCAGACCGACGATCAGCACCGGCAGATGGCGGTAGGCCGGCTGGCTGCGCAGGCCCTGGAGAAAGGCGCCGACGTCCTCGTCGGCGAGCGCCGGGCTGAGCGTCAGCGCCTGCACGCGGTATTCGGCCAGCAGGTCGCGGGCGTCCAGCGCCGTGGCGGCCAGCAGCGTGGCGTGGCCCTGCTCGTGCAGCGTCTCGGCCAGTCGCGCGGCCGCGGCGCAATCCGGTTCGACGATGAGAATGTGGCTCTGCCCGGCCGCGGCTGGCGGCGCGAGCGCAGGGGCCGACGCAGTCGCCAGCGGCAGGCGCAGCCAGAAGCGCGTGCCACGGCCTTCCTGGCTGTCGAAACCGATGCTGCCGTGCATCTGCTCGACCAGCGAGCGAGTGATCGCCAAGCCGAGGCCGGTGCCGCCGCGACGGCGGGCGTCGGAGGCGTCGGCCTGGGCGAAGCGCTCGAAGATGCGCCCGCGAAAACTCTCCGGGATGCCTGGCCCCTGATCCTGCACGCCGAGTTCGAGGCCGTCCGCGCCGCTGCGCAGGTCGACGCTGACGCGGCCGCCGGCGGGCGAGTGCTTGATCGCGTTGGACAGCAGGTTGGCCATGATCTGGGCGAAGCGGTCCGGGTCGAGGTTGGCCTCGACGCGCGCGGCGTCGTCCGGCGGCACCTGCTGCAGCTGCACGTCGAAGCTGCGCGCATAGGGTTCGATGTCGTGCAGCGCCTGCGCGACCAGCGCGCGCACGTCGCACAGGCGCAGGTCGAAGGTCAGGCGGCCGGCCTCGAGCTTCTCGATGTCGAGGATGTCGTTGATCAACCGCACCAGGCGCTCGCTGTTCTTGTGGGCGATCTCCAGCAGCGGCTGTGCCTCGGCCGTGCCGGGCGCGACGAAACCGCTGGCGAGCATGCCCAGCGCGCCGCGGATCGCGGTCAGCGGCGTGCGCAGCTCGTGGCTCACGGTGGAAATGAACTCGGTCTTCATCTGTTCCATGCGCCGGCGCAGGGAGATGTCCACCGCCACGGTGACCACGTGGCAGATGCTCGGCGACAGCCGCAGCGGCCGCTTGACCAGTTGCAGCCAGCGTTCCTGGCCGAAGGCGTCGATGAGACTGACGTCGCTGCTGCGCAGTTCGCCGCCGGCAAGCAGTTCGCTTTCGCCCTGCAACAACGGCAGCAGCCGCTGCGCGCCCGGCAGCTCGTCGAGGCGGCGCTGCTCGATGTGCTGCGGCAGGCAGTCGAGCAGGGCGGCGAAGGCAGTGTTGCAGAGCAGGAAGCGGCCGTGGGCGTCGCGCACGAAGATCAGGTTTTCGTCGGTGTCGACCACCTTGCGCAGGAACGCCTGCTGCTGCTGCAGGCTGTCACGGTTACGCTGCAGCTCGGTGATGTCGCGGGCGATGGCCAGGTGGTCGCCGAGCCCGGTGGGCAGCAGGCGGACCTCGAACATGCGTCGGCTGGCCACCTCGCACCAGATGTTCTGCCGCGGGTAGTCGGCATCCGGCTGCGCCAGCAGGTCGAGCAGCAGCGGTTCGATGGCCTGCGGCGCAGGGCCGCGGATGCTGCGCGGCTGCGACAGGCTGGAAACCTGCTGCCGGGCGTCGATCGCATACAGCTGATCGGGAATGGTCTGCAGCAGCGCATCCAGTCGTGCCTCGCCGGCCTGCGCCTGTCGGGCCAGCGCCTGACGCGTGACCAGGTTGCGGCGTACCGCCCACAGCGCGGCGAAAAACAGCGCGGCCACCAGCAGGCTGCCGATCAGCGCCACGCGGCGGCTGTGGGCGATGGTCTCGCGAACCGCCCGGTTGGCATCGAAGAGCTGTTGCCGCTCGCGGTTTTCGACAGCGTCGAGCAGTGCGCGCAGGCGGTCCATGAGCTGTTTGCCGCCGGCCTGGTGCAGGTGCGTGGCAGCGACGGCCAGGCCGCTCTCGCGGCGCACGCGGATATTGCTGGCCGCGATGGTCAGGCGCTCGGCGGCGGTGCTGTCGAACTGCTCGAACCAGCGCTGCTGCGGGTAGCCGCGCGCGTCGGCAAACTCCTGCAGCTGGCGGCGGTGGGCTTCCAGTTCGATCAGGCCGCTGGCATAGGCGTCGAGATAGGCCTCGTCGGCGGTGATGACGAAGCCGCGCGTGCCGGTTTCGATGTCCTGCAGCGCGGAGCGAATCGCCTGGATCGCCGTGATGGTTTCGAGGCTCTGGCTGACGGCCTGGTTGGTCTGCAGCACCGCTTCCTGGGTGCGCTTGCCTTGCCAGCCGAGGGCGACCAGTAGCATGAACGCAACGACAAAGGCGAACGGATGCCAGCGTATGGCGGGCCGGGTATGCAAACTGGACTCCTTGTGCCGCTGGACGAGCGCGCATGGCATGGCCGTCCGGATTCGGGCTATGACGTTGGACTCGCTGCGGCTGCGGTAGTTCGGTGGTCAGCCGGCGCTGGCGATGCGGACCTGGTTGCGGCCGTCGCGCTTGGCGATGTACAGCGCCTGATCGGCCTGTTCGAGCAGCACCGCCGGCGGGGTCTCGCCTTCGGTGGCGCTGATGCCGGCGCTGAGCGAGACGGTGAAGCTGCGCGCGTCGCTGGCGTTGAAGGTCAGCGTGGCAAAGCGCTCGCGGATCTCGTCGAAGATGCGCCGCGCCTCCTCGGCGGTGCATTCGGGCAGCACCGCGACGAATTCCTCGCCGCCGTAGCGGCCGAGGCTGTCGATCCGCCGCAGGCGCTGCCGCAGCAGATTGGCCAGCGCGCGGATGACGCTGTCACCGGCGGCGTGGCCGTAGCGGTCGTTGACCTGCTTGAAGTGGTCGAGGTCGAGCATCACCACGCTGGTCGGCTTGCTGGCCCGGCTGGCGCGCTGCACTTCGATGGCCAGCTGGTCCTTGATGTCGGCGTGCTTGAGCAGGCCGGTCAGGCTGTCGCGCGACAGCGCGGTGCTCAGCGAGCGGGCGCGCTGGGCGTGGGAGTACACCGCGGCGATCAGTTCGCTGTCGCCCAGCGGCTTGCTGAGGAAGTCGTCACCGGCCTTGAGCAGCGCGGCCATCTGCCGGTTGATGTCGGTCTCGGCGGACAGGTAGATGATCGTCACCCGCAGCCATTCGTCGTGCAGGCGAATCATCTGCGCCAGCTCCGGACCGCTGCAGCCGGGCATGTCGACATCCAGCACCAGCACCTCGGGATTGAAGGTGTGCATCAGCTCCAGCACGCGGCGCGGCTCGCTGAGCGTCTGCACCTGCATCTGCGAGTTGCGCAGCACCAGGCCGTAGCGCTCGGCCAGGGCGTGGTCGTCGTCGACGATCAGCACGCGATAGGGTTCGCCCTGCTGGCGGTTCAGGCAGCGCTCCAGGCTGTTCTCCAGCTGGGCAAGGTCCAGCGGCCGCGAGAAGAAGCCCTGGGCGCCGGCGCGCACGGCAGCCAGCTGGCTGGCGAATCCGGCGTTCGAGTGGATCGCCAGCAGCGGCAGCGCGGTGCCCAGGCGCTGTTGCAGCGCGGCGATCGGCAGCAGCTCGTCGTCGCGGCTGACGCTGACGATCAGCGCATCGGGCAGCTGCTGCTCGACGGCCTGCTGCAGCGTGGCGAAATCGCGGCACAGCAGCGTTTCGTAGCCGAAGTTGTCCAGCGTCTGCGCCATGCCGGCACCGGCGACGGCATCGCTTTCCAGCAGATAGATGCGGCAGCCCGGCAGCGGCTCGTCGTGCAGCTCGCTGGGGCCGAGGTCGGACACCGCATGGCCGTCGTGCCAGGCAAATTCGGCGAACTGGCGCACGGCGCGGGCGAACGCACCGAGCGCCTGTGCGCTCGGCTTGCTGCTGTCGAGCCAGCGGTTGGCGCGTTGTTCGAGCACACGGGCGCGCTCGCCGAGCGGGCCGAAGCCGAAGCTGCCTGCCGCGCCGGCCAGCTTGTGCAGCTGCTCGCGGATCCGCCGCACCTGCTCGCGGCGTTGCGCCGGCGTGCCGCTGTGCTGCAGTTCGCCGGCCAGCTCGCCAAGCGCCGGCAGCTCGTGGCGCAGGCGTTCGGCGAACTGCTCGTTCTGCAGTTGCAGCTGGCGCTGCAGTTCGGCGAGTGCGCCCTCAGACAGCATGGTGACGCTCCTCCCAGATGGTGCGCAGTCGGGCGGCCAGCTGCAGCGGGTCGAACGGCTTGTGCAGCACGGCGTGCATGCCCAGCCGGGATAGCTCGTCGTGCTCCTCGAACTGCAGGTTGCCGGTCAGGAACACCACGGGCACGTCGCTCAGGTCGATGCGTTCGGCGAGCTGGCGCAGCAACTCGACGCCGTCCATCTGCGGCAGCATCACGTCGAGCAGGATCAGCTGCGGCGCGAAGGCCTCGACCTGCTCCAGCGCGGCCTGACCGGACGGGCAGCTGAGCACCTCGAAACCGCCGAGCTTCTCCAGCGCGATGCGGGTGATCACCTGGATCGACGGCACGTCCTCGACATGCAGAATGCGTTTGAGCTCTCTCATCGGGCGCCTTCCTCGGCCGTCGCGGGTGGCTCGCAGGGCAGTTCGAACCAGAAACAGGCGCCTTCGCCTTCGACCGAGTCGAAGCCGATGCGTCCGCCCATGTGCTCGATCAGCTCCTTGCTGATCGCCAGGCCCAGGCCGGTGCCGCCCTGCTGGCGACTGTCGGAGGAGTCGGCCTGAGCGAACTTCTGGAACACCCGCTCGCGAAAGCCCGCGGGGATTCCCGGCCCCCGGTCTCGGACGCTGACGCGTACCCGGCCGTCACGTCGTTCGGCACGCAACTCGACGGTTTCGCCGGGCGGGGAGAATTTCGCCGCGTTGGCCAGCAGGTTGCTCAGCACCTGGTGCAGGCGCCGGTCGTCGACGCGCACCCGCAGGGCCTCGCCGGGCTGCAGTTGCAAATGCACGCCGTGGCGTTCGGCGTAGCCGCGATTGCCGCTCAGCGCCTGCTGCAGCAGCGGTTGCAGGGGCTGCAGGCGCGGGACGAAGCGCATCTTGCCGGCGGCCAGCTTGTCCATGTCGAGCAGGTCGTCGATCAGCGCGCCGAGCCGCTGGCTGTTCTGGTAGGCGATGTCCAGCAGCTCGCGCATTTCGCCCGGCACCACGCCCATGACATCGGAGCCGAGCAGCGCCAGCGCGCCGGTGATCGAGGTCAGCGGCGTGCGCAGCTCGTGGCTGACGGTGGAGATGAACTCGCGCTGCAGCCGTTCGATGCGCTTGCGTTCGGTGATGTCGTGCAGTACCGCCACCGCGCCCATCGGCTCGCCGGCGGAGGTGTACAGCGGATCGGCGTTGACCAGCACGTGGCGCGGCGTTTCGCCGGCGATCAGGGTCATTTCCTCGTTGCTAATGCGCTCGCCGTGCAGCGCGCGCCACAGCGGAATCCGCTCGGCCGGCATCGGCGTCACGCCGTCGGGCAGGCACAGCCGGTACTGCGCGCTCCACTCCTCCACGCGGATCGGCAGCACATCGGCGCGGTGCCACTGCTTGGCCTTTTCGTTGAACAGCGTCAGGTTGCCGGCCGCGTCGCAGGCGATGACGGCTTCGGACAGCGCCTCGAGCAGGCGGCGGTTCATTTCCTGCTGCTTGTCCAGCTCGAGCTGCTCGGCCTTGCGCGCGGTGATGTCGGTGACCAGGCCGTGCCAGAGCACCGAGCCGTCGGCCTGCGGCAGCGGCGTGGCGCGCGCTTCGATCCAGATCAGGCCCTTGCGCGGGTGATCGATGCGGTGTTCGGCATGCCAGCTGCTCAGGCTGGAGGTGGCCTGGCGAATGCTGCGCAGCAGTGCCGGACGGTCTGCGAGCGGCACCCGCGCGAAGATCGGCGCGATGCTGGTGCTCAGCTCGGCGGGCGTCAGCGCGTAGATCGCCTCGACACCTTCGCTGACGTAGAGGAAGCGTCCCGGTGCGTTCGGCCGCCACTGGAACTGGAAGAGCATGCCCGGCACCTGCGCGGCGATCTGCTGCAGGCGCAGGCGCAGCTGCTCCTGGTAGGCCAGGTCGTAGGCGCTGATCAGGTAGCCGCGCGGCGCGTCCTGTTCGTCGCGGATCGGTGCGACGCTGAGCAGCACCGGCACTTCGGCGCCGTTGCGATGGCGCAGCTGCCAGCGCGACATTTCCCGCCGGCAGTTGGGCAGCGGCGTGGTGAGCGCGGCGAAGTCGCTGTCCAGCGAGCGGCCCAGTTCGGCGCTCAGCACCGCGGCGTGCCGCTGCAGCGCGCGCGGGTCGAACAGCCCGACCAGCGGCTGGCCGAGCAGCTCCTGCTGGCTGAAACCGAGCAGCCGCTCGGCGGTGGGGGTGAGGCTGGCGATATGGCCGTCGATGTCGGTGACCAGCACCGCCGAGGTGGCGCTGTCGAGCATTGCCTGCTGCAGCGCGGCCTGTTCGGCGTGGCGGTGTGCCAGCAGGCGCGTCTCGAACAGGCGCATGACCTGGCGGCTCAGACGCGCCAGGGTGTCGCGCTGCTCGGCGTCGAGCTGGCGCGGCTGGCGGTCGATGACGCAGAGCGTGCCGAGCTGGTAGCCATCCGGGGTGCTCAGCGGCGCGCCGGCGTAGAAGCGGATGTGCGGGTCGCCGGTGACCAGCGGGTTGTCGGCAAAGCGTGGGTCCTGCTGCGCATCGGCAACTTCGAAGATGCCGCTGCCGGCGATGGTGTGGGTGCAGAAGGAGATTTCCCGCGGGGTTTCGCTGACCCCCAGACCCACGCGGCTCTTGAACCACTGGCGGTGCTCGTCGACCAGCGAGATCAGCGCGATCGGCGTACCGCACAGGCGCGCGGCGAGCACGGTGAAGTCATCGAACTGGTCTTCCTCGGGCGTATCGAGGATTTCGTAGCGCAGCAGCGCCGCCAGCCGCGACAGCTCGCGGGGCGCGGAGGGCGCCGGGGGTGACGCTGGGCTCGGTGGCGTTGACTGCATGGAAGCCTGCACGGGTCATGAATCGGGGTGACTAGCGCTCTAGTATCGGCCAGCCGCCCAGATGCTGCGAATCTGATCGGCCAGGCGCATCGGATCGAACGGTTTGATGATCACGTCGCGGGCGCCGAGGCTGCGCAGGTGTTCGATCTCGCGCGGCTGCACCTTGGCGGTCATGAAAGCTACCGGCACCTGCGCCAGATCGATGCGCTCGCTCAGGCACCGCAGCGTCTGCGGGCCGTCCATGCCCGGCATCATAACGTCCAGCAGGATGAAGTCGGGGGCGAAGGTCTCGACTTCGTCCAGTGCCTGCGCGCCCGAGGCGCAGGAGAGCACCTGAAAGCCGCCAACCACTTCGAGCGCCAGGCGGGCCACGGCCTGGATGGACGGATCGTCCTCGACGTGGAGGATGCGTCGTAGCTCACTCATGCGATGTTCTCCGGTGGTTGCCAATCGGGTTCATTGCGGCGCTCGAACGGTGCAGGCGTGGCGACGGGCAGTTCGAACCAGAAGCAGGCACCCTGGCCGGCCACGGAGTCGAAACCGATGCGTCCGCCCATGTGCTCGATCAGCTCCTTGCTGATCGCCAGGCCCAGGCCGGTGCCACCCTTCTGCCGGGTGTCGGACGAGTCGGCCTGGGAAAACTTCTCGAAGATCCGCGCGCGAAACGCCTCCGGCACGCCGGGGCCCTGGTCGCGCACGCCGACCCAGACCTGCCCGCCGCGCTGTTCGATGCTCAGTTCGACCACACCTTCGACCGGCGAGAACTTGATGGCGTTGGTCAGCAGGTTGGCCAGCACCTGCTGCAGGCGATCGTCGTCGACGTTGACCAGCGGGTCCGCCTCGCCGCGCAGGACCAGCCGCACGCGCTGCTGCCCGGCATAGCCGCGGTTGCTGGCCAGCGCCTGCTCCAGCAGCGGGCGCAGCGGCTGTACGCGCAGGGCGAAGGTCATCTTGCCGGCGACCAGCTTATCCATGTCCAGCAGGTCGTCGATCAGCCGACCCAGGCGCAGGCTGTTCTGCTGGGCGATGGCGAGCATGTCGCGCATCGGCGTCGGCGTCTCGCCGAGCGCGCCGCCGGTGATCAGCCCGAGTGCGCCGGCGATGGAGGTCAGCGGCGTGCGCAGTTCGTGGCTAACGATGGAGACCAGCTCGCTCTTCAGCCGTTCGATGCGCTTGCGCTCGGTGATGTCGCGCACCAGGCCGATGAACTTGCATTCGCCGTGGTGGGTGATCTGCGACACGCGCAGTTCGATGGTGAAGGTTTCGCCATTGCTGCGCAGCGCGGTCAGCTCGCGGTTCTGCTCCAGCGCGCGGGGGATGCCGCGCCGGGCGTAGGTGTCGAGGTAGCCGTCATGCGCCGAGCGATCGGGCTCGGGCATCAGCATCGACAGGTTGCGCCCGAGCACCTGCGCGGCGCTGTAGCCGAACACGGTCTCGGCGGCGTGGTTGAAGGTTTCGATGATGCCGCGCTGGTCGATGATGATGATCGCGTCGATGACGTTGGCGATCAGCATGCTCAGGTAGCGCTCGCGCTCCTGCATGTCCTGCTGGGCGCGGCGGTGCGCGGTGATGTCCCAGATGAAACCTTCGCACCATGCCTCGCCGCTGTCGGCGTCGTGCAGCAGCCGGCCGCGTTCGCGCAGCCAGAGCCCGCGGCCGCTGGCGTCGCGGATGCGGTAGGTGAGTTCGTAGACGTCCTGCCCCGCCGGGCGCCGCGCCTGTGGCAGATCGTCGGGATGGACCAGGCTCAAATAGCTGCGCGCGCGCTCGCCGATCAGGTCGTCCGCCCGGTAGCCGGTCAGGCGTTCGATGCCCTCGCTCAGGTAGTGCATGCGGCGTTCGGCATCGTCGCTGCAACGATAGACCGCGCCAGGCAGGTTGCTGACCATGCCGCGATAGCGACTCTCGCTTTGCTGTAGCGCGCGGGTGGCCTGCATCAGCTCGGTGATCTCGGTGACGACGCCGTGCCAGAGCACCGAGCCGTCGGCGAGATTCTCGGCGCTGGCGCGACCCTCCAGCCAGAGGGTGCCGCGCTGTGGGTTGTCGAGGCGAAATTCGGTGGCTGCGCTGCCTTCGCGGATCGCGCGGGTCAGCGTGTGGCGCATGCGCGGCAGGTCGTCGGGGTGCACGCTGCGCATCGCCAGGCGTGGATCGCCGGTCAGCTCGGTGGCGTTCCGGCCATACAGCGCGCTGGCGCCTTCGCTGATATAGAGGAATGCGTAGCGGCCGTCGGCGTAGCGCTTGAGCTGGAAAACCATGCCCGGCAGCAGGCTGGCGATCTTCTGCGCGCGTTCGAGCATGCGCTGGTGGTTGCGCGCCTGCTGCTGCTGGCTGAGGCGGTGCTGTTCCTGGACGATCAGGCGCCGTTGCAGCAGGAACACCAGCAGCCACAGCAGCAGCTCGGCGATCAGCCAGGCCATGCCCCATTTCAGCAGTACCAGCTCCTCGGCCCGCGCGCGCTCGGCGACCAGTGCGCTGATGTCGCGCCAGACCAGCGCGGCGGCCACGGGCGCGCGCGCCGCCTGCTGCTGCCGGGTATCGTGCAGCGGAATCTGGTTGACCAGAAAGCTGCGCCCGTCCGCCTCCAGCACGCGCTGCGCCATGCCGCTCGCCGGTGCCGGCAGCAGCTCCCGCTGCGCCCATTGCAGCACCTGCGTGGCCGAGTGGCCGACGAGCAGCCAGTCGCCGTTACGGCCCAGCTGCGCGCCGACCGGAGGCGGCACCTGTGCGGCGAGCAAGGCCTTGCGGTCGACGATCAGTGCCAGCCCGGCGCGTAGTTGCTCGCCCAGCTCGTCCAGCCGGGGCAGGGCGTCGAAGCCGACCTCCAGTGCGCCGATGACCTCGCCGGCGGCGTCACCCTCGCCGCGCAGCGGCACGATGCTGCGGTTGCTGGCGCCGTGGCGGCCGATGTCGAGGCCGACCTGGCTGCGCCCTTCACGCAGCGCCGCGGCGAGCAGCGGGCGCTGCGCGGCCTGCGGATCGCCATAGGCATCGGGGCGCTGCATGCGCAGCACGTTGTAGCCCTCGGCGCCCCAGAACAGCTGCAATTGCAAGCCCTGCTGAGTCTGCATGGCCTGCCACGCCGGCAGCAGGTACTCGCTCAGCTGCAGCCGCAGCAGGCGTACCCGCGAGTCGCTCCAGGGCGTGCCGGCGCGCAGCAGCGGGTCGAGCTGGCGCATCGCCGCGAGCACCCGTGGGTCATCCGCCAGCGTGGCGGCGAGGGTCTGCGCCTGGCGTTCCTGGCCGCGCTGAGCGCTCTGCAGGGCGAGGCTCTGCAGGTTGCCGTGGTTGCTGACTTCCAGTTTCCAGAGTGCCGCGCGGCCGAAATGGTCGTTGAGTGCCAGTGCGCCGAACAGCAGCGCCAGCAGCAGACTGCCGAGGCCGAACAACCGCCGGGGCTTGGGCAGACGCAGAAAGGTCATGCGCATGGCGCGCTCCGGCGGCAGCGGTGTGCGGCCACACGGTACACGGGAGGAGAAACGTCAGATCGATGCTGCATCGCCGGCAGATTCCAGAAACAACGGGTGATGGCGTACTGACATCATGAGGGCGCGAATTGTAGACCAACTCGTGCGGCGGTTTGCAGGGGCCGGCGCCAACATGTCGTTCATCACAACCGAAGGGCGACGGAAAATCAGCTGTCAGGCGACGGTCGGTCTTGTCTGCGGCATGTGCGAGATACGCCACCCGAACAGCCCGCTCACGACCTTTCGGACGGCACAAGCGACCGTTGGGTGCTGCCCCGGAACTTTGTCGGTTGCCGACTCTCTGAACAGCTTCTTGAATCATTGAAGCTGCTGCGGCAGACGGTTGCGGCGGGTCGGGACGAGCACATGCAGTTGGCGAGCAAGCGAAGCGAAAAGGGGATAGGGATGCTGCCGGGCGTAGATGCGCAGACGCTGATGGCGCTGATGCATGCGCGCGGCGAGGTGGCGCGCCTGAGTGCGCGCGATCAGCTGTTCAGCACCCTGCTCGGCGGCGTCAACGCCGTGCTCTGGGCGTTCGACTGGCAGGCGCAGCGGATGGTTTACGTCAGCCCGGCCTACGAGCAGATCTTCGGTCGCTCGGCGGCGCTGCTGCTGGCCGACTACGGCGAGTGGCGCAACAGCATCTACCCGGACGACCTGGACTATGCGCAGAAGAGCCTGCTCGAAGTGCTCGACGAGGGTGCCGTGGAAACCCGCGAGTACCGCATCATCCGCGGCGACGGCCAGCTGCGCTGGTTGAGCGACAAGTGTTTCCTCGGTCGGCGTGCCGAGAATGGCCAGGGACCGATCATCGTCGGCATCGCCGAGGACATCACCGAGAAGAAACAGCTCGAAGGCGAACTGCAGCGCCTGGCGACCACCGACGTGCTGACCCAGAGCAGCAATCGCCGGCACTTCTTCGACTGCGCCCAGCGCGAATTCGAGCATGCCCAGCAGTTCGCTTCGCCACTGGCGTTCCTGCTGCTGGATATCGATGACTTCAAGCGCATCAATGACACTCACGGCCATCCGATCGGCGACCAGGTGTTGCAGCGCGTGGCACAGTGCGGCGCCTCGGTGCTGCGCCGCGGTGACGTGTTCGGTCGCATCGGCGGTGAGGAATTTGCCGCGGTGCTGCCCGGCTGCCAGCCGGACCTGGCCGAACAGATCGCCCAGCGCCTGCAGCGCGAGATCCAGCGCCTGTCGTTCAGCCTGCCGAACGGGACGCGCTTCAGCGTCACCGCGAGCTTTGGTCTGACCTACCTGCGGGCCGACGACGCCGAACTGGCGTCGGTTTTCGCCCGCGCCGACGCCGCGATGTACAAGGCCAAGCGGCTGGGCAAGAACCAGGTCATCGTCGCCTAGCCGGCGCGAACCTTGCCGCGACCTACGGTTGCGGCTGCTGCTGGGTAATGCAGTGGATGTTGCCGCCGCCCAGCAGAATTTCCCGCCCCGGCACCATCACCACCTCACGCTCGGGAAACAGCCTGCGCAGAATGGCCTCGGCCTCGCTGTCGTGCGGGTCGTCGAAGCTCGGCGCGACGATGCCGCCGTTGACGATGAGGAAGTTCACGTAGCTGCCGGCCAGACGGATCGTTGCTGCACGCGTCTGGCTGCCTTCCGCCGGCTGCACGCCAGCGCATTCTTCCTCGGTCGCATACAGCGGGCCGGGAATCGGCATCTTGTGCACCTTGAGCGCGCGACCGCGGGCGTCGCGGGCCTGGTCGAGGCAGCGCAGCGCCTGCTGGCAGCGCTCGAAGTTGGGGTCGTTGACATCGTCGGTCCAAGCCAGCAATACCTCGCCGGGCCGCACGAAGCAGCAGAAGTTGTCGACGTGGCCGTCGGTTTCGTCGTTGTACAGGCCCCACGGCAGCCAGATCACCTTGTCGATGGCCAGGTGCTCGGCGAGCACCGCCTCGATTTCCTCGCGTGACAGCTGCGGGTTGCGGTTGCGGTTGAGCAGGCATTCCTCGGTGGTGATCAGCGTGCCCTCGCCGTCGACGTGGATCGAGCCGCCCTCGAGCACGAAGCCTGCGGTGCGGTAGCGCTGGCAGCGTTCGAGCTCGAGGATCTTCTGCGCCACCTCGTCATCGCGCTGCCAGTCGGCATACAGCCCGCCATCCTCGCCACCCCAGGCGTTGAAGCTCCAGTCGACGCCGCGCAGGCCGCCCTTGCCATCGATGACGAAGGTCGGCCCGGTGTCACGCACCCAGGCGTCGTCGCTGCTGATTTCCACCACGCGGATGCGCGGATCGTCGAGCTGCTCGCGGGCGGTTACGTATTGCGCGGCCGAGGCGCACACCGTCACCGGCTCGAAGCGGGCGATGGCCTTGGCGACAGCGGTGAAGGCTGCTTGAGCCGGTGACGCGTTGTCCCGCCAGTTGTCCGGGCGTTCCGGCCAGATCATCCAGGTCTGGCTGTGCGGCGCCCATTCGGCGGGCATGTGGAAGCCGTCTTGGCGCGGCGTGGAGCTGAGGATGGTCATCGCGATCTCTCTCGTAGGGTGGAAAACCGCGCAGCGTTTTCCACCGAGGGTACAACCGGTGGAAAAGGCCGTTGGCCGTTTTCCACCCTGCGTTCATTCCGACGGCGTCTGGCCGTCGAGGGTGCGGATCGGGCCGTAGAGGTTCGGCCGGCGGTCGCGGAACACGCCCCAGGCGCTGCGGATATGCTCCAGCTGATCGAGATCGAACGAGTGCACCAGCACGCCCTCGCTGGTCTCATCCATTTCTTCGACCTTGGCGCCGAACTGGTCGGCGATGAACGACGAGCCGTAGAAGGTGATGTCGTAGCCGTCCTGCTCCTCTTTACCGACGCGGTTGCTGGCGATCAGCGGCATCAGGTTGGCTCCGGCGTGACCCTGCTGCACGCGCTGCCAGTGGTCGCGCGAGGTGATGTTCGGATCGTGCGGTTCGCTGCCGATGGCGGTGGGGTAGAACAGCAGTTCGGCGCCCATCAGCGCCATGCTGCGGGCGGTCTCGGGGAACCACTGGTCCCAGCAGATGGCCACGCCGATGCGCGCATAGCGGGTCTGCCAGACCTTGAAGCCGCTGTCGCCGGGGTTGAAGTAGTACTTCTCGTGGTAACCGGGGCCGTCCGGGATGTGGCTCTTGCGGTAGACGCCGAGCAGCGTGCCGTCGGCGTCGATGATGGCGATGGAGTTGAAGCGCGCGCGCCCGGCCAGTTCGAAGAAGCTGATCGGCAGCACCACCTTGAGCTCGGCGGCGACCTTCTGGAAATGCCGGATCGCCGGGTTGTCCTCGACCGAGGTGGCCAGCTGCAGATACTCGGGGTTGGGCTTCTGGCAGAAGTAGGGGGTCTCGAACAGTTCCTGAATCAGGATGATCTGCGCGCCCTTGGCGGCGGCTTCGCGCACCAGCTTCTCGGCGTTGGCGATGTTCGCCTGGCGATCCCAGGAGCAAGCCATCTGGGTGGCGGCGACAGTGACGGTACGGGACATGGGCTGGCCTCGCGGAAATAATGATGGTTCGGTCAGGAATGGAGTGATTCTAGGCGAGATTGTTCGGCGCCGGGCAGGGGGCGGCCGCTCGCGGCGCGGCGCCGCGCTGCGCGCCCGCTCGGGCGCGCGGCAGCGGGGCCGGTGGGTCAGACGGTATGCAGGTACCAGTTGTATTCGAGGTCGGAGATCGAATGCTCGAACTCGGCCAGTTCGCTTTCCTTGCAGGCGACGAAGATGTCGATGTAATCGGGGCTGATGTAGCGCGCCATGATCTCGCTGTCGTCGAGCTGGCGCAGCGCGTCGCGCAAGTTGGACGGCAGGCTCGGTTCCACCTGTTCGTAGGAGTTGCCCTCGATCGGCGCATTCGGCTCGATGCGGTTGGTCAGCCCGTGGTGGATGCCGGCCAGCACCGCCGCCAGCAGCAGGTAGGGGTTGGCATCGGCGCCGGCGACGCGGTGTTCGATACGCACGGCGTCCGGGCTGTCGGTCGGCACGCGCAGCGCCACGGTGCGGTTGTCCAGGCCCCAGCAGGGTGCATTGGGCACGTAGAACTGTGCGCCGAAGCGGCGGTAGGAGTTGACGTTGGGGCAGAGGAAGGCCATCGATGCGGCCATCGTCTCCTGCACACCGCCGATGGCGTGGCGCAGGGCCTGGCTCTCCAGCGGGTTGTCGGTAGCGAAGATATTGTTACCGTCCTTGTCCAGCAGCGAGATGTGCACGTGCAGCCCGTTGCCGGCCTGGCCCGGATAGGGCTTGGCCATGAAGGTGGTGTCCATCTCGTGGTCGTAGGCGATGTTCTTGATCAGCCGCTTGAGCAGCACCGCGTAGTCGCACGCCTTGATCGGATCGGCGACATGATGGAGGTTGACCTCGAACTGCGCCGGGGCGCTCTCCTTGACGATGGCGTCGGCCGGAATGCCCTGCTCCTTGGCGCCTTCGAGAATGTCCTGCAGACAGTCGACGTACTCGTCGAGGTCGTCGATCAGGTAGACCTGGGTCGACTGCGGGCGCTTGCCGGAGATCGGCGAGCGCGGCGGTTGTGGTCGGCCGTTCACGTTCTCCTGATCGATCAGGTAGAACTCCAGCTCGAAGGCGGCGCAGATGGTCAGGCCCAGTTCGTCGAAGCGGCTCACCACCTGGCGCAGTACCTCGCGCGGGTCGGCGAAGAACGGCTCGCCATCACGCTCGTGCATGGTCATCAGCAGCTGTGCGGTGGGGCGGCGCTGCCAGGGTTCGCGACTGAGTGTGTTGGGAATGGGGAAACAGGTGCGGTCCGAGTCGCCGATGTCCATGCCCAGACCGGAGCTTTCCACGGTGATGCCGTTGATATCCAGGGCAAACAGCGAGGCGGGCAGGTTGATGCCTTTCTCGTACACCTTGTGCAGGCTGGCGCGTTCGATGCGCTTGCCACGCACGACGCCATTCATGTCTGCAATGAGGAGGTCGATGTAGAGCACCTCCGGGTGTTCCTTGAGAAACGCGTTCGCTTCGTTGAGCTGAACGGCACGCGGCGGGGGAAGCATGATGAAGCACCTTAATTGTTAAAAATTTCAATCATCAGACTGCTCGGTTAGGAGTCAATCCGAAAGCCTGAAGCCTGTCAATAGCCCTCCGGGACGCCCCATGATGGCCCAGAGTGGGCACTTGCGGGGCATTTTCGTCTCCGACGTGCGATGTGGAAAAAACCACGAGATCGCCGCTCCGTTCGGCTATTGTCTATAAAAATGAACAAGACTACTCTCCGGTAAGCCATCAACCGGAAGACGAGCATCCCATGTCGCGCAAGCCCCTGATCGGCGTTTCCGCCTGCACCCGCATGATCGGCCAGCACGGTTTTCATATTGCCGGCGACAAGTACTTGCGCGCCGCCGCGGTCGCCGGTGTGCCGCTGATCATCCCCGCCCTGGATGAACTGATCGATCAGGCCACGCTGCTGGAAAGCCTTGATGGCCTGCTGTTCACCGGCTCGCCGTCGAACGTCGAGCCGCAGCATTACGCCGGGCCGCAGAGCGCGCCGGGCACCCCGCACGATCCGCCGCGCGACCGCCTGACCCTGCCGCTGATCCGCGCGGCCGTGCATGCGGGTATTCCGGTGTTCGGCATCTGTCGCGGCTTCCAGGAAATGAATGTGGCCTTCGGTGGCAGCCTGTTGCAAAAAGTGCACGAGGTGGAGCCCTACCAGGACCACCGCGAGAACCCCGAGGCGCCGCTCGACGACCAGTACGGCCTCAGTCACGACCTGCACGTACAACCTGGCGGCCTGCTCGAGCGTCTCGGCTTGCCGGCGCTGGTGCGCGTCAATTCGGTGCATGGCCAGGGCGTCGAACGTCTGGGCGAGGGCCTGCGCATCGAGGCGCTGGCGCCGGACGGTCTGATCGAGGCGTTCTCGGTGGAGGATGCCCGCAGTTTCGCCCTCGGCGTACAGTGGCATCCGGAATGGAAGGTGCACGAGCACCCGCATTACCTGGCGTTGTTCCAGGGCTTCGCCGAAGCCTGTCGGGAACGCGCGAGACAGCGCTGATCGGACGCGGCGCCAACACTCAACCCGAGGTCATCATGACTACCCAGCTCGACCAGCTCACCAGCTGGCTCAAAGAACGCAAGATCACTGAAGTGGAATGCCTGATCAGCGACCTGACCGGCATCGCCCGCGGCAAGATCTCCCCGACCAGCAAGTTCCTCGGCGAGAAGGGCATGCGCCTGCCCGAAAGCGTGCTGCTGCAGACTGTCACCGGCGACTACGTCGAGGATGACATCTATTACGAACTGCTCGATCCGGCGGACATCGACATGTTCTGCCGGCCCGATCCCAATGCGGTGTTTCTCGTGCCCTGGGCCATCGAACCCACTGCCCAGGTGATCCACGACACCTACGACAAGATGGGCAACCCCATCGAGCTGTCGCCGCGCAACATCCTGAAGCGCGTATTGAAGCTGTACGCCGATCGCGGCTGGCAGCCCATCGTCGCGCCGGAAATGGAGTTCTACCTGACCAGTCGCTGCGAGGACCCCGACCTGCCGTTCCAGCCGCCGATCGGCCGTTCCGGGCGCCAGGAGACTGGCCGCCAGTCGTTCTCCATCGATGCGGCCAACGAATTCGACCCGCTGTTCGAGGACATGTACGACTGGTGCGAAGCGCAGGGCCTGGACCTGGACACGCTGATCCACGAGGAAGGCACCGCGCAGATGGAGATCAACTTCCGTCATGGCGAGGCGCTGCATCTGGCCGACCAGATTTTGGTGTTCAAGCGCACCATGCGCGAGGCCGCGCTCAAGCACAACGTGGCGGCCACCTTCATGGCCAAGCCGATGACCGGCGAGCCGGGCAGCGCCATGCATCTGCACCAGAGCGTGGTGGACCTGGAGAGCGGGCGCAACGTGTTCTCCAATCCCGACGGCTCGATGAGCCAGCTGTTCCTGCACCACGTCGGCGGCCTGCAGAAGTACATCCCCGAGCTGCTGCCGCTATTCGCACCCAACGTCAACTCGTTCCGCCGCTTCCTGCCCGATACCTCGGCGCCGGTGAACGTCGAGTGGGGCGAGGAGAACCGTACCGTCGGCCTGCGCGTGCCGGATTCCGACCCGCAGAACCGTCGTCTGGAAAACCGCCTGCCGGGCGCCGACGCCAATCCCTACCTGGCCATCGCTGCCAGCCTGCTGTGCGGCTACATCGGTATGGTCGAGGGCATCAACCCGAGCCCGCCGGTCAAGGGGCGCGGCTACGAGCGCCGCAACCTGCGTCTGCCGCTGACCCTGGAAGCGGCGCTGGAACGCATGGAGAACTGCCGCGAGCTGCGCAAGTACCTGAGCCCGAAGTTCATCACCGGCTACGTCGCGGTCAAGCGCACCGAGCAGGAGAACTATCACCGGGTCATCAGCTCCTGGGAGCGCGAGTTCCTGATGCTTTCGGTGTAACGAACAGCCGTAGGGGTGGATGACGCGGTGCTCATCCACCGACCACTCACATAGGCAAAAAGAGGTGACTCGATGAGCGATTCGCAAACCCTGCATTGGCAAGCCCTGAGCCGCGACCACCACTTGCCGCCGTTCACCGACTACAAGGCGCTGAACGCCAAGGGCACGCGTATCATCACCAAGGCTTCCGGCGTCTACCTGTGGGACAGCGAGGGCCACAAGATTCTCGATGCCATGGCCGGTCTGTGGTGCGTCAACGTCGGCTACGGTCGCGAGGAGCTGGTCGAGGCCGCGGCGAAGCAGATGCGCGAACTGCCCTACTACAACCTGTTCTTCCAGACCGCTCACCCGCCGGCGGTGGCCCTGGCCAAGGCGATCGCCGACATCGCGCCGGCCGGAATGAACCATGTGTTCTTCACCGGCTCGGGCTCGGAAGCCAACGACACCGTGCTGCGCATGGTGCGCCATTACTGGGCGATCAAGGGCCAGCCGGCGAAGAAGGTGATCATCGGCCGCTGGAACGGCTATCACGGCTCGACCATCGCCGGCGCCAGCCTTGGCGGCATGAAGGCCATGCACGAGCAGGGCGACGGGCCGATCCCGGGCATCGAGCATATCGACCAGCCCTACTGGTTCGGCGAGGGCGGCGACATGAGCCCGGAAGAGTTCGGCGTACGCATCGCTGACCAGCTGGAACAGAAGATTCTCGAGGTCGGCGAGAACAAGGTCGCCGCCTTCATCGCCGAACCGATCCAAGGCGCCGGCGGCGTGATCATCCCTCCCCAGAGCTACTGGCCGCGGATCAAGGAAATCCTCGCGCGCTACGACATCCTCTTCATCGCCGACGAGGTCATCTGCGGCTTCGGCCGTACCGGTGAGTGGTTCGGCAGCGACTACTACGGCCTCGAGCCGGATCTGATGCCCATCGCCAAGGGCCTGACCTCGGGGTACATCCCGATGGGCGGCGTGGTGGTGCGCGATGAAGTGGTGCGCACGCTCAACGAGGGCGGCGAGTTCTACCATGGCTTCACCTATTCGGGGCATCCGGTGGCCGCTGCGGTGGCGTTGGAGAACATCCGCATCCTGCGCGAGGAGAAGATCGTCGAGCGGGTGAAGACGAAGACGGCACCCTATTTGCAATCTCGCTGGCAGGAACTCGCCGAGCACCCGCTGGTGGGCGAGGCGCGCGGCGTCGGCATGCTCGGCGCGCTGGAGCTGGTGAAGAACAAGAAGACCCGCGAGCGCTTCGCCGAGGCGGGGGTGGGCATGCGCTGTCGCGAGCACTGCTTCCGCAACGGCCTGGTGATGCGCGCGGTCGGCGACACCATGATCGTGTCGCCGCCGCTGGTGATCGCCGAGGGGGAAATCGACGAGCTGATCGGCAAGGTCCGGCTGTGTCTGGATGCCACCGCCCGTGACGTGCTGGGCTAAGGTTCACCGGGCAGCGTACGGTCTGTTGAAAAAGCGTCCCCGACCTTGCCAGACTGCGCGCTGCGCGTGGCCGGAGCCAACCGAAGATGCGCCGATACGGTGCACCGCCAGACCGCCGCGCTGTTCATGGTCTGTTCCACTGCCCCGACATAAATGACGACAACAGGAGCTGCACGGATGAATCCCTTCGCCAAGACCCTACTTGCCATGACGCTGGCCGGCGCTGTCGCCGGGGCTGCGCAGGCCCAGGAAAAGGTACTGCACGTCTACAACTGGTCCGACTACATCGCCGAAGACACCCTGGAGAACTTCACCAAGGAAACCGGCATCAAGGTCGTCTACGACGTCTTCGACAGCAATGAAGTGCTGGAAGCCAAGCTGCTGGCCGGTAGCTCTGGCTACGACGTGGTGGTGCCGTCCAACCCGTTCCTCGCCAAGCAGATCAAGGCCGGGGTGTTCCAGAAGCTGGACAAATCCAAGCTGTCGAACTGGGAAAACCTCGACAAGAGCCTGCTCAAGGCGCTGGACCCGAGCGATCCGGGTAACCAGTACGCGATTCCCTACATGTGGGGCACCATCGGCATCGGCTACAACGTCGACAAGGTCAAGGCTGTGCTCGGCGACAACGCGCCGGTGGATTCCTGGGACCTGGTGTTCAAGCCGGAAAACATCGAGAAGCTGAAGGCCTGCGGCGTCTCCTTCCTCGACTCGCCGACCGAAATCCTGCCGGCCGCCCTGCATTACCTGGGCTACGCGCCGGACAGCGGCAAGGCCGATGAACTGAAGAAGGCCGAAGCGCTGTTCATGCAGATTCGCCCGCACGTCGCCTACTTCCACTCGTCCAAGTACATCTCCGACCTGGCCAACGGCGAAACCTGCGTCGCCATCGGCTACTCCGGCGACATCTATCAGGCCAAGGCGCGCGCCGAGGAAGCCAAGAACGGCGTCAACGTCGGCTACAAGATTCCCAAGGAAGGCGCCGGCAGCTTCTTCGACATGGTCGCCATTCCCGCCGATGCGAAGAACGTCGAGAACGCCCATGTCTTCATCAACTACCTGATGAAGCCGGAAGTCATGGCGTCGATCACCGACTACGTGCAGTTCCCCAACGCCAACTCCGCGTCGACTCCGCTGGTGGCCGAGGCCATTCGTACCGACCCGGGCATCTACCCGAGCCAGGAGGTGCTGCAGAAGCTCTACACCTTCCCCGACCTCGATCCGAAGACCCAGCGCGCCATGACCCGCAGCTGGACCAAGATCAAGTCGGGTCGCTGAAGCCTGACGTGCCGGCCCGGCAGCCGTCGTGCTGCCCGGTCGCTATAAGGCGAGGGAGTGCCGAGCCGACGGGAGTTGCGCCAGTCTGTAGTCCGCTGGCGCAGCATTTCCTCGCGCAACACTCGGTTTTTTGTTGCGTCACCTGTTGATTTTCAGAGGTTTTTCCAATAAACAGCCCGGCTTTCCCCTCGGGGCAACGCACGGCCTGAAACCAGAGGACTCATCCCATGCGCTCGACCCTCACGTCGCTGATCATCGCCGCCGCGTTCGCTGGCGCCGCCACGGCCCAGGCTGCCACGGTGCACATCTACAACTGGTCGGATTACATCGGCGAAACGACGCTGGAAGAGTTCGAGAAGGAGACCGGCATCAAGCCTGTCTACGACGTCTTCGACTCCAACGAAACCCTCGAGGGCAAGCTGCTGGCCGGTCGCACCGGCTATGACGTGGTGGTGCCGTCCAACCACTTCCTCGGCAAGCAGATCCGCGCCGGCGCCTTCCAGAAGCTCGACAAGTCCAAGCTGCCGAACTGGGAGAACCTCGACCCCGCGCTGCTCAAGCAACTGCAGAAGAACGATCCGGGTAACGCCCACGCCGCGCCCTACCTGTGGGGCACCAACGGCATCGGCTACAACGTGGAGAAGGTCAAGGCAGCGCTCGGCGTCGACACCATCGACTCCTGGGCGGTGCTGTTCGAGCCGCAGAATGCGGAGAAGCTCGCCAGCTGCGGCATCGCCATGCTCGACTCGGCCGACGAGATGATTCCGGCCATGCTCAACTATCTGGGCCTAGATCCCAACAGCGAGAATCCCGCCGACTACCGCAAGGCCGAGGAGAAGCTGCTGGCAGTGCGTCCGCACGTGCGCTATTTCCACTCCTCCAAGTACATTTCCGATCTCGCCAATGGCAATATCTGCGTCGCCGCCGGGTTCTCCGGCGATGTGTTCCAGGCCGCCGCCCGTGCCGAGGAAGCTGGCAAGGGCATCGAGATCGCCTACGCCATTCCCAAGGAAGGCGGCAACCTCTGGTTCGACATGCTCGCCATCCCCGCCGATGCCGGCAACGTCGAACAGGCCCATGCATTCATCGACTACCTGTTGCGCCCCGAGGTGATCGCCTCGGTGAGCGACTACGTCGGCTATGCCAACCCCAACCTCAAGGCGGGCGAACTGATGGATCAAGAGGTACGCAACGATCCTTCGATCTATCCGCCGCAGGACGTGCTGGATCGCCTGTACGTCTCGGCCGAGCTGCCGGCGAAGATCCAGCGGCTGATGAATCGCAGCTGGACCAAGGTGAAATCCGGCAAATAGATACCCGGGCGATTCCCGCCCGCTGCAACGACCATCGATATCCGGCGCTGGCCGGCCAACCTTACATTTTCGGGAGTTCGCGCATGGCCGTTGCCTCCAGCGCCTACAAGAAAGCCCTCACCGGCGAGAGCAAGAACAAGCAGGTGCTGCTGAAGATCGACCGCGTCACCAAGAAGTTCGACGAAACGGTGGCGGTCGATGACGTCTCGCTGAACATCCATCAGGGCGAGATATTCGCCCTGCTGGGCGGTTCCGGATCGGGCAAGTCGACCCTGCTGCGCATGCTCGCCGGCTTCGAGCGGCCGAGCGAGGGGCGTATCTTCCTCGACGGTCAGGACATCACCGATCTGCCGCCCTACGAGCGGCCGATCAACATGATGTTCCAGTCCTATGCGCTGTTCCCGCACATGACGGTGGAGCAGAACATCGCTTTCGGCCTCAAGCAGGATGGCCTGGCCAAGGACGAGATCGCCGGGCGCGTCAGCGAGATGCTCGGCCTGGTGCAGATGACCCAGTACGCCAAGCGCAAGCCGCACCAGCTCTCCGGCGGCCAGCGCCAGCGCGTGGCCTTGGCGCGTTCGCTGGCGAAACGGCCCAAGCTTTTGCTGCTCGACGAGCCGATGGGCGCGCTGGACAAGAAGCTGCGCTCGCAGATGCAGCTGGAACTGGTGCAGATCATCGAGCGCGTCGGCGTGACCTGCGTGATGGTCACCCATGACCAGGAAGAGGCCATGACCATGGCCGAGCGCATCGCCATCATGAGCCAGGGCTGGATCGCCCAGGTCGGCAGCCCGATGGACATCTACGAAACCCCGGCCAGCCGGCTGGTCTGCGAATTCATCGGCAACGTCAACCTGTTCGACGGCGAGCTGGTGGAAGACCTCGAAGACCATGCGGTGATTGCCTGCCCGCAGCTCGAACGCCCCATCTACGTCGGCCACGGCATCAGTACCCGTGCCCAGGACAAGCGTGTGACCTACGCCCTGCGCCCGGAGAAGCTGATGATGAGCCTGGAGAAGCCGGTGCTGGAGATGGCGGACTACAACTGGGTCGAGGGCGTGGTGCACGACATCGCCTACCTCGGCGGCCATTCGGTGTACTACATCAAGCTGGAGTCGGGGATGCTGCTGCAGGCCTTCGTCGCCAATGCCGAGCGCCACGTCAAATGGCCGACCTGGGAGGAGCGGGTCTACCTGCACTGGCTCAGTGACAGCGGCGTGGTGCTGCAGGCATGAGCCGCCGGCCCGCGCTGAACAACGGCCGCCGGCTGGTCATCGGCGTTCCGTTCCTCTGGTTGATGCTGTTCTTCCTGCTGCCGTTCGCCATCGTGCTGAAGATCAGCTTCGCCGAGGCCGACGTGGCGATTCCGCCGTACACGGAAATCTTCCGCTACGCCGAGCAGCAGCTGCAGGTGCTGATCAACCTGGGCAACTACATCTTCCTCAGCGAGGACGAGCTGTACCTGGCCGCCTACCTCGGCTCGCTGCGCATCGCCTTCTTCAGCACGCTGCTGTGCCTGCTGATCGGCTACCCGATGGCCTATGCCATCGCGCGGGCGCGCAAGGACCTGCAGACGGTACTGCTTCTGCTGATCATGATGCCGACCTGGACCGCGATCCTGATCCGCGTCTACGCCTGGATGGGCATCCTCAGCAGCAACGGCCTGCTCAACGGGCTACTGCTCGACCTCGGGCTGATCGACACGCCACTGCAGATCCTCAACACCGACATCGCGGTGTACATCGGCGTGGTCTATTCGTATCTGCCGTTCATGATCCTGCCGCTCTACGCCAACCTGGTGAAGCACGATCCCAGCCTGCTGGAGGCGGCGTCCGACCTCGGCGCGCGCAACCTCACCAGCTTCTGGAAGATCACCGTGCCGCTGTCGAAGAACGGCATCATCGCCGGCTGCATGCTGGTGTTCATCCCGGTGGTCGGCGAATTCGTCATCCCCGAGCTGCTCGGCGGCCCAGAGACGCTGATGATCGGCAAGGTGCTCTGGCAGGAATTCTTCAACAACCGCGACTGGCCGGTGGCCTCGGCGCTGGCGGTGGTGATGCTGGCGATCCTCTTGGTGCCGATCATTCTGTTCAACAGAAACCAGGCGAAAGAGCTGGAGGGCAAGCTATGAAACGCTGGAGCTTCTCCAACCTGATCCTGGTCCTTGGCCTGCTGTTCATCTACCTGCCGATGGTCATCCTGGTCATCTACTCGTTCAACGACTCGCGGCTGGTGACCGTCTGGGGTGGCTGGTCGGTGAAGTGGTATGTCGGTCTGCTGGACAACAGCCAGCTGATGGGCTCGGTGATGCGCTCGCTGGAGGTGGCCTTTTACACCGCCATTGCTGCGGTGGCGCTGGGTACGATGGCGGCCTTCGTGCTCACACGCATCCCGGTGTTCCGCGGGCGCACGCTGTTCGGCGGGCTGGTCACCGCGCCCCTGGTGATGCCCGAGGTGATTACCGGCCTGTCGCTGCTGCTGCTGTTCGTGGCCATGGCGCAGCTGATCGGCTGGCCGGCGCAGCGGGGTCTGGTGACGATCTGGATCGCCCACACCACCTTCTGTTCGTCCTACGTGGCGGTGGTGGTGATGGCGCGCCTGCGCGAGCTGGACCTGTCCATCGAGGAGGCGGCGATGGACCTCGGCGCGCGGCCGTGGAAGGTGTTCTTCCTGATCACCATGCCGATGATCGCGCCGTCGCTGGCCGCGGGTGGCATGCTGTCGTTCGCCTTGTCGCTGGATGATCTGGTACTGGCCAGCTTCGTCTCCGGCCCCGGCTCGACCACCCTGCCGATGGAAATCTTCTCCGCCGTGCGCCTGGGCGTGAAGCCGGAAATCAACGCTGTGGCCAGCCTGATTCTGCTCAGCGTGTCGCTGGCGACGTTCTTCGCCTGGTACCTGAGCCGTCGCGCCGAGAAGCGTCGGGTGCGCGCCATGCAGCAGGCGATGGACGAGAGTGTTGCGGCGCAAGGCTGGCAGCCACGGGCGGTCAACAGTCAGGTGCCGGTGCCGCCCTCCGCCCACAGCTGAGTTACGAACAAGGGCGCCCTTGTTCGTTTCCGGCCTCAGCGCTGCCAGTCGCAGAAGCACGCCACCGCCAGCGAATGGGTGGCGCGCACCGTGCGGCCGGCGAGTACGGCCTCGACGATCGGCTCGACGAAGCTGTTGTCCGAACTGCACACCGCGCCCTCGCTGTAGGGGCCGATATAGACCAGCTCGCCGTTGCGATCCCAGATGCCCACGGCCGGGCTGGCGGGCAGCTCGGCGGTGCCTTCGAACGCGTTCAGCGGCTTCAGCGCAGCCAGCGACGGCGGCAGCCGGCCCTTGCTGCCGGGCTTGCGCACCTCGTAGAACTCCACCGGCTGTCCGGCGAAGCGCTTGAGCAGCTCTTCCAGATGCTGCTGGTTGCCGACGTTGCACGGGCAGCCCGGATCCCAGAAATGCACGAAGCGCACCGGCCCCGGGCCCTGCAGTTCGGCGGGCAGCCTGAGGTCGTCGCCGGAAAACAGTTCGGCGCGCTCGCCCTCGAAGGTGCGCAGGTAGCGCCCCTCGAACCACTTGAACGCGGCCAGCAGGCCGCCAGCCACGAGCAGGGTAAGCAGGGAGGCAATGAGGAGCGTGCGGCGCGGGTGCATGGCGGGTCTCGGCAGCGGGGGCGTCAGCTTGCCATGCCCCGTCACAGAGCGGAATATGCCGCCATGCGCCGCCGCTGCGGCGGTTTTGCGCACAGGACCTTATGACGTCCGCTGTTTCGACGAACTGAACGGCCATGCCCCAGCGAATCCAACCCGACCTGCTACGCGCGCAGCTTGGCGAGCTGCACGCCGCCACCGAGCTGAGCCCCGAGGCGCGACACTACCAGGCCTATTACGGCCTCGACCTGCCACAGCGACGTGACATCCACAGCCGCCTCGGGCGTTTTCGCGTCGGCGACTACGACGTGGTGGCCCAGGCCTGGTGGCCACCGCAGCCGCACGCCAGCCTGCTGGTGATGCATGGCTACTACGATCACATGGGGCTGTACCGTCATGTCGTCGAATGGGGCCTGGACATGGGCTTCGCCGTGCTCGCCTGCGACCTGCCGGGACACGGTCTGTCCAGCGGCCCGCCGGCCAGCATCAACGAGTTCGAGGAATACCAGGCGGTGCTCAACGGCCTCTTCGAGCAGGCGCGCCAGCTCGATCTGCCTCGGCCGTGGCACCTGCTCGGACAGAGTACCGGCGGCGCGATCCTGCTCGATCACCTGCTGCATCAGCCGCAGAGTGCCGAGCGTGGCCGCACCATCCTCCTGGCGCCGCTGATTCGTCCGCGCGCCTGGCTGCGTTCGCGCCTGAGCTACGAGCTGATGCGCCGCTTCGTCCAGCAGATTCCGCGCGCCTTCAGCGACAACTCCAGCGACGCGCGCTTCCTGCAGTTCGTGCAGACCGAGGATCCGCTGCAGGCGAGCATCCTGCCGACGGCCTGGGTCGGTGCGTTGTCGCGCTGGATTCCACGCATCGAGAAGGCGACGGGCAGCGGCGAGTCACCGCTGATCATCCAGGGCGAGGCGGACATGACGGTGGACTGGCAGTACAACCTGCCGGTGCTGCAGCGCAAGTTCGCCGCGCCGGAAATCCTGCGCCTGCCGGCGGCGCGTCATCATCTGGTCAACGAGAGCGAGGCGCTGCGCCAGCGTTATTTCGCCTTCCTGCGCGAGCGCCTGAAATGAGCGCGGGCGGCGTTCAGCGCTGCTGTGCCTGAATCGCCGCCGAATCCGGGCCTACCGCCAGTCCCGCGCGCAGCGCCTGCAGCGCCGCCGCGTAGTACGCCTTGCCCTCGGCGGACTGGGCGAACTGCAGGTACTCTTCCAGTTCGGCATCGGACAGCGAGCGGTAGACATACAGCAGGGTGTTGTCCAGATCGCCCTCGATCTGCTGCACCAGCCGTTCGCGCTGGCTGTTCAGCAGCCCCTGCGCCTGACCGCCGCCGAGAATGCCCGGCAGCATCTGGCTGAGGCTGTCGGCGGCGACACCGGCCAGCGCCAGGCTGACTTCGGCACCGGCGGCGCTGGCTGGAATGGCCTGCGCGAGATGGCGAATCAACAACTGGCGATTGCTGCCGGCGTCCATGCGCGGCAGGCCATCGACATGCTGCGCGAGTTGTTCGCGGCGCGCCGCCAGTACCTCGGCGGCGACGACCTTGCGCCCCAGCGGGGTCTGGAAGAACTGCAGCGCCGACTGCGGCTCGGCCAGGTGCTCGCGCAGCGCCTGCAGGGCGCGCCGATCCACGGCGTCGCTGGCGAAGCGGCGGTTGCTGTTGTCGACCAGTGCCTGGAATACCGCCGGCGGCAGGCTGTCCTTGTAGCGCTGCTGGGCGGCGGTCAGCGCGTCGCTGAAATTGGCGCGCTGCTCGGTCCAGCCGGCGGTTTCGTAGAGTTCTTCGTAGACATCCGCCTGGCTGGCGAAGCTGATGACCAATAGGGCAAGGGCAAGAAAGGCGCGCATGGGATCTCCTGTACGGGGTCGGGCATTGTCGACGCCGCCTGGCCGACTGTCGAGCGGGGCTGGCGCGGTCGGGAGGCTGGACGAATTGCCACAGTCCTGCCGCCACGTGGGCATTTCCCGATGCCACCCGGCGGGCGCAGAATACGCCACCGGGCGCATGATCGTGCGCCTCTTCCCCAGATCATCTTGAATGTCAGCTGCGCGCATCGTTCCCCGTTGCGCCGCGTGGCCCGCCGTGGCGGTTTGATGATCCTGATCTCTCGGAGCCCTGATCTTGCAGTTTTCGACTCTCATCGATGACCTGGCCGTGCGTGGCTGGTCGGTACAGCGTGCGTTCATCCCAGGCCATGACTCCCTCCGCCTCGCCGAAGAATGTCGCCGCCGCGAGGCGGAGGGTGTCATGGTGCCGGCCGCGATCGGGCGCGGCGGAAGCCAGGCGGTGCATGAAGGCATACGCAGCGACCGCATTCTCTGGCTGGAACCCGGCCAGTCGGCCGCCAGCGATCTCTACCTGCAGCTGATGGATGCGCTGCGCGAGCAGCTCAACCGCGAGCTGTACCTCGGCCTGGAGGAGTTCGAGTGTCACTTCGCTTTCTATCCGCCGGGCGCGTTCTACAAGACTCATCTCGACCGTTTTCGCGACGATGACAGCCGTAGCGTGACCGCCGTGCTCTACCTCAATCCGAACTGGCAGCCCGATCACGGCGGCGCCCTGCGCCTGTATCTGGCCGACGGTGAGAGCCTCGATGTCGCTCCCGAGGCGGGCACCCTGGTGGTGTTCATGGCCGGGGAGTTCCCGCATGAAGTGCTGCCGACGCAGGTCGACCGCCTGTCGGTCACCGGCTGGTTCCGTCGCCGCGCCGCGTTGCCGCTGTCGGCCTGAACGGCAGGAAAAAAAAGCCCGGCACTAAGGCCGGGCAAAAGGAAAGCAGAGAGGTCGAGCGCTACATGCCCAGGGCTTCGGGCAGCGCCAGGGAAATCCACGGCACGTAGGTGATGATCACCAGGAAGCTCAGCAGCAGCATCAGCCACGGCATCGCGGCGCGAATCACCTGGGTGACGCTCATGCCGGTTACCGCCGAGGTGACGAACAGGTTCAGGCCCACCGGCGGCGTGATCAGGCCGATCTCCATGTTCACCACCATGATGATGCCCAGGTGGATCGGGTCGATGCCCAGTTGCACAGCGATCGGGAAGAGGATCGGCGCGAGGATCAGGATGATCGCCGACGGCTCCATGAAGGCACCGGCCACCAGCAGCACGATGTTCACCACCAGCAGGAACATCCACGGCTGCAGGCCGGCGTCCATTACCCAGGCGGTGATGGTCTGCGGGATCTGCTCGGTGGTCAGCACGTGGGCGAACAGCATGGCGTTGGCGATGATGAACATCAGCATGATGCTCAGCTTGGCCGACTCCAGGATCACCTTCGGGCACTCGCGGATGGTCATGTCCTTATAGACGAACAGCGCGACGAAGGCCGAGTAGACCGCAGCCACGGCGGCTGCTTCGGTCGGGGTGAACATGCCCGAGTAGATGCCGCCGAGGATGATCACCATCAGCAGCAGGCCCCAGACCGCCTTGCGTGCAGCCGACAGCCACTCGCGGAAGGTCGCGCGCGGCAATGCCGGCAGGTTCTTCTTCACCGCGATGATGTAGATCGCCACCATCAGCACGCCGCCCAGCAGCAGGCCCGGCACTACTCCGGCCATGAACAGCTTGCCGACCGAGGTTTCGGTCGCGGCGGCATAGACCACCATCACCACCGACGGCGGGATGAGGATGCCCAGCGTACCGGCGTTACAGACGATGCCCGCGCCGAAGGCCTGCGGGTAGCCAGAGCGCACCATGCCGGCGATGGCGATAGAGCCGACCGCGGCAACGGTGGCCGGCGAGGAGCCGGACAGCGCGGCGAACAGCATGCACGCCAGCACCGCGCCGATGGCCAGGCCGCCACGGATATGGCCGACACAGGCATTGGCGAAGTCGATCAGGCGCCGCGCCACGCCACCGGTGGTCATGAAGGCACCGGCCAGCAGGAAGAACGGGATCGCCAGCAGGGTGTAGTGCTCGGAGGTCTCGAACAGCTTGATCGCCAGCGAGCGCACCGAGTCTTCGCTGAAGATCATGATGGTCAGCGAGCCGGCCAGGCCCAGCGACACGGCGATCGGCACGCCGAGGAACATCAGCAGGAAGAGCAGGACGAACAGGAACAGGATGGTCATTTACTTTTGCTCCTCGTGCTCGGTCAGCTTGACCGCATCGGCGGCTTCGTCGGCAAGCCCGAGACCGGTCTGCTGATTACGCAGGATGCGCACGAAAATCTCGGCGAAACGGATGAACATCAGCGCGAAGCCGAACGGCACGATCAGGCCGATGTGCCACTGCTTGACGCCGACGTGGCCCAGGTCCTCGGCGCCGATGTTGGCGTTGAACAGGGTGTGGATCCACTCGAAGCTGGCGACGCTCAGCAGCCCGGTGTAACCCAGGCAGACCAGGCAGGCGATGATGCCGATGTAGCGCTGGACGTGCTTGGGCGCCAGCTTGACCAGTGCATCGACGCCGATATGGCCGGCGGTGCGCACGCCATAGGCCAGACCGAAGAAGATCAGCCAGGCGAACAGCGCCTTGGTCAGCGCGGTACTCCAGGTCATGGCCTGTGCCAGGCCGATGATGTAGTCGCCGATGGCAAACCAGAAATCGGCACTGCCCTCGAACCGGTCGCCCAGGTCGTAGAACAGCGTGTAGAGGTTGTTGAGGATGACGTAGACGAACGTCACCAGTGTCATGGCCGCCAGCAGGAAAGCGATGAAGCTCTCCTCGAAGTGGTCCCAGACGCGCCGCAGGGCGTTCATGGATGACATCTCCCGATGGACTGCAAGTTTACGGTGGGCGAACACGGAACGTGCGCCATGAACCAGCCGGGGCGGCTGGAGAAACAGCACAATGAAAACTCTTGTTCTCGCCAGAGAAGCGGTGTGGCCGGGATCGCCTGGGCCTCTGCCGTCCTGCCCTTGGTGTGGGCGTCGTCTTCGCTAGCTGCTGTGTTTTTTCACTGGGCTGTCGGTTTTCTGGAATTACAGCAGGGGCGGGCGGGTAGCCCGCCCCTGGTACGGCTTATTGCGCCTGGTTGGCGGCTTCGGCGGCCTTGATCAGGTCGGCACCGATCTCGCCCTCGAACTTCTTCCAGACCGGCTTCATGGCTTCACGCCATTTGTTGCGCTGCTCCGGGGTGAGGGTAATGATCTCGGTGGTACCCGCATCGAGGATGCGCTGCTTGTCGCCCTGGTTCAGCGCATCGGCCTGCTTGTTCACCTCGACGGTGACCTCGGCCAGGATGCTTTCCAGTTCGCCGCGGATGTCAGCCGGCAGACCGTTCCAGAACTTGGTGTTGGTGATCACCATGTAGTCCAGCAGACCGTGGTTGGACTCAGTGATGTACTTCTGCACTTCGTGCATCTTCTGCGAGTAGATGTTCGAGTACGGGTTCTCGGCACCGTTCACCACGCCAGTCTGCAGACCTTGGTAGACCTCGGCGAAGCTCATCTTGCGCGGGTTGGCGCGCACGGCCTTGAACTGCTCGTCCAGTACGGCGGAAGCCTGTACGCGGAACTTCAGACCACGGGCGTCCTTCGGCTCGATCAGCTTCTTGTTGGCCGACAGCTGCTTCATGCCGTTGTGCCAGTAGCCCAGACCGGTGATGTTCTTGTCTTCCATCGAGCGCAGCAGCTTCTGGCCGGCCTCGCCCTTCTGGAAGCGGTCAACCGCGGCGATGTCATCGAACAGGAACGGCAGGTCGAAGACCTGGACGCCCTTGGAGTAGTGTTCGAACTTGGCCAGCGACGGCGCGATCAGCTGCACGTCACCCAGCAGCAGGGCTTCCATTTCCTTGCCGTCACCGAACAGCGAGGAGTTCGGATAGACCTGAACCTCGACCTTGCCCGGCAGGCGCTCTTCCACCAGCTTCTTGAACAGCAGGGCGCCCTGGCCTTTCGGCGTATTCTCGGCGACCACGTGGGAGAACTTGATGGTGATCGGGTCGGCCGCATGGGCCAGACCGGCGATGCTCAGCGACAGGGCGCAAGCCAGCGCCTTGGCAGTCAGTTTGAACATTGGTGTTTCCCTCTTGTTGTGAAGAATCGCCGCGCGACGATTCGGCAGTAACCTGCGATGAGTCTAGGCAGCATTTGGCGATGCCTCCTGCCGTCGAGCGACATGTCCCGCAAGGTTTCAGTAAGTTAGCAATGCCTGTGCCAGCCGGCGGTTGCATCCTTGCGTGGGCAAAGGTTGTACCAGCTGCGCATGACGCTTTGAATGGGCAGATGCCAGGAAAGCCGTCTGGGTCGCAGCTTTGCGGGTTGCGCCCGGCGCGCCTGGCGGCGCCGGGGAAAGGATTCGAGGCATTTCGTCGCAGGCGAGGCGTGCCAGGGTTCAATGGCGGAAAACCGCCAATTATTCCCCGTCGTCGGGCGAACTTCCGCCAGTCTCGGTGAAGCTCAGGCCGTGTTTGCGCAGTTTGTCGTGCAGGGTCTTGCGCGGCAGGCCGAGCGCCTCGGCCGCGCTGCGCAGCGAACTGTGCGGGCGCGCTAGTTCGGCGGCGATCAGCGCGCGTTCGAAGGCGTCGACCTGCTCGCCCAGCGTGCCGCCGCCCGGCATCGACGCGCCGGCGGCTGCCTGCTCCAGGCCCAGACCAAGGCCGAGGGCGAAACGCTCGGCAGTGTTCTGCAGCTCGCGCACGTTGCCGGGCCAGTCGTGGCGCAACAGCAGGGCGCGCTGCTCCGGCTGCAGATCGCGTATCGGCAGGCCGTGGCGCTGGGCGGCGGTTTCGGCGAAATGCTGGAACAGCAGGAGGATGTCCTCGTTGCGTTCGCGCAGCGGCGGAATGCGCAGCGGCGCGACGTTCAGGCGGTAATAGAGGTCGGCGCGAAAGCGTCCCTGATCGGCGGCCACGCGCAGGTCTTCCTTGGTCGCGGCGATGACGCGGATGTCCAGCGCGATCGACTGGTTGCCGCCGAGGCGCTCGACCACGCGCTCCTGCAGCAGGCGCAGCAGCTTGACCTGCACGTCCAGGCTCATGCTCTCGATCTCGTCGAGGAACAGCGTGCCGCCGTTGGCGAACTCGAACTTGCCGATGCGTCGTTTCTGCGCGCCGGTGAAGGCGCCCGGCTCGTGGCCGAACAGCTCGCTCTCGACCACCGACTCGGCCAGCGCACCGGCGTTGATCGCCACGAACGGGCCGTTGCGTCGGCTGGACAGGTCGTGCAGCGCGCGCGCGACCACCTCCTTGCCGGCGCCGGTTTCGCCGAGGATCAGCACGTCGGCCTGGGTGCCGGCCAGCGCGCCGATTTGCTCGCGCAGGCGTAGCATCGCCGGCGAATGGCCGAGCAGGCGCGCGGTCAGCTGCTGACGATCGGCCAGCGCCAGGCGCAGGCTGCGGTTGTCCAGCACCAGCTGGCGCAGCGCCAGGGCACGCCGCACGCTGTCGAGCAGTGCTTCGCTGGGGAAGGGTTTTTCGAGGAAATCGTAGGCGCCGGCGCGCATCGCCTGCACGGCCAGCTGGATGTCGCCGTGGCCGGTGATGAGGATGACGGGCAGTTCGGCGTCGCGCCCGCGCAGCTGCTGCAACAGCTCCAGGCCGTCGATGCCGGGCATGCGGATGTCGCTGACCACCACGCCCGGCCAGTCGGCCGGCAGCCGTGCGCCCACCTCGCGCGCATCGCCCAGGCTGACCACCCGCAGGCCGGCCAGGTCCAGGGTCTGGCTCAGCGCCTTGCGCAGGTGCGGGTCGTCGTCGATCAGCAGCACCTGGGCGTCGGCGCTGATCAGGTTGTCGCTCATTGCAGATGATCCTCGGTCGGGAAGGCGGCGCCGGGTTCGGCGCTGCGCAGGAACAGGCCCAGCTGGGCGCCGCCGTCGGGGTGGTTGGCGAGGCTCAGCTCGCCGCCCAGCGCGCGCACCAGCGTATCGCAGATCGCCAGGCCGAGGCCGAGGCCCTGGGCGCTGGTCTTGGTGGTGAAGAAGGGTTCGCGTGCGCGGCGCAGCGCCTCGGCGGAAAACCCCGGGCCGTTGTCGCGCAGGGTCAGCAGTACGCCGTTGCCCTGCTGTTCGGCGCGCAGCCAGATGCGCCTGACCGGCGGGCGCTCGGCGAGGGCGTCGAGGGCGTTGGCCAGCAGGTTGGCGAGGATCTGCCGCAAGCGCGTCTCGCCGGCCTGTACCCACAACGTAGCTTCCGGCAGATCGCGCACCAGCTCGACGCCCATCGCCTGGCGGCGCTTGGCCAGCAGCGCCAGCGCATCGTCCAGCGCCGGCTGCAGGGCGACGCGCTCGGGCGCGTGTTGGTCGCGGCGGGCGAAGGCGCGCAGGTGCGCAATGATCGAGGCCATGCGCGCGGTCAGTTCGCTGATCAGCCTGAGGTTGTCGCGTGCCTCGGCGTTGCGCTGCTGGTCAAGCAGCACGCCGGCGTTGTCGGCGTAGCTGCGGATCGCCGCCAGCGGCTGGTTCAGCTCGTGGCTGATGCTGGCGCTCATGGTGCCCAGCGCCGACAGCTTGCCGGCCTGCAGCAGCTCGTCCTGGGCGCGCACCAGCTCCTGCTGGGCCTGTTCGCGTTCGAGCACCTCGACCTTGAGGCGGCTGTTCAGCGCTTCGAGGTCGCGGGTGCGTTCCTGCACACGCTGCTCCAGTTCGCGGCGGGCCTGCACGTCGAGCGCCAGGCGGTCGAGAAAGTGCCGCCGGCGTTGCATCAGCAGGCCGAGCAACAGCAGCAGCGCCAGCAGGGTGGCGCCGCCGATGGCGACCACGGTGCGTACCGGCCGCTCGACCAGCGCGATCGGCGCGAGGATGCGCACGCTCCAGCCGGTCTCTTTCAGTTCGCGGCTCTGGATCAGCCAGGCGTCGATGTTCAGCGTCAGGTCGCGCGGCTCGAGAGTGGTGTAGGGCTGGTCGAAGGCGATCTGCTCGCGCTCCTCGGCGCTCAGCGCGCGGCTGGCGCGAAAACGCCAGTCCGCACGCGAGGTGAGGATCACCACGCCGAAGGCGTCGGTTACCATCAGCTGCTCCGGGGTGTTGCCCCACAGCGTTTCGGTGTGGTCCAGATCGACCTTGACCACCAGCACGCCGAGAATCTGGTCGCCATCTCGCACCGCCGAGCCGAAGTAGTAACCGCGCTTGCCGGAGGTGTTGCCGAGGCCGAAGAACCGCCCCAGGCGGCCTTCCATCGCCTGACGGAAGTACGGGCGGAAGGCGAAGTTACGCCCGATGAAGCTGTCCTCGGCGTCCCAGTTGGAGGTCGCCAGCGTGGTGCCCGAGGTATCCATCAGGTAGATCACGTCGGCCCCGGTGCGCTGCTGCAGCTGTCGCAGCAGGCGGTTGGCGCGATCACGGACCTGCGGCACCTCGGCATTGTGCAGCGCCGAGCGCAGCTCCGGCAGCTCGCCGAGGATGCGCGGCAGCACCTCGTAGCGGTTGAGCGTGCCGAGCAGGTTGGCGACGTAGAGGTCGAGGGTCTGGCGATTCTGTTCGGTCAGTTCGCTGCGGTAGTAGCGGTCGGCCAGTTGCTGCAGCGGCCACAGCAGCGGCGCCAGCAGTACGGCGAGCAGCGCGAGGTTGCGCCAGCGGGGGCGGTGAGTGAGTGCGGATGCGGTCATGGGTGCGCCTGTGAGTCCGGCGCATTATGCACGTTCGGTAGTGCGAGATTCAGCGCCGCGCGGTTGCCCGGTCCGTGGGCGGGGCGGTCAGAGGCTTTGCTGCAGTGCGGCGTGGCGCGCCAGCTGGATCGCGCAGGGGGCGTTCAGGCATTCGTGCAGGGCGCTTTCCCAGTCCGGCAGCTGCAGGTCCCAGTCCTGCTGCAGGCGCGAACAGTCGAGCCGTGAATTGAGCGGGCGCTGGGCGGCGGTGGGGTAGTCGCAGGAGCGGATCGGCTCGATCCGCGCGCGCAGCGTGCCCTGGTTCTGCAGATGCTCGGCGATGCTGCAGGCGAAGCCGTACCAGGACGTCTCGCCCTCGGCGCTCAGGTGATAGAGGCCTTCGAGCGAGCGCTGGCCGTCGCGCCAGCGCCGGATCATCGCCCCGGTGGTGCGGGCGATGCTGCGCGCCCAGGTCGGGGCGCCGATCTCATCGGCGACCACCGAGAGCTCGTCGCGCTCCTGCAGCAGGCGCTGCATGGTCAGCAGAAAGTTCTTGCCGTGCAGGGAATAGACCCAGCTGGTGCGCAGGATCAGCTGCTCGCCGGCCACCGCCTGGATCGCCTGTTCGCCGGCCAGCTTGCTGGCACCGTATACGCCCAGCGGGCGTGGCGGGTCCTGCTCGATGTAGGCGCCGGCTTTGCGCCCGTCGAAGACGTAATCGGTGGAGTAGTGGACCAGCGGTACGCCGAGCCGTGCCGCCTCCTCGGCGAGTACGCCAGGGCCGCGCGCGTTTACCGCGAACGCCTGTTCGCGCTCGCGTTCGGCCGGATCGACCGCGGTGTAGGCGGCGGCGTTGATGATCAGGTCGGGGCGCAGCAGGCGCACCTGTTCGCGAATCTGCGCGGGATCGGCCAGGTCGAGGACGTTGTGCCCGAGGGCGAGCACCTTGCCGTCGCCGGCCAGTTCCAGCTGCAGTTCACGGGTGAGCTGGCCGCGGCTGCCGGTGATCAGGATCTTCATGTGAACAGCTCCGCATCGCGCAGCAGCTTGCCGGCCTGATCCTTGGCGGACAGCTGCGGTGGGGTGTCGAGCGGCCAGTCGATGCCCAGCTCCGGGTCGTTCCACAACAGGCTGCGCTCATGCTCCGGCGCGTAGTAGTCGGTGGTCTTGTAGAGGAATTCGGCAGTCTCGCTGAGCACCACGAAACCATGCGCGAAACCCTCGGGAATCCACAGCTGGCGTTTGTTTTCGGCATTCAGCAGCACGCCGGTCCAGCGACCGAAGCTCGGCGAACTCCGGCGCAGGTCGACGGCCACATCGAACACCTCGCCGGCCACCACACGCACCAGTTTCCCCTGCGGCTGCTGGATCTGGTAATGCAGGCCGCGCAGCACGCCGCGCTGGGACTTGGAGTGGTTGTCCTGGACGAACTGACGCTTGAGCCCCGTGGCCGCCTCGAAGGCGGCCGCGTTGAAGCTCTCGTAGAAGAAACCGCGTTCGTCGCCGAAGACCTTCGGCTCGATGATCAGTACGTCGGGAATGCTGGTTTCGATGATCTTCATGCGTCTTCACCCGCCAGCTTGAACAGGTACTGGCCGTAGCCGGTCTTGCCCAGCGCATCGGCGCGGCGCAGCAGCTGCTCGCGATCGATCCACTTGTGCTGGTAGGCGATTTCTTCCAGGCAGGCGACCTTCAGACCCTGACGGTGCTCGATGGTCTGCACGTACTGCGAGGCTTCCAGCAGGCTGTCATGGGTGCCGGTGTCGAGCCAGGCGAAGCCGCGACCGAAGCGTTCGACGTTGAGGTCGCCGCGCTTGAGGTAGGCCATGTTGACGTCGGTGATCTCCAGCTCGCCGCGCGGCGAGGGCTTGATCGACTTGGCGATCTCGATCACGTCGTTGTCGTAGAAGTACAGGCCGGTCACCGCATAGCTGGACTTGGGCTTCTTCGGCTTCTCCTCGATGGACAGCGCCTTGCCGTTCTCGTCGAAGTCGATCACGCCGAAGCGCTCCGGGTCCTTGACCCAGTAGCCGAACACCGTGGCGCCCTTTTCCTGGCGCGCGGCGCGTTGCAGCTTCTCGGTGAAGTGCTGGCCGTGGAAGATGTTGTCGCCGAGGATCAGGCACACCGGGTCGCTGCCGATGAACTCTTCGCCGATCAGGAACGCCTGGGCCAGACCGTCCGGCGAAGGCTGCTCGGCATACTGCAGGCGGATGCCGAACTGGCTGCCGTCACCGAGCAGGTTCTGGTACTGCGGCAGGTCGTGCGGGGTGGAGATGATCAGCACGTCGCGGATGCCGGCGAGCATCAGCACCGACAGCGGGTAGTAGATCATCGGCTTGTCGTAGATCGGCAACAGCTGCTTGGACACGCCGAGGGTGATGGGGTGCAGGCGCGTGCCGGACCCGCCGGCGAGGATGATTCCCTTCATGCGATGTTCTCCAGCGCGCCAAGGCGCTCGCGTTGATAGCTGCCGTCCTGGACGCGACGGCACCATTCGAGGTTGTTCAGGTACCACTGCACGGTCTTGCGCAGGCCGCTCTGGAAGGTTTCCTGCGGCACCCAGCCGAGCTCGCGCTCGATCTTGCTCGCGTCGATGGCGTAGCGCAGGTCATGACCCGGGCGATCCTTGACGAAGGTGATCAGGTCCTCGAAGCGCGCCACGCCGGCTGGCTTGTGCGGCGCCAGCTCTTCGAGCAGCGCACAGATGCTGCGCACCACGTCGATGTTCTTCTGCTCGTTGTGGCCACCGATGTTGTAGGTCTCGCCGACCTTGCCCTTGCTCACCACCGTCAGCAGCGCGCGGGCGTGGTCCTCGACGAACAGCCAGTCGCGAATCTGCGCGCCGTCGCCGTAGACCGGCAGCGGCTTGCCGTCCAGGGCGTTGAGGATCACCAGCGGGATCAGCTTCTCGGGGAAGTGGAACGGCCCGTAGTTGTTCGAGCAGTTGGTGATCAGTACCGGCAGACCGTAGGTGCGCTGCCAGGCGCGGACCAGGTGATCGGACGCGGCCTTGCTCGCCGAGTAGGGCGAGCTGGGTGCGTAGGGTGTGGTCTCGGTGAACAGGTCGTCGGTGCCGTGCAGGTCGCCGTACACCTCGTCGGTGGAGATGTGGTGGAAACGGAAGGCCTCGCGGCGTTCGGCCGGCAGGCTCTGCCAGTAGGCGCGGGCGGCTTCCAGCAGCTGATAGGTGCCGACGATGTTGGTCTGGATGAATTCGGCCGGGCCGTCGATGGAACGGTCGACGTGCGATTCGGCGGCCAGGTGCATGATGGCGTCCGGCTGGAAGTCCAGCAGCGCCTCGCTGACCCGCTCACGATCGGCGATGTCGGCCTGGAGGAACTGATAGCGCGGATGGTCTTCCACGGCGGCCAGCGATTCGAGATTGCCGGCGTAGGTCAGTTTGTCCAGGTTGAGCACGCTGTGCTCGGTATCGTGGATGAGGTGGCGAATCAGTGCCGAGCCGATGAATCCGGCCCCGCCAGTTACGAGAATGCGCATAGTGATCGGGCTTCCTTGGCGTGCTCTGGAGCGTCAGGCTCTGAGCGTGTGTCGGCTGGATAGACCGGGCAGCGATGCAAAAATTCCCGGGGGCGCCCGGCGCCGGCCATGACCGTTTGGTTACGGTGAGGAGTATAGGGTGCTGGCCGGGCGCCAGTCCGGCGGCGGGTTGCAGGTGCTGCGAGCGGACCTCCAGCCAGGCCCCGCGCGTTGTCCGAGGCGATCCGCGGGCCAGCCTTGTGTGAGCCCTGATGCCCGGCAATCGCCTGTCTGGATCAGGACGAACGGCGCTAGCGCAGCGACTTGCGCAGCCGCGACAGCGCACCGACGAAGAACACCGCGCCGATCGCCGCCAGGGCCAGCAGCTGTGGCCAGACCACCGCGGCGCCGGCGCTGCGGAACAGGATGGCCTGGGCCAGCTCGACGAAGTGCGTGGTCGGGGCGAACAGCATCACCTGCTGCACCAGCTCGGGCATGCTCTCGCGCGGGGTCACCCCGCCGGAGAGGATCTGCAGCGGAATCAGCGTGAGGATCACCAGCAGCCCCAGCTGCGGCATCGAGCGCGCCACCGTGCCGAAGAAGATGCCCATCGAAGTGGCGGCGAACAGGTGCAGCGCGGCGCCGCCGGCGAACAGCAGCAGCGAGCCCTGGATCGGAATGTCCAGCCAGCCCTCGACGACGAAGCGCAGGGCGAACGCCGACGCCGCCAGCACCACCAGCCCCATCGCCCAGACCTTGCCGACCATGATCTCGAACGGCGTCACCGGCATCACCAGCAGGTGCTCGATGGTGCCGTGCTCGCGCTCGCGGATCAGCGCGGCGCCAGTGAGGATGATCGCCAGCATGGTGATCTGGTTGATCACTTCGTTCACCGCGCCGAACCAGGCGCGGCTGAGGTTGGGGTTGAACGCGGTGCGCACCACCGCCTCGACCGGCAGCGCTTCGCCGCCGCGGTAGCGCCTGACGAACTCGCCGGTCTCGCTGGCGATGATCTGCTGAATGTGTCCGGCACCGGTGAACGCCTGGCTGACCTGGGTGGCATCGACGTTGAGCTGGATGCTCGGCTGGCGCCCGGCGAGCAGGTCTTCCTGGAAGCCCGGTGGAATGTTCAGGGTGAAAGTGTAGAGGCCGGCGTCCATGCCGCTGTCCATCTGCGCCAGATCGATGGCCTTGGGCTGGATGAAATACGGCAGCTGGAAGGCGTTGATGATGCGCAGCGAGGCCTGCGAGCGGTCCTCGTCGACCACCGCGATGCTCGCCCGGTGCGGCGCTTCCGGCACCGCGGTGGCGCCTTCGTAGATGGCCACGGTGAACGAATAGATGATCAGCACCAGCATCGCCGGGTCGCGGTAGAGGCTGCGCAGCTCCTTGAGGCCGAGCTGGAGGATGTTGCTGAGCTTGCGTGCGGTGTGGCCCATGTCATTTCTCCTGCTTGCGCAGACCGGCGACGCTGAGCAGCGTCAGCAGCGGAATGGCCAGCAGCATGGGGATGAAATACGGGTACAGCTCGACCAGCCCGAGCGCCTTGGAGAACACCCCGCGGCTGATGATCAGGAAGTGGCTGGTGGGATACAGCTTGCCGACGAAGGCGCCGACGCCTTCCATCGCCGAGACCGGGTGGATCAGCCCGGAGAACTGAATCGCCGGCAGCAGCGTGACGATGGTGGTGCCGAAGATCGCCGCGATCTGGCTGTTCAGGATCGACGACATCAGCAGGCCGAGGCCCGTGGCGCAGGTTACATAGAGCAGCGCGCCGAGGCACAGGGTGAGGATGCTGCCCTTGATCGGAATGCCGAAGACGAACACCGCCAAGAGCGCCAGGGTGGCGAAGTTGAACATGCCCAAGGCGATGTACGGCAGCTGCTTGCCGAGCAGGAACTCCAGGCGGGTGGTCGGCGTGACGTAGAAGTTGGTGATCGAGCCCAGCTCCTTCTCGCGCACCACGCCGAGCGCCGTGAGCATCGCCGGAATCATCATCAGCAGCAGCGGGATCATCGCCGGCACCATCGCCGGCAGGCTCTGCACGTCCGGGTTGTAGCGGTAGCGGATGGCCACGTCGGCCGGCGACAGCTGCGCCTCGACGCCGGCCTCGCGCGCCAGCTGCTGCAGGTAGGTGAGGTGGATGCCCTGCGCGTAGCCCTTGATGGTATCGGCGCGCATCGGCATGGCACCGTCGATCCAGAACGCCACCTGCGGCACCGCCCCGCGCTTGAGGTCGCGGCCGAAGTTCGGCGGAATCTCGATCGCCAGGCTGATGTCGCCGCTGCGCAGGCGCCGGTCCAGTTCGTCGTAGCTGGCCAGCGGCGCTTTCTCGATGAAGTAGCGCGAGCCGGCGATGTTCAGCAGATAGCTCTGGCTGGTGGTGGTCTGGTCGCGGTCGAGCACGGCGTAGGTCAGGTTCTCCACGTCAAAGCTGACGCCGTAGCCCATGATGAACATCAGGATCACCGTGCCGAGCATCGCCAGCGTGGCGCGGATCGGGTCGCGGCGCAGCTCCATCGCCTCGCGGCGGCTGTAGCTGAGCAGCCGGCGCAGGCTGAAGCGGTTCTGCGCGGCGCCATTGCCATTGCTGGCCGGCGGTGGCGCGACGCGTGTCGGCGGTGCGCTCGTCGGGGCGGCAGCCGCGCCTTCGGCCACGGCATCTTCGAGGTAGGCGATGAAGGTTTCTTCCAGCGTCGCCAGGCTGCGCTTGGCCATTAGCCCCTGCGGTGTGTCGCTGTCGAGCACGCGGCCGGCGTGCATCAGCGAGATGCGGTCGCAGCGCAACGCCTCGTTCATGAAGTGGGTGGAGATGAAGATGGTCACGCCGTCCTCGCGCGACAGCTGCACCAGCAGCTCCCAGAAGCCGTCGCGCGCCACCGGGTCGACGCCCGAGGTCGGCTCGTCGAGGATCAGCATTTCCGGCGCGTGGATCACCGCCACCGCCAGCGACAGGCGCTGGCGCACACCCAGCGGCAGCGCGGTGGGCAGGCTGTCGGCCTCGGCGGTCAGCTCGAAGCGCTCGAGCATCTCGCGGATGCGCGCCTCGCGGCGTTCGGCGGGAATGTGGAACAGCCGCGCGTGCAGATCGAGGTTCTGCCGTACGGTGAGTTCGCTGTACAGCGAGAAGGCCTGCGACATGTAGCCGACGCGCTGGCGCGTCTGCAGGTCGTGCGGGTCCACCGGCTTGCCGAACAGCAGCGCGCGGCCCTCGCTGGCCGGCAGCAGGCCGGTGAGCATCTTCATCGTGGTGGTCTTGCCGCAGCCGTTGGAGCCGAGGAAGCCGAAGATCTCGCCGCGCTCGATGCGCAGGTTGACGCGGTCCACCGCGACGAAGTCGCCGAAGCGCATGGTCAGGTCGTGCGCCTCGATGGCGATGCTGTCGCTGGCCTCGCGCGGCGGGATTTCCAGCGTGCGGTGGCGGCGGCGCTTGTCTTCGGGCAGCAGGCCGATGAACGCCTCTTCCAGGCTGTCGCTGGCGGTGCGCGCCAGCAGTTCGGCCGGCGAGCCGGTGGCGAGGATGCGCCCGGCATCCATTGCCACCAGATGATCGAAACGCTGCGCTTCGTCCATGTAGGCGGTGGCCACCAGCACGCTCATCTGCGGGCGTTCGGCGCGGATGCGCGCGATCAGCTCCCAGAACTGCGCGCGTGACAGCGGGTCGACGCCGGTGGTCGGCTCGTCGAGGATCAGCAGGTCCGGGTCATGGATCAGCGCGCAACACAGCCCGAGCTTCTGCTTCATGCCGCCGGAGAGCTTGCCCGCCGGGCGCTCGAGGAACGGCGCGAGGCCGGTGCTGCGGGTCAGCTCGGCGATGCGCCAGCGCCGCTCGGCGGCGTCCTGGCCGAACAGCCGGCCGAAGAATTCCAGGTTCTCGGCGACGGTGAGCGTCGGATAAAGGTTCTTGCCCAGGCCCTGCGGCATGTAGGCGATGCGCGGGCACACGGCGCGACGATGGCCGGCGTCGCCCATGTCGCCGTCGAGTACGCGCACGCGGCCCTGCCGGATGCGTCGGGCGCCGGCGATCAGCGCCAGCAGGCTGGACTTGCCGACGCCGTCCGGGCCGATCAGGCCGACCATGCGGCGCGCCGGCAGCTCGACGGCGAGATCGTCCAGCGCGCGGGTCTGGCCATACTGCAGGGTGACGCCCGCGATCTGCGCCACCGGCGCGAGCGGCTCGCTCATGGCGTGACGTTGACCTGCAGGTGTGCCGGCCACTCGGCGGCGTCATCGAGCTTGAGGTAGGCCATGCCGGGCAGGCCGGTCTTGACCTGTTCCATGTGCTTTCTCAGCAGCGCGGGGTCGATGCGCGCCTTGACGCGGAACATCAGCTTCTCGCGCTCGCTCTCGGTTTCCACGGTCTTGGGGGTGAACTGCGCGACGCTGGCGACATAGCTGACCCTGGCCGAAATCACGTACTGCGGCGCCGCATCGATCACGATGTGCACTTCGCTGCCCAGCGCGACGCGGCCGGCCTGACGCTCGGGCAGGAAGAAGGTCATGTAGACGTCGGCCAGGTCGACCAGGTTGAGCAGCTTGCCGCCGGCAGCCAGCACCTCGCCCGGCTGCGCCACGCGGTACTGCACGCGGGCGACGCGGTCGGTCTTCAGCTCGCTGTCGGCGATGTCCGCCTGCAGGCGCGTGACGCTGGCCTGGGCGGCTTCCAGCGCCGATTGCGCCTCGATCACCTGCGAGCGCGCGGCCGCGATGCCGGCCTCGGCCGAGAGCACCTGGGCGCGCGAGGCAGCCAGCGCGGCCTGTGCGCTCTGCTTGGCGGCGAGGTCGTCGTCCAGCTGCTGGCGCGCCATGGCGTTGCGTGCCACCAGGGTTTCGGTGCGCTTGTGGCGCTTCTGTGCGGCAGTCAGCTCGGCCTGGCGCTGGTGCACCACGGCCTCGGCGGTGGCCTTCTCGCTCTCGCGCATGGCGACCTGCGCCTGCGCGGTGAGGATGGCGTTTTCGGCCTGGCGTACCTGCGCGCGGGCCTGGTTGAGCTGGGCGTCGAGCACCTCGGTGTCCATGCGCGCGAGCACCTGGCCGGGCTGGACGAAATCGCCCTCGTCGACGGCGATCTCGCGGATGCGCCCGCCCAGCTTGGTCGCCACGTCGATCTCGGTGGCCTCGATGCGCCCGTTGCCGCTGGCGAAGCCTTCGCCCAGGCCGTCGGGGCGCAGCTCCGACCAGACGATCAGGCCGACCGCCGCGAGCGCCGCCAGGACCAGCACGGAACGGGTGAGGGTTTTCTTGACTGAGGGTTTCATGCGGGGTCCTTGCGCGTTTACGACCGTCCCCATGCTAGGCGAGGACGGGTTACAGGAAGTTCATCCAGATCAAGGAAGCGCCGTCCAGGCGCCGCCGGCGGCTCAACGGTCGCGAGGCTGCTGCGCCAGTACCCAGGTGAGCAGCTGGCGGCTCAGCTCGTCGCTGGCCTGACCGAAGGCCTCGACCACGCTCTCCAGCTGTGCGTCGGTACTGGGTTGGCGAATCTCGAAGTGCCGGCTGGCGAGGCCGCGGCGGCTGGCGCTGTCCACCAGTGTGGCGTCGAGGCGGATCAACACCTGCGGCGCGCCATCCTGATAGACGCTCTGGAACGCGCGCAGATCGCCGATCAGCTCGAGGTCGGCCTGCAGGTTGCTGTCGTCGCTACTCACCGAAGCCAGCCGGCCGCTGGCGCGCAGGGCTTCGATCATCCGGTCGCGCAGCAGCAGCGGCGCCGGATCGGCCCAGCGCGCACCCTGGTAGGCGCTGAGCTGATGACCCTGCGGCACCACGGCGATGCGCGGACTGGCGAGCATGCGGCTGGCCTGTGGGGTGTGCACGCGCAGCGCCAGGTCACTCGGGGCCGCTGGCGTGGCGCTCGTGACGACGGGCGCGCCGGGCAACAGGAAGACCCGCACCGGCTCGGCCTGCGGCAACACCGAACAGGCCGACAGCAGCGTCAGGAGAGCGGGCAGGGCGAAGCGGTGCAGCGCTGTGCGGATCATGGGGCGAATTCCTCGATCTTTTCGCGGCCGAGCAAAAAGCCGCTGGGGTCGTCTTCCAGCTGCTGGGTGACCCGGCGCAGCGCGCCGAGGGTGCCGCGCAGCTCGTTGAGCGCCGGGCCGATGTCGCCCAGCCCCTGCACGCCGCTGTTCAGCGCGCCCTGGTTGTCCTCCAGCAGGGCGTCCAGCCGCGAGGTGCTGCGCTCCAGCGCAGCCATCGACTGGCTGGCGCTGGTCAGCAGCTGGCGGCCTTCGTCGTCGAGCAGGCCGTTGGCGTTGCGCGTCAGGCGGGTGATTTCCTCCAGCGCGGAGTTGGTCTGCCGGCCCAGCTCGCCGAGCTGGGTGAGCGCCTGGCTGAGGTCGCCGCGCTGCTCGGCCAGCACGCTGGTGGCCTGTTCGAGATTGGCCAGGGTCTGGCCGATGCGCCCGGCGTTCTCTTCGGAGAGCATCAGGTTGGCGCTGCGCAACAGGTTGTTGATGTTGCTCAACAGGTCTTCGCCGTTCTCCAGCAGTGCGGAGAGCGGCGAGGGATCGGCAATGATCAGCGGCGGCTCGCCGCGCTTGCCCAGCAGCGGCGGACTGTCGGGCGTGCCGCTGTGCAGCTGAATGACCATGCTGCCGGTGATGTTGGCCAGCGCCAGGCGGGCGCGGGTGTCCTGCTTGATCGGCGTGCCGGCGTAGACGCGGATGCGCGCGCGCACCTTGCGCGGGTCGTCCGGCTCCAGCCACAGCCGCTCGACGTCGCCGACCTTGATGCCGCTGTACTCCACCGAGCTGCCGGTGGACAGCCCGCTGACCGCGCGGTTGAAGCTGATCTCGTAGTACTGGTACTCGCGGTCGATGCTGGCCTTGCTCAGCCAGAGGGCGAAGAACAGGGCGCCGCCGACCGCGAGCACGGTGAACAGGCCGATCAGCACGTGATGGGCGCGGGTTTCCATCAGGAGTTCTCCTGCACGAGAGCGGCCTGCTGCGCCGCCCGGCCACGCGGGCCATGAAAGTAGTCGCGAATCCAGGCGTCGTCGGTGTCCTGCACCGCCTCCAGACGGTCGGCCACCAGCACGCGCTTGCGCGCCAGCACCGCGACGCGGTCGCAGATGGTGTACAGCGTGTCGAGGTCGTGGGTGACCAGGAACACGCTCAGACCCAGCGCGTCGCGCAGGGTCAGGATCAGCTGGTCGAACGCCGCGGCGCCGATCGGGTCGAGGCCGGCGGTGGGCTCGTCGAGAAACAGCACCTCCGGGTCCAGCGCCAGCGCGCGGGCCAGCGCCGCACGTTTGACCATGCCGCCGGAGAGCTCGTCGGGGTACTTGCAGGCGGCATCGGCCGGCAAACCGGCCAGCGCCAGCTTGAGCCGCGCCAGGTGCTCGGCGTCGGCGCGGGCCAGGCCGGCATGTTCGATCAGCGGCAGAGCGACGTTCTCCTGCAGGTTCAGCGAGGTGAACAGCGCCCCGCGCTGGAACAGCACGCCGAAGCGTCGCTCCACCTGCGAGCGCCGCTCGGGCGGCAGCTGCAGCAGGTTCTCGCCGAACACCTGCACGCTGCCGGCATTCGGCCGGCGCAGACCGACGATGCTGCGCAGCAGCACCGACTTGCCGGTGCCCGAGCCGCCGACCACGCCGAGGATTTCGCCACGACGAATGTCCAGGTCGAGGTCTTCGTGCACGGTCTGGCGGCCGAAGCGGTTCACCAGCCCGCGCACCTGGATCAGCGCTTCGCCGTTCACCAGCCCATCTCCATGAAGAACAGCGCGGCGATGGCGTCGATCAGGATCACCATGAAGATCGACTGCACCACGCTGGAGGTGGTGTGTTCGCCCACCGACTGCGCGCTGCCGCTGACCTTGAAGCCTTCCAGACAACCGATCACGGCGATGATGAAGGCGAACACCGGCGCCTTGCCGATGCCGACGAGGAAATGGCTGAGGTCGATGTCGCGCTGCAGGATGGTGATGAACAGCGTCGGCGAGATATCCAGCGCCAGGACGCAGACCACCGCACCGCCGAGGATGCCGCTGAGCATGCCGATGAACGTCAGGATCGGCAGGGTGATCAGCATCGCCAGCACCCGCGGCAACACCAGCAGCTCCACCGGGCTGAGGCCCAGCGCGCGGATCGCGTCGATCTCCTCGTTGGCCTTCATCGAGCCGATCTGCGCGGCGAAGGCGCTGGCGCTGCGCCCGGCGAGCAGGATCGCCGCCAGCAGCACGCCGAACTCGCGCAGGAAGGCGAAGCCAACCAGGGTGACGGTGTAGATGCTGGCGCCGAAGTCGGCCAGTACCGTGGCGCCGAGGAACGCCACCACGGCGCCGACCAGGAACGTCAGCAGGGCGACGATGGGGATGGCGTCCAGCCCGGTCTGTTCGATGTGCGCCACCAGCGGCGTCGGACGCCAGCGTTGCGGGCGCACCAGCACGCTCAGCAGCGTCTGCAGGGTCAGGCCGATGAAGCCGAGCAGCTCGCGCTGCTGGCACCAGATGTTCTGCATGGTCCGGCCGATATGCGCCAGCAGATCACCGAACTCGTAACCCTGATCCGGCTGCGGGGCGGCGGGGCGATCCAGCGCCGCGGCCACGGTATGCAGCAGGGCCAGACGTTCGGCCGGCAGCTGCGGTGCCCATTGCGCCACGGCGGCGATGCGCTGCGGGCCGAGCAGTTCGACCAGCAGGCCGGCGCCGGCGGTATCCAGTGCGCCCAGCCCGTCCAGCTCCACCGTGCTGTGCTCATCGAGCTGCGGGCGCATGCGCACGACGGCGTCGCGCAGCGCGTTGTAGTGCGCCAGCGTCCAGTCGCCTGCGATGCGCAGGTGCGCGGGCCGGGCCGCGGAATGCAGCTGCAGCGTGCCGGGAGGCGATGAGGTCGGGTGCATGAAGGGCCTGTCCATCCAGCCTGCGCGTGCGTCGCGTCGATCGCGACAGTCTGCATCCTAGCAGCTCGGCCGGCGCAGCACCGCCCGCGCGGCGTACCGTTGGCGCGGCTGGCGGGGGTAAATGGCGACATTGCCCTCGATAACTACGCCGCGAATGCGCCCGGCGCCTCAGCCGGCACGCCGCGTCTGCCGGCCGCCGGCCAGCGCCTTGGCGCCGATGGCCACCGGCAGGCTCAGCGTGGCCCAGCTCAGCCAGTCGCCGATGCCATCGGAAACCAGCCCGGCGAGCAGGCCGAGCAGTGAGAGCAGGCCGAGCACCAGCGGCCACAGCCAGATGCGCATCATCCCCGCACCTCCGTCGCGCCGCGCTTGAGCCACAGGTACAGGCCGCTGCCGAGCACCACGACGGTGAGGACGTCGAGCAGCGCCCACAGCACCTTCAGTGGCAGGCCGCCGTAGTCGCCGAAGTGCAGCGGTTCGGACAGCTGCAGCGCGGTGACGTACCAGGGCCGCGCGCCGGCTTCCAGCACCTCGCCATTGACCGGATCGACCAGCAGCGCCTGAGTCAGGCGCGAGGTCAGCGGCGTGTCGCCGCGCAGGATCACCGCGACATGCTCCGGGGTGGCGCGCAGCGTGCCGGGGTAGGCGATCATCGAGATCGCCATGCCCGGCGCGGCGGCCAGCACGCGATCCACCGCGGTCTGCAGCGAGCCATCCGCAGCGGGTGCATCACTGGCATCGGCGCTCAGCAGTACCCGCGTGTCGCCGGCCTGCAACGCGGCGACCTGCTCGGCCTGCCAGCCCTTGAAGATCAGGTCCGCCCAGGTGTTGATCACCCCGGTGAAGCCCACGGCCAGCGCCCAGACCAGGGTGACGATGCCGAGCAGGTTGTGCAGGTCCAGCCAGCGCGTACGCGGCGCGCGCTCGCGACGCACCTCGGCGAAGCGCAACTTGCGCATGAACGGCGCGTAGAGCACCACGCCGGAGACGATGGCGACCACCAGCAGGAGCCCCATGAAGCCGAGGAACAGCTTGCCCGGCAGGCCGGCGTAGAGGTCGACATGCAGGCGGTACATCACGCTCATGAAGCCCTCGTCGAACGCCGGCACGTCGACCACGGCACCGGTGCGCGCATCGGCAAGGATCAGCAGCGCGTCGCTCTCGTCGGTGTCGACCCGGGTGTCGAGCTTGACGTACCAGAGATCGGGCAGGTCCTCCTCGGCGAAGAAGTACAGCGGCACCAGGCCCGGATAGGCCCCGACCGCTTCGGCGGCGACCCGGTCGAGCGTGATGTGCGGCGTGCCCGTCGGCATCGGCGGCGCCTCGATCTCGGCGCCGGTCAGATGATCGATCTCGTGGGAGAAGATCAGCGGCAGACCGGTCAGGCACAGCAGCAGGATGAACAGCGTGCAGACGAGGCTGGACCACTTGTGGACCCAGCCCCAGCCCCGCAGGGTGCGTGCCTGCATCAGAAATCGACCGTGGCGCTGAGCGACAACGTGCGCGGGGCGCCGAGGACCAGGTAGTTGGCGTTCGGGTAGCCGCCCACCGAAGCCCAGTAGTCGCGGCCGGTGACGTTGTCCAGGCGGGCGCGCAGGGTCACGTCACGCTCGTCGATGACCATGCGGTAGCGTGCGCCAAGGTCCAGGCGGGTCCAGGACGGCGCCTCCAGGTCGTTGGCTGCGTCGGCGTACTGGCTGCTGGTGTAGACCACGCGGCTGGTCAGGGTCAGGCCATTGGTGCCGGGCACGTCCCATTCACCGCCGATGTTGGCCTGGGTGCGCGGCACGCCGATCGCACGGTTGCCCTCGTTGAGGCCGTCCTGTGTGCTGGTCAGCTCGGCATCGAGCAGGGTGAGGCCACCGAGCAGGCGCACGCCGTAGGCCGGCTCGCCGAACACCGACAGCTCGATGCCGCGGTTGCGCTGTTCGCCGCCGTCGGTGAATACACCGTTTTCCACGGTGCTGAACGGCCGGTCGGTGGTGAACAGCGCCAGGCTGCCACCGAGGTTGCCGCCGTCGTACTTGATGCCGACCTCGGTCTGTTCGGAGACATAGGGCTCCAGCGCCTCGCCGGCATTGACGATGGCTACGCCACCGCTGCTCGCCGGAGCGATGTCGCCCTTGACCAGACCCTCGATATAGTTGGCGTAAACCGACAGTTCGTCGGTGAGCTGGTAGACCACGCCGGCCACCGGGCTGGTCTTGTAGCGGTTGTAGGAGGACAGCCGGTCGCCGCTGTTGTAGTCGTAGCTCTTGGCCTCGATGCCCTGGCGGCGGGCGCCGAGGGTGAGCAGCAGGCGGTCGTCGAGGAAGCCCAGGGTGTCGGCCAGCGCCAGGCTCTGGGTGTGGGTGCGTTCGGTGACGCCAGGATCGGACATCTGGCCGCCGGTCCAGGTGGTGCCTGGCATCGCCGCGTCGAACGGGTCATGGATATCGGCGGCAAGGTTGCCCGACATGCCGTAGGCGTTGCGTGCTTGCAGATCGAACATCGCCGCGGACATCACCCACTCGTGGGAGACCGCACCGGTGTTGCCACGGGCGCGCAGGCCGGCTTCGCTGGTGAACACGTCTTCCTCGCGCACGTTGTCGAAGCGGTAGAAGGTGCCGGCGCCGGAACGGCCCGCCTTGATGCTGGCCAGGCGGTTCTTCTCCTCGCCCTCGCGCACACCGGCGGCGAGCCAGCCGGTCACGGCGTCGGAGAAGTCGTATTCGGCGCGCAAGGTGCCGAAGGTCTGCTTCTCCTTCGAGTAGGTCCAGGGCTGGGCGAAGTTGTCTTCGGCATCCGGTGCGCTGGGGATGCCGCCGTTGGGGGTGACACTCGGGCGCGGCTGGTCGATGAAGTGGTACTGGTGACCGACGTCGCCCGACAGACGGAAGTTGTCGCCCTGGTAGTCCAGGCCGAGGGCGAACATGTCGAGGGTGCGTTCCTCGTCCTCGACGGTCGTCTCGCCGGCGCGCTTGGCGGCATTCAGGCGCACGCCGAAGCGGTCGCCTTCGCCGAAGCGACGGGCGACGTCGGCATGGGTCATCGCCTGGCCACCGCTCTCGGCCCCGAGGGTCAGGCGGGTCAGCGGCTCGTTGGGCGCGCGCTTGGGCAGGATGTTGATCGCCCCGCCGATGCCGCTGCCGCCGGGTGCCGCGCCGTTGAGGAAGGTGTTGGCGCCGCGGAACACTTCCACGCGCTCGATGAACTCGGCGGCCACGTACTGGCGCGGCAGCAAGCCGTAGAGGCCGTTGTAGGAAATGTCGTCGGAGAACAGCGGGAAGCCGCGCACGACGTACAGTTCCTGGAAGTTGCCGAAGCCGCGGGCGACGCGCACCGACGGGTCGTTCTGCAGCACGTCGGAGACGCTGCGCGCCTGCTGGTCCTGGATCAGCTGCGAGGTGTAGGACGTCGAGGTGAACGGCGTTTCCATGAAGTCGCGGTTGCCGAGGATGCCGACACGGCCGCCGCGCGCCACCTGGTCGCCGGCGTAGGGCTGGGTCAGGCCTTCGGCCGAGGCATCGGCACTGGCCGTGATCTCGACGGATTGCAGTTCAAGCGGCTCGCCGGTACCGCCCTGCGCCTGGACTTCGGTGCGTTGCTGGGCCATCAGCGGCGAACTGGCGAAGCTGGCTAACAGGCAAACGGGTAGCAGTGCGGTTTTACGCGGCAAGCGAACAGTGGGCATGGCAGACCTGAGCGGGCGTTGGATTGCGAAGGGCGGTGACGGCGCGACGGTTAGGTGGGAGTCTGTGTCATCTGTGAGCCACTATCATATTCTAATGATAACAATTCGCAACCGTGTTTTGCCTGAAACCACTCGTGGAAATACTGGGCGAGCGTCCCGCGCGCGGATTCCTGGAACTGCAAAAAAAAATCGGCCGGCCTGTCGATTGCTGAGCGCGCCGAACGACCAGGTGATGAACACCCGTTCAACCAGACGCCAGGAGATCAGCATGAACGAGCAACAGCACCAGGACGCCGCGCGCATCCGCCAGCTTCACCAAGAGTTCGAGCGCGCCATTGCCGCCAAGGATCTGGACCGTATCCTTGCCCAGTACGCCGACGAGCTGGTCGCCTTCGATGCCGTCGGGCCGCTGCAATTCAAGGGCGTGGCCGATTACCGCGCGCACTGGCAGCGTTGCTTCGAGTTCTGCCAGGGCGAGGGTTTCTTCGAAACCCATGAGCTGCATGTGGAGGTCGGCGGCGAGCTGGCCTACAGCCGCATGCTCAACCATTGCGGCGGCCCCAACGCCGAGGGCCAGATGCAGAGCGCGTGGATGCGTGGCAGCCGGGTCTGGGCGCGCCGTGACGGTGACTGGAAAGTGATCCACGAGCATTTCTCGATGCCCTTCGACATGCAGACCGGCCAGGTGTGCATGGACGCAGAACAGCCGGGCGGCTGAGCCGCGCACGGTGTTCGTCGCTCTGCGGCGTCACGCCGACTGTCGCCTGCTAGCTTTGCTGCGGTGGCGACAGCCGGAGAGCGACGATGAAATACCTGTGCCTGATCTATTACGACGAACAGCGGGTCGACGAACTGAGCGATGAGCAGTGGCAGGCGCTCGTGGCGCGCTGCATCGCCTGCGGTGAAGCACTGCGTGCCAGCGGCCACATGCTGGCCGGCGAGCCGCTGCAGTCGGTCCGCACCGCCCGCACGGTGCGCGTGCGCGACGGTGTGACCACGGTGGTCGACGGTCCGTTTGCCGAGACGCGCGAGCAATTGGCCGGCTTCTACCTGATCGAAGCGGCCGATCAGCACGAAGCCGAGGCCATCGCCGCGCAGATCCCGCCGGCAAGCCTCGGCTGCGTCGAGGTACGCCCGCTGCGCCAGCTGCCGCAGCGCTGACCATGCGCGACGCCGAGGGCGGGCCGGCGGCGGTCGAGGCGATCTATAGCGCCGAGTCGCGGCGGGTGCTGGCGACGCTGATCCGCCTGCTGGGCGATTTCGACCGCGCCGAGGAAGCCCTGCACGAGGCCTTCGCGGCGGCGGTGCAGCAGTGGCCGCGCGACGGCGTGCCGGCCAATCCGCGTGCCTGGCTGGTGTCGGCCGGACGCTTCAAGGCCATCGACGCGCTGCGCCGCCGCTCCCGTGACGATCAGGCGTTGCGATTGCTTGCCGTACAGCTGGAGGAGAGCGCCGATGTGGACGATCCCGATGCGCTGGAAGACGACCGCCTGCGGCTGATCTTCACCTGTTGCCATCCGGCGCTGCCCGCCGATGCACGCGTCGCGTTGACCCTGCGCACGGTATGCGACCTCAGCACCGAGGAGATCGCCCGCGCCTTTCTGGTGCCGCCGGCGACCATTGCCCAGCGTATCGTGCGCGCCAAGGCGAAGATCCGCGATGCACAGATTGCCTATCAGGTACCGGAGCGCTCAGCCCTGGCCGAGCGTCTCGACAGCGTGCTGCAGGTGCTTTACCTGGTGTTCAACGAGGGCTATGCGGCGTCCGCCGGAGCGCAGCTGACGCGCGCGGACCTGTGCCGCGAGGCGATTCGTCTCGGTCGGCTGCTGGTCGAGCTGCTGCCGGAAGCGGAAGTGTGCGGCCTGCTGGCGCTGATGCTGTTGCACGATGCGCGGCGGGCTGCGCGCACCGATGCGACGGGTGAGCTGGTACGGCTCGACGAGCAGGATCGCCGCCTTTGGGATGCCGTGCAGATCGCCGAAGGCGTGCAGCTGGTGCAGCGCGCACTGGCCTCGCGGCGCCCGGGCTGCTACGGGCTGCAGGCGGCGATCGCGGCGGTGCATGCCGAGGCGCCGAGCGCGGCGCAAACCGACTGGGCGCAGATCGTCCGGCTGTATGACCTCTTGCTGCAGCTCAGCCCGTCACCGGTGATCGAACTGAACCGTGCCGTGGCGCTGGCCATGCATCGCGGACCGGGGGCTGGGTTGGCGCTGCTCGATGAGCTGCACGCGCGCGGCGCATTGCCCGACTACCACTTGCTGCCTGCCGCACGCGCCGATCTGCTGTGTCGCCTCGGGCGTCACGCCGAAGCCCGGCAGGCCTATCGCATGGCGCTGCAGAGCGTGCGGCTGGAGCCGGAGCGGCGTTTCCTGCTGCAACGGCTGGCGGCGCTGGAACGCGTCAGCGACGACTGAGCCGCGGCGCCGCCGGGCAGACTCAGCGGCCTTGGCAGGCGTCGACGCGCAGCCAGCGCTCCAGCAGTTTGAAGCCCTGCATCAGCACGAAGGCGATCAGCAGATAGATCAGACCCGCGGTGAGGAACATCTCCTCGTGCAGGTAGGTGCGCGCGGCGATCTTGCGCGCCATGCCGGTCAGCTCGAGCAGGGTGATGGTGCTGGCCAGCGCGCTGGCCTTGAGCATCAGGATCACTTCGTTGCTGTAGGCCGGCAGGCCGATGCGCGTGGCGCGCGGCAGGATGATGTGCCACAGCGCCTGACTGCGCGACATGCCCAGCGCCCGCGCCGCCTCGACCTCGCCCGGCGGCACGTTCTGGATCGCGCCGCGGATGATCTCGGCGATGTAGGCGGCGGTATGCAGCGTCATGGTGATGATCGCGCACCAGTACGGATCGCGCAGATAGGGCCAGAGCGCACTCTGGCGCACCACGTCGAACTGCGCCGCGCCGTAGTAGACCAGAAACAGCTGCACCAGCAGCGGCGTGCCGCGGAAGAAGAAGATGTAGCCATAGGGCAGCGCACGCACCGCCAGGTGGCGCGACGAGCGGGCGATGCCCAGCGGCAGGGCGAGGATCAGCCCGGCGATGACCGACACACCGACCAGCTGCAGCGTCAGCCAGGCCGCGTCCGCGAAGCTCGGCAGCCATTTGATGAAGACTTCCCAGCTCATGCGGCGCTCCTGACGAAGCCGCGGCCAGCGCGTTTTTCCAGAAAATGCATGCCGATCATCGCGACGATGGTCAGGCACAGGTAGATGAAGGCGGCGACGAGGAAGAAGGTGAACGGCTCCTTGCTGGCGGTCACGGCGATCTGCGAGCGGCGCATGATTTCCTCCAGGCCGATCACCGAGACCAGCGCGGTGTCCTTCATCAGGATCATGAACAGGTTGCCCAGCCCCGGCAGGGCCAGGCGCCACATCTGCGGCAGGATCAGGCGCAGGAAGATGCGCCGCTTGTCCAGGCCCAGCGCCAGTCCGGCCTCGCGATGGCCCTTGGGAATGGCCAGCAGCGCGCCGCGGAAGACTTCCGTGGCGTAGGCGCCGAAACACAGGCCAAGGGCGATGGTGCCGGCGGCGAACGGGCTGAGCGCGAGGTTCTCGACGCCGAACAGCTGGCCGATCCAGCGAATCAGGTTGATGGTGCCGAAGTAGATCAGCAGCACCCAGAGCAGCTCGGGAACGCCACGCACGATGGTCGAATAGGTGCCGCCGAGCCAGCGCAGCGCGCTGTAGGGCGAAGTCTTGGCGAGGGCGCCGAGCAGGCCGAGCACCAGCCCCAGCGCCAGGGAGGCGAGGGCCAGTTGAATGGTCATCCAGGTACCGGCGACGAGGGCCGGGCCGAATCCGTGAAGGTCAGGAATCATATGGGCTCAAACACCGAAGCCCGGTCCGTCATGCGTATGACGTCCGGGCTTCGGTTCGGTTGGATCAGTAGATGCTGAACGGGAAGTACTTGTCGTTGATCTGCTTGTAGGTGCCGTCGGCGATGATCTCGGCCAGCGCCTTGTTCAGCCGCTCGCGCAACGCGTCGTTGTCCTTGCGCACAGCGATGGCGATCTTGTCGTCGTCGAAGACCGGCTCGCCCTTGAATTCGAAGTCCTTGCCGGCATCGCTCTTGAGCCATTCCCACTGCACGAAGGTGTCGGCGAGGATGCCGTCGACGCGACCCGAGGCAAGGTCGAGGTAGGCGTTTTCCTGGGTGTCGTAGAGCTTGATCTCGACCACGCCATCCATGTTGTCTTCCAGCCAGGTGCCGGCGATGGTGGCGCGCTGGGCACCGATGACCTTGCCGTCGAGGTAGTCCTTGTCGGTCTTGAAGTCCACCGACTTGGGCGCCACGAACTGCAGCTTGTTGGTGTAGTAGTGGTCGGTGAAGTCCACGGCCTGCTTGCGTTCCTCGGTGACCGACATGGAAGCGGCGAGGAAGTCGAACTTGCCGGCGTTCAGCGCGGGAATGATGCCGTCCCAGTCGGAGGTGACCACTTCGCACTCGACCTTCATCTTGGCGCACAGCGCATGGGCGATGTCCAGGTCGAAGCCCACCGCCTGGCCGCTGGCGTCGATCAGGTTGAAGGGCGGGTAGGCGCCTTCGGTGCCGATGCGCAGTTTTTCCGCGGCGAATGCCTGGGTGCCGATGATCAGCGAGGCAGCGGCGGTCAGCAGGATCTTCTTATAGCTTTTCATGCGGTGTTGCTCCCTTAGCGATGGCTGGACATGAATTGTTTACAGCGCGTCGATTGCGGATTGTCAAATACCTGCTCGGGCGTGCCCTGTTCCTCGACCAGGCCCTGGTGGAGGAAAACCACTTCGCTGGAGACCTGCTTGGCGAAATTCATCTCATGGGTGACGAGCAGCATGGTGCGCCCTTCTTCGGCGAGCGAGCGGATAACGCTAAGCACTTCTTGGACCATTTCCGGGTCGAGTGCGGAGGTGGGCTCGTCGAACAGGATCACCTTAGGCTGCATCGCCAGGGTGCGGGCGATGGCCGCGCGCTGCTGCTGGCCGCCGGAGAGCTGGTTGGGATAAACGTGGCGCTTGTCGGCGATACCGACCTTGGCCAGCAGCGCCTCGGCCACCTCGATGGCTTCGGCCTTGCTTTGGCCGAGCACCCGGCGCGGCGCCTCGATGATGTTGTCGAGGATGGTCATGTGCGGCCAGAGGTTGAAGTTCTGGAACACGAAGCCCAGCTCGCTGCGGATGCGGTTGAGCTGCTTGCCATCGGCGGCGACCAGATCGCCGTGCTTGTCGCGCTTGAGCTTGAGCTGCTCGCCGGCGACCAGAATCTCGCCCTCGTGGGGGTTTTCCAGCAGGTTGATGCAGCGCAGGAAGGTCGACTTGCCGGAGCCAGAAGAGCCGAGGATGGAAATCACGTCGCCATCATGAGCGGTCAGCGAGATGCCTTTGAGCACTTCCAGATCGCCGTAGCGCTTGTGCAGGTTGCGGATTTCCAGTGCGGGAATGGCCTCAGCCATGCGGGAACCTCTTGCGGGCTGGCGGAGACCGCCAGGTCGGGGGTATTCGGGATGATTGCGCTCCGGCCGGCTGCTCGCCCTCCTGGCGAGGCGCAAACCTAGCACGCACCGGGGCATGCGCCAAGCGCGAAGAATGGCCAACTGGCCGGCTATGCGGGCGTAAAAGTGTCCATTTGCCTGCATCGCCGTGCTGTGGCATTGCCGTGGGTCGCTTCAGAACGCCGCTTCGAGCTGGTAGCGTCGCAGGATCGCCGGCACCGTGCCGTCGGCGATAAGCGCCTCGAGCTGCGCCTCGAAGGCTTCGAACTGCGCCGTGCTGACCCGTTGGCGGGACAGGCCGATGCCGTAGGACACCGGTTGCAGCTCGCCGACCTCGCGCAGCTGATCGAGCCGTTCGGTTTCGATCAGATGCCAGGCCACGTCCTGATTGAGCACCGCCAGCCCCTGACTGCCGAAACGTCCGGCTTCGAGCATGCGCAACAGGCGGCGGTTGTCCGCGACCAGTCGGATCGAGACGCCGGGCACCTGTTGCAGGCGCTCGCGCAGGGCGAACGAGGTACCTGAGGGGCCATAGACGCCGATGGTCTTGCCGGCCATGTCCTGCGGCTGGTGGTAGACGAACGTGCTGGAGCGGGGAGCGTACACGCTGTAGCGCGAGGTGGTGAGCATGCGCGTGATATGGAAGGCGTGCTCGCGGCGCGGCGAGTGGATCACCGTGAAGATGCCGTCCACCTTGCCCTCTTCGGCCAGCGCCAGCGCGCGGCGCCACGGGTATACGCTGACCGGGCAATCGCGGTGCAGCCGCGCGCAGACGGCCTGGACGATGTCGACGAACGGACCGGCCGCCGCCACGCCGCCAGTATCGGCCGAGGCCGCGCGCTGCCCGACGGATGCGGCAGGGTAGGTGAACGGCGGAAAGTCTTCGGTGACGAATTCCCAGGCGCCGGCCGGATTCGTCAGCACGATCAGCGCCAGCGCGCACAGCGATTTCGTGGGGGATGACGACAAGGTGCGCTCCTGCTTGCACAACGGACTGCGGGTGCCGGGGCGGCAACGAGGCGGTGAAGGCATTCTGCCCGGCTCGTTGCAGCAGCCTAGCTCAGTTCGTTGGCGTCGGCATGCTCGGTGCCTGTTCACAGCAGCCAGCGCAGCCAATGTGGCCTCCAGCTCAGCGTCTGGGCCACGCAGAACGCCGCCGCGCTCAGCAGCAGCAGCCAGAGCAGGGTGCCGAAACCGCCGCCTTCGGTCACCAGCAGCAGCACCAGACTGCTGCCCAGCAACGTAGCGCTGGTCGCCCGCCTGTAGCGCGCAGGTGAGGCGCCGGGGGCGACCGCCTGCCGGTGTACCGGCTGCGCCAGCGCCAGCCGGGCGAAAGCCAGGTAGGTGAGCAGGAACGCCAGCAGCGCCGGCCAGAGATCAGCCAATCGCTCGCTCCCTGGGTATGGGCTGCGCGGACCGCTGCAGGCGCCGCGCGCCGAGCAGACAGAGTCCCGCCAGCGCCAGCAACATCAGGTCCATGCCGGCGACCGCCGCCGGGCCGGTGCTCAGGCTGCGCAGCAGGTGGTCACCGGTGGTCAGCCCGTTCAGCAGCACCGCCAGCAGCGCCAGGCCCGCGGCCAGCTGCAGCTGCTCGCGCCAGGCCTGCGCCGGTCGCCACGCGGCATGCGCCAGGGCTAGCAGCCAGGCGCCGAAGAACGCCTGGACTTCCAGCATTGCGCGGCGTGGCGGCGCGACGGTATCCACCGGCAGCAGGCGATTGGCGACGAAGAAGGCCAGCGTCGCAATCACCAGCCCGACGCAGGCGGCGACCGTGAGCGCCTCGACCAGCCGCGCGCCGCGGCGTCCCTGGCGCGCGTGGCGGGCGCGTCGGGCACCGGTCCAGAACAGCAGGCCGCTGCCGATCAGCAGGCAGCCGCCGAGGCCACCGGCGAAGTACAGCCAGCGCAGCGTCCAGTGCTCGAACTGGACGAAATGCAGGCCGGTGAGAAAGCGCTGCACGCCTACTACCGGCGGCGTGCGGTGCTGCTGCAGCAATGCGCCGGTGACGCCGTCGAAGACCAGCCGATCGACGTTCATGCTCACCTCGCGGGCAAACGAGCGGCGGATTTCGACATACGCGGCGCGGTCGCCCGGATGCCAGACGCGTAGCTGGTAGGCCTTGCCTGGCTGGCCGTCCTGCTCCCAGCGCCGCGCGGCCTGGCGCAGCATGGCGTCCAGCGAGCCCAGCGGTGTCGCCACGCCGCTGGCCGGGCGGGCGTAGCTACCGAGCGCCTCGGCCTGCAGCTGCGTGCGATCCTCGGGATAGAGGCTCTGCGCCACGCCGGGAAAGTAGATCAGACAGAAGATCGCCAGCCCGGACAGGCTGATGAGGAAGTGGAACGGCAGCACCAGCACGCCGGTGAGGTTGTGCAGATCGAGCAGGCTGCGCTGCAGGCGCTTGCGCGGCCGGAAGGTGAAGAATTCGGCGATCAGCTTGCGATGCGCCACCACACCGGAGACCAGCAGCATCAGCATGCCCATGCCCGCCGCGCCCACCAGCCAGTAGCCGAGGTCGCGCCAGCGCAGATGCAGGCTGAAGTGGAACGGGAAGAGGAAGCGCGTACCGGCCCAGCTGCCCTCGTCGGGCAGCAGTGCGCCGGTGCGCGGATCGATATGCCGACGTACCGGCCCCTGCACGGGGTCCTGGTAGTCCAGCTGCAGCGTCGGCGTGCGCGCCGTCGGCAGGCTGAGTGTCCATGCCGGTGCTGTCGCGATCAACGATTCGGCCTCGCCGCGCAGCAGACGATCCAGTGACAGCGCCACCGGTGGCGCGGGCAGGCGGGTCGCCGGCTGCATCCAGCGGTCGATTTCGCGGTCGAACAGCGACAGCGAGCCGGTCCAGAAAATCACCAGCAGCACGCCGCCGAGCAGCACGCCGGCCCAGCTGTGCAGCCAGGTCATGGAGCGACGCACGCCGCCGCCCGCTTCCATCTCAGCGACCACCCGCAGGCGCGGCGTTCAGCAGCGCCTGCAGCAGCAGACCGCCGCCGGTGCCGCCCAGCAGCAGCGCATACAGGCGCCACAGCCGTGGCTCGCAGAAGCTCCACAGCAACAGCGCCAGGTACAGCGGCAGGGCGAGCAGGCTGCCCAGGTACACCGCCTCGCTGCGCGGCATGCCGAGCAACGTGGCGAGCAGTGCGGCAGCGGCGGCTAGCGCAACGGTGCATAGATAGCCACCGCCGAGCGCCGCGCACAGGCGCAGCAGCAGGCGAGCGCGCGGATAGCCGCCCGTCCCGGCCTGGCGGGTAGTGTTCATCGAGGAGCCCCGCGCAATCAGAAGCTGACCTGATAGCCGAGCGTGAGCGTGCGCCCGCGTCCGTTGAACACCCGGCCGTTACGGGTCACGTCCGAGCCTGTGTTGGCCGCTTGCGAGTAGTAAGTCAGGTAGTCGCGATCGAGCAGGTTCTCGATACCGAGGCTGACCTCGCCGACCGGCAGACGATAGCCGACGGACGCATCCACCAGCGTATAGCCGTCGAAATTCAGCCCGGCCTGGTCGAAACCACGGCTGGCGTAGTGGTTGGCCTGCAGCAGGCTGTGCAGCCGGTTGTTCCAGTTGGCCTGCCAGCTGAGGCCGTAGCGATCCGGCGAGATGTTGGCGCCATCCAGATCGGTATCGACATCGCCGTCGCCATCGGTATCGGACTGGCCGTTGACCTGCGCGTAAGTGAGGGTCATGCGGTGCGCGTCGTTGATCTGCCAGCCGCCGGTGAACTCGATGCCGTCGATCTCGGTGCGCTCGCGGCGAATCTGGTAGACGCCGCCGACGCTGTCCAGGCGCGAGCCGAGATCGGCATCCGATTCGTAGTAGCTGATTTCGGCATCGAACGGGCCATGCTTCAGGCGCAGGCCGATCTCGCGGTTCTCGGTGACGATCGGCTGCAGGTCGAGGAAATTGTCCACGCGCGTGCCCGGCGTGCCGATGCCACGCAGCACACGGCCGACATCCGGCATGCCGAAGCCCTCGGAATAGTTGCCGAACAGCTGCGCCCAGTCGTTCATCTGCCAGACCAGGCCGGCGTTGTAGAGCGTTTCCTCGAAGTTCGGCTGGCCACCTTCGACATCCACACCGCCCAGCGCCGGGTTGGTCGAGGCGATGGTGCGGAAGCTGTCGACCTCGAGTTCGGCGAACTCATGGCGCACGCCGGTGAACAAGGTCAGTTGTTCCAGGAGGCGAATTTCCGCCTGCAGGAAGGGTGCGTAGTTGCGGAACACGGTCTCCGGCACCCACTCGCGATCGGTGAGGATCAGCTGCTGGCTGGTGGTGTCCTGTAGCACGTCGAGGCCACCGGTGAGCTTGAGGTGATTGTCCAGCAGGCCGTCGCGGCTCAGGGTCAGCTTGCCACCGTACTTGTCCGACTCGTTTTGCGACTGGTCGAACAGCGTGCCGGCCGGAGCGATGCTGGTGTCCTGGAAGGTGCCGTTGTAACCACCGCCGAAACGACCGCGAAAGCGCTGCGAGTACAGCTGCAGGCCCAGTTCGTTGCCGTAGAGGTCGGCGTGTTTGTAGGACAGGCTGGTCGCCAGCACCTCGTTCTGCGGCGCCTTGCCCAGCGGGTCGCCCTTGCGCGAGGTGGCCGGAATGCCGGCGTTGGCATTGCCCGGAACGTTGACGTACTCGTGTTCGCCCTCGACCTCGTAGCGGTTCACCATCAGACCGATGTTCTGATTGTCATCCAGCCAGTAGCCGAGTTTGAGCAGCAGGTCATGGCTGGTTGAATCCATCACGTCGCCCTGGGTGTCGTCGACGCCGATCAGGTCGCCGTTGGCGTCGTAGAACATGCCCTGGCTCTGCCAGCTGGCGGAGGCCAGGTAGTCGAAGTTGCCCTGCGTGCCCTCCACTCGGTAGTCGAGTTTGTGCCCCAGACCCTCGGACTGATAATCGGTGGGTGCGGTAAAACTGATGCCCGCGTGCTGGCGCAGCGTGCCGCTGGCCGGTCGGCGGGTGACGTAGTTGATGATCCCGCCAGTGGCGCCGAGGCCGTGCTCGGCACTGGCGCCGTGAATCACCTCGATGCGTTCGACCATCGACAGATCGATGACATAGCCGTCGCGCTGGCTATCGCGCAGCGGTGTGGACTGCGGTACGCCGTCGATGAGGATCAGCGCCGAGCGGCCGCGGAAGGTTTCGCCGGCGCTGCTCATCTTCTGCCGGCTGGGCGAGTAGGAGGGAATCAGATTGCTCAGCACGGCGCCGTGGTCGGAGGTGATCGCCAGCTGCTGCTCGATCTGCTCACGGCTGATCACGGTGATCTTCTGCGGCGTCTTGCCGGCTTCGCTGCGCGCCCGCGTCGCGCTGATGGTGACGGCTTCGAGCTCGGTTGGCTCTTCGGCAACCGCTGGCAACGAGCAGAACGACAGGCTCGCGAGCGAGATGGACAGGCACAGACAGGATTGGCGGTACACGAAGGGGACGCTCCCGATGTTGGTGTTGTGGGCGAGATCGGGGCGGGAATTTAAATCAAATGCAAATCAATGTCATTAACATGTGTTTACATTTCGTATTGTCGATCTACAGCAAGCGCCGCGGCTGGGCCGCTACTGCGAGGGGCGGCGAATCGACGGAGGGAAGGGTAAATCGCGGACAACAAAAAACCCGCACGGGGCGGGCTTCTTGTGGGCTTTCGGATGATGCTGACACCACCTGAAAACGAAAGGTGGTGCCCAGGGACGGAATCGAACCGCCGACACGGGGATTTTCAATCCCCTGCTCTACCGACTGAGCTACCTGGGCAACGGGGCGCTATTAGACGGATTTGGCTTTTGCCTGTCAAGCGCGCCCAGGAAAAAAATTAACCTGGACGGGCGCTTAGCGTCGCGATGCATTGATTGGCGGTTTCGCCGGTTATTCGCTCGGGGGCACGTAGCCTTCGGCCTTGGCGTAATCCTCGCCGGAGAAGAACTTGTCCATCTCGCCCTGGAGGAACTTGCGGTCTTCGGCGTTCATCATGTTCAGCCGGCGCTCGTTGATCAGCATGGTCTGGTGTTTCTGCCAGTCGTCCCAGGCTTTGCGGGAGATGTTGTTATAGATCTCTTCGCCCTTGGCGCCCGGATACGGCGGGCGCTCGAGGCCGGGGAGTTCTTGCTGGTACTTGCGGCACATCACGGTGCGGGTCATGGCATTTCTCCTGCGTTCAATTCGGCGCTGGCGCGCTTGAGCAGTTTCTTCACCGGCGCGGCAAGGCCGACGCGTGGCGGGGTGGCGAGGTTATACCAGAGCCAGTCGGCCTCGGCCACGGCGCCGGCGGCGGACTTGACCTCGATCAGCCAGGGTTCGATGGCGAGCTGGAAGTGGCTGAACGTGTGCGTCAGCCCGGGCAGCTCGCGACGCTCGCCGAGCTGCAGAGCGTGGCGTTCGGCCAGCGTGTCGAGGGCGGCCAGACCGTCCAGCTCCGGCAGGCTCCAGAGGCCGCCCCAGAGTCCGCTGGGCGGGCGCCGGTAGAGCAGGATGGCCCCCTCGCGGCTGGCCAGCAGTGGCATCAGGGTGCGCTTCTGCGGCAGCGCCTTGCGCGGTTTGGGCACCGGGAACGCGGTTTCACGTCCGAGCAGGTGGGCACGACAGCCGTCCTTCAGCGGACAGAGCAGGCAGCTCGGCTTGCTGCGGGTGCACAGCGTGGCACCGAGGTCCATCATCGCCTGGGTGTAGTGGTTGGCCCGTTGCTGTGGGGTAAAGCGCTCGGCGACTTCCCACAGCTGACGCGCAACCTTCGGCTCGCCGGGATACCCATCCTGGGCGACATAGCGCGCCAACACGCGCTTGACGTTACCGTCGAGAATCGGCGCGCGCAGGCCCATGCTGATGCTGGCGATGGCACCGGCGGTGGAACGGCCGATGCCGGGGAGCTCGGCGAGCTGGTCGACATCGGCCGGAAATACGCCGCCATGTTCGGCCACGACGCGCTTGGCGGTCTTGTGCAGATTGCGTGCGCGGCTGTAGTAGCCGAGGCCGGTCCACAGGTGCAGCACTTCGTCCTCGCCGGCGGCGGCCAGCGCTTCGACGGTGGGCAGCGCTTCCATGAAACGGTCGAAGTAGCCGAGCACGGTGCTGACCTGGGTCTGCTGCAGCATGATCTCCGACACCCACACCCGGTACGGCGTGATGCCCTGCTGCCAGGGCAGATCCTTGCGGCCGTGGCGGTCGAACCAGTCGAGGACCGCCGCGCCGAACTGCTCGGGACTCATCGTTTGAACAGGCCCTTGAGCGCGTCCTTGAGTTCCGGGCTGACCTTGTCGCCGAGCTTCTCCTCGATCTTCTCGTTGAGCTTCTCGCCGGCCAGCTTTCCGGCGACCTTGCCCAATGCGTCCTTGTCGAAGCGGCAGGCCTTGGCGCCCAGCTCCAGCGGGCCGCGGCAACGCAGCGGCCACTCGATGCCTACGTAGCGCTCGTTAACCTGGCAGGCGGGGTCCGGCATGGCGCCCTTGTCGCCCTCGACGAGGATGCCGACGCGGTAGTCCATGCCCAGCACGCGCAGGTCGACATCGCCGTTGCCGTTGACCGTCAGGCCGGGAATGCTGGCCTTGAGGTCGGGGTTGCTGGCGACGCCGTCGCGTACGCTCAGGTTGCCGCGCAGCTCGCGGAACGGTGTGTCCTTGCTGCGTGGCTCGCTGGTCAACGGCTTGCGGTTGAGGGTGGCGATGGCGCGGCACAGCTGCTGCTCGAGGTTGGCATCGACCAGCACGCCGTTGTCGACGAGGAAGCCGGCCTTGCCGTTGAGGTTGTCGATCCAGTCCTTCTGGCTGTTGCCCTGCGTGCGCAGGTCGCTGTCGAGGTTGAGCTGGCCCTTGAGCGTGACTTTCTCGCCCTGGCTTTCCAGCAGGCGTTCGACCGGTACGCTACTGAGCTGCATTTGCATACTCAGTTGCGCAAGCGCCGGGCGAACATCGAGGCTCGCCGCGCTTTCCACCCGGCCGCCAAAGAGATTGCCGCGCAGCGTCTGCAAGTCGAGCAGGCCGCCCTTGCCGCGCGCCTTGAGCACGAAGTTCTCCAGCGGCAGCTTGCGCAGGGTAAGGCTGCCGACGCTGAGATCGAGGTTGCCGTCCAGGCTGCGCAGGCGCTCGATCGGCGGCAGCTTTTCACTGCTCCAGGCGTGCTGGGTCGGTTTGTCTGGCAGCGGCGTGGTGCCGTTGCCAAGCGCCGCGGCCTCGCTGGCCTTCACTTCGCCCTGGCGCGCGGTGTCCTGTGCGGTTTCCTTGGCGACCGGCGGCAGGTAGCGGTCGAGGTCGAGGCGATCGCCCTTGAGCTCCACACGCAGGGCCTGACGCGCGAAGTCGCTGACGCCGAGGGTGCCGGTGAAAGTACTGTCGTCCAGCTTCAGGGTGGCCTCTTCGAGGATCAGGCTGTTCTGGCTGCCGGTCAGGCGGCTCATTAGCTCGATCTTGCTCAGTGCGCCGCTATCGGCCGTGACCGGCAGCGGCTGGCCGATGCCTTCGAGGAACTGGCGCAGGTTGAATTGCGCCACCGTCAGCGCGCCGCCGAGCTTGGGCTGGCCGTCCAGGTCGCGCACCTTCAGTTCGCCAAGTCCGCGCAGCTCGTTGGCGGTGAACTTGAGGCCGTTCCATTCGGCGACCTGCGCGGCGCGGTCGACCAGCAGCTGACCCTGGGCGCTGAAGTTCAGGGTCTTGCCCTGCAGCGGCTCACCCGAGGCCTCGCCGCTCAGGCGCAAGTCTTCGAGCTGGTAACGCTTGAGCTGGTTGTCGAAGCGCAGCGCGCCCTGCAGTTCGGTACGGGCGCGCATCACCGGCTTGTTGCTGCCGAAGAAGGCATTGAGCTTGAGCGGGATGGCACTGCCTTCGCGGATCGCGCCGGTACTCAGTTCGATGCTTTCGGCGCTGTACTGCTGGCCGCTGCGGGCATCCTGATAGGTGACCCGGGCGTCGCTGACGGTGAGGCTGTCGATGTCCAGCTTGAGCGGTTTGCCGCTTTTGCCCGCAGCGGGCTCGGCTGGCTCGGCCGGCGTCGCGACGGCCGGTGCCGGCTGGGGGGCGGCGGGCTGTGCTGGCGGCTGGCCGATGCCTTCCCAGTTGCCGCGGCCCTGCTGGTCGCGACTCAGGGTCAGGTTGAGGCCGTTGACGGTGATGTCGCTCATCTGCACTTCGCGCTGCAGCAGCGGCAGTACGCGCACCGAGAGGCCGAGCATGCGCAGGTCGGCAAGCGGCTGGTCGGGCGTCTGTGTGCTCGCCAACGTGGTCTCGTGCAACTCCAGGCCGAGCCAGGGGAACAGGCTCCAGCCGATGTCGCCGTTAATGGTGAGTTCCAGGCCGGCCTTGTCGCGTGCCAGCTGGCGGATTTCGTCCTTGTAGTCGTTGGGATCGAACAGGTGGGTCAGGGCGAACCCTGCCGCCACGAGGATCAGCAACAGCCCGAGAATGACCAGACCCAGGATTTTGCCGAGCGATTTCATGGACCAATCCTTGTGTTAGAGCGTTCTGAAAAGAGGCGAAGTATAGCCCTGTGCCAGCGTCATGTTCGGCGCACGGTCGGCTTTGGAGTGGCTGATCGGGAGCGGGTTCCGCGTCCGCTCAGAGCAGGTCCAGCGGCAGGTGCAGGCGCGCCGCCAGTGCGCTGGCTTCCAGGTGACCGGCGGGCGCCGCCAGGTGCAGTGGCTTGCCGGCTTGCGCTGCCAGGCGCTGGCTTTCTTCCAGCAGCCGGCGGCCGACGCCGCGCTGGCGGGTGAGCTTGCGTACGCACAGGTGCGACAGGCGCCAGGCGTTGTCGCCACGCTGCAGCACGGCGGCGCCGAGCAGGCGATCGTTGAAGCGCCCGGCGATCAGGCTGCCGTCGGCCAGCGCCGACTCGATCAGCGCTTCGGCACTGGCGTGGGGGGTGAGCAGCCAGGCGGGGGCGTCGGCGTAGATCTTCGCCAGGTCGCTGCGATCCTGCGGGCTGGGTTGGGTAACGGTTTCGACGTAGACGGGCATGTTGACCTGACGACTGCTGGCGGAGTGGCGCCAAGCATACCGCCGAAGGCACCGGGCCGCACGGCGCGCGGGCGGCGGCGTATCCCCGCTGCGACATTTGGGCCTATAATGCAGCCCTTTTCGCCCCACGATCAGCGGAGCTGTTGGATGTCCGAACGTACGGCTTGCGTAGAGCGCAACACCCTGGAAACCCAGGTCAAGGTCACCATCAATCTGGATGGCACCGGCAAGGCGCGCTTCGCCATCGGCGTGCCTTTCCTGGAGCACATGCTCGACCAGATCGCCCGCCACGGGCTGATCGACCTCGACATCGAATGCAACGGTGATCTGCACATCGACGACCACCACACCGTCGAGGACGTCGGTATCACCCTCGGCCAGGCCTTCGCCAAGGCGGTCGGCGACAAGAAGGGCATGACCCGCTACGGGCATTCCTACGTGCCGCTGGACGAGGCGCTGTCGCGCGTGGTGATCGACTTCTCCGGGCGCCCGGGGCTGACCATGAACGTGCCCTACACCCGCGCGGTGGTCGGCAAGTTCGACGTCGACCTGTTCCAGGAATTCTTCCAGGGCTTCGTCAATCACGCGCTGGTGACCCTGCACATCGACAACCTGCGCGGCACCAACACCCACCACCAGATCGAAACCGTGTTCAAGGCCTTCGGCCGCGCGCTGCGCATGGCCATCGAGCTCGATCCGCGCATGGCCGGGCAGATGCCGTCCACCAAAGGGTGCCTGTAATGCAGACCGTCGCCGTCATCGACTACGGCATGGGCAACCTGCACTCGGTGGCCAAGGCGCTGGAGCACGTCGGCGCTGGCCGCGTGCTGATCACCAGCGATGCGCAGGTCATCCGTGAAGCCGACCGCGTGGTGTTTCCCGGCGTCGGCGCGATTCGCGACTGCATGGCCGAGATTCGCCGGCTGGGCTTCGACGAACTGGTCCGCGAAGTCAGCCAGGACCGTCCTTTCCTCGGCATCTGCGTCGGCATGCAGGCGCTGATGGAGCGCAGCGAGGAGAACGACGGCGTCGATTGCATCGGTCTGTTCCCCGGTCAGGTGCGCTTCTTCGGCAAGGACCTGCATGAGGACGGCGAGCACCTGAAGGTGCCGCACATGGGTTGGAACGAGGTCAGGCAGGTGGTCGACCATCCGCTCTGGCACAACATCCCGGACAACGCCCGCTTCTACTTCGTGCACAGCTATTACATCGAGGCCGGCAATCCGCGCCAGGTGGTCGGTCGCGGCCATTACGGCAAGGACTTCGCCGCCGCGCTGGCCGATGGCCCGCGCTTCGCCGTGCAGTTCCACCCGGAGAAGAGCCACACCCACGGCCTGCAGCTGCTGCAGAACTTCGCCGCCTGGGATGGCCGCTGGTAATGAGCCGGGCCAAGGGCAGGCCGCCGGTCCTGACGCTGGATTCCGCTCAGGAACAGGCGGCGCAACAGGTTATCAAGCGCTTTCTGCAAGAGCGGTTCGAACTCGAGCTGGGCTCGTTCGAGGCGCAGGAAGTGCTCGATCTGTTCGCCCGGGAAATCGCGCCGCTGTATTACAACAAGGCGATCTTCGACGTGCAGAGCCACCTGAAGGAACGGTTCGAGAGCATCGAAAGCGACTTGTGGGCGCTCGAGAAGAGCTGACCCTTAACCGACACTTGATTTGAACAGGTTCAAGCCATGCTGATTATCCCCGCTATCGATCTCAAGGACGGCGCCTGCGTACGTCTGCGCCAGGGCCTGATGGACGACGCCACGGTGTTCTCCGACGACCCGGTGGCCATGGCCGCCAAGTGGGTCGAGGCCGGTTGCCGTCGTCTGCACCTGGTCGACCTCAACGGCGCTTTCGAAGGCCAGCCGGTCAACGGCGAGGTGGTCACCGCCATCGCCAGGCGTTACCCGGACCTGCCGATCCAGATCGGCGGCGGCATCCGTACCCTGGAAACCATCGAGCACTACGTGCGCGCCGGCGTCAGCTACGTAATCATCGGCACCAAGGCGGTGAAAGAGCCGGAGTTCGTCACCGAGGCCTGCCGCGCCTTCCCGGGCAAGGTCATCGTCGGCCTGGATGCGAAGGATGGTTTCGTCGCCACCGATGGCTGGGCAGAAGTCTCCAGCGTGCAGGCCGTCGATCTGGCCCGCCGTTTCGAGGCCGATGGCGTCTCGGCGATCGTCTACACCGACATCGCCAAGGACGGCATGATGCAGGGCTGCAACGTCGAGGCGACCGTGGCGCTGGCCAACGCCAGCCGCATCCCGGTAATCGCTTCTGGCGGCATCCACAACATCGGCGACATCCAGAAGCTGCTCGACACCAACACCCCGGGCATCATCGGTGCCATCACCGGCCGGGCGATCTACGAAGGCACGCTCGACGTCGCCGAGGCGCAGGCGCTCTGCGACCTGAAGTACAAGGACGAGTGATTTGCTGAACTGCGGTGGATCGGTAAAGCGCGATCCACCCTACACGCTACCTGCAGCTTGAAGCCTGCGGCTTGAAGAAGCCGCTTTCGGAGAAAGCCATGGCCCTGGCCAAACGCATCATTCCCTGCCTCGACGTGGACAACGGCCGCGTGGTCAAGGGCGTCCAGTTCGAGAACATCCGTGACGCCGGCGACCCGGTGGAGATCGCCCGCCGCTACGACGAGCAGGGCGCCGATGAGATCACCTTCCTCGACATCACCGCCAGCGTCGACAACCGCGACACCACCCTGCACACCGTCGAGCGCATGGCCAGCCAGGTATTCATCCCGCTGACCGTGGGCGGCGGCGTGCGCAGCGTGCAGGACATCCGCAACCTGCTCAATGCCGGCGCCGACAAGGTCTCGATCAACACCGCCGCGGTGTTCAACCCGGATTTCGTCGGCGAGGCCGCGGACCGTTTCGGCTCGCAGTGCATCGTGGTCGCTATCGACGCCAAGAAGGTCTCCGCGCCAGGCGAGCCGGGCCGCTGGGAAATCTTCACCCATGGCGGGCGTAAGCCCACCGGCCTGGATGCAGTGGCCTGGGCGAAGAAGATGGAAGCCCTCGGCGCCGGCGAAATCCTGCTCACCAGCATGGATCAGGACGGCGTGAAGAGCGGCTACGACCTGGGCGTAACCCGCGCCATCAGCGAAGCGCTGTGCATACCGGTGATCGCCTCCGGTGGCGTCGGCAACCTGCAGCATCTGGCCGATGGCATCCTCGAGGGCAAGGCCGATGCGGTGCTGGCCGCGAGCATCTTCCACTTCGGCGAATACACCATCCCGGAAGCCAAGGCCTACCTGGCCGCCCGCGGCATCGTGATGCGCTGATCGCGGCGTGCTACGGAGCGAAAGGCCTCGCTCTCGATACATGGACACGTCCGCGGTAATGCGGATAAGCACAAAAAGAGGATTCACGCATGTTCAGAGCTGTCATTTCCCTCGCGGCCGCGGCGCTACTGTTCGGCGCCGTGCAAGCCCATGCCCAGACGCCGGCGAAAATCGACCTGCTGACGGAAAACTTCCCGCCCTACAACATGGCGGACGACGGCAAGAACTTCGCCCGTGACGAGCACATCACCGGCATCGCCGCCGACATCGTGCGCGAAATGTTCAAGCGTGCCGGCATCGAGTACACGCTGACGCTGCGTTTCCCTTGGGAGCGGATCTACGGCATGGCGCTGGAGCAGCCCAACTATGGGGTATTCGTCACCGCGCGCTTGCCCGAGCGCGAGGCGCTGTTCAAATGGGTCGGCCCGATCGGTCCGGACGATTGGGTGCTGCTGGCACGGGGCGACAGCCCGATCAGTGTGACCAGTCTGGAACAGGTCCGTCAGTACCGTGTGGGCGCCTACAAAGGCGATGCGATCGGCGAGCATCTGCAAGCGCAGGGGCTGCAGCCGGAGCTGGCGCTACGCGACCAGGAAAACGTCCGCAAGCTGATGGACGGCAAGATCGACCTCTGGGCCACCGGCGATCCGGCCGGACGCTTCCTGGCGCGGCAGGACGGCGTCACCGGGCTCAAGCGCGTGCTGCGCTTCGAAAGCGCCGAGCTTTATCTGGCGCTGAACAAGCAGACCGACGAGCAGATCGTGCAGCAACTGCAGCAGGCGCTGGATCAGATGCGCGCCGAAGGTGTGGTCGAGGCGATCAACGCGCGTTACCTGCAATAGCAACCGAGGGGCGCCGCGCAGGCGCCCCGATGTTACAGCTTGGCCTTGCCGAGCAGCCCGCCCAGCGTTGCCTGCAGGTCGGCCGGCAGCACCACCATTTTGGCGTTGCCGCTGCCGGCAAGACTCTCCAGCGAGGCGATGTACTTCTCTCCGAGCAGATACATCATCGGTCCGCTATCGCTGCCGATGGTTTCGGCAACCAGCCGGATCGCCGTGGCCGAGGCGGTAGCCAGTTCCACCTGCGCCGAGGCGTCGCGCTTGGCCGACTCCAGGCGGGCTTCGGCCTCGAGGATCGCCGCCTGCTTGGCACCTTCGGCGCGGGTGACGGTGGCCTTGCGCTCGCGCTCGGCGGCCGCCTGCATCTCCATCGCGCGCTGCATGGATTCGGACGGCGAGATGTCCTGAATCTCGATGCCCTTGACCGTCAGCCCCCAGTCGCCAGCCTGCTCGGCCATGCTGTCGCGCAGCTTGGCCTTGATGATGTCGCGCGAGGACAGCGCCTCGTCCAGCTCCATCTCGCCGATGATCTGGCGCAGGGTGGTCTTGGTCAGGTTGGAGATCGCCGACTTGTAATCGGTGACGCCGTAGACCGCCTTAACCGGATCGGTGACCTTCACGAAGCACAGCGCATTGGTAAGGATCACCGCGTTGTCCTTGGTGATCACCTCCTGCTGCTCGATGTCGAGAATCTGGTCCTTGGTCACCAGCTTGTAGGCGACGTTGTCCATGTACGGGATGAGGATGTTGAGGCCGGGGATCAGCGTGCGCTGATAACGGCCCAGGCGCTCGACGATCCATTCGTCGCCCTGCGGAACCAGGCGTACGCCTTTGGCGATGGTGGTGAGGACGAGTACCACAACGACGATCGCAATGATCAGACCGGGTGTCATAAACAGCTTCCTTGTTGAGTGAGTTGTTCCGCTTGCACCGTGAGCCGCGTCAGGCCCGGGCGACTTTCACGCTGTTGCCTTCGAAGGCGAGGATGCGTACCCGCTCGCCGGCGGAAATCGCCTCGTCGGCCGTGCAGTTCCATTGCTCGCTGCCGAGGATCGGCTTCTGGAAGCGCACCTTGCCGTGCTGGAAAGGCGCGACTGCGCTGACCAGCAGGCCTACCTCACCGATAACCTCGCCCTGCGCGGTGCCGGACTGGGTCTTCAGCCGGGCGCCGGCGAACAGCTTGAACCAGATCGCGACCATCACCAGTGACGCGCCGCTCCACAGCGCGATCTGCGCGGTCAGTGAAAGGTCGGGCAGCAGCCACATCGCCAGGGCGACCAGCAGTGCGCCGATGCCGAACCAGAGAATGAAGAACGAGGGCACCACCAATTCCATGAGAATCAGCACGGCGCCCGCCACGATCCAGTACCACCATTGAATTTCCATGCGTTTCCCTGCGGCAGAGTCGTGCTCCGGTCGCTCCGACCGGATGCTGGCCTAGGTTATACGCAGGCTGGGCTGGCAGCACGTCGACTTCACCGCTTTTGCGCAGGGCTCAGCGATAAATCCCACCTCTGCCGTGGGCCGCCACCGCCCGGTTGCCGCGGATGGCGATCATCTGGCCGATATCGATCCACTCGATACCGAGCGCGGCCAGACGAGGTAGCTCGCGCTCCAGCAGTGCCAGTGTGCTGTCGTACGGATGGCCGATGAGCACCACCGAGCCCTGTCGACGCGCCAGTGCGATCGCCGTCTGGAAGCGTTCGGCAACCGCCTCCGGGCTGGCATCGTCATCGAGGAAGACGTCGCGCGACAGGCTTGCCAGCTGCTCGCGCTGGGCGCTGGCGGCGGCGACGGTGCGTGGGCTGGTACGGCTGTCGAGAAAGAACAGATGGCGCCGCTGCAGTTCGCGCATCAGCTCGGTCATCGCCTGCGGCTGCGTGGTCATGACGCTGCCCATGTGATTGTTCACGCCGCTGGCGTATGGCACCGCCAGCAGCGCCGCCTGCAGTCGGCGCTGGAGCTCGGCGTGCGGCAGGTTTGGCTGCCAGGCGAAGCGACCGTTGGCGGGCGCCATCGGCAGGTGCAGCAGCACGGTCTTGCCGGCGCGGTGGGCGCGTTCGGCGAGGCTGGCGGCGTGACGGGTATCCGGCAGGATTGCCAGTGCTACCGGTCCGGGCAGCGCCAGCACACGACGGTCGCGCGCGGGGTGCTGGCCGAGATCGTCGATGACTAGGCTCAGCCGTGCTGGCCTGGTGGTGGTTGCGGGCGTGGTGTCCGGCAGGTCGCCGGCCAGCGCCGCGCTGCTCAGCAGGCCGAGCAGCAGGCCCAGGCGCAGTGCGGTGCGACGGCAGGCGCCGGTCATTGACCGCGGGTGAGGTTCAGTCCCTTGAGCAGGTTGAGCGCCTGGCCCAGCTGATAATCATCGTCCTGCGGGCGTGGCGAATCGCTGACCACCTGCGTGCTGCTCGGACGATCCGGGCCGCCGTTGCCGTTACCCAGGTGGCCAGCCAGATCTGCCTCGCGCAGATTGTCGCCGGCCTGCTCGCGGGTCAGCTTGGCGCGCGCGACTTCGATGTCCGGCACGATGCCCTGGGCCTGGATCGAACGGCCGTTGGGGGTGAAGTACAGCGCGGTGGTCAGCTTCAGGGCGCGGTCGTTGTTCAGCGGCAGCACGGTCTGCACCGAGCCCTTGCCGAAGCTGTCGGTGCCCATCACCACGCCGCGCTTGTGATCCTGCAGCGCGCCGGCGACGATCTCCGAGGCCGAGGCGCTGCCGCCATTGATCAGCACCACCAGCGGCACGTGCTCGCTGGCATCGGCCGGATCGGCATTGAAGCGCAGTTCGGAATTGGCGATGCGGCCCTTGGTGTAGACGATCAGGCCCTTGGTGAGGAAGTGGTCGGACACCTCGACCGCCGCCTGCAGCACCCCGCCGGGGTTGTTGCGCAGGTCGAGCACCAGACCGCTGAGCTTCTTACCGTCGTTGGCCTTCTTCAGGCGCGCCAGCGCCTTGCCGACTTCCTCGCCGGTGTTGATCTGGAACTGGGTGATGCGCAGGTAGCCGTAGCCGGGTTCGAGCAGCTGGCTCTTGACGCTCTGTACCTTGATCACCGCGCGTGTCAGCTTGACGTCGAACGGCCGCCCGGCTTCGCGCACCAGGGTCAGGGTGATGCTGCTGCCGGGCTTGCCGCGCATCTGCGCGACGGCGTCCATCATCGACAGGCCCTTGGTCGGCTTGCCATCGATCTTGACGATCAGGTCGCCGGCCTCGATGCCGGCGCGCGAGGCCGGGGTATCGTCGATCGGCGAGACCACCTTGATCAGGCCATCCTCCTGGCCCACCTCGATGCCCAGCCCGCCGAACTCGCCGCTGGTGCTTTCCTGCAGCTCGGCGAAGGCCTCGGGCTCGAGATAGGCCGAATGCGGATCGAGGTTGCTGAGCATGCCCTTGATGGCGTTCTCCAGCAGCGTCTTGTCGTCGACCGGTTCGACATAGGCGGCCTTGATGCGGTCGAGCACCTCGGCGAAGGTGCGCAGCTCTTCCAGTGGCAGCGGCGCCTTGTTCTTCGACGCCTCCAGCGCCACCGCAGCAGCTGGCTCAGCCGCCGGCTGCTGCGCCCAGGCGCTGCCGTGCAGCCCCAGCACTACGGCCAGAGCGAGCGTGGAGGGTTGGGCGAAACGGCGCAGGTGCAGCATGTCGAACTCCAATTGTGAGGGCGGCGCTAACCTTGCGCGCGGCACCATTGAGCGGGGTCGCTGGGGCGGCCTTGCTGGCGGATGGCGAAATACAGCGCGGCCGCTTCCTGGCCGCCGCTGGTTCCCACGGTGGCGATCGGCTCGCCGGCCTTGACGATATCACCAGCGTCCTTGAGCAGGCTCTGGTTATGTCCGTACAGCGTCAGGTAGCCGTTGCCGTGGTCGAGAATCACCAGCAGGCCGGCGCCGCGCAGCCAGTCGGCAAAGACCACGCGACCGCCATGCACGGCGCGCACCTGGCTGCCGACGGCGGCGCCGATCAGCACACCGTCCCACTTGGTTCGAGCGTCGCCGCCGCGTGGAGTGCCGTAACGGGCGACCAAGCGACCGTCGACCGGCCACGGCAGCTTGCCCTTGGCCTGCGCGAACGGGCCGCCGAAGCTGGCACCGCTGCTGGAAACCAGCGGGCCGGGCGTAACCTTCGCCCCGGCCTGGTGCTGTTGCTGCTGGCGCTCGCGTTCGGCAAGCAGCGCACGCTGGCGGGCCTGCTCGGCCTCGCGCGCCTGTCGTGCCAGGGTTTCCTCGATGGTCTTGAGCACGCGTTCCAGCTGCGCCTGTTCCTGTCGGCGGGCCTGCAACTTCTGTTCGCGGGTGGAAAAATCGCTGCTGAGTTTGGCGAGCGCCTGCTGGCGCTCCTTGCGCACTTCGGCCAGTTGGTCGCGCCGTTCGCGCAGGCCGTCCTGCTGTTGCGCCAGCTTGGAGCGCTGCTCCTCGATACCGGCTTCGACGTTGGCCAGCTGGCGCAGCGTCTCGTTGAAGTTCGCCACCTGCTCGAAACGGGCCTTGTTCAGGTAGTCGTAATAGGTGAGGGTGCGGCTGAATTTTTCCGGGTTCTGTTGGTTCAGCAGCAGCTTGAGGTATTCCTGACGACCGTTCTGGTAGGCGGCGCGGGCCTGGGTGCCGATCAGGCGCTGCTGCTCGAGGCGCGCGCCTTCGAGCGTGGTTTTCTCTTCGTTGAGCCGGTCCAGCTCCGCCTCGCTGCGGTCGATTTCCTGCTGCAGGGTATCGACCTGCTTTTCCAGCTCGCCCATCTCGCTCTCGGTGGTCTTGAGCTGCTTCTGCACGCCGGATTTTTCCTGCTCGATCTGCTTGAGCAGCTTCTGCAGTTCGGCGATGTCCTGGCGCGCGGCTTCGATCTGCTGGCGCGCGGCGGCGCGTTCGTCGGCGTTAGCCGTGCCGAGCAGGCAGAGGAGGGCGAGAACGAGAAGGGAGCGAGGCATGGGAGGGCGTCAACCGAGCGTTATGACCGGCGTAGTATGCCGAAAAAAGCGGTTGCAAGCTGCAAGCTGCAACCGCGGGCAAAGGTGGACGAGCGGAGCGGCGGGCGGACCGTGCGCGCGCCGCTGGCCGCCTTCAGTCGTTCAGTTCGACGATAGAGCGTCCGGTCATCTCCGCCGGCACCGGCATGTCCAGCAGGGTCAGCATGGTCGGCGCCACATCGGCCAGCACACCACCTTCGCGAAGGCGAACGTTGCGCTTGCCTATATAGATGAACGGCACCGGCTCGCAGGTATGCGCGGTGTGCGCCTGGCCGGTCATGGCGTCTTCCATCTGCTCGACGTTGCCGTGGTCGGCGGTCAGCAGCGCTTCGCCGCCGACCTTGTCCAGCGCGGCGACGATACGTCCGACGCAGTGGTCGAGGCATTCGACTGCCTTGACCGCGGCCTCGAACACGCCGGTATGGCCGACCATGTCGCCGTTGGCGTAGTTGACGATGATGACGTCGTAACGCTGGTTCTCGATGGCGTCGACGATGCGGTCGGTGACTTCCGGTGCGCTCATCTGCGGTTGCAGGTCATAGGTGGCGACCTGCGGCGACGGAATCAGGATGCGCTCCTCGCCCTCGAACGGCTCCTCGCGGCCGCCGGAGAAGAAGAAGGTCACGTGCGCGTACTTCTCGGTCTCGGCGATGCGCAGCTGGGTCTTGCCGTTCTTGGCCAGGTATTCGCCGAGCACGTTGGTCAGCGCTTCCGGAGCGAAGGCAGCCGGCGCCGGAATGCTCGCGGCGTACTGGGTCAGCATGACGAAGCCGGCCAGCTGCGGCACGCGGGCGCGCTGGAACTCCTTGAAATCGGGCTCGACGAAGGTGCGGGTCAGCTCGCGCGCGCGGTCGGCGCGGAAGTTCATGAACACCACAGCATCGCCGTCCTCCACGCGTACCGCTTCGCCGATGGCGGTGGCCTTGACGAACTCGTCGCTTTCGCCGCGCGCGTAGGCGGCGTTCAGGCCGTCCACAGCAGAGGTGGCGCGGTATTCGGCCGCGCCATCGACGATCAGCCGATAGGCCTGCTCGACGCGGTCCCAGCGATTGTCACGATCCATCGCGAAATAGCGCCCGACCAGGCTGGCGATGCGGCCCTTGCCGAGGCGGGCGAAGGTGGCATCGAGCAGTTCGATGGAGCTCTGGGCACTTTTCGGCGGCGTGTCGCGTCCGTCGAGGAAGGCGTGCAGGTAGATCTTCTCGGCGCCGCGCCGGGCCGCCAGTTCGGCCATCGCGACCAGATGATCCTGGTGGCTGTGCACGCCACCGTCGGAAAGCAGGCCGAGGATATGCACCGCCTTGCCGGCACCGACGGCCTTGTCGACCGCACCGCAGATGGCCGGATTGGCGAAAAACTCGCCGTCGCGGATCGCCTTGGTGACACGGGTGAAGTCCTGATACACCACGCGACCGGCACCGAGGTTCATGTGGCCGACCTCGGAATTGCCCATCTGCCCGTCCGGCAGGCCCACGTCCATGCCGCTGCCAGAGATCAGACCGTGCGGCTGGGTGGCACGCAGGTGATCGTAGACCGGGGTGTGGGCTGCATGAATGGCGTTGAACTCGGGACTGTCGCTGTATCCGAAGCCGTCGAGAATGATCAGAACCAGGGGTTTGGGCACGGCGGTAGGCACGACGGACATGCGTTCGGGCTCCTTGCGAAGGGCAGGGTAAAAAAGGCCGCCAGTCTACTGGCTGGCCGGGCCGAGGTCACGATTGGGCAGGGTTCAGCCGGGCTGGGGGCCTGTGTATACTGGCCCGCATTTTATCGCCTGGGTACCTGTTGATGCTCGCTAACCTGATTGAATTTGCCTCTAACCACTATGTACTCGTCACGATCTTCGTGGCGCTGCTGGTCCTGCTGGCTATTACCGAGGCCCGCAAGGGTGGCAAGAGCCTGAGTACCCGCGAGCTGACCGCGTTGGTCAACAGTGGCGAAGGCGTGGTGTTGGACGTGCGGCCGAAGAAGGAGTTCGACACCGGCCACATCGTCGATGCATTGAACGTTCCCCACGACAAGCTGGTCAGCCGCACCAGCGAGCTGGAAAAGCACAAGGCCAAGACGCTCATCGTGGTCGATGCTATGGGCCAGCACGCCGGAACGGCCTGCCGCGAGCTACAGAAGGCGGGCTTCACGGCCGTCAAGCTGTCAGGAGGGATTTCCAGCTGGCGCGGCGACAACCTGCCCGTGGTCAAGTGAACATGCCCAACGTCGTCATCTATACCACTGCCTGGTGCCCCTACTGCCTGCGCGCCAAGGCGTTGCTGGACAGCAAGAACGTGGCCTACGAAGAAATTCCCGTCGACGGCAACCCGACGCTGCGCGCCGAGATGGCCAGCAAGGCCGGGCGTACCTCGGTACCGCAGATCTGGATCGGCGAGCGGCACATCGGTGGCTGTGACGACCTCGTTGCGCTGGAGCGCGCCGGCCGGCTCGATCCGTTGCTGCAGGCGTGACCGCCGTCCGGCACCTCTAATACGAAACGCACAACAGAAGGCTCAGATATGACCGAACAAGCAAACAACGGCGCTGCGGCGCAGAACGAGCAGGGGCCGCAATTCTCCCTGCAGCGCATCTATGTTCGCGACCTCTCGTTCGAGGCGCCGAAGAGCCCGGAAATCTTCCGCCAGGAGTGGAATCCCAGCGTCTCGCTGGACCTGAACACCCGGCAGAAGGCGTTGGAAGGCGATTTCCATGAAGTGGTGCTGACGCTCTCGGTCACCGTCAAGACCGGCGAAGAAGTCGCCTTCATCGCCGAAGTGCAGCAGGCCGGCATCTTCCTGATCAAGGGCCTGGACGCCGCGTCCATGAGCCACACGCTCGGCGCCTTCTGCCCGAACATCCTGTTCCCCTACGCCCGCGAAACCCTGGACAGCCTGGTGACTCGCGGCTCGTTCCCGGCATTGATGCTGGCGCCGGTGAACTTCGATGCGCTCTATGCCCAGGAAATGGCGCGCATGCAGCAAGAGGCCGGACAGCCCCAGCACTGATCCGTTGCCGCGTGGGGGTGTGGCTCGCCAACAGGCCAGCCACCCTCGACCGCCGCCGGCCCTCAGCGCACTTGCACCACCAGCTTGCCCACCGCTTTGCGCTGCCCGAGCATGGCGATTGCCTCGGCAGTTTGCTCCAGGGCGAAGCGTTGTGAGATCAACGGCCGCAGTCGGCCCTCGGCATGCCAGGCAAACAGTTGCTGGAAATTGGCGGCATTGTCCTGCGGTTGGCGCTGGGCGAACGCCCCCCAGAACACACCGACCAGAGCCGCACCCTTGAGCAGCGGCAGGTTGGCCGGCAGCGCCGGAATATCGCCTCCAGCGGCGAACCCCACCACCAGCATGCGGCCGTTCCAGGCAATGCTGCGAAACGCCTCCTCGAACAGCTTGCCGCCGACCGGATCGTAGATCACGTCTACGCCCTGCCCGCCAGTCAGCTCCTTGAGCCGGTCGCGCAGGCTCTCGGCACTGTAGTTGATCAGTTCGTCGGCGCCGGCCTGCTTCGCCACGTCCAGTTTCTCGGCACTGGAAGCGGCGGCAATCACCCGGGCTCCCATCGCCTTACCGATCTCTACCGCCGCCAGGCCGACACCGCCGGCCGCACCGAGTACCAGCAGGGTTTCGCCCGGTTGCAGGTTGCCACGCTGCTTGAGCGCATGCATCGAGGTGCCGTAGGTCATGCCGAAGGCGGCCGCGGTGGCGAAGTCCATCTGCGCCGGAATCGGCAGCACGTTGTACGCCGGTACGGCCACCTGCTCGGCGAAGCTGCCCCAGCCGGTCAGTCCCATGACCCGGTCACCGACCCGTAGATGGCTGACCTTGTCGCCAATCGCGGCGACCACGCCGGCCGCCTCGCCGCCGGGTGAAAACGGCAGCGGCGGCTTGAACTGGTACTTGCCTTCGATGATCAGGGTGTCGGGGAAGTTGACGCTGGCGGCGTGGACGTCGAGGAGGATCTCGTTGGGTTTACGCGTCGGGCTGGCGACTTCCTCGACGACCAGGTTCTCGGCCGGGCCGAAGCTTTTGCACAGGACAGCTTTCATCGGATTTCCTTCTTGATGATCGGTTGGCGCGCGCAGCGCCGCGTAGTCGCGGTTACCGCGCCATGCAGTCTAGAAAGCCGGTACTGGTGTACAACGAGCATCGCCCCCTGTAATGCCGACGTATAAGCGGGGGCTTGGGTCGAGGCCGCGCTCTGGTTATGCTGGCGGCCGATTCCAGCGGAGCAGTACCGTGAAGCGCATTCTGTTTCTTTGCATCGCCCTGACGTTGGCCGCGCCGGTCCTGGCCAATTCCCCCGCAGCGGAAGAGGCAGGTCCGCAAACGCTCTATTACGCGCTGGTGCCGGCGATGGTTGGCAACTACGGCTCCGGCGAGCGGCTCAAGTACTACAAGGCTGACGTCGCGCTGCGTATTGCCAGCAAAGAGGCCGAGAACAAGGTCAAGCATCATGAGCCGCTGATCCGCAATCAGCTGGTCATGCTCTTCTCGCAGCAGACCGATGAGAGCCTCGGCAGCGTCGAGGCCAAGGAGAAACTGCGCCAAGAAGCGTTGAAGCAGGTGCGCGAGATTCTCACGCAGGAGGAAGGGCAGCCACTGGTGGAGGACCTGCTGTTCAACAACCTGATCATCCAGTGAGCCGCTTGCTCAACGCAGTGCGAGTACGGCGGCCCATTCGGCAGGGCTGACCGGCATGACCGAAAGTCGGCTGCCCTTTTGTACCAATGGCAGTTGCGCAAGCGCGGCCTCGGCCTTGAGTCGGGTCAGTGTGATCGGGGTGGTGAAACGCTCGACGAAGACGACGTCGACCGCGCTCCAGGCATTCTTCTCCGCGCTGGCCTTGGCGTCGAAATAAGGGCTGTCGGGCTGCAAGGCCGTCGGATCGGCATACGCCGGACGGGCAATGCGGCCGATGCCGGCGATCGCCGGCACCGCGCAGCTGGAGTGGTAAAAGAAAAACAGGTCGCCTTCGGCCATCGTGCGCAGGAAATTGCGCGCTTGGTAATTGCGCACGCCATCCCAGCGCGCCTGGTGCTGTTTCTCAAGATCAAGGATGGAAAATTCATCCGGCTCGGACTTCATTAACCAATACGGCATGGAGTTTGCTCTCCCTTCGGCGGTTCGATAAGGCCATGATGGCAAATTTCCCCGACGGTCGGTGGCAACGCAGGTTTGCGCCCGGTCGATGCTTAACGGAAAATGCCGCGGCTGTTGAGTGGCGTATCGGGCTCTAGAACGATAAAGCACGTCAACTCGACGGCAGATTCGCCTGGCAGGGGGAGGCGATCAGATGAAGCGCAAGCCAGACATTCTTTGGGTATTGGTACTTATCTTCGGACTCGGCGTGGTCACCACGGGTTACACGCAGAGCCTCTGGGAGCGTCAGAGCGACGCCAGCGTCGCGCCTGTCGTCCAGCAGCAGAGTCGCTGAAGAGTGCGCCGCATGGATGCGGCGCAGGAAGCCTCATCGCACATACCAGCGCCGGTCCGTCACCGTGGCCTGTAGCGGTACATCCCAGCTGGCCAGCGGCAACCGATCCACCTTCTGACACTCATGCGCAAGGCCCAATAGAGTCGGTTTGTGACTTTTTTTGCGCCTGGCGCGATATGCCAGGCTGCGGTCGTAGAATCCGCCGCCCATTCCCAGGCGCCCACCGCTCTCGTCGAACCCCACCAGCGGCATCAGCAACAGATCGAGCGTCCACGCGGCGCGCTGTCGTTGGGCGCAGTGTCGTGGTTCGGCGATGCCGAAACGGTTCGGCTTGAGTTGTTCACCGGCGCTCACCTGCTGAAACACCATGCGCGTCCGCGGCCAGGGGTTGAGTACCGGTAGGTAGGTCGCCTTGCCGCGACGCTGGGCTTCGCGCAGCAGCGGTCGCGGATCGATCTCGCCATCGTTGGGCAGATACAGCGCAATATGTCGCGCACGGCGAAACAGCGGGTGCTGGGCCAGTTGGCGATAGAGGCGACGGGCGGCGAGGCGTTGCTCGGCAGGTGACAGTGCCCGACGTGCTTCGCGCAGTTTGCGGCGCAGCGCGGGACGCGTGAGACCTTCCGCTGCGATCATGAAGAATGGCTCCCCAGCATGCCGCTGCCGGCGTAGGCCCTTGAACCCGAGAGTTCAAGGTGGCGACTACAGAGAACCTTCAGGCTTTCCGTCAGGCGGACATGCACACCGGTCCCACTTGTAGCCTCCGTGGTATTGCTTATCGGGAGAGGGTCATCGCCGACTGGCAAACATGCCAGGGAGTGGCGCGGATTATACCTCAATCTGCCGACCGTTCATCAGCTGCCGGGATTCGGGTCGGTGGCCAGGGCGCTGTCCACGCGTTCCAGCAGCATGCGCACATGCTCGCGCGCACTGCTGGCCTCGGCGTCCAGGCGATCATTGCGGTGCAACAGTTCGTGGGTGATGTTCAGTGCGGCCATCACCGCCACGCGGTCGGCGCCGATGACTTTGCCGCTGCTGCGAATCTCGCGCATCTTGCGATCCAGGTAGCGCGCGGCGTTTTCCAGATTGCTGCGTTCTTCGGCCGGACAGGCAATGCAATATTCCTTGTCCATGATGTGCACGGTGGTGGTGTTCGGCTGGGTCATGAGTCCTGCTCCAGGGCTTTCAGGCGCGAAATCATCGATTCGACCTTCAGCCGGGCCAATTCGTTCTTTTCGATCAGATGAGCGCGCTCTTCGCGCCAGGCCCGCTCGTTGGCCAGCAGCAGGTGGTTCTGTGCCTTGAGTTGCTCGATGCGCTGGAGCAATTGTTCCAGCTTGGCGGTCAGCAATCGCAGATCGGCGTCTTCCATGGGCTTCCTATGGCGCGCGGGGCTGGTTCCTGCGGGCGCCGATGGTCTTGTCTCGGCCGCCGGTGCTAGGATACGAGGCCTTCATTCTAGTCATTGCGCCCCCGTGCGCCTAGCCGCCCATGTCGATTCAGAATTCCCCCTATGCCGCCTTCGCCACCTTGCTGGCGGGCAGCGCCCAAGCTGTTTCCCCCGCCGAACTGCACGGCCTGCTACTGGGGCGCAGTTGCGCCGGCGCCGACTTTTTGGTCGAGCCCTGGCTGGCTGATGCCGCCGACCTGCTTGGCGAGATGCCCGAAGGCAATGTGCGGCAGGCGCTGATCGGCCTGCAGGAGATGGTCAAGGGCGAGCTGGCCGGCGAGGACATCGCCGTCGTGCTGCTGCTGCCCAATGACGACGCACCGCTGACCGAGCGTGCAGTCGCTCTGGGGCAGTGGTGCCAGGGCTTTCTCGCCGGCTTCGGGCTGATCGCCGGCGATCGCGCCTTGAGCGCCGAAGCGATGGAAGTGCTGCAGGATCTGTCCGCCATCGCGCAGATCCAGGATGCCCTGGAAGAGTCCGAAGAAGGCGAGAGCGACTACATGGAGGTCATGGAGTACCTGCGCGTCGCGCCTGTATTGCTGTTCACCGAATGCGCCAAGCCGCTCGAGCCGGCGGCCAAGCCGTCCCTGCACTGAGGAAGTCTCCCGCCCCATGACCCGCATCCCGAAGTCGGAATTCGCCCGTCGGCGCACCGCGCTGATGGCGCAGATGGAACCCAACAGCATCGCCATCCTGCCCGCCGCGCCGATGTATATCCGCAACCGCGATGTCGAGCATGTCTACCGCCAGGACAGTGATTTTCAGTACCTCTCCGGCTTCCCCGAGCCGGAGGCGGTGATCGCCCTGATCCCGGGGCGCGAGCACGGCGAATACGTGCTGTTCTGCCGCGAGCGCGATCCCGAGCGTGAGCTGTGGGACGGCCTGCGCGCCGGTCAGGACGGCGCCATCAAGACCTACGGCGCCGACGACGCTTTCCCCATCGGCGATATCGACGACATCCTCCCAGGCCTGATCGAAGGGCGCGAGCGCGTCTACTACGCCATCGGCACCAACGAGGCCTTCGATCACCGGCTCATGGAGTGGATCAAGACCATCCGCGCCAAGGCCCGCCAAGGCGCGCAGCCGCCGAGCGAGTTCGTCGCGCTCGATCACCTGCTGCACGACATGCGCCTGTACAAGTCGAGCAACGAAGTGAGGGTGATGAGGCACGCCGCGGAGATTTCCGCGCGTGCGCACATTCGTGCGATGCAGGCCAGCCGCTCCGGGTTGTGCGAATACCACCTGGAAGCCGAGCTGGACTACGAGTTCCGCAAGGGCGGGGCGAAGATGCCGGCCTACGGCAGCATCGTTGCCGCCGGCAAAAACGCCTGCATCCTGCACTACCGGGAGAACGACGCACCACTCAAGGACGGCGATCTGGTGCTGATCGATGCCGGCTGCGAGATCGATTGCTACGCCAGCGACATCACCCGCACCTTCCCGGTCAGTGGCAAGTTCTCGGCCGAGCAGAAGGCCATCTACGAGCTGGTGCTCAAGGCCAACGAGGAGGCGTTCAAGCACATCGCGCCCGGCAGGCACTGGAACGAGGCGCATGAAGCCACGGTGCGAGTGATCACCGCCGGGCTGGTGGAGCTGGGCCTATTGCAGGGCGAGGTCGACAAGCTGATCGCCAGCGAGGCCTACAAACCCTTCTATATGCATCGTGCCGGCCACTGGCTGGGCATGGATGTGCACGACGTCGGCGACTACAAGATCGGCGGCGAGTGGCGCGTGCTCGAACCGGGCATGGCGATGACCGTGGAGCCGGGAATTTACATTGCCGCCGATAACCAGAACGTGGCCAAAAAGTGGCGCGGCATCGGCGTACGCATCGAGGATGACGTGGTGGTCACCCAGACCGGCTGCGAGATCCTCACCACCGGCGTGCCGAAGAGCGTCGCCGAGATCGAGGCGCTGATGGCCGCCGCGCGCGAGCAGGTCGTCTGACATGCAGACCCTGGCGATCATCGGCGGCGGCCTGGTCGGCGCCAGCCTGGCGCTGGCATTGCAGGATGGTGCGCGCGAGCGGGGCTGGCGGATTCACCTGATCGAGCCCTTTCAGCCAGGCCACGAATACCAGCCGAGCTATGACGCGCGTTCCACGGCGCTGTCCTGGGGCACTCGGCTGATCTACCAGCGGCTTGGCGTTTGGTCACGGATCGCCGAGCGTGCCGAGGCGATTCGTCGTATCCACGTGTCCGAGCGCGGGCGCTTCGCTGCCGCGCGACTGGATGCCGTCGACGAGGGCGTAGAGGCGCTGGGCTATGTGGTCGAGAACGCCTGGATCGGCCATTGCCTGTGGCACGCACTGGACGAGCGGGTAGTGGTGCGCGATTGTCCGGCCGAAGTGCAGAAGCTGCAGCCGGCCGAGGGCGGCTATCGCCTGACGCTGGCCGACGGGCGAGAGCTGGATTGCGCGCTGGCGGTGCTGGCCGACGGCGGCCGCTCCGGTCTGCGCGAGCAGCTGGGCATCCATGTCGAGCGTCGTTCCTACGGGCAGAGCGCGCTGATCGCCAATGTCAGTCCGGCGCGCGCGCATGACGGGCTGGCCTTCGAGCGTTTCACCGCGGACGGCCCGATGGCACTGCTGCCGGTGCGCGACAACCGCTGTGCGCTGGTCTGGACGCGTCCGCCGGCAGAGGCGGCGCGGTTGGCGGCGCTGCCCGACGTGCAGTTCCTCGCCGAGCTGCAGCAGGCGTTCGGCTATCGCCTCGGCGCGTTCCGCCAGGTCGGTACGCGGCATCTGTATCCGCTGGCGCTGGTCGAGGCCGAGGAGCAGGTGCGCGCCGGGCTGGTCGTGCTGGGCAACGCCGCGCACAGCCTGCACCCGATTGCCGGTCAGGGCTACAACCTGTCACTGCGCGATGTGGATGCGCTGAGCGCCGCGCTGCTCGCCAGCCCGGCGGGGCTCGGTGATCTCGCCGTGCTGCGCGGCTATGTCGAGCGCCAGCAGCGCGACCAGCTGCTGACCGTCGGTTTCTCCGATCAGGTCACCCGGCTGTTCGGTGACTCGGCTGCGCTGATGTCCACCGGGCGTGGTCTCGGCCTGCTCGGGCTCGACCTTCTGCCCCCAGCCAAGCACTGGTTCGCCCGTCAGGCGATGGGGCTGGGCACGCGCGCTGGCTAGGCCGCACGCGGCAGTCCTGTCATTTCACCTAGATTCACGCCGCAGCCGCGGCAGCCCGGGAGAGTAGCGATGCAAGCGGATCTGATCATCGTCGGCGCGGGAATGGTCGGCAGCACGCTGGCCCTGGCGCTGCAAGGCAGCGGACTGAAGGTCGCGATTGCCGATGCCGGCCCGCTGACGCTGGCGCCGTTCGATGCGCAGGGCGCATTCGAGCCGCGGGTCAGTGCGCTTTCCGCCGCCAGTCAGCGCATCCTCGAACGCGTCGGCGCCTGGTCCGGCATTGCCGCACGGCGCGCCAGTCCCTATGGCGACATGCGCGTGTGGGATGGCTCGGGCACCGGGCAGATTCATTTCAGCGCGGCGACGGTGCACGCCGAGGTGCTCGGCCATATTGTCGAGAACCGCGTGGTGCAGGATGCCCTGCTCGAAGCGCTGCAGGCACGCGGCACGGCCGAGCTGATCGCCGACGCGCGACTGGAGCAGCTGCGCGAGGTGGAGGACGGCTGGCAGCTCACCTTCAGCGATGGCCGGCAGCTGCGCGCGCCGCTGGTGGTCGCTGCCGACGGTGCGAACTCGGCGGTGCGCCGTTTGGCCGGATGCGAGACGCGCGAGTGGGACTATTTTCACCATGCCATCGTCACCAGCGTGCGCTGCGCCGAGGCCCATCGGCGTACCGCCTGGCAGCGCTTCACCGACAACGGGCCGCTGGCGTTTCTGCCGTTGCAACGGGACGGCGACGAGCACTGGTGCTCGATCGTCTGGTCGGCCACCGAGGATGAGGCCAGGCGCCTGATGGCGCTCGATGACGTGACTTTCCGTGCGGCACTGGGGCGAGCTTTCGAACGGCGTCTGGGCGAGGTGCTGGAAGTCGACCCGCGGCTGTGCATTCCGCTGCGTCAGCGGCATGCCAAGCGATACGTACGCGCCGGGCTGGCGCTGATCGGCGATGCCGCGCACACCATCCATCCGCTGGCCGGCCAAGGTGTGAACCTCGGTCTGCTGGATGCCGCCGTGCTGGCCGAGGTGCTGCAGGCGGCGCTGGCGCGCGGCGAGCGACCGGCCGACCTGCGCGTGCTCAGCCGTTTCGAGCGGCGGCGCATGCCGCACAACCTGGCGATGATGGCGGCGATGGAGGGATTCGAGCGCCTGTTCCAGGCTGATCAGCTGCCGCTGCGCTGGCTGCGCAATGCCGGGCTGAAGAGCGCCGAGGCACTGCCGGAGGTCAAGGCGCTGTTCGTGCGTCAGGCACTGGGCCTGAGTGGCGATCTTCCGCAGCTGGCACGCCGCTGAGCGCACAAGGGGTAACGAAAAATTACCTGCGCGCATTGTCGCATTGAGAAACTAAATGGGAGTCACTACTATTCGGCCTCTACCCGGACCAATCAAGAGGCTGATTCATGCAGGTAAGCAAAGGTTTACTCGCCGCGCTGGCACTCACTGCGCTGTCGAGCGCTGTCCAGGCTGCCGATGAAGTGGTGGTCTACTCGTCGCGCATCGACGAGCTGATCAAGCCCGTGTTCGACGCCTATACCAAGCAGAGTGGCGTCGCGGTGAAGTTCATCACCGACAAGGAAGCGCCGCTGATGGCTCGGATCAAGGCCGAAGGCGAGAACACGCCGGCGGACCTGCTGCTCACCGTCGATGGTGGCAACCTCTGGCAGGCCGAGGAAATGGGCCTGCTGCAGCCGCTGAATTCCGCCGTGGTCAAGCAGAACATTCCGTCGCAGTACCGCTCGTCCAACGATGCCTGGACCGGCCTGTCACTGCGCGCGCGCACCATCGTCTACTCGCCAGAGCGGGTCAAGGACGGCGAGCTGACCACCTACGAAGCCCTGGCTGACGACAAGTGGGACGGCCGTCTGTGCCTGCGCACCAGCAAGAAGGTCTACAACCAGTCGCTGACCGCCACGCTGATCGAGACGCATGGCGCCGAGAAGACCGAGCAGATCATCAAGGGCTGGGTCGACAACCTGGCGACCGACGTCTTCGCCGACGACACCGCGCTGATCCAGGCCATCGACGCCGGCCAGTGCGATGTCGGCATCGTCAACACGTACTACTACGGCCGCCTGCACCAGGAGAACCCGGAGCTCAAGGCCAAGCTGTTCTGGCCGAACCAGCAGGATCGCGGCGTGCACGTGAACCTCTCCGGCATCGGCCTGACCAAGCACGCGCCGAACCCGGACGCGGCGCGCAAGCTGGTGGAGTGGATGACCGGCGCCGAAGCGCAGAGCATTTTCGCTGACATCAACATGGAATACCCGGCCAACCCGCAGGTGAAGCCATCGGCCGAGGTCGCCGCCTGGGGCGAGTTCAAGGCCGACACCATCCCGGTCGAAGTGGCCGGCAAGCGTCAGGCCGAGGCGATCAAGCTGATGGACCGCGCCGGCTGGCGGTAATGCTGCCGCGCGGCACGGCGCCGGCGGTGCGCGGCTGAGATCAGGCCGCGCGCGCCGTCCGCCTCGCCGCTACGGTTATACTCGACGCCCCGGTTGATCCGGGGCGTTGTCTTTTCCGCATCCGAGGCTTGCGTGTCCCACTCCGTCGAGCACCGCTGGTATCCGATCACCTTCGTCGTCGCGGCGCTGGTGCTGCTGCCGCTGAGCGTTCTGCTGTTCAGCTGGCATGACATCGACCGGGAGATCTGGTCGCATCTGTGGGATACCCAGATGCCGCGGCTGCTGGGCAATACGCTGACGCTGCTGCTCGGCGTCGGCGCCGGTGTGACGGTGCTGGGTGTCAGCCTGGCCTGGTTGACTTCGCTCTGCGAATTCCCCGGGCGGCGCTGGCTGGACTGGGCGCTGATGCTGCCCTTCGCGATTCCTGCCTACGTGCTGGCGTTCGTCTTCATCGGCCTGCTCGACTTCGCCGGACCGGTGCAGACGCTGGCGCGCGAGTGGTTCGGCAGCGGCATTCGGTTTCCGCGGGTGCGTTCCACCGGCGGAGTAATCGTGGTGCTGGTGCTGGTGTTCTATCCCTATGTGTACTTGCTGGCGCGCTCAGCGTTTCTCGCCCAGGGACGCGGCCTGATGGAGGCGGCGCGCGTGCTCGGTCAGTCGCCCTGGCGGGCCTTCTGGACCGTGGCGTTGCCGATGGCGCGCCCGGCGATCGGGGCCGGGCTGGCGCTGGCGGTTATGGAAACGTTGGCCGATTTCGGTGCGGTCTCGGTGTTCAACTTCGATACCTTCACCACGGCGATCTACAAGACCTGGTACGGCTTCTTCAGCCTGACCAGCGCCACCCAGCTGGCCAGCCTGCTGTTGCTGGCGGTGATGCTGGTGCTTTATGGCGAACGCCGCGCACGCGGTGCTGCGCGTCCGGCGAGCGAGCGCGCCAGCACGGTGGCGCTGTATCCGCTGCGCGGTTTCAAGGCCCTCGCCGCCAGCGCCTGGTGCGGGCTGGTGTTCCTTTGCGCGTTCGTGGTCCCGGTGCTGCAGTTGTTGGCGTGGTTCTGGCAGCGCGGTCGCTTCGATCTCGACGAGCGTTACACCGGGCTGATCCTGCACACTCTTTACCTCGGCGGCCTGGCCGCGCTGATTACCGTCAGCACCGCGCTGCTGCTGGCGTTCGCCCGTCGCCAAGCGCCGGTACGCGCGATTCGCACGGCCGTCGGGTTGGCCAACCTGGGTTATGCGCTGCCGGGCTCGGTACTGGCGGTGGCGATCATGCTGGCGTTCAGCTATCTGGATCGGCATCTGGTGATTCCGCTGTCCGATTGGCTGGGAGGCGCGGGCAAGCCAGTGCTGCTGGGCAGCCTCGGTGCGTTGCTGCTGGCCTATCTGGTGCGCTTCATGGCGGTGGCCTTCGGTCCGCTGGAGAGCAGCCTGGCGCGCATTCGTCCGTCGCTGCCGCAGGCGTCGCGCAGCCTTGGCGTAGGTGGCCCGGCGCTGTTCCTGCGAGTCTATTTGCCACTGCTGCTGCCCGGCACGCTGAGTGCCGCACTGCTGGTGTTCGTCGATGTGCTCAAGGAAATGCCGGCAACGCTACTGATGCGTCCGTTCGGCTGGGACACCCTGGCAGTGCGCATCTTCGAGATGACCAGCGAGGGCGAGTGGGCGCGCGCTGCGCTGCCGGCGCTGACGCTGGTGCTGGTTGGCCTGCTGCCGGTGATCCTGCTGATCCGTCGCTCGGCCAGGGGCTAGAACGCCGTCCTGCGGGGTGTTCGCGCGTGCGCCCGGCACGGCGTCGGGCTGCCGTGACCTGTCACAACCTTGGGGCTACAATGCGCGCCATTCGAACGCCGGCAGCTCGCTGTGCAACCGGCTCAGTCAGGCTTTACAAGGCCGTTTCGGCGACCTGCCCGGAAGGAGAAACCTATGGGTCAGCGTACTCCCCTCTACGATCAGCACCTTGCGCTCGGGGCCAAGATGGTCGATTTCGGCGGCTGGGACATGCCGCTGCATTACGGCTCACAGGTCGAGGAACATCAGCAGGTGCGGCGTGAGTGCGGAGTGTTCGATGTCTCGCACATGACCGTCATCGATGTCGCCGGACCGCAAGCCATGCCCTATCTGCAGCGACTGTTGGCCAACGACGTGGCGCGCCTGCGGCACGTCGGCCGCGCGCTGTACAGCACCATGCTCAACGAGCGAGGCGGTGTGGTCGACGACCTGATCGTCTACCTCACGGACTGGGGTTACCGTCTGGTGGTCAATGCCAGCACCCACGACAAGGACCTGGCCTGGCTGCGGACGCAAGCCGATGGATTCCAGGTGGAAATTCGCGAGCGTGCCGAGCTGGCGATGCTGGCGATCCAGGGGCCGCACGCGCGTGCGCGTACCGCCGAGCTGGTCGACCAGCCGCGTGCCGCGCTGATTCAGGATCTCAAGCCATTTCACGGCCTGGCCCATGGCGATTGGTTCATCGCTCGCACCGGCTACACCGGCGAGGACGGTCTGGAGATCATCCTGCCGGCCGAGCAGATCACCGGTTTCTTCACCGAGCTGGTCGGCGCCGGCATCCCGCCGATCGGCCTGGGCGCGCGGGATACCCTGCGCCTGGAAGCGGGCCTGAATCTGTACGGTCAGGACATGAGCGAGGAGGTTTCGCCGCTGTCGTCGAACCTCGGCTGGACCATCGCCTGGGAGCCGGCGGCGCGTGATTTCGTCGGGCGCGCTGCGCTCGAGCGGCAGAAGTCGAGCGATGATCTGCCGCGCCTGGTCGGCCTGGTCATGGAGGAGCGTGGTGTGCTGCGCGCTCATCAGGTCGTGCGGGTGACCGGGGTGGGCGACGGCGAGATCACCAGCGGCAGTTTTTCGCCTACGCTTGGCAAGTCGATCGCGCTTGCGCGCGTTCCCGCGGCCACCGGAGAGCGTGCGGAAGTGGAAATCCGTGGCAAATGGTATCCGGTGCGCGTCGTGCAGCCGACCTTCGTGCGCAACGGCAAGGTACTGGTGTAAATTCTGGCGACCGCTTCGCGCGATGGCTTAGCGTGTCTGCACTGGACAGCCTCGAGGACAATACGAATGAGCGAAATCCCAAGCGACCTGCGTTACGCCGCCAGCCATGAATGGGCCCGCCTCGAAGCGGATGGCAGCGTCACCGTCGGTATCTCCGATCATGCCCAGCAGGCGTTGGGCGATGTGGTCTACGTCGAGCTGCCGGAAGTCGGCGGCCAGCTTGCGGCGGGCCAGGAAGCCGGCGTGGTGGAGTCGGTGAAGGCCGCGTCGGACATCTATGCGCCGGTTTCCGGTGAGGTGATCGCGATCAACGAGGCGCTGGCCGATTCGCCCGAGCAGGTCAACAGCGACCCGTACGGCAGCTGGTTCTTCCGTCTGCGGCCCAGCGACAAGGCGGAACTGGACAAGCTGCTCGACGCGGCGGCTTATCAGGCGTCCTGCGACGCCTGAGCCGCTTCGTCGGTCGCACAAGCCCCGCATTGTCGGGGCTTTGTTTTTTCGCGTGCGGCCGGCAGCGGTTTCAGGCTTGGGGCTGATCCTCGAGCAGCCCCAGCCAGTCGGCCAGCACCTGCTGCGCCTGTTCCACGCCCTGCCGCTTGGGCGCGGAGAATAGCTGCACGCTCACCGCGTCGCCCCACTGCTTGCGCACGTCGCGCTGGATCGTCAACAGAGCGGTCTTGGCGGCGCCGAACGCGAGCTTGTCGGATTTGGTCAGCAGAATGTGCAGCGGCATCTGACTGGCGCTCGACCAGTCCAGCATCATGCGGTCGAACTCGGTCAGCGGATGGCGGATATCCATCATCAGGAATACCCCGGCCAGACTCTCGCGGCTGCCCAGGTAAGCTTCCAGATGGCGTTGCCAGTGCTGCTTGAGCGGAATCGGCACCTTGGCATAACCGTAGCCGGGCAGGTCGACCAGGCGGCGTTCGTCGTCGAGGCGGAAGAAGTTGAGCAGCTGCGTGCGCCCCGGCGTCTTCGAGGTGCGCGCCAGATTGGCATGGGTCAGGGTGTTCAACGCGCTGGACTTGCCGGCGTTCGAGCGACCGGCGAAGGCGACTTCCAGCCCCTCGTCGGCCGGGCACTGATCGACCTTGGCGGCGCTGATCATGAAAGTGGCTTGCTGGCAGAGGCCGAGAATCGGGTTTTTGGGGAGCATGGGCGGTCCGGTGCGTGCGCGGGGGGTGCGGCAATGGTTCGTTTCCGTTTCAGGAACGGGAGTATATAATGCCGCAGATTTTATGTGCGCTTTGGTCTTATCCCGCCCGGGAACTGGTGCGCCATGCATAACGAGCGTCGCCGTAATCCACGAACGCGAGCGACCCGACCGATCGATTTCCTTATAACCCCTAGCCGTAGTTGGATGAGCTGATGAACAAAGTACTCGTGAGTCTGCTGTTGACCCTTGGCATCACCGGTATGGCCCACGCGGCTGGAGACGCCAAAGCGGGTCAGAGCAAAGCTGCCGTTTGTGGCGCCTGCCACGGAGTGGACGGCAACAGCCCGGCCCCGAACTTCCCGAAACTCGCCGGCCAGGGTGAGCGCTATCTGCTCAAGCAGATGCAGGACATCAAGGCTGGCAGCACTCCGGGTGCGGCTGAGGGCGTTGGCCGCAAGGTACTGGAAATGACCGGCATGCTCGATCCGCTGAGCGATCAGGATCTGGCCGACATCGCCGCCTACTTCTCCAGCCAGAAGCCGACTGTCGGCATGGCCGATCCGGCGCTGGTAGCGCAGGGCGAGAAACTGTTCCGCGGCGGCAAGCTGGACATGGGCATGCCGGCGTGCACCGGCTGCCACGCCCCGAACGGTGTGGGTAACGACCTGGCCGGCTTCCCGCAGCTGGGTGGCCAGCATGCCGCGTATACCGCCAAGCAGCTGACCGACTTCCGCGAAGGCAACCGCACCAACGACGGCGACACCATGATCATGCGTGGGATCGCGGCCAAGCTGAGCAACAAGGACATTCAGGCGCTGTCGAGCTACATCCAGGGCCTGCACTGATCGCCTGCTGATAGGTGATCTGCTGAAAAGGCGCCCGGCCGCAAGGTCGGTCGCCTTTTTTTCGTTACGGCGCCGCTAGAATAGCCATTCACTGCTGCAGGTGAAGGCGCAAAACGCTGGTGAGACCTGTCGTTTTGCGGCAGCCTGTCATGCCTTGCCAGACGTTCACAGGAGTCCTCCATGCGCAAACTCGTCATTTCCGCCGTCCTTGCTGCCGCCAGCCTGTTCGGCCTGCCTGCCGTGGCCGCCGACTACCAGGCGGGCAAGGAGTACGAGGTGCTGAGCAGCCCGGTGCCGGTCGCCGAGCCGGGCAAGATCGAGGTGGTCGAGCTGTTCTGGTATGGCTGCCCGCACTGCTACCAGTTCGAGCCGGTGATCAACCCGTGGGTCGAGAAGCTTCCCGCCGACGTCGCTTTCCGGCGCATCCCCGCCATGTTCGGTGGCATCTGGAACACCCATGGACAACTGTTCCTTGCGCTCGAATCGATGGGTGTGGAAAAGCAGGTGCATGACGCGGTGTTCGCCGCCTATCACCAGGAGCGCAAGAAGCTCGCGACGCCCGAAGAGATGGCCGAGTTTCTCGCCGGCCAGGGGGTCGACAAGGACGCCTTTCTCAAGGCGTACAACTCCTTCGGTGTGAAGAGCCGCGTGGAACAGGCCAAGAAGCTGGGCATGGCTTATCAGATCAGTGGCGTGCCGGTGCTGATCGTCAACGGCAAGTACCGTTTCGATCTCGGCTCGGCTGGTGGGCCGCAGGGCGCGCTGGATGTGGCTGATTTCCTCATCGAAAAAGAACGCGCCGCGCGGTAACCGACGATGCTGCGGCGCTGGTATCCGTCGCGTCCGGCCGCTGCAGGGCAGCCGCAGGCGAACGCGCACTGTGCGCCGCAGAGCGGCCTGCCGCTGGATGGGCGCCTGCGCCTGCTGAGCTTCAATATCCAGGTCGGAATCCGCACCGAGCGTTACCACCACTACCTGACCCGCAGCTGGCAGCATCTGCTGCCGCATCCGGGGCGGGCGCTGAACCTGCAGCGCATCGGCGAGCTGATCGGCCGCTACGATCTGGTTGCGCTGCAGGAGGTCGACGGTGGCAGCCTGCGCTCCGGCTACATCAATCAGGTCGAGCACCTGGCGCAGCTCGGCGCCTTTCCCTACTGGTATCAGCAGCTCAACCGCAATCTCGGGCGCTTCGCTCAGCACAGCAACGGCGTGCTCAGCCGTCTTGCCCCGCAGCAGCTGGAGGACCATCCGCTGCCCGGTCCGTCCGGCCGTGGTGCGATCCTGCTGCGTTTCGGCGAGGGCGAGGACGCGCTGGTGGTGGTGATGATGCATCTGGCGCTCGGCGGGCGCACGCGGGTGCGCCAGCTGGCCTACATCCGCGAGCTGATCGGCGGGTATCGGCATCAGGTACTGATGGGTGACATGAACACCCATGCCAACGATCTGCTGGAAAATTCCCCGCTGCGCGATCTCGGCCTGCTCGCGCCGCAGGTCGAGGCGACCTTTCCCAGCTGGCGGCCGCAGCGCTGTCTGGACCACATTCTGCTCAGCCCGAGCCTGGCCCTCGAGCGTGTCGAGGTGCTGCCGTTGCCGATTTCCGATCACCTGCCGGTGGCGATGGAAATCCGTCTGCCCGAGGCGCTCAACGGCAATGCGCTGCCGGCCACGCTGGAGCCGTCGTCGTGAGTGTCGAGACCGAACGCTGGAAGGAAAAATACCTGCGCCTGCTCGAACAGCAGGAGCATATCGAGCAGCGCTGGGAGCAACGCGTCGATCTGCTGCGGCGCAGCCTGGTACGCAGCAGCATGGCGGTCGAAGGCGCCGATCCGGCGGTGGAAAACTGCCTGCGGCAGATGCGCGAGGTGTTGCGCGACGGCGATCTGGACGACGGCCTCGGCACGCTGGTGCCGCGCCTGGAGAAGGCCGTGCTGGATTCGGATCGCCAGCGCCAGGAGCGCACCCGGCGTCTGATCGAGGCGCTGCACGGACTGGTGAATCCGTTGCTGGCAATGTCGCCACCGGCGGACGTGCGCCGGCGGCTGAAGCGCTTCGCCCGCAAGCTCGAACAGCGCATCGGCAGCGCCCGCGAACTGCCGGCGCTGCTGGGCGAACTGGGCGAGCTGCAGCGCCAGGCCCTCGGCGCGCCGCTTGCCGCCGACAATCCCGGCGGTGGTTTTCTGCGACGCCTGTTCGCCGGCCGCGAGAGCGTGGCGCTGGACGCCGAAGACGGCACGCCTATGTCCGCGCCGCCAGTCGCTGCCGAGGTGCTGCCGCAGGCGGATCAGGCGCAGGAGGATCAGCCCGCACCGCTTCCGGCATGCGGGCTGGACAACGGCGTTCCGCCCGCCGATTGCCCGGCCGGCGATCCCGAACCTGCTGCCTTGGCCGATTCGCCGGAGCCACCGTACAGCCTGGTGGCCGAGCGTATCGAGGCGGCACTGCGCGGGCTGGTCGGCAGCCTGCGCCTGGGCGAAGCGCAACAGGTGCGGGCCGAGGCATTGCATGAGCGCATCCGTCACGGTCTGAACTGGTACGAGCTGGTTCCGGTGCTGGACGATCTGGCGAGCCTGTTGCTGGCGGCCAGCGATCAGGACCAGCGCGAGTTTGAAAGTTACCTGAAGACGCTCAACGAGCGGCTGGCGACGATGCAGCAGAACCTCAGCGCCGCGCATGACGGCCATACCGAGGCGCGCCGTACTGCCGAGGCGCTGGACCACGAGTTGCGCGAACAGGTCGACGTGCTGCAGAACAGCATGCGCGAGGCCACCGATCTGGCCAGCCTCAAGCGCGTGGTCGAGGCGCGGCTGGATGGCCTGCTGCATACCGTCGGCGAATACCAGCAACAGCGCAGCCAGCACGAGCAGGCGCTGGGCGCGCGCCTGCAGGAGCTGGTCGGTCGTGTCGGCAGCCTGGAGCAGGCGGCGCAGGGCCTGCGTGGCCATCTCGAGGAGCAGCGGCAGAAGGCCCTGCTCGACGGCCTCACCGGCCTGCCCAATCGCACGGCCTGGAACGAACGGCTGGCGTTGGAAGCGGCGCGCTGGGAGCGCTATGGCGGTGAACTGCTGCTTGCCGTGGTGGACGTTGACCACTTCAAGCGGATCAACGACAGCTATGGCCACCTGGCCGGTGATCGGGTGCTGAAGATCATCGGCGGGGAATTGCGCAAGCGCCTGCGCGCCACCGACTTCATCGCTCGTTTCGGCGGTGAAGAGTTCGTGCTGCTGCTGCCGTCCACCGCACCCGAGGCCGGACTGCAGGTGCTCGAAGCGCTGCGCAGCGGCATCGACGTCTGTCCGTTCCATTTCAAGGGCGAGCGGGTACAGATCACCGTCTCGGCGGGCATGAGCGCGTTCGCGGTTGGCGACACGCCCGAGCAGGTCTTCGAGCGCGCCGACCTGGCGCTCTACCGCGCGAAGGACGCCGGGCGCAACCGCGTCGAGCGTGGCTGACCGGGCGGTCTGTGAGCGGCCGCGGCCGCTGCGTATAATCGCGCCCTCGCGCGCCGCCGCGGATCACCCAGCCGTCGACCCGAGGTCCCCCATGAGAATCATCAGCCTTGTCGCGCTCTTCCTGCTGCTGGCCGGTTGCGCCAGCGGGCCGCAGATCGACGACCGCCACCGCGCCGTCGGCCAGGACAGCCGGGTGCAGGTCATCGTGCTGCACTACACCTCCAGCGGTCTGGAGCATTCGCTGGCGCTGCTGACCGAGGGCGAGGTGAGCAGCCACTACCTGATCGGCTCCGCGCCGGCGACCATCTATCGCCTGGTCGATGAGGACCGCCGGGCCTGGCATGCCGGGCAGAGCGAGTGGAACGGGCGCACCTGGCTGAACTCCAGCTCCATCGGCATCGAGCTGGTCAATCGCGGCTACGTCGAGGGCGAAGACGGCCGGCGTCTCTGGTATCCGTACACGGAGGAACAGATCGACGCGCTGGTGCTGTTGCTCAAGGACATCATGCAGCGCCACGGGCTCAAGCCCGGCGCCATCGTCGGCCATAGCGACATCGCCCCGCAGCGCAAGGTCGATCCTGGCCCGCTGTTCCCCTGGAAGCGTCTGGCCGATGCCGGCCTGGTGCCCTGGCCGGATGCCGCGGCGGTGGCCGCGCAGCGTGCGGCGTTTGCCGCGGCACCGCCGGATATCGCCTGGTTCCAGCTGGCGCTGCAGCTGCAGGGCTACCAGGTGCCGCGCCATGGTGAACTGGATGAGGAGACGCGCAACGTGCTCGCGGCTTTCCAGATGAAGTACCGTCCGGCGCGCTACGACGGCGAGCCGGACGCCGAAACCGCCGCGCTGCTGCAGGTGCTCAACGGCACGCGCTGAGGCCGACCGTCAGATCGGCAGGGCGATGTAGAAGATCGTGCCGTGGCCGATGCGCGAGTGCACACCGATGCGCCCGCCATGCAGCTGGGCGATTTCCTTGCACAGCGCCAGGCCGAGCCCGGCACCGCCGCGGCGCCGGCCGATCTGCACGAACGGCTCGAAGATCCGCGCCTGCTGGCTGTAGGGAATGCCCTCGCCGTTGTCTTCCACGCTGATGATCATTCGCTCGCCGTGATGGCGCGCCAGCAGGCGCACCTCGCCGCCCTCCGGCGTATGGCGCAGGGCGTTGCTCAGCAGGTTGTCGAGCAGCCGCTCGATCTGCTGGCGATCGAGCAGCAGGCTGGGCAGCGGCTGCTGCAGCTCCAGCTTCAGCTCGACGTGGTGCTCGGCGGCGGCGACCACGAAGCGCTGGCGCGCGTCTTCGAGCAGCTGCGGAACGTCGCACGACTGCAGCTCCAGTTTCTGCTGGCCGCTCTGGTAGCGCGAGAAATTCAGCAGGTCGTTGATCAGCCGCACCAGTCGCTGCATTTCCTCGTGCACGGTGCTCAGCAGGTCGGATTCACGACTGTTGGGCGGGTAGTGCAGACGTTCGCGCAGCAGGCTGAAGGCCATCTGCATGCCGGTCACCGGCGTGCGCAGCTCGTGGGAGGCGCGCAGTACGAATTCGTTGCGCACGCGCTCGAAGGTGCGCTGGTCGGTGACGTCGTGCAGCACCATCACCGCGCCGCTGATGCTGCCATCGTGGTGGTTGACCGGGCTCATGCGCCAGGCCAGCAGCCGGCGTTCGCCATCGGCCTCGATCACCAGATCCTGCGGCGGCCCGGCGAGCGGCTTGTCGCTGAGCACCAGGCGCGCGGCCTCGTCCAGTTCCGGGTAGCCGAGCGCCTCGCCCAGGCTGCGACCCAGGTGTTCGCCTTCCCAGGCCAGCTGGCGCTGGGCGACCGGGTTGGCATGCTCCAGGCAGCCGTGGCGGTCGATGATCAGCAGACCGTCGTCGATGCTGTCGAGCAGCGCCTGCAGGCGCTGCTGGCCGTTCATCAGCGCCTGCACGTTGGTCTGCTTGAACTGGAACAACGCCTGCGCCATCAGGCCGAAGCGCCGGCTCAACGACGACAGCTCGGCGATGGGCGAGGTCGGCAGTTCGATGCCGAAGTCGCCGCGCCCGATCTGGTCGGCGGCCGCCGACAGCTGCTCGATCGGCGCGCCGAGGCGCCGGGCGAAGCTGTGCGCGGTGATGAAACCGATCAGCAGCACGGCGATACCGGTCAGGCCGAGCAGGCCGGCCAGCAGCATGGCGCGTTCGCGGCTGCGCACCTCGGTGTCGCGGATCGTCGCGTAGGCGCTCTGCTGCATGTCCACCATCAGGGTGCGGACCTGATTGAAGGCCTGGCTCAGCTCGTTTTCCTCCAGCAGCGTCCAGCCCTGGCTGCGCGGCGCATCCAGCACCAGCAGAAAGCTCGCGTAGGCGCTGGCGATGCTCTGGAAGGCCTGACGGTCCTCGTCGTTGCGCGCGCTCTGCATACCACGCTCCAGCGACGACTGGAAAGCCGCCCGCGCCGCGCCAAGCGATTCGTGATCGCGGTGGTCGCGCAGCAGGATGATCAGGTGGTTGCCGAGCGCCTGGCGTAGCTGTTGGTTGATCTCGATGATGCCGAAGTTGTCGCGGATCAGGTGCTCCTGGCTCTTGGCCATCTGCATGACGCTGACCAGCGCCAGCAGCAGGCCGAGCAGCGCTACCGTCATCAGCGCCGAGAAACCGAGGAACAGCCGGGTTCTCAGCTTCATCTGCAGCTTCATAGACCGTACTGCTTGCGCTTACGGTAGAGCGTCGAGGCGTCGATGCCGAGGATCCGCGCGGCCTGCTCGAGGGTGTCGCTGGTGCTCAGCACGCCGGCGATGTGCGCCTTCTCCAGTGCTTCCAGGCTCAGCGGTTCGCCGATGCGCGGCGCGTTGCCGGTGGCCTGTTCGCCGAGGCCGAGGTGGCTGACTTCGATCATCGCCTGCGGGCAGATGATGCTGGCGCGCTCGATCACGTTGCGCAGCTCGCGCACGTTGCCCGGCCAGCGGTAGGCCTTGAGCGCGGCGAGTGCGGCGTCGCTGAAGCCGCGAGCCGGGCGCCCGTAGCTCTTGACGAACGAGGCGAGGAAGCGCTCGGCCAGCGCCAGCACGTCTTCCGGTCGCTCGCGCATGGGTGGCAGGTTGAGCGTGATGACGTTGAGGCGGTAGAGCAGGTCCTCACGGAACTTGCCTTCGCGCACCATCTCCTCGAGGTTGAGGTTGGTCGCCGCGAGGATGCGCACGTCGGCACGACGGGTCACCGGGTCGCCGACGCGCTCGTACTCCTTGTCCTGGATGAAGCGCAGCAGCTTGGGCTGCAGGGCCAGCGGGAAATCGCCGATCTCGTCGAGAAACAGCGTGCCGCCGTCGGCCTGGTTGACCCGCCCGAGCGTGCTCTCGGTGGCGCCGGTGAAGGCGCCGCGATTGTGGCCGAACAGCTCGCTTTCCATCAGCTCGGCCGACAGCGACGGGCAGTTGATGGTGACGAAAGCCTTCTTCGCACGCCGGCTCCAGGTGTGGATGGCACGTGCCAGCTCGCCCTTGCCAGTGCCGGATTCGCCGAGGATGAGGATGTTGGCGTCGGTGTCGGCGACCTGCCGCGCCGTCTCCAGCACCGCCATCATCGCCGGGCTATGCGAGCCGAGCGCATCGCTGCGCTTCTGCATCTCGCCTTCCAGCGCTTCCAGGCGCGCGGCCATCTGCCGGACTTCCAGCTGCTTGGCCGCCGACAGTCGCAGCTGCTCGGGGCTGCAGGGCTTGAGCAGGTAGTCGGCGGCGCCGGCCTGCATCGCGTCGACCGCGGTGTCCACGGCCGAATGCGCGGTGACGATCACCACGCGCATCCACGGCGCCAGCGTGCGCATCTGCTGCAGCACGTCGAGGCCGTTGTCCTCGCCCAGGCGCAGGTCGAGGAAGCACAGGTCGAACACCTGGCGTTGCAGGATCGCCTCCGCCTGCGCGGCGCTGGCGGCGGTCATCACGGTATAACCGCGATCCTCCAGGCAGTAGCGGAAGGTCCGCAAAATCGCTGCTTCGTCATCCACCAGCAGGATTCGCCCACCCGTGTCCGTCGTTTGCTCCATGAATGCTCCTTCCGGGTCGCGATATTTGATGCGGCAAGCGGCACTGGCGGGACGCGCCCGTGCGGTGCCGAAGGCGAGTTCTTTAGTCTATGAAAAGTCTTGCAAGTTGCACGGTGCGCCGTCGTCGTTCCGGCAACCGCGCTGGCGCGGAACGGGCGGCCGACACCAGCCTCTGATTTAGAGGACGCAGGCGGCGCGGCAACGCCGGTGCGTGGTCTGCGGCCGACCATCTTTTACGGGCGCCCGGCGCCGGTCACAGGAGCAATCCGCCATGAATCCAGCGACGCAGCAACTCAACGAACTGATCGAGATAACCCGCGACGGGCAGCGTTTCTACCAGCATGCGATCGACGAAGTAAAGGATGTCGAGTTGCAGCATCTGTTCCGCGACATGGCGCAGGCCAAGACCCAGGTGATCCAGGCGCTGGCGGTCAAGGTGGCGGCCAGCCACGGGCAGCCGGCGCAGGGCGGCACGCTCGCCGGGCGCCTGAACGAGCTGTACGCCGATGCCCGCGCGCACCTGGGCAATGCGGATGGCGCCTATGTCGAGCAGCTGCTGCAGACCGAAGAGCGCATCCTGCGCGCCTTCGAGGATGCGCTGCCGGATGCGCAGCCAGACGTACGGGCGCTGCTGGCGGTGGAGCTGCCGAAGCTGCGTGCCTGCCACGCGCGCATGCGCCAGTTGAAGGAGATGCGCTCCTGAGCGGAGTCGATCATGCAAAACGCACGGGCCGGCGAGGCGGCTCGTGCAAAATCAAGGGCGAGACGCTTGTTAAGCGTTTCTAACTTATTGAATTAAAAGGTTTATTTTTTAATGCAAGGCTGGCACGCGGGCTGCAATGTCTAGGGCAAATCGCCTACGACATGCTTAGAAGGAGTTGAGGATGAACCGCGAAGCCCGCTTGTCCCTGGCCAGCAAAGGATTGCTTGGCGCTGCAGTGGTGACCTTGATCATGGGAGCCAAACAGCCGATGGACGAACCGCTCAGCCAGCAGCAGCCGGACGCGGCGGAACGAATCCAGCTGTATGACGCTCAACCTAATGAGATCACGCTGACCGGCCGGGCACCGCAATCACTCGATTTGCACCAGGCGCGCTCGGAACAGCGCTGGGTCTTCTGAAGCAGGGAGTTTGCAGGCGAACCGGCAAGGATGCGTAGAAATACTCGAAGTCGATCGTGCCGTGGCCGGTCCGTCGAGAACCGATCCTGAACCGAGAGGAGTCGCACCATGCTGAGTTGGGCTATCACTTTCCTGATCATCGCCATCATCGCCGCGGTACTGGGCTTCGGTGGCATTGCGGGCACCGCTACAGGTATCGCCAAGATCCTGTTCGTGGTTTTCCTGGTGCTGTTCGTGGCATCGCTGATCTTCGGACGAGGACGCGGTCCGCGCGTCTGACGGGATGAAGCCGCCCGTAGCGGGCGGCTCCACACCGAGGAGCGGGAACGGCACGGGATGCCAGCGTTCTTTCGAGGTGCGCGTAGCGCGCCTCAACAGCGGCGCCGACGCAACGGTCGGCGCCGAGGGAAGCAGCCCCGACAAGGGGTGAACCAGGGGGACGGGTTGCTCTGCTTGGCGGCGTGACTCAGGGGTACAGGGAGTACCTCCGGCATCGGTCCGGGTTCGGCTGGTGCTGCGCGCCGGAGCATGGTCATCGCTCCGGCGCGCGGCCCTATCGTCGCTTTTTCGTCTTCGCGTTTTTTCCCTCGCTGTCTCTCTATCCTCCCGGCACGACGCGGCTATCATCGCTGCCTGTCGAAAGAGGGGGATACACATGCTCAATGGCCTCTGGCTGGGCTTTTTCCTGGTTGCCGCCGTCGCCGCGCTGGCGCGCTGGCTGCTTGGCGGCGATCCGGCGGTGTTCGCCGCGCTGGTGGAAAGCCTGTTCGCGATGGCCAGGCTGGCCGTCGAGGTGATGATCCTGCTGTTCGGCACGCTGACGCTGTGGCTGGGCTTTCTGCGCATCGCCGAGCAGGCCGGACTGGTGGAATTGCTGGCGCGGCTGCTCGGCCCGCTGTTTCGCCGACTGATGCCCGAGGTGCCGGCCGGGCATCCGGCGCTGGGGCTGATCACCCTCAACTTCGCCGCCAACGGCCTGGGGCTGGACAATGCCGCCACGCCCATCGGCCTCAAGGCGATGCGCTCGCTGCAGGAACTCAACCCGTCGAGCACCACGGCGAGCAACGCGCAGATCCTCTTTCTGGTGCTCAACGCCTCGTCGCTGACGCTGTTGCCAGTGTCGATCTTCATGTACCGCGTGCAACAGGGCGCCGAGGACCCGACCCTGGTGTTCCTGCCGATCCTGCTCGCCACCAGCGCCTCGACTCTGGTCGGGCTGCTGTCGGTGGCACTGATGCAGCGTCTGCGCCTGTGGGACCCGGTGGTGCTGGCCTATCTGATTCCCGGTGCGTTGCTGCTCGGCGCGTTCATGGCGCTGCTGGCGAGCCTGTCGGCGACCGCGCTGGCGTCGCTGTCCTCGCTGCTGGGCAACCTCACGCTGTTCGGCCTGATCGTGGTCTTCGTGGTGGTCGGTGCGCTGCGCAAGGTGCCGGTCTACGAGAGCTTCGTCGAAGGCGCCAAGGAAGGCTTCGATGTGGCGAAGAGCCTGCTGCCATACCTGGTCGCCATGCTGGTGGCGGTCGGTGCGCTGCGTGCGTCCGGCGCGCTGGATTTCGGCCTGGACGGCATCCGCTGGCTGGTCGAGACGCTGGGCTGGGACACCCGTTTCGTCGATGCGCTGCCGACCGCGCTGGTCAAGCCGTTCTCCGGCAGTGCGGCACGCGCGATGCTGATCGAAACCATGCAGAACCACGGCGTCGACAGCTTCCCGGCGCTGGTCGCGGCGACGGTGCAGGGCAGCACCGAGACGACCTTCTATGTGCTGGCGGTGTACTTCGGCGCCGTCGGCATCCAGCGCGCGCGGCATGCGGTGGGTTGTGCGCTGCTGGCGGACCTGGCCGGGGTGATCGCGGCGATCGGGGTGTGCTACTGGTTCTTCGGCTGAGCCCGCATGGCGTGGCAAACAGCGATGACTGCGCTTGGCGCAAAAAAGAGCCCGCCAGGCGGCGGGCTAAAGCGTGGCGCGTTGCCAGAGCCGAAACAACGGCTCGGCAAGAAACATCACCAGAAACAACCTCAGCACCTGCACCGCGGTGACCAGCGCCACCGACAGCTGCAGCGCCTCGGCGGTCAGGCACAGCTCGGTGATGCCGCCGGGCATCATCCCCAGCGTCAGCGAGGTTTCGTCCAGCGCCGTCAGCCAGCCCAACCCGGCGGCCAGCGCCGCGGCGACCAGCATCGCCATCAGAGTGAACAGCAGCACCCGCAGCAGAAACGCCGGCGCGCTACGAAAGAACGCGCGATCGAAGTGGCAGGCCAGCGACGAGCCGATCAGCCATTGACCGACCTGTCCCAAGCCGTCCGGCAGGCCGATGTGCAGGTCGAATCCGGCGCTGGCCAGCGCGCAGGCGGTCAGCGGGCCGAGCATCCACGGGTTGGGCTGGCCGCACCGCCGCCAGAGCAGCGCCAGCAGACCGCCGGCGGGCAGCAGCACGGCCAGCCAGAACCCGTCGACCGGCAGCGGCGCAGGTGGCTGGACCGGCGGCAGGCTCCAGGTGAAGAACGCCGGAATCACCAGCACCACCAGCAGCATGCGCAGGCTGTGCGCGGCGGCGACGCGGCCGGGGTTGGCGGCGTGGCGGCTGGCGAGGTTGACCATCTCGCTGGCACCGCCCGGCATGCTGGCGAAGTAGGCGGTGGCGCGGTCGCAGCCGCCGCGCGAGAGAATGAACATGCCGATCAGGCTCAGCGCCAGGGTGCCGAGCGCGCCGGCGAGGATCGCGCCGAAGTGCGCCAGCACCTCGCCCAGCACCTCGCCGGTGAAGTGCAGGCCGATGGCGCTGGCGACGATCCATTGCCCGGCCTGACGCCCGCGCGGCATCTCTGCCACCAGCCAGCCGCTGCAGCGCACCGCGATCACTGCCAGCAGCGAGCCGACCATCCACGGCAGCGGCCAGCCGGCCAGGCTCGCCAGCCAGCCGCCGACGGCACCGATCAGCGGCGTCGCCCACCAGGCCGGCAGCCGCTGGCGCATGTCAGGCCTGCGCCTCGACCACATTGCCGCGACGGCGCTTGAGGTACCAGCGCAGCGCCGGCATGCCGAGCATCGCCACGGTCAGCGCCCACAACGCCAGGGTGATCGGGCTGCCCCAGAGGATGCCCAGCTCGCCGTTGGAGATCGACAGCGCACGGCGCAGGTTGTCTTCCATCATCTCGCCGAGCACGAAGCCGAGGATCAGCGCCGACAGCGGGAAGTCCAGCTTGCGCAGCAGGTAACCGAACACGCCGAGGCCGACCATCAGCACCAGGTCGAAGGTGGTGCTGTGTACCGAATACACGCCGACCATGCTGATCACGGTGATCGCCGGCACTAGCACCCAGTTCGGCACGGCGAGCATGCGTGAGAACAGTCCGACCAGCGGGATGTTCATCACCAGCAGGATCACGTTGCCGATGAACAGCGAGGCGATCAGGCCCCAGACCACGTCCGGCTGCTGCTCGAACAGCAGCGGGCCGGGCGTGATGTTGTACAGCGTCAGCGCGCCGATCATCACCGCCGTGGTGCCCGAACCCGGCACGCCGAGGGTCAGCATGGGGATCAGCGAGCCGCAGGCCGAGGCGTTGTTGGCCGATTCCGGGGCGGCCAGGCCGCGCAGGTCGCCGTCGCCGAAACGACCCTTGGCACCGGCCATGCGCTTCTCGCTCATGTAGGTCATGGCGCTGGCGATGGTCGCCCCGGCGCCCGGCAGCGTGCCGATGACGAAGCCGGCCACGGCGCTGCGTAGCATGGTCCAGAAGGTCAGGCAGAACTCCTTGAAGTTGAACAGCAGCCGCCCGCTGGCCTTCACCGCCTGCTGCCCGCTGTGGGTCTTCTCCAGCATCAGCAGGATCTCGCTGACGCTGAAGAAACCGATCACCACGATGACGAACTGGATGCCGTCGGACAGGCTGACGCTGTCGAAGGTGAAACGGTAGACACCGGTGGTCGAATCCACGCCCACCGTGGCCAGCGCCAGGCCCATCAGCGCGGCCATCAGCGTCTTCACTGGCTTGTCGCCGACCATGCCGCCGAGGCAGGCGATGGCGAAGATCATCAGCACGAAATACTCCGCCGGGCCGAACGCCACCGCCCATTTCGCCAGCAGCGGAGCGAACAGCACCACGCCGCAGGTGGCGATGAAACTGCCGACGAACGAACTCACCGCCGACAGCGACAACGCAATGCCGGCCTTGCCCTGACGCGCCAGCGGATAGCCGTCGAGGGTGGTCATCACCGCCGCAGCGTCGCCCGGCACGTTGAGCAGGATCGCCGAGATACGGCCGCCGTATTCGCAGCCCAGGTACACCGCGGCGAGCAGGATCAGTGCGGTCTCCGGTGGCAGGCCGAGGGCGAAGGCCAGCGGCAGCAGCAGCGCCACGCCGTTGATCGGGCCGAGCCCCGGCAGCAGGCCGACCACGGTGCCGACGAAGGCGCCGAACAGCGCCACCAGCAGGTTGGTCGGCCGGGTGGCGACATCAAAGCCCTGCAGCAAGAAATTCAAAGTTTCCATATCAGCTCTCCAGCAGCCGCAGCAGGCCGAGCGGCAGCGGCACGTCCAGCAGGTAATCGAACAGCCCGTAGAGCAGCACGCCGAGCAGCGCGCCGCTGATCAGGCTGGGCCACAGGCGACCGTTGAACAGCAGGCCGAGGGCAAAGCCGGTCAGCGCGGTGCTGATGACGAAACCCAGGGTTTCGAACAGCAGCGCGTAGGCCAGCAGCGCCAGCACGCAGAGCACCGCGCGCACGGCGCCCGGAGAGTCGAATGCCGGCGTCGGTTCACCCTGCGGCTTGAGCAGCAGCCATAGGGCGCCGCAGCCCATCAGCAACAGCAGCAGCAGCGGGTAGGCGCGTGGGCCGACCGGGTCGTAGGCGAAGGGCGCCTCGAAGCCCCAGGCGAGCAGGGCGAGGCCGGCGCAGGCGAGCAGCCACAGCGCGGCGAAGACACGTACGTACATGACGGGATACCTCAAGGATGCGGCCGCCCGAGCGTTGCGGGCGAGCCGTGCGGCCCGCGGGCGCGGGCCGGTTCTGGCGTTACTTGAGCAGGCCGAACTCGCCGGCCAGGGCCTTGTAGTCCTGCACCTGCTGCTTGACGAAGGCTTCCAGCTCATCGCCGGTCATCGACAGCGGGAACAGGTCGCGCTGTTCGCGCAACTTGGCGAAGTCCTCGTCGGTGAGCAGGGTGTCGAACTGGGTCTTCCACCAGTTGAAGTCCTCGTCAGGCACTTCCGGGCCCATGTAGAAACCGCGGATCACCGGCCAACTGATGTCGTAGCCCTGCTCCTTGGCGGTGGGGATGTCGGCCAGCTTGCCCGGCAGGCGCTCGTCGGCGAGCACGGCGAGGATGCGGATCTTGCCGGCGTCGAGCTGCGGGGTGACTTCGCCGAGGCCGCTGGAGGTGACCTGTACGTGGCCGCCGAGCATGGCGGTCAGCGTTTCGCCGCCGCCCTCGAAGGCGACGTAGCGCAGCTTCTTCGGATCGACACCGGCAGCGCGGGCGATCAGCGCGGTCTGCATCCAGTCCTGGCCGCCGATGGTGGCGCCGGCGCCGAATACCACGCTGCCCGGGTCCTTCTTCACCGCGGCAATCAGCTCGTCGAGGTTCTGGTAGGGCGCGTCGGCGCGCACCGAAATGGCGCCGTAGTCGGTGCCGACCGCGGCCAGCCAGCGCACGGCGTTCTCGTCGTAGCGGCCGAACTTGCCCTGCGCGAGATTGAGCAGCGAGCCGCTGGAGAAGGCGGTGATGGTGCCGGGATCGGCAGCGCGCTGGGCAACCACCGCGTTGTAGGCCACCGCGCCGACGCCGCCTGGCATGTAGGTGACGCGCATCGGCGCCTCGAGCAGGCCGGCGTCCTTCAGGCCGCTCTGGGCCAGCTTGCAGGTCAGGTCGAAACCGCCGCCGGGTTTGGCCGGAGCAATGCACTCGGGGCGCTTGGGTTCGGCCAGCAGCTGGCTCGACAGCAGCAGGCAGGACGACAGCAGGGCGAAACGGCTGAGTCGGGTTTTCATCGAAAGGTCCTCTTCTTGTTCTGTTTACCAGATCGGCAGGCTGTAGCTGACGATCAGGCGGTTTTCGTCGGCGTCGCGGGCGAAATCGGAGCGGTACATCGCGTTACGCCAGCGCAGCGCGACATTTTTCAGCGGGCCGCTCTGCACCACGTACTTGAACTCGAAGTCGCGCTCCCACTCGCTGCCGTTGCTGCCGCCGGAGTATTCGGCGTTGTCGCCGGAGATGTAGCGGGTCAGGAAGGTCAGCCCGGGAATGCCCATGGCGGCGAAGTTGTAGTCGTAACGGGCCTGCCAGGAGCGCTCGTCGGCGTTGGCGAAGTCGTTGATCTGCACGAAGTTGACCAGGAAGGGGTCGCCGCCATCGATGTAGGCATAGCCGGTGTCGCCGCGCATCTGCTGGTAGCCGAGGCTGAGCTTGTGGCCGCCCAGGCTGTAGCCGAGCATGCCGTTCCAGGCCTGGTTATCGATCTTGCCGGCATTCGCCGCGCCGGTGTCGTCACTGAGCATCACGCGCAGGTCGGCGCTCAGCACGGAGTTGTCGCTCAGCGGCTTGTTCGCCAGCAGGCCGAAGAAGTGCTGGCGGTACACGTCATCCAGCTCGCCGTAGTAGTAGCGCCCGGTGAGGTTCTCGTTGAAGGCGTATTCGGCACCGGCGAAGGTCAGGTGGTCGGCCTCGGCGGCGCTGGCGAAGCGGCCGTTCTTGTTGTTCAGCTGCAGGTCCTGGGAGTTGGTCGAGGAGCGGTCGATCACCTTGTCCAGGCGGCCGCCGGTCAGGGTCAGGCCGTCGATATCGGTGGAGGTGACGGTAGCGCCCTCGAACACCTGCGGCAGCGTGCGGCTGTCGCTGGCCTTGACTACCGGCGTCTCCGGAATGTGCGAGCCGTAGCGCAGTTCGGTCTCGGCAATCTTGGCCTTGGCGGTCAGACCCAGGCGGCTGAACTCGTCCGGCGTGCTGCCATCGTCGTGCACCGGCAGCAGATCGGTGCCGGCGCGACCGCCACCGGAGTCGAGCTTGACGCCGAGCATGCCCAGCGCGTCGAGACCGACGCCGACGGTGCCTTCGGTGAAGCCGGAGCGCACGTCGAGGATGAAGCCCTGGGTCCATTCCTCGCGCTTGGACTGGCCATCGCCTTCGCGGAAATCGCGGTTCAGGTAGATGTTATGCGTCTGCAGAGTCGCGCTGCTGTCCTCGATGAAGGCGGCCTGGGCGAAGGGCGTCAGCGAAGCGGCGGCGACAGCAAGGGCGAGACAGGCTGGTGTGGGTCTGACGACAGTCAGCATTGGGTATCTCCAGTTGTTGTTTTTGTTGTCACGGCACATGCGCCGTGCGGAGGTGGATCGAGCCACCTGCGAGCGATCCTAGGCAGTCAAGCTTTCGCCAGCCTTTCAGCGCGCCGCGGGCTGATTTCTGCCGCTACACTGGCGCTCCGTTGGCAGATCGAAGGGACAGGCAATGCGCATTCTCCTGGTCGAGGACCACCCGCCGTTGGCCGAGAGCGTGACGCAGGCGCTGCGCGCCGCCGGTTGGACGGTGGACCTGCTCGCCGACGGCATCGCCGCCGACCTGGCGCTGGCCAGCGAGGATTACGCATTGGCGATCCTCGACGTCGGCCTGCCGCGGCTCGACGGCTTTCAGGTGCTGGCGCGCCTGCGTCAGCGCGGCAAGACCCTGCCGGTGCTGATGCTCACCGCGCGCGGCGAGGTCAGCGACCGCGTGCACGGCCTCAACCTCGGCGCCGACGACTACCTAGCCAAGCCGTTCGAGTTGTCCGAGCTGGAGGCGCGAGTCAAGGCGCTGCTGCGCCGCAGCGTCGCCGGCGGTGAGCGCCAGCAGCGCTGCGGCGTGCTGGTGCACGATCTGGATGCGCGGCGGTTCAGCCTCGCCGGCGAGCCGCTGAGCCTGACTTCCCGCGAGCAGGCGGTGCTGGAGGCGCTGATCGCCCGTCCCGGCCGGGTGATGAGCAAGGACCAGCTGGCTGCCCAGGTGTTCGGCCTCGACGAGGACGCCAGCGCCGACGCCATCGAGATCTACATCCATCGCCTGCGCAAGAAGCTCGAAGGACGGCCGGTACGCATCGTCACCTTCCGCGGCCTGGGCTACCTGCTCGAGGCGCTCGATGGCTGAGCGCACCGCGGCCGGCAGCCTGCGCGCGCGGCTGCTGCTGCGGCTGACCATCCTGCTCACGCCGCTGCTGCTGTACGGGGCCTGGAGTGCCTACTGGAACGGCCGCGCCGCCGCCGACATCGCCTACGATCGCACCCTGCTGGCCTCCGCCCGGGCCATCGCCGATGGGCTGGTGACCAACGACGGCAGGCTGCGCGCCAACGTGCCGTACATCGCGCTGGACACCTTCGCCTACGACAGCGCGGGGCGTATCTATTACCAGGTGCTGGACACCGAAGGGCGTCTGGTCAGTGGCTACGAACAGCTGCCCGCGCCGGGCGCCGAGGTCCGTCGCACCGACGACTACCCGGCGCTGGCGCGCTTCTATGACGGCGAGTTCCAGGGCCAGGGCGTGCGCCTGGTGAGCCTGCTGCAGCCGGTCAGCGAGCCTGAGCTGAACGGCATCGCCGAGATTCGCGTGGCCGAGACGCTCGGCGCGCGCGAGCGCATGGCGCGCAGCTTGTTGAACGATACGCTGTGGCGCCTGGGCTTGCTGGCGCTGGCCGCGCTGTTGCTGGTGTGGCTGGCGGTCAGCGCCGCGCTGCGCCCGCTGGCTCGGCTCAGCGAGGCGGTGCAGGAGCGCCCCCCGGATGATCTGCGGCCGTTGCCGCTGGTCGACGTGCAACGCGAGTTGAAGCCGCTGGTGGGCGCGCTCAATCAGTTCACCGAACGCCTGCGCGGCCAGTTCGAACGCCAGGCACGCTTCATCGCCGACGCCTCCCACGAGCTGCGCACGCCGCTGGCGGCGCTCAAGGCGCGCATCGAACTGGGCCTGCGCGAGGCGCAGCCGAGTGTCTGGCGCAACACCCTGGAAGACGCCGGGCAGAGCACCGACAAGCTCATCCACCTGGCCAACCAGCTGCTCTCGCTGGCGCGCATCGAGAGCGGCGCGCAGTCCATCGCCGAGGGGGGCGCGCAGCGCCTGGACCTGTCGCAACTGGCCCGCGAGCTGGGGCTGGCCTTGGCGGCGCTGGCGCATAAGCGCGGTGTCGCCCTGGCGCTGGAGGCCGAGGCGCCGGTATGGATCGACGGCGAGCCGACGCTGATCAGCGAGCTGCTGAGCAACCTGCTGGACAACGCGCTGGCACACACCGTCGAGGGCGGCAATGTGGTGCTGCGGGTGCTCGCCGGCGCCGTGCTGGAGGTGGAGGACGACGGCCCGGGTATTCCCGCCGACGAGCGCGAGCGGGTGTTTGCGCGCTTCTACCGCCGCGATACCGGTGGGCACGGCGCCGGCCTCGGGCTGGCCATCGTCGGCGAGATCGTGCGTGCCCATCGCGCCGAGATCAGCCTGGATCAGGGCCGGCTCGGCGGTCTGCTGGTGCGGGTACGCTTCCCCGGCGCGGCCTAGTCAAGACAGGCCTTTCAAGCGCGGCGGCGGCTCCAGAACTGCTGCGCCAGCTGCTGCATGCCGACCACCAGGCCGGCGACGCCGGCGGCGCTCTGCTGGCTCTGCAGCCCGGCCACCGCGTGACGCTCGGCGCCGGCGCGGATGCTGACGATGCTCTGGTTGATCTGCGCGGCGGCGGCACTCTGCTGGTCGACCGCGGCGGCGATCTGCGTGCTCATGCCGCTGATGTCGGTGACCTGATCGTTGATGTCGCGCAGCGAACGTTCGGCGTGCTCGGCGCGGTCGACGCTGATCTGCGCCTGCTCGCGGCTGCGCTGCATGACCGCTACCGCCTCGCGCGAGCCGGCCTGCAGCGTACCGATGATGCCCTGAATCTCCGCGGTGGCCTCGGCGGTGCGCGAGGCCAGGCCGCGCACTTCGTCGGCCACCACCGCGAAGCCGCGTCCCTGCTCGCCGGCGCGCGCTGCCTCGATGGCGGCGTTGAGCGCCAGCAGGTTGGTCTGCTCGGCAATGCTGCGGATCACTTCGAGCATCCGGCTGATGTCCTGGCTGTGGCCTTCGAGCAGCTGGATCACCTCGGCGGCGCGCTGAATCTCGCCGGCCAGGCGAGCAATGCTGCTGCCGGTCTCGCCGACCATGCCACGGCCATTGGCGGCATCGTCATCGGCGAGTGCCGCCGCCTGCGCCGTGCGCTGGGTGCTCGCGGCAACCTCGCGCACGCTGGCGACCATCTGGTCGATGGCGGTCGCCACGAGGTCGGTCTGCTGTTGCTGGGAGGCCGCGCTGGCGGTGCTTTCCTGCAGGGCGTCGGCAAGTTCGTGGGCGTGTTCGCTGATCTGCCGGCTGGAGTCGGCGATACGGCCGACCACGGCGCCGGCCTCGGCTTCGAGCATGCGCAGGGCGAAGGCGATCTCGCCCAGTTCATCGCTGCGTCCGGTGTAGATCAGCTGGCTCAGCGGGTTGTAACCGATGCGCCGCGCCTGGCTGCGCAGCGTGCGCAGGGGCGCCAGCGCCAGCAGGCTGAGCAGCGCGGCGGCGAACCCACCGGCAGCGCCGGCGAGCAGGGCCAGCGGCCATGTCAGGCCGGCGAGCAGCGCCGTCGCCCCTGCGCCGAACAGGCTGCCGAGGCCGCCGCACAGTGCGACGCGGGCCTGGAAGCCGGGCCGCCAACGGCTTTGCGCCAGGCCGCCGGGCGTGCCGGCGCGGGCGTAAAGCGCCTCGGCGGCGCGAATCTGTTCGGGCTGCGCCTTGGTGCGCACGGACTGGTACTCGACCACCTTGCCGTCACGGCGGATCGGCATGGCGTAGGCGTCGATCCAGTAGTGATCGCCGTTCTTGCAGCGGTTCTTGACCAGCCCCATCCATGGCCGGCCGGCCTGCAGCGTGCTCCACATGTCCGCGTAGGCGGCCGGCGGCATGTCCGGGTGGCGGATCAGGTTGTGTGGCTGGCCGAGCAGTTCGGCCTCGCTGTAGCCGCAGATCTCGATGAAATCCGCGTTGGCGTAGGTGATCTGGCCTTTGAGGTTGGTGGTGGAGAGGATGTTGGCGTTTTCGCGGACGCTGACTTCACGGCCGGTGACAGGCAGGTTGGTTCGCATGTGGGCGAATCTCTTCCGTGGGAACAGAGTGACGATTTCGCGAGGCGGGTGGTGGTGCGGCTCTGATCGGAGGATCGGCAGCATCTCGTGATGGACCGCCAGTGACGGCTGCGGCGGACTCTATGCCAGTTTCATGACACTTGTATGGCAGTGTGCCAGCATTGCGTCGTTGCTGCTAGCGGCTTGTTGATGCCGCCGCGGAAACGCTTTCGCGGCGGCGCAGTCCATGAAAGGCGGACTCGCGCCCGTGTTCCGGCGTACCGGCCGCGCAGTCGAACCGGTCCTGCTAGACTCCCGGCTTCCGGGCAGGCTCAAGAGGGCTGCCGGGTCATCAAAAACAACCAAAAGGAGTTCATCCATGAAAGGCAAATCCTTGGCATGGATCTTTACCGTCGCGTTGGCGGGTAGCGGCCTGGGTGGCACAGCACAGGCCCAGGAGAAATTCGTCACCATCGGCACCGGCGGCCAGACCGGCGTCTACTACGTGGCGGGGCAGTCGATCTGCCGCTTCGTCAACCGTAACGCCGAGAACATCAAGTGCAACGCGCCGGCCAGCGGCGGCGGCGTGGCCAACGTCAACGGCCTGCGGACCGGCGAATTCAACTTCGGCATCATGCAGTCCGACCACCAGTACAAGGCGATGGAAGGTGTCGCGCCCTTCGAGAAGGAAGGCAAGATGGATGACATCCGCGCCGTGTTCTCGCTGCAGAGCGAGGTCTTCACCGTGCTGGCGCGCCGCGATGCCAACATCAAGGGCCTGGATGACCTCAAGGGCAAGCGCGTCAACATCGGCAACCCGGGCTCCGGCCAGCGTGACACCCTCGAGGAGATCATGCAGGTCAAGGGCTGGGACAAGTCGGTGTTCGCCCTGGCGGCCGAGCTGAAGCCGGCCGAGCAGGCCAGTGCGCTGGGCGACAACAACATCGACGCGATGACCTACTTCGTCGGCCATCCCAACGGCGCCATCCAGGAAGCCACCACCACCGTCGACGCCGTGCTGGTACCGATCACCGGCCCGGAAATCGACAAGCTGCTGGCCGCCAAGAGCTATTACACCAAGGCCGAGATCCCCGGCGGGATCTACAAGGGCAGCGATGCGCCGACGCCGTCCATCGGCGGCAAGGCCGTGCTCTCGACCACGGCCAAGGTCGATGCCGAAGTGGTCTACCAGCTGGTCAAGTCGGTGTTCGACAACATCGAGCGCTTCCAGCGCCTGCACCCGGCGTTCAAGGACCTCAAGCCGGAGGAGATGATCAAGGTCGGCCTGAGCGCGCCGCTGCATGAAGGTGCCGAGCGCTACTACAAGGAACGCGGCTGGATGTAAGGGTCGCGCGGCCGCTCCGGCGGTCGCCTGCCCCTGCCTCGCTCAGTCGGAAAACCCGTGCACCGTTCGGTCACGGGTTTTCGTGGTTTCCGTCACCTGAAAAAACAGGCCTCATTTCATGCAAGACAAACAACTGTCCACCGAGGAGCTGATCGCCCAGGACGTCGGCGCGCGCCTGCCCGAAGGTGCGATGGCGCAGATCATCGCCGGGCTGGCGCTGGCCTGGTCGCTGTTCCAGCTGTGGATCGCCTCGCCGCTGCCGTTCATCTTTCGCATCGGCGTGCTCAACGACACCGAGACCCGCTCGATTCACCTGGCTTTCGCGCTGCTGCTGGCCTTTCTTGCCTACCCGGCGTTCAAGCGCTCGCCGCGCGACCGCGTACCGCTGCTGGACATCGCCTTCGGGCTGGTGGCCGCGGCCAGCGCTGCATACCTGTTCATCTTCTACGAACAGCTGGCGCAGCGGCCGGGCAACCTCACCACGCTGGACCTGATCACCGCCTGCGTCGGCATTCCGCTGCTGCTGGAAGCCACCCGCCGGGCGCTCGGCCCGCCGCTGGCGATCATCGCCCTGGTGTTCATCCTCTACAGCCTGGCCGGCCCATGGATGCCGGGGCTGCTGGCGCATCGCGGGGTCAGCTTCACCGCGATGGCCAACCACCAGTGGATCACCACCGAAGGTGTGTTCGGCATCGCCGTCGGCGTTTCCACCAGCTTCGTCTTCCTCTTCGTGCTGTTCGGCGCGCTGCTCGAACGTGCCGGCGCCGGGCATTACTTCATTCAGCTGGCGTTCAGCCTGCTCGGCCACATGCGTGGCGGCCCGGCCAAGGCCGCGGTGGTGTCCTCGGCGCTGACCGGGATGATCTCCGGCTCGTCGATCGCCAACGTGGTGACCACCGGTACCTTCACCATCCCGATGATGAAGAAGGTCGGCTTCTCCAAGGAGAAGGCCGGCGCGGTGGAAGTGGCCTCGTCGGTCAACGGCCAGATCATGCCGCCGGTGATGGGCGCCGCGGCGTTCCTGATGGTCGAGTACGTCGGCATGCCGTACGTCGAGATCATCAAGCATGCCTTCCTGCCGGCGACCATTTCCTACATCGCGCTGCTTTACATCGTGCATCTGGAAGCGCTCAAGCAGGGCATGCAACCGATCGGCAACCACCAGCCCAAGCCCTGGCTGCGCCGCCTGACCGGCTTCGCCTTCGGCGCGGCGGTGGTGTCCGGGCTGTCGCTGGCGGTGTACTACGGCCTCGGCTGGCTCAAGCCGGCACTCGGCGACTACGCGCTGCCGGGCATCTCGGTGCTGCTGGCGCTGGCCTACCTGGCGCTGCTGAAGGTCGCCGCGAGCAATCCGCCGCTGCCGGCCGAAGACCCGGACAAGCCCCTCGATGAACTGCCCAACACCCGCGCCGTGCTGCTCTCCGGTCTGCACTTCCTGCTGCCGGTGGTGGTGCTGGTCTGGTGCCTGATGGTCGAGCGGCTGTCGCCCGGCCTCTCGGCGTTCTGGGGTTCGGTGATGCTGGTGATCATCCTGCTGACCCAGCGTCCGCTGCTCTCCTGGATGCGCGGCGACGGCGGCGCGACCCACGGCACGGCGAAGGACGGGTTGATCGACCTGCGCGAGGGCATGATCGCCGGTGCGCGCAACATGATCGGCATCGGCATCGCCACCGCCGCGGCGGGCATCATCGTCGGCGCGGTGTCGCAGACCGGCGTCGGCCTGGTACTGGCCGACGTGGTGGAAGTGCTGTCGATGGGCAACCTGCTGCTGATGCTGATGCTGACTGCGGTGTTCAGCCTGATCCTCGGCATGGGTCTGCCGACCACCGCCAACTACATCGTGGTATCCAGCCTGCTGGCGCCGGTGATCGTCTCGCTGGGGCAGCAGAACGGCCTGATCGTGCCGCTGATCGCGGTGCACCTGTTCGTCTTCTACTTCGGCATCATGGCCGACGTCACCCCGCCGGTGGGACTGGCCTCGTTCGCCGCCGCAGCGGTGTCCAAGGGCGATCCGATCAAGACCGGCATCGCGGCGTTCTACTACAGCCTGCGCACCGCGGCGCTGCCGTTCCTGTTCATCTTCAACACCGACCTGCTGTTGATCGACGTGAGCTTCTGGCATGGCGTGCTGATCTTCATCGTGGCGACCTTCGCCATGCTGCTGTTCGCCGCCGGCACCCAGGGCTTCTTCCTGGTGCGCAGCCGCTGGTACGAGAACGTGCTGCTGCTGCTGGTGGCGTTCACCCTGTTCCGCCCGGGATTCTGGATGGACATGGTGCACGACCCGTACCGCGACATCCCGCCGGCTCAGCTGGTCGAGGCGCTCGACGCGGTGCAGCCGGACAGCCAGTTGCGCCTGCGCATCCGCGGCGAGGACGCGGTGGGTGATGCGCGCGAGTTCGCCGTGCTGCTGCCGGTGCCGGACGCTGCATCCGGTGCGCAGAAGCTGGAGAAGATCGGCCTGATGACCTACGAGGAAGACGGCAAGGTGCTGGTCGACAGCGTGACCTTCGGCAGTCTGGCCGCCGAGGCGGGTCTGGAATTCGACCAGGAGATCCTCACGGTGCGCGCACCGACCGAGCGCTGGCCGAAGGAGCTGATGTGGCTGCCGGGCTTGCTGCTGTTCGGCCTGGTGGTCTGGCTGCAGCGCCGCCGTCAGACGCGCTGAGCGAAGCGCTTGCCGGCATCGCCTGACCCCAGCCATGCGTGAGCATGGCTGGGGTTTTTTGTTGGGAAGTGGTCTTTCTGGAGGAGGGCGGGCTGACAGACCGCAGATCAGCCAGCCCGGCTGATAGGCAGAGCCGTGCGGTCAGCGCGGGGTGTAGTAGCCCACGCCGAGCAGCACGTCGTCGACCCGCTGGATCAGCGTGCGCTTGTGCTCCACGGCATTGGTCACCGGGTTGCGCCAGACGTATTCCACCGTGCCGGTGCCGTCCTTGCGGGCCAGCTCGATCATCTCGCGGAACAGCGGCTTGCCGGCGGCGTCGTTCACCGCGCGCACGTCGACGCCGACCAGGTTCGGCGAACCGCCGCTGGCGCGGTACTTGCCGTCTTCCAGGCCGATGACGAACACATACTCGTCGTTGACGAAGAATTCGCCGTTGCGCTCGTTGAACTGGCGATAGGCCGTCTCGCCGCCGACTTCGCGCAGTCGTGCCACCGCCTTGTCCAGCAGCGCCTGGGCCTGTTCCGCCGTCGCGCGCGGGATGTAGTAGCCGACGCAGAGGATGTTCTCGCCGACCTTGCGGAACTGGCTGAGCTTGTTCTCCACCTTGTTGTCGGCCGGGTTCAGCCAGTGGTAGGCCACCGCGCCGCTGTCGTCACGCTTGGCCGCTTCGAGGATGTCGTTGATGAAGGGCTTGCCGCTGGCGTCCTTCAGGTCGCGCACGTTCAGCCCGACCAGGCTGGCCGAGGTGCCGGCGCTGGCGCGCATGGTGCCGTCGGTGCCGAGCACGAAGATGTAGTACTGGCCCTTGGCGAAGGCGCCATCTCGGTCGTTGAACGCGGCCAGCGCCTGTTCCGGGCCGTTGGCCTGCAGGTAGAGCGCGGCGTTGTCGAGCAGCGCCTTGGCCTGCTTGGCCTGTGCGCGCTCCAGCGAGCCGACGGCCGTCGCCGGTGCAGCGGGCGTGGCGGCATGCGCCAGCGGCATGACACCCAGGGCGGCAGTGAGAGACAGCATGAGCAGAGTGTGCGTGCGATTCATGGGTGACTCCTGGCGGGTAATGGGCGGTATTCGATCGCCCCATCGCACCCCATCCTAGGGTTCGTCGGCGGAAATGATATTGGTCGTCGGAACAGGAAGTGGCAGGCGAAAGGAGTAGAAAACCCCCGCCGCCGACCTCTTGCGACGCCATGCCGCGGCGCCCGGCCGGCTCGCCACTCGCGCGGGTGGCCTGTAACCTTGCCCGCTCGACCTTGCTGTGGTGCGCGCATGCTCAACCTCTACCACGCCCCCGATCTGGAAACCCTCGGCGAACTGGCCACCACGCTGCTCGCCCAGCCGCTGGCCGACCCGTTCGCCCCAGCGCGGATCGTGGTGCCGAGCCAGGGCATGGGCCGCTGGCTGACCCTGGAGCTGGCGCGCAAGCAGGGCATTGCCATGCAGCTCGACCTGCAGCTACCGGCCGCCTTCGTCTGGGACCTCAGCCGCACGGTGCTCGGCAGCTTGCCGGAGCAGTCGGCGTTCGCCCCGTCGACGCTGACCTGGCGGCTGTACGGCTGGCTGTGCGAGCCGGCCAATCTGCAGTTGGCGCCCCGCCTGGCGCAGTACCTGGAGGGTGGCGACGAGCGCCGGCGGCTGAGCCTGGCGGCGAAGATCGCCGATACCTTCGACCAGTACCTGCTCTACCGCGACGACTGGCTGGCCGCCTGGGAACGCGGCGAAACCCTCGACCTCGGCGCCGATGAAAGCTGGCAGGCGCTGCTCTGGCGCGAACTGACCAAGAACGGCCACCCGCACCGCGCACGTCTGCTCGGCGACCTGCTGCAGCGGCTGTACCGCGACGAGCCGCTGGCGGGACTGCCCGAGCGGTTGCTGGTGTTCGGCATCAGCAGCCTGCCGCCGCATCACCTGCGCGTGCTCGACGGCCTGGCGCGGCACATCGACGTGGTGGTCTGCGCGCTCAACCCGAGCCGCGAGGCCTGGGGCGAAATCCGCGATATCCGCGAGCTGGCGCGCCAGCCCGACAGCGGCGCCGAAGACTGGTATCTGGACGTCGGCCACCCGCTGCTGGCCAGCCTCGGCAAGCAGGGCCGCGACTTCTTCGATGCGCTGTTCGCCCTCGACGGCGCAGAATTCGGCCTGTACTCCGAGGACGCGGACCTGCGTGACGACAGCCTGCTGCACGCCCTGCAGCACGACATCCTGCGCCTGCGCACGCGCCGGCCGGAGGAGCGCATGGCGCTGGCCGCCGACGACCGTTCGCTGGAAGTGCACGTTGCGCATTCACCGCTGCGCGAGGTGGAAATCCTCCATGACCAGCTGCTGGCGCGCTTTGCCGCCGACCCGGCGCTGAGCCCCGATCAGGTGGTGGTGCTGACGCCGGATATCGAGCGTTACGCGCCGTTCATCGAGGCGGTATTCGCCGCCCGCGAGGGTGTGCCGCGCATTCCCTACAGCCTGGCCGACCGCAGCCTGCGCGCCGAGGTGCCGCTGATCGAGGCGTTCCTGCAGTTGCTGCTGCTGGCGCAGAGCCGCTTCACCGCCGAGGAAGTCCTCGCCTGGCTGGAGCAGCCGGCCATTGCCCGCCGCGCCGGTATCGACAATGAAGACCTGCCGCTGCTGCGCGACTGGTTGCGTGACGCCGGCGTGCGTTGGGGTCGCGATGCCGGCCAGCGCGCCGCGCTCGGCCTGCCCGACGAGGCCGCGTTCACCTGGCGCCAGGGGCTGGATCGCCTGCTGCTGGGTTTTGCCGCGCCGCCGCAACTGGCCGGCGACGCCGCGCCGCTGCTCGGCGAGCACTGGCCGCTGGATGCCCTGGAAGGCGCGCGCGGCCAGCTGCTCGGGCGGCTGGTGGCATTCGTCGAGCGCCTCGGCGAGCTGGCCGACCGGCTCGCCCGCCCGCGATCGCTGGCGCAATGGGCCGACGATCTGCAGCTGCTGCTCGACGAGCTGTTCGATGAGCGCGAGGCCGGCGATACCCTGTTGCTGCTGTCGCAGGCCTGCGCGGCGCTGCGCGAGCAGGCGCAGGCGGCGGACCTGGCCCGGCCGATCGAGGTGGAGCTGGTACATCAACAGCTCAGCGCGGCGCTGCAGCAGGGCGGCGGGGCGGCGGGCTTTCTCACCGGCGCGGTGACCTTCTGCACCATGGTGCCGATGCGCAGCCTGCCGTTCCGCCTGGTCTGCCTGCTCGGTCTCGACGACGGTGCCTTCCCGCGGCGCAATCCGCCGGCCGGCTTCGACCTGATTGCCCGCCATCCGCGCCGCGGTGACCGTGCACGGCGCCTGGACGACCGCTACCTGCTGCTGGAAACCCTGCTCTCGGCACGTGAGGCGCTGTACCTGTCCTACGTCGGCCGCGACCCGCGCGACAATGCCGAGCTGCCGCCTTCGGTGCTGCTCAGCGAGGTGCTGGAGGCAGTCGACCTCACTGCGGTGCTGGCCGACGGCGGCAAGCCCAGCGCGCGGATCGCCATCGCCCATCCGCTGCAGCCCTTCGCCCCGGGCAACTTTGCCGGCGGCGCGCATGCCGGCTTTGCCGCCGCCTGGTTCCGCGCCGCCCAGGCACTGGCGGCGCCCGCACAGGACGCAGCACCGTTTGCCAGCCTGCTCGACGAGCCGGATGCCGCCTGGCTTACCATCGAGCCGTCGCAGCTGTTGCAGTGCTTTCGTCACCCGCCGCGCTTCCTGCTCGAGCAGCGCCTCGGCCTGCGCCTGGCCGAGGCCCAGCAAGCGCTGGCCAGCGACGAGCCGTTCGAGCTGGAACTGCCCGCCTGGAATGGCCTGCGTCAGCTGTCGTTGCAGGCCGTCGAGCACGGCTGGAGCGACCGCGACGAGCGTCGCCTGGCCAGCGCCGCCGGCTGGCTGCCGCCCGGCGAACTCGGCCAGGCGCTGTGGGGGCGGCTGCGCGGGCCGGTCCGCGCCTTCGCCCCGCGGTTGTTCGAGCAGCGCCCGCAGGCCGTGCCCGAGCCGCTGGCGATCGACATCACCCTCGCCGGCGTGCGCATCCACGGCTGGCTGGACGGCGTGACGCCGAGTGGGCTGTTCGGCTGGAAGCTCGGCCGCCTTGGCGAATGGGACCTGGCGCCGTTCTGGCTGCGCCACCTGCTGCTCAACCTGGCCGCCACGCCGGGTATCGAACGCCACAGCCTGCTGCTCTCGCCGGCCGGCGACTGGCAGCTGGGCCCGCTGGCGAACGCCGCCACGCTGCTCGAACCCTGGCTCGCCGCCTATCGCAGCGCCATCCGCGAGCCGCTGCCGCTGCTGGCGCGTAGCAGCCACGCCTTCGCCCGCGGCTATCGCAACCCGGCACGCGGCAGCGAGCCCATCGAGACGGCGCGCAAGCGTGCCCGTGAGGCGTGGCTGGGCGCCGAGTTCAGCCCCATCGCCGGCGAGTGCGAAGACCCCTGGAACGCGCTGGCCTTCCGCGACCGCGATCCGCTGGACGCGCGTTTCGAGGCGCTGGCCGAGCAGCTGATCGGCCCGGCGCTGGATGCCCTGGCCCCGGACGAGGAGCAAGACGCATGAGCCTGGACCTGCTCGATTCGCCCTTCGACGGCCGCTCGCTGATCGAGGCCAGCGCCGGCACCGGCAAGACCTGGACGCTCACCGCGCTCTACGCCCGCCTGCTGCTGGAGCGCCAGCTGTCGGTGGGGCAGATCCTGGTGGTCACCTACACCACCGCCGCCACCGCCGAGTTGCGCGAGCGCATCCGCGCGCGGCTGGCCACGCTGCTGGCGGTCTATGACGGCACGCCGAGCGACGACGACTTCCTCAACCGCCTGCACGCGCGCTTCCCCGACGACGCCTCGCGCCGGCGCCTGCTGCTCGCCGTGCACGGCTTCGACGAGGCTGCGGTGTTCACCATCCACGGCTTCTGCCAGCGTGCGCTGCAGGATGCCGCGTTCGAGGCCGGCGGCGACTTCGACAGCGAACTCACTGCCGACGACCGCGAACTGATCGACGCGCTGCTGGCCGATGCCTGGCGCGGCGAGCTGGCCGCCGCCGATCCGGCCTGGGCGCGCCTGCTGGCCAAGCAGAAGATCACCCCGCAATGGCTGCGCCAGCGCCTGCGCGCGCACCTGGGCAAGCCGTACCTGCGGGTCGAGCCGCACGAGCCGCCGGCGCCTGCTGACAGCCGCGCCGTCGAGGCCGCCTGGCAGCGCGCCGCGACGCTCTGGCAGCAGAACGGCAACGCCTGGGTGGAGGAACTCGACGCCCATCGCGGGCTGAGCCAGAGCACCCACAAGGCGCTGAAATTCCCGCTCTGGCGCAGCGAACTGGACGCCTGGTTCGCCGATCCGGCGGCGCTCTACGACGCCCCGGACGGCCTGCTCAAGTTCGGCGCGCGGGCGCTGGCCAAGGCCTGCAAGAAGGGCTTCGACGCCCCCGACTGCGCGTTGGCGCAGGCGCTGGATGAACTCGCCGACCACCTCGCCGAGGCGCTGCCGGCCGGCCGCCAGCGGCTGGTCGCGCTGCAGGTGGCGCTGCTCGCACGGCTCAACCGCGAGCTTCCCGAGCGCAAGGCGGCGCAGCGCCTGCTGGCCTTCGACGACCTGCTCAACCGTCTCGACCAGGCGCTGCAGGGGCCGGTGGGCGAGGACCTGGCTGCGGCGCTGCGCAGCACGTATCCGCTGGCGCTGATCGACGAATTCCAGGACACCGATCCGATCCAGTACGCCATCTTCGATCGCATCTACGCGCGCGGCAGCGGCGCCTCGCTGTGCTTCGTCGGCGACCCCAAGCAGGCGATCTACGCCTTTCGCGGCGCCGATCTGGCGACCTACCTGCAGGCCCGCCAGCAGATCGACCGGCCGGCCTATGACCTGCCGGTCAACCACCGTTCGACGCCGCAACTGATTGATGCGCTGAATCGCCTGTTCGCGCGCCCGCGGCCGTTCTCCGAGGACGGGCTGGACTATCCACCGGTCACCGCTGCCGACAAGTCACGCGCCACCCTGCGTCTGCACGAAGATGAAGCCGGCGCGCCGCTGGCGCTGGTCTGGCTCGGCGACGATGCGCTGAGCAAGGCGGAGGCGGCCGAACTCGCCGCCCGCGACTGTGCCCGGCGCATCGCGCGGCAACTGGCCGCCGCTGCCGAGGGCCGCGCCGGCTTCGAGCAGGACGGCCAGTTCAGCCCGCTCAAGGGCGGCGACATCGCCGTGCTGGTGGCCAACCACCGGCAGGCCGCGCTGATCGCCGAGCAGCTGGCGGCCCGCGGCGTACCCAGCGTGCGCCGCGGGCGCGACAGCGTCTGGGCCAGCGAGGAGGCCGCCGAGCTGGCCGCGGTGCTGGCCGCCTACGCCGAGCCGGGCCGCGAAGGCCTGCTGCGCCACGCCCTGGCCACGCGCCTGCTGGGGCGGAGCGCCGCCGATCTGGCGCGCTGCCAGAACGATCAGCAGCAATGGGACAGCGAGCGTGAGGCGGCCGAGCGCTACCACCAGCTCTGGCAGCAGCAGGGCTTCATGCGTGTGTTCCGCGCCTGGCTCGACGAGCAGGCGGTGGCCGAGCGGCTGCTGGCGCGCCTCGACGGCGAGCGCCGGCTGACCAACCTGCTGCACCTGGGTGAGCTGCTGCAGGCCGAGAGCCTGCTGCGGCCGGGGCTGGAACCGCTGCTGGCGTGGTTCAACGCCCAGCGTGGCGGCGAAGGCGCCGGCGACGAGGCGCTGCTGCGCCTGGAAAGCGATGCCGAACGGGTGCAGATCGTCACCATCCACACCAGCAAGGGCCTGGAGTACCCACTGGTGTTCTGCCCGTTCCTCTGGGACGGCAAGCTGCTGGGCAAGAATCTCGACAGCGCGCGCTGCCACGACGAACACGGCCGGCCGCTGCTGGACCTGGGCAGCGCCGAGCTGCCGGACAATCTGCAGCGCGCGCGCCGCGAGACCTTCGCCGAGCAGCTGCGCCTGGCCTACGTGGCGTTGACCCGCGCGCGGGATCGGCTGTGGCTGCACTGGGGGCCGGTGGCGCTGCCCAAGGCGAAGAAGGACGGCGAGCTGCCCGAGGAAGGCCTGCACAGCAGTGCCCTGGCTTGGCTGCTACACGGCCGCGAGCTGGGCGGTGCGGATGCGCTCGGTGAACTCGGCGGCCATCTGGCTGCGCTGGACGGCGTCGGCCTGCGCAGCGAGGTCGAACGGCTGGCGCAGGCGAGCGCCGGCAGCACCGCCTGCCTGCCCCTGGAAACCCATGAGGCGAGCACCGCCAACAGCCTGCGCGCCGTCGCGCCGCGACAGCTGGCGCGGCTCGAGCGCAGCCTGCACAGCGCCTGGCGTATCGGCAGCTTCTCCGGACTGGCCGCCGGCCTGCACATGGAAGCGCCGGACCGCGACGCGCTGGCCATGCCGGATGCGGCCGAGCCGGGCAGTGGTTTCTTCGCCTTCCCGCGTGGCGCGCGCGCCGGTACCTGCCTGCACGCGATCCTCGAAGACTGGGCGCGTGGCCGCGGCGCATTGGCCGAGCGGGTCGAGCCGGCGCTGCAGGCCTTCGGTCTGGCGCTGGAATGGCGCGACATTGCGATCGCCCAGCTGGAGCAGGTGCTGACGACCGATCTCGACGGCGCCGGGCTGACGCTGGCCAGCCTGCACACTGCACGGCGCCTGCCGGAGCTGGGTTTCACCTTCCCGGTGCGCCAGCTCGACGTCACGCGCCTGCGCGCGCTGCTCGCCGATCCGGCCAGCGGCCTGCCGGCACCGCTGCGCGAGGCGGCGGCGCGGCTGGAGTTCGACACCCTGCGCGGCTTTCTCAAGGGCTTCATCGACCTCACTTTCGAGCATGACGGGCGCTGGTACATCGCCGACTACAAGTCCAACTGGCTCGGCCCGGACGCCAGCTACTACGGCGGCGAGCGGCTGTTGCAGGCGCTCGCCGGCGAACACTACTACCTGCAATACCTGATCTACCTGGTGGCGCTGCGGCGCTTCCTGCGCCAGCGCCTGGCGGATTTCCGCGACGAGCAGCTGGGCGGCGCTTTCTACCTGTTCCTGCGCGGCATGCCCGCGGCCGGGGTGTATTTCGCCCGTCCCGACGATGCGTTGCTCGATGCGCTGGACCGGCTGTTCGAGGAGGGACACTGATGGCCGACACCGCCGCAACGCTGGCGCAACTGCCGCTGGGTGCGCTGGAACGCGCGTTCATTGCCAGCCTGCAGCGCCTCGAGCCGACGGCGCCGGCGCCGGTCCTGCTGGCCGCCGCGCTGTGCTGCGAGGCACTGGGCAAGGGCGATGTCTGCCTGCCGCTGGCGCGCCTGGCCGGCCGCAGGCCGTGGCCGGAGCACGACATCAGCCTGCCGCCACTGGCCGAGTGGTGTGCCCGCCTGCGCGCTTCGTCGCTGGTCGGTGCGCCCGGCGCCTACGCGCCGCTGATCCTCGACGGCGAACGGCTCTACCTCGCCCGCTACCAGGCCTACGAGCGGCAGCTGGCCGAACGGTTGCTGGCGCGTGCCGGCGATCGGCCGCCGGTGGATGAAGCGCAGCTCGGCGAGAGTCTGGCGCGGCTGTTCGCCTTCAATCAGCAGCGCCCGGACTGGCAACGGCTGGCCGCGGCGCAGGCGGTACGCCGGCGGGTGGCGGTGATCTCCGGCGGCCCCGGCACCGGCAAGACCACCACCGTGGTGCGCCTGCTCGCGGCACTGCTGGAACAGCCCGGCGGCGAGCGGCTGGCCATCGGCCTGGCCGCGCCCACCGGCAAGGCGGCGGCGCGCATGGCCGAGGCGATCCGCCACGCCAAGGCCGAGCTGCCGGTCAGCGACGCGGTCAAGGCGGCGCTGCCGGACGAGGCGCGCACCCTGCACCGCCTGCTCGGCAGCCGCGGCGACAGCCCGCGGGTGCGCCACGACGCGGCCAATCCGCTGCCGCTCGACGTGCTGGTGGTGGACGAGGCGTCGATGGTCGACCTGGCGCTGATGGCCAAGCTGGTCGCCGCGCTGCCGCCCAAGGCGCGGCTGATCCTGCTCGGTGACAAGGACCAACTCGCCGCCGTGGAAGCCGGCGCGGTGTTCGCCGAACTCTGCGAAGGGCGAGGCTTCGATGCCGAGGCGGCGGCCGATCTCGAGCGCATCACCGGTCAGGCCGTGGCGGTCGAGACACCGCACTCGCGCCTCGGCGATGCGGTGGTGCTGCTGACGCACAGTCATCGCTTCGCCGGTGGCAGCGGTATTGGCGAGCTGGCGCGGCGGATCAACGGCGGCGACGCGCGCGGCACGCTGGCGTTGCTGGACGAGGCGCGGGCCGATCTGCGCTGGAACGCGGCTCCCGCCGCGCCGGCGCTGGTCGAGCGCCTGGAGGCGAGTTATCGGCCCTACTTGCAGGCCGCGCAGCAGGGCGATCCGGCACAGGCGTTCGCGGCGTTCAACGATTTCCGCGCACTCACCGCGCAGCGCGAAGGCGTCTTCGGCGTCAACGGCCTCAACGAGGCGCTGGAGGCACGGCTGCGGCGCCGTGCCGGTGTGCCGGTGCGTGAGCGCTGGTATGCCGGCCGCGCGGTGATGGTGCGGCAGAACGACTACGCGCTCGGCCTGTTCAACGGCGATATCGGCCTGTGCCTGTGGACCGACCTCGGCTGGCGGGTGTTCTTCGAGGGCGACGACGGCCATCGCGCGTTCGCCCCGGCGCGCCTGCCGAGCCACGACAGCGCCTTCGTCATGACGGTGCACAAGAGCCAGGGCTCGGAGTTCGGCGAAGTGCTGCTGGCATTGCCCGAGCAACCCAGCCCGTTGCTGACCCGCGCGCTGTTCTACACCGGCATCACCCGCGCCAAGCGCAAGGTGGAAATCTGGGCGTTGCCGGCGCGGCTGACCGAGGCTGTGAACACCCGCGCCGAACGCGCGGCCGGGCTGGCCGAACGGCTGGCGGTCGACCCGCTCACGGCGGTGATGCCGACGGAGGCCGCGAGCGGCGCGCAGGATCAGCTCAGTCTGTTCTGATCGTCAGCCAAAAGTCGGCAACTTGCGGGCTGTGGCGGCTTTCTCGGCAGTGCGTCGACGGTTTCGTGAAGCGGTTGCCGATATCGCGGGTGGGTTTCTGCTCCGATGCGTGTTCGTCAGCGCACGCGGAATCGGACGTATGGAAAAGCTTTTTTATCTCCTCTGGGCAGCCGTCAGCCTCGGGCTGGGCGGCCTGGCGCTGTTCGCCGTGTGGCAGCAGGCGAGTGTGGTCAATCTGCTGTTCCTCGGCATGGTCGGCTACTACAGCTTCTGTTTCGGCGGGCTGATTCGCGCCGCCTACCTGCCGTGGGGGCTGCTGGGACCGCATCGGCGCAGCGGCTACTGGCTGTGCCTGATCCTGCTGCCGCTGGCGCTGGTTCCGCTGCATGCGGCCTATCGGATCTGGGAGCAGGGTGGCTATGTGGCAGTGGCGACGTCGCGACGTACCGCCTGGCTGCACCAGCTGCTCGGCTGGTTGCAGGACGCACTCGGCTATCTCGGGCCGCTGCTGGCGCTCTGCGCGCTGGGCATCGGCCTGGCACTGGCGCTGCTGCGTCTGCTGCGCCGGCAGGTGGTGCGCTGATCAGCCTTCCAGCAGGGTCAGCACCAGCGGCAGGCTGGCGGCGGCGAGCAGCGTCTGCAGGGTGATGATGCCGGCCATCAGGTGACTGTCGCCGCCGAGCTGGCGAGTCAGCACGTAGGCGGTCGGTGCGGTCGGCAGGGCGAAGAACAGTACGAGGATGGTGGTTTCCATCGCCGGCAGCGCGAACAGGGCGGCAACGCCATACGCCAGCAACGGCACCGCCAGCAGGCGCACGGCGCTGCTCCAGCCCAGCGTCGGAATTTCCCCGCCCAGTTCCTTGGGCTTCAGCGCCGCGCCTACGCACAGCAGCCCCAGCGGCAGGCTGGCGGCGGCCAGCAGGCCGAGCAGGCGGTCGCTGCCGCCGGGCAGGCCGAAACCGGCCAGGTTGACCAGCGCACCGGCCAGGCAGGCGAGAATTAGCGGGTTGCGTGCGATCGGCAGCAGCAGGCTGCGCGCGCTGATACCGCGTTCGGCGGTCAGCGCCCAGACCGACATGACATTTACCGTCGGCACCATCAGCGCCAGCATCAGCGCCGCCAGCGCCAGGCCGTCCTTGCCGAACAGGCTACCGACGGCCGCCAGACCCAGATAGGTGTTGAAGCGCAGCGCACCCTGCGCGAGCGCACCGAAGCGCGCCGCCGGCCAGCCGCGCAAACGCCGGCCGAGCAGCAGGACGCCCCAGGCTAACCCGAGGGCGAGCAGCACCGCTGCGCCCAGACGCGGCAAGGCCGGGTTGTCCAGTGGCGCGGTCGCCAGGCTGTTGAACAATAACGCCGGAAACAGGACGAAGTAGTTCAACCGCTCGGCGCCCGGCCAGAAGGCGTCGTCGGGGAAGCCGCGCAGTCGCAGGACATATCCGGCGACGATCAGGGCAAACAGGGGCCAGAGGGCGAGCAGAAGAGCGGTCACGGGGTGCGTTCGGGCGATAGGAAGGCCGATCTTGGCGGCTCTTGCCGCGTGCCGCAAGCCGTCCTGCCGCGCTGGAACCGGCTCCGTTCGTCAGTCAGACTCGTCGGAGGGCGGTTGTTTGCGTCCCAGTAATGGCGTGGTGATATCATTCTGCGCCACCACAGCAGGCTTGTTTCATGCGCATCACCGAGCATTCATCGGCGGCCGAATTCAGCGACACCCCCTACGGGCGGCAGTTGCTGCGGGGCTTTCGCCTGCTGTTGTTCAAGCCCGAGCTGGAAGCCGAGTTCCGCCGCTTCCTCGATCGCCAGGCGCGCGGCGCGCAGCGCGTCGCCGCGCTGCTGCTAATCATCGCCGTCGGCGGCTACCTGTATGCCGAACGTGTGCTGTTTCCGCATGACGATCCGCAGTGGTTGAGCCGGCTCACGGTGCTGCGCCTGGTGGAGCTGTCGCCGGGGGTGCTGGTGCTGCTGCTGAGCTTTTTCAGCAAGACCTACCAGGCGCGCGCCAACCAGTTGTTCCCGATGCTGCTGGTGCTGATCGGCGTGGTCGCCGCGATCATCGACATCCAGTACGAACTGGCGGCGCAGCCCTATGCGTTTCGCTATGGCGCCGGCCTGCTGATCATCAGTTCGTTCTTCTTCCTCGGCATGACGTTCTGGCATTCGCTGCTCTGCGCGCTGTCGATCGTGGCGATCGACGTGTTCATGGCCAGCCAGATCCTGCCTTCGGATCGCCTGCCCGAGCACTGGATTGCCGTCAGCTACTACCTGCTGCTGCTGGTGATCGGTGCGATCAGCCGTTACGTGCACGAATACTCGCAGCGTCAGCAGTTCCTGATGCGCAAGCTGCTGGGCTGGGTCGCCGCGCACGATGCGCTGAGCGAGCTGCCCAACCGGCGCAGCCATGACGAGGCGTTGCGGCAGCGATTGGCGCAGGCGCGGCGCGACGATGTGCCGGTGAGCCTGTTGCTGCTCGACCTGGATGATTTCAAGGCCTACAACGATCGCCTCGGTCATCCTGCCGGCGATGCACTGATCGGTGAATTCGCCCGGCTGCTCGCCAGCTTCGCGCGACGCCCGCTGGACCAGGCGGCGCGCGTCGGTGGCGAGGAATTCGCCCTGCTGCTTTACGACTGCACCGAGGATGCCGCGCAGCAGATCGCCAGTCAGGTGCTGGCCGCGCTGCGCCGGCAGGCCATCGCACACCCGGCATCGGCGCAGGGGCGGGTCGGGGTGAGTATCGGTATCGCGACGCTGCAGCCCGGGCAGAACGCCGGGCAGCTGTATTCGGCGGCGGACGCGGCACTCTACCGCGCCAAGCAGGCGGGCAAGAACCGCTTCGCCGGGCCGGACGAGTTGTCGGCCGCTGGTTGAACGGCGCTCAGCGCCGCGGCGTTACCGGGCGCGTGCGCCCGCTGTCGTCGATGGCGACGAAGACGAACACCGCCTCGGTGACCTTGCGCCATTCGCTGGACTGCGGATCGTCGCTCCAGACTTCCACCAGCATGCGGATCGAGCTGCGCCCGACTTCCAGCGTCTGGGTGTAGAAGGACAGCTGCGCGCCAACCGCCACCGGCACCATGAAGGCCATGCGGTCGATGGACACCGTCGCCACTCGCCCGCCGGCCACGCGGCTGGCCATCGCGGTGCCGGCCAGATCCATCTGCGAGACCAGCCAGCCACCATATATATCGCCGAAGCCGTTGGTTTCGCGCGGCAGGGCGGTCAGCTGCAGGGCCAGGTCGCCCTGGGGAATCGGATCTTCCTGTTCGTATTCTTTCATCGGTCGGACTCGCGGCGCGATTGTTGTTCTGGCGCGAAAACCCCGCGCTAGGGCGGGAAGCGCGCAGTATAACGGCACTCAGACGGTGCAGCGACCGCCCTCGGTCAAGATTGCCGACGGTAACAAGATTGTCACACTCGCTTCATAGAGTGTTCATACGGCCTGCAGATACTGGCCCCCGTTCCAACACACTCGAACACACCTCTGCTAGGAGCAAGGTATGAAACTGAATCGTTTGATGGCGGCGCTGACCTTCGTGGCCGCTGGTGTGGGTGCCGCGAGCGCGGTTGCGGCAGTCGATCCGGCTCTGCCGAGCTACGAGAAGACTTCCGGTGTTTCCGGCAACCTCTCCAGCGTCGGCTCCGATTCTCTGGCCAACCTGATGACCCTGTGGGCCGAAGAGTTCAAGCGCAGCTACCCGAACGTCAACATCCAGATCCAGGCCGCCGGTTCCTCCACCGCGCCGCCCGCGCTGACCGAAGGCACCGCCAACATGGGGCCGATGAGCCGCCCGATGAAGGACAACGAGATCCAGGCCTTCGAGCAGAAGTACGGCTACAAGCCGACCGCCGTGCCGGTAGCGATCGACGCCCTGGCCGTGTTCGTGCACAAGGACAACCCGATCAAGAGCCTGGACATGGAACAGGTCGACGCGATCTTCTCCAGCACCCGCCTGTGCGGTGGCGCTCAGGACATCAAGACCTGGGGCGACCTGGGCCTGACCGGCGAGTGGGCGGCCAAGCCGATCCAGTTGTTCGGTCGTAACTCGGTATCCGGCACCTACGGCTACTTCAAGGAAGAAGCGCTGTGTAAGGGCGACTTCAAATCCAACGTCAACGAGCAGCCGGGTTCGGCCTCGGTGGTGCAGTCGATCTCCAGCACCCTGAACGCCATCGGTTACTCGGGCATCGGCTACAAGACCTCCAGCGTGCGCGCCGTGCCGCTGTCCAAGGGTGGCGAAGCCTTCGAGGCCAACGAAGAAAACGCCCTGGCCGGCAAGTTCCCGCTGGCGCGCTTCTTCTACGTCTACGTGAACAAGGCGCCGAACAAGCCGCTGAGCCCGATCGATGCCGAGTTCATCAAGCTGGTGCTGTCCAAGCAGGGCCAGGAGGTTGTGGTCAAGGACGGCTACATCCCGCTGCCGAAGAAAGTGGTCGACAAGACCATGCAAGACCTGGGTCTCTAACGACCCGCACGGAGGATCGGCGGCAACCCCGCCGGTCCTGCGTCACGATGCCCGCCACGCACTTCGCGCTGGCGGGTTTCGTCGTGTCACCCGGTTGTAATTTTTCTGTCACACGGCTTGATTAGATTAGTCGCCCTGACGGGGCCGCCCGGCCCAGGAACCTTGGCATGAACGACATAGAGCCCATGACCGCGAACTCCGATGTGCAACGGCTGGATTTCAATACGCCGGCCCTGCAGCGTAAACGCCGCATTCGCGCGCTGAAAGATCACCTGGCGCGCTGGTACGTCACCATCGGTGGCCTGGCGGTGCTGGGCGCGATCACCCTGATCTTCTTCTACCTGGGGCAGGTCGTGCTGCCCATGTTCCAGGGCGCTGAACTCGAAGCACGGGAAGTCCAGCGCCCGGCCTGGCTGGCCGAGGACAGCCAGGCACTGCTGCTAGCGATCGAAGAGCAGAACCAGGTGGCGATGCGCCTGAACGCCGAGGGCCAGGTGCGTTTCTTCGCGCTGGCCGACGGCGCGCCGCTCGCGAACATCGCGCTGGCGCTGCCGGCTGACAGCCGCATCGTCTCGGTCGGTCAGGACACCCCCGGCACCCGCCGCCTGGTGCTCGGCCTGAGCAACGGTCAGGCGCTGGTCATCGAGCACGAGTACCAGATCACCTACCCGAACAACCAAAAGACCATCACGCCGCGAATCGTCTATCCATTCGGCGAGCAGCCGCTGCAGCTCGACGCCGAGGGACGCGCGATCGAGCAGGCGGCCGTCAGCCTCAACGGCAAGACCCTGCTGGTCGCCGGTGCCACCGGCACCGCGCTGCATGCCCAGCGCATCGCCAGCAGCGAGAATCTGCTGACCGGCGAGGTCACCCTGGAACAGCAGCGCCTGGACCTGCCGCAGCTCGCCGAGCCGATCCGCGCGCTGCAGATCGATCCGCGCCACATGTGGCTGTACGCGGTCAGCGGCAAGGCCAGCGCCGACGTCTTCGACCTGCGCCGCAAGCAGCTCAACGGCCGCTACAAGCTGGTTGCCGACGGTGCCGAGATCACCGCCGTCAGCCCGCTGCTCGGCGGTATCTCGCTGATGATCGGCGACTCGAAAGGCGGCATCGGCCAGTGGTTCATGGTGCGCGGCGCCGACGGCTCGGCTGAGCTGCGCAACGTGCGCAACTTCACGCTGGCCGACAGCCCGGTCAGCCAGATCCTCCCGGAAGAGCGCCGCAAGGGCTTTCTCGCGCTCGACCGCGCCGGCACGCTGGGCATCTTCCACAGCACCGCGCACCGCACGCTGCTCAAGGAGCAGGTGGCCGACGGCGCCGCGCTGGCCGCGCTGTCGCCGCGCGCCACGCGCCTGCTGGTGGAGTCGCCGCAGGGCCTGCAGCGCTTCGTGGTCGACAACCCGCATCCGGAGATTTCCTGGAGTTCGCTGTGGGGCAAGGTCTGGTATGAAAGCTACGCCGAGCCCGACTACGTCTGGCAGTCCACCTCCGCCAACACCGATTTCGAGCCCAAGCTGAGCCTCGCGCCGCTGGCCTTCGGCACGCTCAAGGCGGCCTTCTACGCGATGCTGCTGGCGGCGCCGCTGGCGATCTGCGCGGCGTTCTACACCGCCTACTTCATGGCCCCGGCGCTGCGCCGCAAGGTCAAGCCGGTGATCGAGCTGATGGAGGCGCTGCCGACGGTGATCCTCGGTTTCTTCGCCGGCCTGTTCCTCGCGCCGTTCCTGGAGAACCACCTGCCGGGCATCTTCAGCCTGCTACTGCTGATGCCGCTGGGCATCCTGTTCGCTGCCTGGAGCTGGAGCCGCCTGCCCGAGCGCGTGCGCCTGGGCGTGCCGGAAGGCTGGGAAGCGCTGCTGCTGATTCCGGTGGTGCTGCTGGTGGGTGTCGGCTCGCTGGCGATCAGCGGGCATCTGGAAAACTGGCTGTTCGGCGGCGACATGCGCCTGTGGCTGTCCAATGACCTCGGCATTCCGTTCGACCAGCGCAACGCCCTGGTGGTCGGCCTGGCGATGGGTTTCGCGGTGATCCCGACGATCTATTCGATCGCCGAGGACGCGGTGTTCAGCGTGCCGAAGAGCCTGACCCTGGGTTCGCTGGCGCTCGGCGCCACGCCCTGGCAGACGCTGACCCGCGTCGTGCTGCTGACCGCCAGCCCGGGCATCTTCTCGGCGCTGATGATCGGCATGGGCCGCGCCGTGGGCGAAACCATGATCGTGCTGATGGCCACCGGCAACACGCCGATCATGGAGGCCAACATCTTCGAGGGTATGCGCACCCTGGCGGCCAACGTCGCGGTGGAAATGCCCGAATCCGAGGTCGGTGGCACCCACTACCGCGTGCTGTTCCTCGCCGCGCTGGTGCTGCTGATGTTCACCTTCGTGATGAACACCCTGGCCGAGCTGATCCGTCAGCGCCTGCGCGGCAAGTACGCCAGCCTGTAATGCACGCGCCGCCCGCGGGCGGCTGCGCCGAGATTTTCGAAAAGGTATCGATCCGTGAAAAAGGATTCGTTGAACACCTGGGTCAAGAGTGGCACTCCGTGGATCTGGATGAACGCCGGTGCGGTGGCCATCGCGGTGATCATGACCCTGGGCCTGCTGGCCGTGATTGGCGTGCGCGGCCTGGCGCATTTCTGGCCGGCCGATGTGATGGTCGCCGACTACCAGGTTCCCGGCGAGGCACCGCGCGTGCTAGCCGGCGAGGTGGTGCAAGCCGAGGAAGTGCCGCGCGCGCGGCTGGCGGCCAGCGGCCTGCCGGTCAATGTCGAGGGTGGCGAGTTCATGACCCGCGAACTGCTCAAGGTCGGCAACCGTGAAGTCTACGGTGCGGATTTCTCCTGGGTGGTCGGCGAATGGCTAAGCAACCCGCGCACGCCGCACCACATGGTGGTGCTGGAGCGCCGCGAGTGGGGCAACTTCTACGGCGAGCTGCTCAACGTCAAGGAGGCCGGGCAGCTGGTGGCCGAGGGCGACGCCGCCTGGGCCGAGCTGCAGCACCGCCTCGAACGGGTCGAGCAGTTGCACGGGCAGATCAGTCAGGTGGAGAAGGTCGAGATCGGCCGGATCAACCACGGCCTCGAGCGCCTGCGCCTGAAAACCCGCAAGCTGGAGCTGGACGGTCGTCTGGATGCCGCGGCACAGGCCGAGCTGGACGCCGAGCGCGCCGAATGGGACGCCGAGTACCGCGTGCTGGAGCAGGAGCTGATCGCGCTGCAGCAGCAGTTCAACCGCGACAGTATCACCGTGCGCACCGTCGACGGCCGCGAGCAGCAGATCAGCATGGGCAAGGTGGTGCGCGCCTACCGGCCGAACGCCATGTCCACCACCGACAAGCTGGGCTTCTATGCGGCCAAGCTGTGGGAGTTCGTCAGCGACGAGCCGCGCGAGGCGAACACCGAAGGCGGCATCTTCCCGGCGATCTTCGGTACCGTGCTGATGACCCTGATCATGGCGGTGATCGTCACCCCGTTCGGCGTGATCGCGGCCGTCTACCTGCGCGAATACGCCAAGCAGGGCGTGCTGACCCGCGTGATCCGCATCGCGGTGAACAACCTCGCCGGCGTACCGTCGATCGTCTACGGCGTGTTCGGCCTGGGCTTCTTCGTCTACGTGCTGGGTGGCTCACTGGACCGCATCTTCTACCCCGAAGCCGCACCGGCGCCGGTGTTCGGCACGCCGGGGCTGATGTGGGCCTCGCTGACGCTGGCGATCCTCACCCTGCCGGTGGTGATCGTCGCCACCGAGGAGGGCTTGGCGCGCATCCCGCGGATGATCCGCGAAGGCTCGCTGGCGCTCGGTGCGACCAAGTCCGAGACGCTGTGGCGCGTGGTGCTGCCGATGGCCAGCCCGGCGATGATGACTGGCCTGATCCTCGCCGTGGCGCGGGCCGCCGGTGAAGTGGCGCCGCTGATGCTGGTCGGCGTGGTCAAGCTGGCGCCGAACCTGCCGCTCAACGGCAACTACCCCTATCTGCACCTGGATCAGAAGATCATGCACCTGGGCTTCCACATCTACGATGTCGGCTTCCAGAGCCCCAACGTCGAGGCCGCGCGGCCGCTGGTGTACGCCACCGCGTTCCTGCTGGTGCTGGTCATCGCAGTGCTGAACTTCAGTGCGGTCGTCATCCGCAACCACCTGCGCGAGAAGTACAAGGCGCTCGACCATTAATTGAAGCGGCACGCTTCAGGCCAGCCTCCGGAGGAACGGGGCCGCGGCCGAGGCGTGCGGCGGTAGCTTGCAGCTTGCAGCTGCGAACGGAGTGAGCACATGCAAAGCAACACCCATTCCATCGATATTTCTTCGCTCGGCCGCGACAAGCGCGTGCTGGACCTGGCCACCGAACCAGTGGCCATCGAGGTGCCCGACCTGAGTCTGTTCTACGGGCAGAAGCAGGCGCTGTTCAACGTCAGCATGAACATCCCGCGCCAGCGCGTGACGGCCTTCATCGGCCCGTCCGGGTGCGGCAAGTCCACGCTGCTGCGCTGCTTCAACCGGATGAACGATCTGGTCGACGGCTGCCGCATCGAAGGCGCGATCAACCTCGACGGCCACAACATCTACCGCAAGGGCGAGGATGTCGCCGACCTGCGTCGCCGCGTCGGCATGGTGTTCCAGAAGCCCAACCCGTTCCCCAAGAGCATCTACGAGAACGTGGTCTACGGCCTGCGCATCCAGGGCATCAAGCAGAAGCGCGTGCTCGACGAGACCGTCGAATGGGCGCTCAAGGGGGCGGCGCTGTGGGACGAGGTCAAGGATCGCCTGCACGAGTCGGCGCTCGGCCTGTCCGGTGGTCAGCAGCAGCGTCTGGTGATCGCCCGTACCATCGCCGTGCAGCCGGAAGTGCTGCTGCTCGACGAACCGAGTTCGGCGCTCGACCCGATCTCTTCGCTGAAGGTCGAGGAACTGATCTACGAGCTGAAGTCCAAGTACACCATCGTCATCGTTACCCACAACATGCAGCAGGCCGCGCGCGTCTCCGACTACACGGCATTCATGTACATGGGCAAGCTGATCGAGTACGGCGACACCGATACGCTGTTCACCAACCCGGCGAAGAAGCAGACCGAAGACTACATCACCGGCCGCTACGGCTGAGGCCATGGGGAAATCTCCCCTGGCTTTGTCGGGCGCGCTTGGCGTACTAGATGTACTGTCTGCGCACGCCCTCCGCGCCAGCGAAGATTTCCCAAGGGCCTCAATGTCGACTCGACTATTTCCAGGTGCGCTGCGCACCAGAGCCGCCTAGCGGCAGTCTCCTCGGAGCGAGAACAATGATCAGCAAAGACAACCACACCCAACACATCTCCCAGCAGTTCAACGCCGAGCTGGAGGAAGTGCGCAGCCACTTGCTGGCGATGGGCGGCCTGGTGGAGAAGCAGGTCAACGACGCGGTCACCGCGCTGATCGAGGCCGATTCGGGCCTGGCCCAGCAAGTGCGCGAGGTCGACGACCAGATTAACCAGATGGAGCGCAACATCGATGAGGAGTGCGTGCGCATCCTCGCCCGCCGCCAGCCGGCGGCCTCCGACCTGCGCCTGATCATCAGCATCTCCAAGTCGGTGATCGACCTCGAGCGCATCGGCGACGAGGCGACCAAGATCGCCCGCCGCGCCATTCAGTTGTGCGAGGAAGGCGAGTCGCCCAAGGGCTACGTCGAGGTGCGCCACATCGGCGACCAGGTGCGCAAGATGGTGCAGGAAGCGCTCGACGCCTTCGCCCGCTTCGACGCCGACCTGGCGCTGTCGGTGGCGCAGTACGACAAGACTGTCGACCGCGAGTACAAGACCGCGCTGCGCGAGCTGGTCACCTACATGATGGAAGACCCGCGCTCGATCTCCCGCGTGCTCAGCGTGATCTGGGCGCTGCGCTCGCTGGAACGCATCGGCGACCATGCACGCAACATCGCCGAACTGGTGATCTACCTGGTGCGCGGCACGGACGTGCGGCACCTTGGCCTGGCACGCATGGCCGAGGAAGTGGAAGGCACCAAGGAGCGTTGAGCCGCCGCTCGTAGGGTGGGCTTAAGCGTCTGTCTGCGCACCACTCGGGTGGGCTTCAGCCCACCAGAGGCTTATGCGCAGACCAACAGCCTGCCTGTCTCAGCTGTGTCGTAGCTCGGCTTGCAGCGTGTCCAGCGTCGCCTGGCGCTCGGCATCCTGCAGACGCGCGCCGGGGTTGAGCGACGACCACTCGGGGTGCGCGCGGCAGCGTTGCAGCGCCTCGGGCAGGCGGCCTTCGCGCCAGCCGTGATCCTGCGGGCCGCTCAGACGGATCGCGTCCAGCGCGGCGTGGCCGCGCGCGGCGAGGGCGGCGAGCAGCTGGCGCTGGCGCAGCGCGAGGAGACGCAGCACGGCATCGTCGACGCTCAGTTCGCGCTGGCCCTTGAGCTTGCCCAGCAGGCGGTTGCCATAGTGCCGTGCGGTCTGCGCGCCGCCGCCGGCCAGCGCGCCGAGCAGCGCCGCGGCGCCGAGGGTGATGCCGCCGACCATCAGGTCGACCCCGGCCCCGGCCGCCGCACCGGCCGCCATACCGCCGCCGATCTTCACGCCGAGCTGTTTGAGTGTCTCGGGGTTGAACAGATCGTCGCCCCAGCGGCCGTCGAGCAGCGGCAGTTCGCCGGCGGCCGCGTCGTCTTTGCCGAAGGCGTACAGGCGCAGCAGTGCTTCGACGCAACGTTGTTCGCGGCCTCGCACCGCATCGTGCAGGTCGCGGATGGCGCCGCGCTCCAGTTCCGGCTGCGCCGCCACGCTGCGTCGGCAGGCGGCGACATCCACCAGCAGCTCGGCGATCAGCCGCTCGCCGCTGGCCCGGCGTGCGGCGGCCTGCGCTTCGTGCTCCTCGATCAGCCGCTGCAGGCGCGGCCGCGCCTGCTCCAGCAGCAGCGCCAGGCTTTCGTACAGGCGGCGCTCGCCGTCCACCGGCGGCGCCACGCTGTCGAAGCGCACCAGCGCGTGCAGGCCGAGCCGCGCCAGCGCCTGGCGCCACTCCTCCTCGCGATGCCCTGGCTGGGCGACGAAATTGAGCACCGGCAGCAGCGGCTTGCCGCAACCGGCCAGTACCGCCAGCTCGTCCTTGTACTTGGCCAGCACCGGCTCGCGCGCGTCGATCACGTACAGCCCGGCGTCGCTGGCCAGCAGCTGGCGCAGCACCTTGGCTTCCTGCTCGAAACGCTGGCGCGCCTCGGCGCCGTCGAGAAAACGCGCCGTGCGCGCCGGGCCATCGAGGCGCTCACCGGGGCGCTCCAGCCGCTCGAGGTAGTCGAGCAGGGCGATGGCGTCCTCCAGGCCGGGGGTGTCGTAGAGTTCGAGCAGCGCCTGGCCATCCACCGACAGCCGCGCGCCCTCGACGTGACGGGTGGTGCTGGGGCGGTGCGACACCTCGCCGAAACTGCGGTCGCGAGTCAGCGTACGCAGCAGCGAGGTCTTGCCGACGTTGGTGTGACCGACCACGGCGAGCTTCAGCGCATCAGTCATGTCCGTTCTCCAGCCAGTTCAGCGGCGCAGCGCTCGAATGAGCCAGGCCCAGCGCGTCCAACGCCTGATGCCAGGCGTCCAGCCGGGCGCTGTCCAGCGCCTCGCCGGCCGGCGCCTGCAGCAGCCAGACGCGGGTGGCGGCGGCGCAGCGCGACAGCTCGCCGAGCAGCGCCAGGGTGCCGCGATCCGGCGAACGCCGCGGGTCGCAGGCGATCGCCAGGCGTGCCGGCGGAAAGCGCGTGAGCTGATCGAGCAGGCGCCGCCGGCCTTCGCGATCATCGAGCACGCCGGCATCGGCCACGCCCTTGGGCAGCGGCGGCGGCCACGCGCGGCTGCCGTCCAGCTCGACGGCCACCAGCACGGCGCCGGCGCCGGCATCGAGCTGCGCGCCGGCGCTCGGCGCGTGCAGCTGTGCCGGCGCGGCATCGCGGATGCCGAGGCGTTCGCTGGGTGGCTGCAGACGTTCGCGCAGCAGGCGATAGCTCGGCTGTTCGAGATCGATCGCCAGTGCGGCCCGGCCGCGGTGCCAGCGCCACAGGCACAGCGCGGCGAGCAGCAGGCGCGGCAGCAGGCCATAGACCAGCACCACGCCGACCAGCCAGCCGGCCCATTGCCGACGCGCGCTTTCCAGATCGCCGGCGAGCGTGCCGCTGGCGCGAATCTGCTCGGCATCCGGCACGCCGAAGCCGAGCAGCGCGGGCAGCGCGCCGAGCGCCTGGGTCAGGCCGAGGAAGGCGCTGTCGCCGAGGATGGTGGTTTCCCAGACGAAGCCGTAACGGCGGGTCGCCAGCAGGGCGAGCAGCATGAGCAGCGCGCAGGCCATCGCCAGCAGCCACATCCCATGCACGCCGAGGCCGAGTAGCCAGCGGCCGAGGCGCTGGCGCCGCAGCAGCACCGGCAGCGCCGGCGCCAGCTGAGCGGCGCGCGCATCGCGGGCAAGTTTCTCGCTGAGCCAGAGCCACAGCCGGCCGAGCGCGCCGCCGCTGTCGCCGGCCAGCGTCAGGCCGAGCAGCCAGCCGAGCAGGGTCAGCAGGTTGAGCCCGAGCAGGCTGCCGAGCGCCCAGAACACGTTGACCGGGCGCTGGCCGTCACCCAGCGCGGCGAAGGCCAGGCCGGTGCCGGTGAAGACCGCCAGCACGGCGAGGGCGACGGCGCCGAGCCGTGCGCCCTGGCGCCAGTGGCGCAGCGCTTCGAGCAGGCCGTCGCGGCGGGCCAGCCACAGCGCGCGGCGTTCGATGAGGGTGGGCAGGTCGCCGCCGCCGACGCGCGCCTGGCGGTTGGCTTCCTCGTCGTCCAGCGGGCCGGCGTGTTCCTCGCGCAGGCGCACGGCTTCGGTAAGCCACAGCCGATCGACACGGGACAGCGAGGGGAGGGGAATGCGGGGATCGCTCACCGGGGGCTCCGCGGCCGGGGATGAGCGCAGAGCATAACCGCAGCCGGGCGGGCGGTGCACGGCGCCGCCCGGCCGCTGTGCTCAGCTGCTGCCGGAGCTGGCGGCGTGCATCCGCGGCTGCGCCGGCGGTTCGGGCTGGTGATGGGCATCGACCACCGCCACCTCGTTGCCATCGATGTCGTACAGCTTGCCGTTGCGGAAGTAGTCGCCCTCATGCAGCGCGGCGATGTCGCGGTAGCGCAGGCTGCGCTCGCTGCCGGCGACGAACACCGATTGCTGGTCGGAGTTGCCGGCCTTGAGGTGGTTGAATGCCAGGTTGAGGAGGATCGCCATGATCGCCGCCGAGCTGATGCCGGAGTGGAAGATGGTCTCGAACCAGGCCGGGAAGTGATGGTAGAAGCTCGGCGCGGCGATCGGAATCATGCCGAAGCCGATCGAGGTGGCGACGATGATCAGGTTCATGTTGTTGCGGTAGTCGACCTGCGCCAGGGTGCGGATGCCGCTGGCCGCCACGGTGCCGAACAGCACCACGCCGGCACCGCCGAGCACGGCGGTGGGTACCGCGGCGATCAGCCGGCCCATCACCGGCAGCAGGCCGAGGGTGACCAGGATCAGGCCGGCGGTGGCTACCACGTAGCGACTCTTCACGCCGGTCACCGCGACCAGGCCGACGTTTTGCGCGAAGGCGCTCTGGGTGAAGGAGCCGAACAGCGGCGCCAGCGAGCTGGAGATCATGTCGGCGCGCAGACCGTCGCCCAGGCGTCGGGAGTCGACCTTGGTGTCGATGATCTCGCCGACGGCGAGGATGTCCGCCGAGGTCTCGACCAGGGTGACGATGATCACGATCAGCATCGACAGGATCGCCGCCAGCTGGAACTCCGGCGCACCGAAATGCAGCGGCGAAGGCAGCGCCATCAGCGGACCGTCGAGTACCTGGGAGAAGTCGGCCATGCCGAAGAACACCGCCACCACGGTGCCGATGACCATCGCCAGCAGGATCGACAGGCGCGAGATGCTCGCATTGCCGACCTTGCTCAGTGCCAGCACGGTGAACAGGGTGAAGGCCGCCAGGCAGATGTTGGCCACGCTGCCGAAGTCCGGCGCCTGGCTGTTGCCGCCCATCGCCCAGCGTGCGGCCACCGGCATCAGCGTCAGACCGATGGTGGTGATGACGATGCCGGTGACCAGCGGCGGAAAGAATTTGGTGATGCGGGAGAACACCGGAGTAATGAACAGGCCGATCAGCGAGGCGGCGATCACCGCGCCGAACACCACCGGCAGGCCGCCGGCACCGTCGCTGCCGATGATGGCGATCATGGTCGCCACGCCAGCGAAGGACACGCCCTGTACCAGCGGCAACTGGCAACCGAAGAACGGCAAACCGAGCGTCTGCAGCAGGGTCGCCAGCCCGCCGGCGAACAGCGAGGCGGCGATCAGCAGGCCGATGTCGGCGGGCGACAGGCCGGCGGCCTGGCCGACGATCAGCGGCACGGCGACGATACCGCCGTACATGGTGAGCACGTGTTGCAGGCCGTAGGCCAGGTTGGCGCCGACACCGAGGTTTTCGTCCTCGGGCCGTCTTTCGGGGGCGGACACAGTCATGGGTAGCTTCTCCCGTTCGTTTTTATTGTGTCGGCCACTGTAGACAATTGGATGCGAGTTACGCCAGTGGTTGTATACAACTTTTCTTTTGAGCGCGTCGGATGAGAACCCGAGCTTTCGCCTGGCCCGCGTCGGCACGGCGTTACAGGTAGCTGCGCAGATTCGCCGAGGGCGAGAAAAGCGACGAGCGGTCGGATCGGTTAAGGGCGGCCGCGTGGCCGCCCGTAACGCTTAGCGGGTCTGACGCAGACGCACGGCCACGTCCGGCTGGTCGATGAACAGCCCGTCGATACCGGCGTCGAGGAAGGCGCGGATCTCCGCCTCGACGTCGCCGCGGGCCTGGGGTTGGTCGCTGCTGCGCAGGCTGGTCGGCAGGAAGGCGTTCTCGGCGCGGAAGGTGTACGGGTGCACCTTGAGGCCAGCGGCGTGGGCGTCGGCGACGAAGCGGGTCGGCGCACCGAGGTTGCCGCCGGCGTCGCGCGGGATGATGTAGCCCTTCTCCGGGCCGACGCCGCTGGCGTAGCGGGCAATGGCCTTGAGGCCCGCCGGCGTGGCCATCTGCGCGTAGGTCAGCTGGCTGCCGCGCACCTGCTGGTCGTAGGGCTGACCGGAGCCGAACAGCTGCACCAGGCGCAGGCGGGTGAGGCCGCTCAGCGTCTTGAGGTTGTCCACCTCGAACGACTGGATGTACACCGGCGCCTGCCGGCCGACGTAGCCGTTGCGCGCGAGAATACGTACCAGCGGCTTCTCCATCGCCAGGCCGAGCTGCCGGAAGTGGGTCGGATGCTTGGTTTCCGGGTACAGGCCGATGCGCCGCCCCTGGCTGAGTTGCAGCGTCTTCACCAGATCGATGATCTCTTGCAGCGTCGGAATCTCCAGGCCGCCGTCGAGGCGGGCGTTGCCCGGACGGATCTCTGGTATGCGCTCGATGGCGCGCAGGGTCTTGAGTTCGGCGAGAGTGAAGTCCTCGCTGAACCAGCCGGTGAGCGCCACGCCATCGACCTGCTGGGTGCGCTTACGCGTGGCGAACTCGGGGCGCTGGGAAACATCGGTGGTCAGGCCCAGCTCGTTGTCGTGGCGGGCGACCAGCTGGCCGTCGCGGGTCATCACCAGGTCCGGCTCGATGTAGTCGGCGCCTTGCAGCACCGCCAGCGCATAGGCGGCCAGGGTGTGTTCGGGCACATAGCCGCTGGCACCGCGGTGGGCGATCACCAGCGGTGCCGGTTCGGCGCGTTCGGCATGGCGTTGTGCCTGACGGTCGTCCGGCGCGGCGACGCCGGCGAGCGGCAGCAGCAGGCCGCAGGCGGCCAGCCAGGGGCGAAGGGAAACAATGGTGCGTGCCATGGGTGGCATCTCCTCGGGATGGGAAACCCCAGGCTGCGCGACGCGAATGACCGTAGCTTGACGCTTCGCGGTCGCGCCTGTTGCAGCACCATGAAACCGACAAACGGTTGGCGCTGCAGCGCGCCGGGGCGCTCTGCTATGCTCGCCGCCATGAATCAGACCCGCCTGCCCCTCGCCATGATCGCCGCATTCGCGCACAACCGCGTGATCGGTCTCGACAACCGCATGCCCTGGCACCTGCCCGCCGATCTCAAGCATTTCAAGGCCATGACCCTCGGCAAGCCGATCATCATGGGCCGCAAGACCTGGGATTCGCTCGGTCGGCCGCTGCCGGGACGGCTCAATCTGGTGGTCAGCCGCCAGACGGATCTGCAGCTCGATGGCGCGGAGACTTTCACCGAACTCGAGGCCGCGCTGGTGCGTGCCGAGCAGTGGGCGCGCGAGCAGGGTGTCGACGAGCTGATGCTGATCGGCGGCGCGCAGCTCTACGCGCAGGCGCTGGGCCGGGCGCAGCGGCTCTATCTGACCCGCATCGATGCGCAGCCGGAGGGCGATGCCTTCTTCCCGGCATTCGACGAGAACCAATGGCAATGCGTCGACAGCCAGGCCCATCCGGCCGAAGGCGAGGCGCCGGCCTACCGTTTCGAGACCTGGACGCGGCGCTGACTTTCGGGCTCGCTTGATCGGCGCCAAGGTCCTCGGCCGGCCCAGCTTCTATCCTTGCGCAGCCATCATTGCGAGACCATCCGATGCAGACCCGCGAATCCGACGTACCGCCAGCCGGGCGCGTATCGGCGATCTTCGTTCGCCACCCGCTCTGGGAAGATGCCCTGGCGCTGCTCACCGGCACGGCGCTGGTCGCCCTCGGCATCGCCTTCTACGCCCACGCCGGGCTGCTCACCGGCGGCACGGTGGGGCTGGCCTTCCTGCTCAAATACCTGGCCGACTGGTCGTTCGGCCCGGCGTTCTTTTTGCTCAACCTGCCGTTCTACGCCCTGGCAATCTGGCGCATGGGCTGGAAATTCACCCTGCGCACGGTCTGTGCGGTGGCGCTGGTGTCGCTGTTCGCCGAGCTGACCCCGCAGTGGGTGCGCTTCGCCGAGCTGAATCTGGTCTACGCCGCGGTGTTCGGCGGCTTCGCGATGGGTGTCGGCCTGCTCATCCTGTTCCGTCATCGCGCCAGCCTGGGCGGGGTGAATATCCTTGCGCTGTTCCTGCAGGAACGCTTCGGCCTGCGCGCCGGCAAGGTGCAGATGGCCATCGATGCGCTGATCGTGCTGGCGGCGGTGTTCGTCGTCGCGCCGGAGCGGGTGCTGCTGTCGGTGCTGGGCGCGGTGGCGCTGAATCTGGTGCTGGCGATCAACCACCGCGCCGGTCGCTACATGGGCGTCAGCTGAGGCTGATGAGCTCGACCTGCGCTTGACCGCCGTCCAGCTCCAGCACGGCGAGGCTGATCGGCAGGCTGAAGCGTCGCGGACCGGCGCTGCCCGGGTTGACATAGAGCACGCCGTCGCGCCGCTCGACCTTCGGCTGGTGCGAGTGGCCGGCGATGACTACATCGATGCCGGCGGCGACGGGGTCGCGATCCAGCTGCTTGAGGTCGTGCAGCACGTGGATGGCGAGCCCGGCGATGCGCAGGTCCAGTCGTTCCGGTAGCGCCTGCGCCCAGTCCCCGTGGTCGACGTTGCCGCGAATCGCCGCCAGCGGCGCAACCGCGCGCAGCGCGTCGAGCACCGCGGGCTTGCCGACGTCGCCGGCATGGATGATCTGCGTGCAGCCGCGTAGCGCCGCCAGCGCTTCGGGGCGGAGCAGGCCGTGGGTGTCGGCGATCAGGCCGATGCGCATTGCGGTGCTCCTCGCGGTCGGGCGGCTCAGGGTAGCAGGTCGCGCCAGGCCGGCAGCGTTCCGGCCCGGCTGGACCGGCCTCAGCGCTGCTCGCTCTGCGGCGTCACCCGCAACACTTCCTCGAGGGTGGTGAGGCCGGCGGCGACCTTCTGTGCGCCGGACAGGCGCAGGCTGCGCATGCCGTCCTTGAAGGCCTGGCGGCGCAGGGCGACGAGGTCGGTGTCGGCGGTGATCAGCGGCTTGATCGCATCGTTGAGCAGCATGATTTCGTAGACGCCGGCGCGCCCACGGTAACCGGTGTCGCGGCATTCCAGGCAGCCCACTGCCTGCTGCGCATGGGTGGGCAGCGGCGCGTTCCACGGCTTGGTCAGCGCGGCCCAGTCGTCGGCGTCCAGCTGCGCCGGCGTCTTGCAGTGCGGGCAGAGCGTGCGCACCAGACGCTGGGCCATCACGCCGAGCACGGTGGCCTTGAGCAGATAGTGCGGCACGCCGAGTTCGAGCAGGCGGCTGATGGCGCTGGGCGCGTCGTTGGTGTGCAGCGTGGAGAGCACCAGGTGCCCGGTGAGCGCGGCCTGGATGGCCATCTCGGCGGTTTCCAGGTCGCGGATCTCGCCGACCATGATGATGTCCGGGTCCTGGCGCATCAGCGCACGCACGCCGCTGGCGAAGGTCAGGTCGATGTTGTGCTGCACCTGCATCTGGTTGAAGGCGCCCTCGATCATCTCGATCGGGTCCTCGATGGTGCAGACGTTCACCTCGGGCGTCGCCAGCTGCTTGAGCGTGGTGTAGAGCGTGGTGGTCTTGCCCGAGCCGGTCGGCCCGGTGACCAGAATGATGCCGTTGGGCTGGCAGGTCATGCTCTGCCAGCGGCGCAGGTCGTCGGCGGAAAAGCCCAGCTGGTCGAAGCCCTTGAGCAGCACCTCGGGGTCGAAGATGCGCATCACCATCTTCTCGCCGAAGGCGGTCGGCAGCGTCGACAGGCGCAGCTCCACCTCACCGCCATCCGGGGTCTTGGTCTTGACCCGGCCATCCTGCGGCTTGCGCTTCTCGGCGACGTTCATCCGCCCGAGCGTCTTCAGGCGGCTGACCACTGCCATCGTCACCTGTGGCGGGAACTGGTAGACGTTGTGCAGCACGCCGTCGATGCGAAAGCGCACGGTGCCCTGCTCGCGCCGCGGTTCGATGTGAATGTCGCTGGCGCGTTGCTGGAAGGCGTACTGGAACAGCCAGTCGACGATGTTGACGATGTGCGAGTCGTTGGCGTCCGGTTCCTGGTCGCTGGCGCCGAGGTTGAGCAGCTGCTCGAAGTTGCCGACGCCGCTGATCTTCTGGTCCGTGGCGGTGGCGCCGCTGACCGACTTGGCCAGGCGGTAGAACTCCACGGTGAAGCGCTGGATGTCTGCCGGGTTGGCCACCACGCGCGTGATCGGGCGCTTGAGCACGTGCGTGAGGTTGGCTTCCCAGCCTTTGACGAAGGGCTGGGCGCTGGCGATGGTCACGCTATGACCGTCTACCGCCACGGCGAGAATCTTGTGGCGCTGAGCGAAGGCGTAGGACATCAGCGGGGTGACGGCGGCGACGTCGATCTTCAGCGGGTCGATGCGCAGGTAGGGCTGGCCGGCCAGCTCCGCCAGCCAGGCGGTGAGGGTTTCCAGGTCGAGCTTCTTGCCGGCGCGCTGGCGGTCGTCGAGCTGCTGCGCGGCGAGAAATTCCAGCGGATGCTGCTGGTTGTTCACCGCGCTGCGGCGTACCGCCAGGCACTGCTCGGCGCTTTCCTGGTCGACGCGACCCTGGGCGACCAGCTCGCGCAGCAGGTCGTTGAGGTCGAGCGGTCGGTCGGCGAGGGACGGGGCGAAGGCGGACATGAAAAGCGACTCCTGGGCAAAGGCAGCGGCGGGCCGTGGGCCGACTCCGCTTCGGCGGCGCAGGGTCGGTGGCGCCGTTGGCGCCGGCCTGACCCGCGCTGCGCAGCTTACTTCTCGAGCAGTTTCCAGGCCTTGAGCGTCCACACAATATGCGCCTGCTCGGCACGCAGCTGGCGGGCCTCATCGGTCAGCGGCTGGCGTGCCAGCTCATGGAGCTTGGCCAGTTCGCCATACAGGCGATCGGTTTCCGGCAGTTCCAGCAGCACGCCGCGGGCCAGGTGCAGCCAGACCAGCAGGCGCTCCATGCGCGGGCTCTGCTCGACCAGGTCTTCGGGCTGGCGCTGGTAACGCGGCAATTGCAGCGCCTTGGCTTCCTCGGCGAGCAGGTGCATCAGCCACTTGTCCAGCTCGGCAGCGCCTTGGCGATCGCCCCGTGCATTGCGGCCGACGGTCCAGCCGCGCTGCAGCAGCCATTGCGAGGCCTTCAGCGAGAACAGGCCCCAGCGAGTGCGGCCGAGTTCGGCGGCGAATTCTGCCGGTGCGGCCTGGCGGATCGCCTCGTCATCCTGGCCGGCTTCCAGGCGCGGGCGCCAGTCGCCGATCAAGGCATCGAGCAGCTCGCGCAGCTCGCGGCTGCTGGCGCGCGGCGCGGCCTGGCCGAGGCTGCCGAGCAGCGCGCGCAGCTCGATCAGTTGCGCCAGCCAGTCGTTCAGCAGCTTCCAGTGACCATTGAAGCGGTATTGCTCGGCCAGCCGCTGGCTGTTGCCGAGCAGCTGCCAGCCGAGCGCGGGCACCGCGTCGTCCAGCGGCATGCTGGCGTCCAGCACCGGTGCCGGAAGATTGAGGCCATAGCCTTCGGCATCGTAGAGACGGTAGCCGCGCTCGGCCTTGCTGATGTCGCAGGGCATCAGCGGCAGGTCGGCGGCCAGTTCGATGGCCAGCTCCAGCAGCGCTTCGGGCTCGCCCTGGCGCAGTTCCAGCTCCAGCTCGCAGATTTCCTCGGCGCGCTTGCCGGCCTTGACCTGGCCGAGGTCGAGCGCGGCCTCGATGACCACCTTGGCCTTGCCGCGGCCCCAGGCGATCTCGGCCTTCTCGCGGACGAAGTCGGTGCTGAAGATGGGCTTGAGGGTCTTCTTGTCCAGCTCCGCCAGTTCGGCCGGCCAGCAGTCGTCGGTGAGCTTCTTCAGGTCCAGCTTGGCCTTGTCCAGGTGCCAATCCCACTCGTTACGCTCGGACAGCCCGGCAACGCTCTGGCCGCGGCTCTTGAGCGTCTGGATGATCTGCTCGCCGTCGCGGCGCAGGCGCAGGGCGACCCGGGCGCGCGCGAGGGCGCGGTCGGCGCTGTCGTAGTACTGGTTGAACAGCTCGTGGCTCGCCCAGCCGCTCTTGTTGCGCTTCTTCAGCAGCGGGTGCTCGCGCAGGGCCAGCAGCGTTTCACGGCTGGCGCGCAGCTTGATTTCGGTTTCCTTGGCCATCTTCGACTCGCAATAGGGTGGATTCGGGTGCCGCTGCCAATGGCAGAGGGGACCGAAGTCCCCTCTTTGTAGCACGCACGGGCGGCCGGGTCAGACGAACAGCTTGGTCCCCAGCCAGAACAGGCCGGCGGAAAGCGCGATGGTGGCCGGCAATGTCAGTACCCAGGCCATCAGGATCGTGCGGATGGTGTTGATCTGCAGCCCGCTGTTGTTGGCGACCATCGTACCGGCGACGCCGGAGGAGAGGATGTGCGTGGTGGAAACCGGCAGGCTGTAGAGGTTGGCCATGCCGATGGCGAACACCGCGGTGACCTGCGCGCACATGCCCTGAGCGTAGGTCATGCCCTGCTTGCCGATCTTCTCGCCGACGGTGCGCACCACGCGCCGCCAGCCGACCATCGTGCCGAGGCCGAGCGCCAGAGCCACGGCGAGGATCACGCCGAACGGCGCGTATTCGGTGGTGGCGGTGAGGTCCTTGCGCAGCTTGTCGAGGTCGGCCTGCTCGCGCTTCGGGATGCCCTTCAGCTTGCCGACCTTCTTCGCCGTGTCGTCCAGGCAGAGCAGGTAGCGGCGCACCTCGATGCGGCGTTCGGCCGGCATGTCGCGGTAGTTGGTGATTCCGTCCAGGCTGCCCAGCAGTGCATCGATGGTCGGCTCGGTGAGCTGCGGGTCGCAACGGAAGTGGCGGGGCAGCTCGGTCTGGCCGTTCTTGCCGAGCGCCAGGTAGTCCTGCAGCGCGTCGTGGTTGCGCGCATAGAACTGCTGCAGGTGGACGGCGGCGTGACGGGTCCGTTCGATCTCGTAGCCGGTGCTGGTCTGGTCGAGCACGAACTTGGCCGGGACGATGCCGATCAGCACCAGCATGATCAGGCCGATGCCTTTCTGGCCGTCGTTGGAACCATGCACGAAGCTCATGGCCATGGCCGAGACGATCAGCACCAGGCGGTTCCAGAACGGCGGGTGCTTCTTGCCCTTGTGCTGCGAGCGGATGTGCGGGGTGTCGTGCATCTTGTTGACCGGGAAGCGCTTGCGCAGCAGCCACAGCAGCAGCGCGCCGATCAGGAAACCCGCCAGCGGCGAGAAGATCAGCGACAGGCCGATATCGATGGCCTTCTTCCAGTTGACCCCGTCGGCCACCGAGATATCGGTGAGCATGGCATTGGCCAGCCCGACGCCGAGGATCGAGCCGATCAATGTGTGTGAGCTGGAGGCCGGGATGCCGAAGTACCAGGTGCCGAGGTTCCAGGCGATGGCCGCGGTGAGCAGGGCGAACACCATCACCAGGCCGCGCCCTGTGTCGACATTGATCAGCAGTTCCACCGGCAGCAGGTGGACGATGGCGTAGGCGACCCCGACGCCGCCGAGCAGGACGCCGAGAAAGTTGAAGATGCCGGAGAAGACCACTGCCAGATGCGGCGGCATCGCATTGGTATAGATCACCGTCGCCACCGCGTTGGCGGTGTCGTGGAAGCCGTTGATGAACTCGAAACTGAGGACGAAGAGCAGGGCGAGGACGAGGCTGGCTGCGACCCAGAAGTCGAGTCCGCTGAAGAGATCGAACATGAAAGTGTCCGCGGGGGGTCTTTGGAGGCGCGGGATTATGCCAGAAGGTTCACATCATGGCCTTTTGGATATGTAACCGACGCCCGGCACCCGCCCCGGCCAAGGTTTTTCCGCCAGGCGGTCACATTAGTTTTATAATTGCGGCTTCCTTACCGAAAGGCGCTGTCTATGCCAATCAATCCGTTCGTCAGTCTCTTCGGCCGTTCGCCCATCGGCCCGATGCAGCAGCACATGGCCAAATCCCACGAATGCGCGGCGAACCTGGTGCCGTTCTTCCAGGCGGTGATGGCGCAGGACTGGGAACGCGTCGAACAGATCCAGCAGGAAATGGTTCAGCTGGAGAATGAGGCCGACAAACTGAAGAAGAGCGTCCGCCAGCACCTGCCCAAGAGCCTGTTCCTGCCGGTACCGCGCTCGGACCTGCTCGATCTGCTGAGCGTGCAGGACAAGATTGCCAACCGGGCCAAGGACATCGCCGGCCTGATGCTCGGCCGCTGCATGAACATTCCCGCGCAGCTGCAGCCGCAGATGCTGGCTTATGTGCAGCGTTGCGTCGACGCCAGCACCCAGGCGCTCAAAGCGCTCAAGGAACTCGACGCCCTGCTGGAAACCGGCTTCAGCGGCCGCGAAGCCGTACTCGTGGAAAAAATGGTCGAGGAGCTCGAAGACATCGAGCGCGACACCGACCGCATGCAGGTTGCCGTGCGGCGCGCCCTGTATCAGCTGGAAAAGGACCTTCCGCCCGTGGATGTGATCTTCCTCTACAAGATCATCGAATGGGTCGGCGACATCGCCGACCGTGCCGAACGTGTCGGCAACCGACTGGAACAATTGCTGGCGCGCTGAGCGCCAGCATCCTTTCTGGCTTCAACAGGTAATCCTTATGTCTCTTCTCTCGGAATACGGTTTCGTACTCCTCGTGCTCGCCTGCATGTTCGGTTTTTTCATGGCCTGGGGCGTGGGCGCCAATGACGTGGCCAATGCGATGGGCACCTCGGTCGGCTCCAAGGCACTGACCATCCGCCAAGCGATCTTCATCGCCATGATCTTCGAATTCTGCGGCGCCTACCTGGCCGGTGGCGAAGTGACCGAGACGATCAAGAACGGCATCGTCGATGCGGAGATCATCACGCCGGACCTGATGGTGCTGGGCATGATGTCGGCGCTGCTGGCCGCCGGCACCTGGCTGCTGATCGCGACCTCGCGCGGCTGGCCGGTATCGACCACGCACTCGATCGTCGGCGCGGTGATCGGTTTCGCCGCCGTCGGCATCTCGATGGATGCCGTGCAGTGGGGCGCCATCGGCCCGATCGTCGCCAGCTGGGTGATCACCCCGTTCCTTTCCGGGCTGGTGGCTTTCGGCCTGTTCATGAGTGTGCAGCGGCTGATCATGGATACCGACGAACCGTTCCGTAACGCCAAGCGCTATGTGCCGCTGTACATGTTCGCCACCGGCTTCATGGTCGCGTTGATGACCGTGACCAAGGGCCTTAAGCATGTCGGGCTGCACCTTTCCGGGGCGCAGGGCCTGCTGCTGGCGGTGGCCATCGGTCTGCTGGTGATGTTCGCCGGGATCGCGCTGCTGTCGCGCATCCAGGTCGACGCGGAAGCGGATCGCACCTTCCACTTCGCCAGCGTGGAGAAGGTCTTCGCCGTGCTGATGGTGTTCACCGCCTGCTCGATGGCCTTCGCTCACGGCGCCAACGACGTGGCCAACGCAGTCGGTCCGCTGGCGGCCATCGTCGGCGTGATCGAGTCCGGCGGTGCCGGCGACATCGCCGCCAAGTCCGCCGTGCCGGGCTGGGTGCTGTTGCTGGGTGCGCTGGGGATCGTCATCGGCCTGGCCACCTACGGTTACAAGGTGATCGCCACGGTCGGCAAGGAAATCACCGAGCTGACCCCCAGCCGCGGCTTCGCTGCCGAGCTGGCGACGGCGTCCACCGTGGTCGGCGCCTCGGCCATCGGCCTGCCGGTGTCGACCACCCATACGCTGGTCGGTGCGGTACTCGGCATCGGCATCGCGCGCGGCATCGGCGCGCTGAATCTGGGCGTGATCGGCAAGATCTTCGTTTCCTGGATCGTCACGCTGCCGGCCGGTGCGCTGCTGTCGATCCTGTTCTTCAGCATTCTGCAAGGCCTGTTCGGCTGATTGTGGCGCCGCCCGCTGGTCGCTGGGCGGCGCGATTTCGGCATCGCGACGGGTTTCATGCTTCACTGCACGCGTCGTTCGCCATGCCGAGGAGCCGTCCGTGTCTATCCCTTCTCTCAAGGAGCAGTTCGCCGCGCTGATCGCCGCGTCGTCGGTGAGCTGCACCCAGCCCGTCTGGGACCAGAGCAACCGCGTCGTGATCGAGCTGCTGGCCGGCTGGCTCGGCGAGCTGGGTTTCGCCTGTGAGACTCCCGAAGTCGCTCCCGGCAAGTTCAACCTGCTGGCCGCCTACGGCTCCGGTCCGGGCGGCCTGGTGTTGGCCGGACACAGCGATACCGTGCCCTACGATGCCGGTCTGTGGACGTCCGATCCGCTGCGCCTGCGCGAGGCTGACGACCGCTGGTACGGGCTGGGCAGCTGCGACATGAAGGGCTTCTTCGCACTGGTAATCGAGGCCGTGCGCACGCTGCTCGACCAGCCGTTCCGCCAGCCCCTGCTGATCCTCGCCACTTGCGACGAGGAAAGCTCGATGTCCGGCGCCCGCGCGCTGGCGGCGGCCGGCCAGCCGCTCGGGCGGGCTGCGCTGATCGGCGAGCCCACCGGCCTGCGCCCGGTGCGGCTGCACAAGGGCATCATGATGGAGCGCCTGGAAATCCTCGGGCAGAGCGGCCATTCGTCCAACCCGGCCTACGGCCACAGCGCGCTGGAGGCCATGCACGCGGCGATGGGCGAGCTGCTGGCGCTGCGCCGCGAGTGGCAGGCCGAGTTCAACAATCCGCTGTTCGACGTGCCCGGGCCGACGCTCAATCTCGGCTGTATCCACGGCGGCGACAATCCCAACCGCATTTGCGGCCAGTGCGCGCTGGAATTCGACCTGCGTCCGCTGCCGGGCATGGACCCGGCACAGTTGCGCACGGCGATCCGCCAGCGCCTGCAGCCGCTGGCCGAGCAGCATCGGGTGAGCATCGAGCTGGCGCCGATCTTCCCCAGCGTGCCGGCCTTCGAGCAGGCCGCCGACAGCGAGCTGGTACAGCTTGCCGAACGCCTCACCGGTCACGCCGCCCACGCGGTGGCGTTCGCCACCGAAGCGCCTTATCTTCAGCAGCTCGGCTGCCAGACGCTGATCCTCGGGCCAGGCGACATCGCCTGCGCGCATCAGCCGGACGAGTATCTTGAGCTGGCGCGTATCGAGCCGACCGTGCAGCTGCTGCGGCGGATGATCGCGCACTACTGTCTGCAACCGGCGCGGGCCTGACGCCGCGCCTCTTCGTCAATCCCACGGGTTCATCCATGCACGACTACGTCACCTGGCTTCGCGACTCCTCGCCCTACATCAATTCGCACCGCGACCGCACCTTCGTCGTCATGCTGCCGGGCGACGGCCTGGAGCATGCCAACTTCGCCAACATCGTCCACGACCTGGTGCTGCTGCACAGCCTTGGCGTGCGCCTGGTGCTGGCGTTCGGCTCGCGGCCGCAGATCGAGGCGCGACTGGCGGCGCGCGGCATCGAGCCGCGCTATCACCGCGACCTGCGCATCACCGATGCGGCGACGCTGGAATGCGTGATCGATGCGGTCGGACAGATGCGCATCGCGCTGGAAGCGCGGCTGTCGATGGACATGGCCGCCTCGCCGATGCAGGGCGCGCGGCTGCGCGTGGCCAGCGGCAACTTCGTCACCGCGCGACCGATTGGCGTGCTTGACGGTGTCGACCTGCACCACACCGGCGAGGTGCGGCGCATCGACCGCAAGGGTATCGGCCGCCTGCTCGACGAGCGCACCATCGTGCTGCTGTCGCCGCTGGGCTACTCGCCGACCGGGGAGATCTTCAACCTGGCCTGCGAGGATGTCGCCACCCGGGCCGCCATCGACCTGCAGGCTGACAAGCTGGTGCTCTACGGAGCCGAGACCGGGTTGCTCGACGAGAGCGGCAGGCTGGTGCGCGAGCTGCGCCCGCAGCAGATTCCGGCCTACGTCGAACGCCTCGGCAGCCAGTACCAGGCCGAGCTGCTCGACGCCGCCGCGCAGGCCTGCCGCGGCGGTGTGCGGCGCAGCCACGTGGTCAGCTACGCCGACGACGGCGCGCTGCTCAACGAACTGTTCACCCGCGACGGTGCCGGCACCCTGGTCACTCAGGAGCAGTTCGAGCAGCTGCGCGAGGCGACCATCGAGGACGTCGGTGGGCTGATTGACCTGATCACCCCGCTGGAGGAGCAGGGCATCCTCGTGCGCCGCTCGCGCGAGGTGCTGGAGCGCGAGGTCGAGCAGTTCAGCATCGTCGAGCGCGACGGGCTGATCATCGCGTGCGCGGCGCTCTATCCGATCGCCGATTCGGACGCCGGCGAGCTGGCCTGTCTGGCGGTCAACCCGGAATACCGCCACGGCGGGCGCGGCGACGAACTGCTCGAACGCATCGAGGAGCGTGCGCGCAAGCTCGGACTGAAGAAGCTCATCGTGCTCACCACGCGCACCGCGCACTGGTTCCGCGAGCGTGGCTTCGAGCCGATCGGCGTCGAGCACCTGCCGGCGGCGCGCGCCTCGCTGTACAACTTCCAGCGCAACTCGAAGATCTTCGAAAAGGCGCTCTGAGGCGCTGGCGGCGGGCAGCGCGCCCGCCGCAGACAATGCTCAGGCGTCGAGGCTGCGCTGGTAATCGGCGACGAAACTGTCGAAATCCAGGCGATCGGCCGCTTCCATCGCGGTCTGCTGTTCCAGCGATTGCCGCGCCGCAGTTTCGAAACCGGCCATCACCTCGGCGGGCAGTGGCTCTGCGCGGAAATGCCCGGCATGGAGGAGCGTCTGGCGCATGGCGAACCGGCTGAAGCTCTCGCCGCTGCGGCGCAGCTCGTCGAGCACCCGTGCCGACGGGGTCAGGCGGCTGTCGGCGACCTTGGCCCGCTGTTCGGCGAGCGCCTCGGCATGCCGCGCGTCGCCGTGGCTGCGGTCGAGCAGGGCGGCGACACGGCCAATGCCGTCGAGCAGTTCGCCGGCCCAGACGGTGAGGGGCAGGTTCTCGCCGCGGCGGCGCAGTTCCAGGCCGGGGCGCCGGCCCTCCTTGACCACCTTGAGGAAGTTGTCGGTGGCGGTGCCGCATTCGCCTTCGGCCAGACAGGGGCTGTCATCCAGCGCGCAGAACAGCAGGAAGGCATCGAGGAAGCGTGCCTCGCCGAGGTCGATACCCAGCGGCAGGAACGGATTGATGTCCAGGCAGCGCACTTCGATGTACTGGATGCCGCGCGCCCGCAGCGCCTGCAACGGCCGCTCGCCGACCGCAGTGACGCGCTTGGGGCGGATATTGGAGTAGTACTCGTTTTCTATCTGCAGCACGTTGGTGTTGAGCTGCTGCCAGTTGCCGGCGGCGTCCTTGGTGCCCAGCGCCACGTAGGGTGCATATGGCGTGGAGACCGCGTGATAGAGGCTTTCGGTATAGCTTGGCAGGTCGTCGTAGCAGGGCGTCAGGCCGGCCTGGGCGTTGTTCTGGTAGCCCAGGTCGCTCATGCGCAGGCTGGTCGCCCAGGGCAGGTAGAGCGTGTGCTCATCGAGCTGTTCGAGCTGATGCGCGCGGCCGCGCAGGAAGCCGACATCCAGCGCCGGCGAGGCGCCGAACAGGTACATCAGCAGCCAGCTGTAGCGACGGAAGTTGCGGATCAGGCTGATGTAGCGGCTGGAGCGATAATCCTGCGCGCTGCGCTGATCACCGTCGTCGGCCTGCAGCACCGCCCACAGTTGCTCGGGCAGCGAGAAGTTGTAGTGAATGCCGGCGATGCACTGCATGGTCTTGCCGTAGCGCAGCGCCAGGCCCTGGCGGTAGACGTGCTTGAGCCGGCCGACGTTGGAGCTGCCGTACTCGGCGATGGGAATGTCCGCCTCGTCTGGCAGCGGACAGGGCATCGACGGGCTCCAGAGGAATTCGCCGTCGAGCTTGGCGTAGGTGAACCGGTGGATGGTCTCCAGCTCGGCCAGCGTGTTGCGCGGGTCCTGGTCGGTGCCGGTGATGAACTCCAGCAGCGCCTCGGAATAGTCGGTGGTGATCTGTGGATGCGTCAGCGCCGAGCCGAGGGCACGCGGATGCGGGCTGTGGGCCAGCTGCCCGTGCGCATCGACGCGCAGGCATTCGCGCTCGATCCCGTGCAGGCATTGGCTGAGCAGCGGCAGGTTGGTTTGCTCGGCCAGCAGTGCCAGACGATGAGAGAGAAGATCGCTCAACTTGTGGATTCCTTCACGCGACAGTCGGCCCAATATGGGGACGCAAACGCCGCTGCACAAGAGCGGCGTTTGCGTGCGGACACGATGGGCGCGGCGTTACAGGCAGGCGAAGGTGGCCTGCGCCTTGGCGATCAGCTTGTCGCCCTGGTGCACCTCGGCTTCGAGCACCTGGGTGCGCCGGCCGCCATGCACCACCCACGCCCGGCAGCGTAGCTCGCCGTCGGTGACCGGGCGGATGTAGTTGACCTTGCATTCCAGCGTCACGCTGTTCGGCGAGCCGTCGCCGAGGCTGTGGCTGGCCTGGCCCATGGCGGTGTCGATCAGCGAGAACAGCGCGCCGCCGTGCAGCTTGCCGTGCAGGTTGCGCAGACCGTCGTGCATGGTCAGGCCGAGCACGGCCTCGCCATTACCGACCTGGTGGATTTCCAGGCCGAGCAGACGGCCGAAGGCGCTGGAGTTGCCCACCGCCTCTACTTGCATGCTCATGCTTATTTCCTCAGCTGCTTGGCGTTGGCGAACAGCGCGGCCATCGCCGCGTTGGCCGGCGCGGGCTTGTCTTCCCGGGCGTGGCGTTCGCTGCGCGGGGCGTTGCCGCGTGGCTTGCTGCCGCCGCGCGGGCCGTCGGTCTTCTCGCCTGGGGTATCGCTCATGCGCATGGACAGGCCGACGCGCTGGCGCGGGATGTCCACTTCCATGACCTTGACCTTGACGATGTCACCGGCCTTGACCACCTCATACGGGTCCTTGACGAACTTCTCGGAGAGCGCCGACACGTGCACCAGGCCGTCCTGATGCACGCCGATGTCGACGAAGGCGCCGAAGTTGGTCACGTTGGTCACTACGCCCTCCAGCACCATGCCGGGCTTGAGATCGGCCAGCGTCTCGACGCCGTCCTGGAACTCGGCGGTCTTGAACTCCGGGCGCGGGTCGCGGCCCGGCTTGTCCAGTTCGCTGAGGATGTCGGTGACGGTCGGCAGGCCGAAGGTTTCGTCGGTGAACTTCGCCGGGTCCAGGCGCTTGAGGAACGCCGAATCGCCGATCAGTGAGCGGATGTCGCGGCCGGTGTCGGCGGCGATGCGCTTGACCAGCGGGTAGGTTTCCGGGTGCACCGCGGAGGCGTCCAGCGGGTTGTCACCGTTCATCACGCGCAGGAAGCCGGCGGCCTGCTCGAAGGTCTTGTCGCCCAGGCGCGGCACCTTCTTCAGCTCGCTGCGCGACTTGAACGCACCGTTGGCATCGCGGTAGGCGACGATGTTCTGCGCCAGGGTGCCGTTGAGCCCGGAGATGCGCGCCAGCAGGGCGGCGGAAGCGGTATTCACGTCGACGCCGACGGCGTTCACGCAATCCTCCACCACCGCATCCAGCGAGCGCGCCAGCTTGAGCTGGGACACGTCGTGCTGGTACTGGCCGACGCCGATGGATTTCGGGTCGATCTTCACCAGCTCGGCCAGCGGATCCTGCAGGCGGCGGGCGATGGAGACGGCACCGCGCAGGGACACGTCCAGATCGGGGAATTCCCGGGCGGCGAGCTCCGAGGCCGAATACACCGAGGCGCCGGCTTCGCTGACCATGATCTTGGTGAGCTTGAGACCGGGTACTTTCTTGATCAGCTCGCCGGCCAGCTTGTCCGACTCGCGGCTGGCGGTGCCGTTGCCGATGGCGATCAGGTCGACCGCATGCTTGGCGCACAGCTTGGCGAGGATCGCCAGAGTGCCGTCCCAGTCGTTGCGCGGTGCGTGCGGGTAGACGGTGGCGGTTTCCAGCAGCTTGCCGGTGGCGTCGACCACCGCGACCTTGCAGCCGGTGCGCAGGCCCGGGTCGAGCGCCAGCGTCGCACGCGGGCCGGCCGGGGCGGCGAGCAGAAGGTCGTGCAGGTTGCGGGCGAACACCGAGATGGCCTCGTCTTCGGCTTTGTCGCGCAGCTCACCGAGCAGATCGGTTTCCAGATGGGTGTAGAGCTTGACCTTCCAGGTCCAGCGCACCACTTCGCCCAGCCACTTGTCGGCGGCGCGACCGCGGTTGGCGATGCCGAAGCGCTCGCCGATCATGCCTTCGCCCGGGTGCATGCTGCCCGGGGTCTCGTCACCGACCTTGAGGCTGACGCTGAGGATGCCTTCGTTGCGGCCGCGGAAGATCGCCAGCGCGCGGTGCGACGGGGTGTTCTTCAGCACCTCGTCGTGTTCGAAATAGTCGCTGAACTTGGCGCCTTCGCTTTCCTTGCCCGGCACCACGCGGGCGCTGAGGGTGGCGTTGTGCTTGAGGAACTCGCGCAGCTTGGCCAGCAGGTCGGCGTCTTCGGCGAAGCGCTCCATGAGGATGTACTTGGCGCCTTCGAGCACGGCTTTCACATCGGCAAAGCCCTTCTCGGCGTCGACGAAGCGCTCGGCTTCTTGCTCTGGCGTAAGGTCCGGGTTGCCGAACAGCGCATCGGCCAGTTCGCCGAGACCGGCTTCCAGGGCGATCTGGCCCTTGGTGCGGCGCTTCTGCTTGTAGGGCAGGTAGAGGTCTTCGAGGCGGGTCTTGGTGTCGGCGAGGTCGATCTCGCGCTTGAGCTCGGGGGTCAGCTTGCCTTGTTCCTCGATGCTGGCGAGGATCGAGACGCGACGCTCGTCCAGCTCGCGCAGGTAGCGCAGGCGCTCCTCCAGATTGCGCAGCTGGGTATCGTCGAGGCTGCCGGTGACTTCCTTGCGGTAACGGGCGATGAAGGGCACGGTGGAGCCCTCGTCGAGCAGCGCGACGGCGGCGGCTACTTGTTGCGGGCGCACGCCCAGCTCGTTGGCGATACGGGAGTTAATGCTGTCCATGTGATGTCCTGCGGGCGGGATGACGGCCGGCCGGCCAGAAAAGCGCGCAAGTGTAACTGAGAGCGCTTCAGCTGGGTCGGTCAGCCGACGGCTTCCTCAGCGGAAGTCCGCGTAGGGCGTCAAGGGCTCTACCGGCAGCGGCAGGTCGCCGCGCCACGGCGCCAGGTTGTAGCGCAGGTAGAGCAGCGCGCGGCTTGGCGCATAGTCTTCGCTGTGCAGCAGGCTTACGCCGCCGCCCAGCACGAGATGATCGCTGAGGCGCCGTTCGAACAAACCCTGCAGGCGATAGCTGATGCCGCGACTGGTGGAGCTTTCGCTTGCGCCGTTAGCGATGTCTGCATCGCTCGCTTGCAGCCGGCGCCGTTGCGAACCGAGCGGGTAGTCGGGGCCGCCATCGCTTTGCGACACGGACCAGCCGACGCTGCTTTCCAGCAGTACGGACCAGTCTTCGTTACGCCAGGCGTAGCTCACCGGCACGCCGATGGAGTTGTAGGCCTGCGGGCTCCAGTAGCCGCCCTGGCCGAGGGTGTAGCCGCTCAGGTCCTTGTCGTAACCGAAGTGGATAAGGGTCAGACCGGTGCGCACGCGCTCGCTGGGGGTGTCGGCCAGCTTGTAGTAATAGCCGGTCATCGCCGTGGTGCGATTGTTGCGCGCGACGTTGTCGCCAAGCAGCCAGTGGTAGCCCAGCGAGGCCCAGACGCCATGGGCGCCACCCTGGTCCCAGCTCAAGCCAAGGCTGCTACCGTTTGCGGTCACCGCACCCCATTGTTCGCCGGTCACCGGGTCGCGACTGCCGCCGTAGGACAGCAGCGAGTTGCTCATCGGTCGGCGCGACGCGCTGAGCGACAGACCGAAAGGCCCGGCGTCGCCCCGGCCGGTGATGCCACCGTAGAAGTTGTTGATCTCGAAACCCTGGGTCAGGCCCAGATCGGCTTCCCAGCGTTCGTCACCCCAACCGCCGGCCAGCAGCGCCGCTTCGGCCTGCTGGCGCTTGCCGGCGCATTTGCCATCGACGAACGCGCAGGCGCCAAAGGGGGCATCGTCTTCGAGCGTGCCGGCATCCAGCGCCAGTCGCTCGGCGCGAACAAAGCTGCGCCCATTGGCTGCCGGCCATTCCACGTGTAGCAGCGTCGTGTCGGTCAGCAGTTCGGAGATGCCCGGGGTGCCGTCGTCGTTGCGCCAGCCATGGTCATGCAGCAGCGTCACGGTGACATCCTGCTGCTGGTGCAGGTTCGCCACATCGTTGCGCAGGCTGCGGATCAGCCAGTCGTCCGTCTCGTTCTCACGGGTAGCCTGGGTCAGATCGGCGTCGCTCGCGCCTTCCGGCATCAGTTCGGCATCGACCATGGCCTTGCGGTAGTAAGCCATCGCACGGTCCGGCTCGGTCCTGGCCAGCAGGCGTGCCGTATCGCGGCGCAGCAGCGGGTCCGGCTCCTCGACCTGAGCCTCCAGCTGCTCGAGCATCTGCCGGGCCTTTGCCACTTCGCCGACCGCCGCCCAGCTGTTGGCCAGGCGCCGAATGGCGTTCGGCTCATCGTTGCCGAACTGTGGCGGTGCGTCATGCAGGGCCTGGCTGGCTTCGTTCACCTGTCCCGTGGCGAGCAGCAGCTCGATCTGGGCGAGTCGTGCCGCGGCGTGTTCCGGATCGATGCGCAGCGCGCGTGCCAGATAGGACTGTGCTGCGGCTGGCTCGCCGCGCTCCACCGCCCAGTCGGCCAGCAGCAGGAGGTCGTCCACCGAGTCTCCATGGCTGCGCAGGCGCTGCTGCATCAGATCGGCCGCCGCGGTTTCTCGCCCCGCCGCGCGCAGCTTGGCTACACGCGACATGAATTCGCGCCGCTCGACACGCGCCGCAAGCGTGCGGATGTCATCGTTCCAGTCGCTCGCGGGGATCTGTTGCAGGCTGGTCAGGGCCTGGGCGTCGCGTTCGGCCGCGGCGAGATAGAGCGCATGTGCATAGCGTGTGGTCGGATCAGCGGGCTTGCGCGCGAGCAAGTCATCGAAGGTGCTGTCCGCCTCGTAGAAGGCGCCCTGCGTACGTAGCGAATTGGCCAGCCGGTAGGTCAGCCAGGGGTCGTTCGGGTCGAGCCTGCGAGCCTGGCGCAGTGCCTCGCTCGCTGCAGCCTGGTCGCCGCGCTCCAGTGCCTGGTCGGCCTGGAGCTGATAGCGAGCCAGGAGCAAAGCATTGCGCAGTTCGTTGAATTCCTGGCGCTGGGGCGCAGCAAGGGTTTCGATGAATGCCAGCGCACGCTCCGCGGATTCTGCTCGATAGAGGCGCACCAGCCCGCGGATCGCGCCGCCGTTGGCCGGGTCACGCGCAAGCAGGCGGCGATAGGCGGCTTCGGCTTCGTCGGTGCGGCCTTCGGCTTCGGCGACCTGGGCCAGACCGAGCGCGGCGAAGATGCTATCGGGTTGTTGCCTGAGCGCACGGGTATACAGCGCCGCCGCTTCGCGGGGCCGCTGTTGTTCCAGCGCCTGGTCGGCCTGCTCGAGGGCGAGCCAGTAGCGGGTCGAGTCGATCAGGTCGCTCCACTTGCTCAGGTTGTCGATGTCCGCCTCGTTGTCCTTGGCGCGCTGGAAGTACACCAGGGCTTCCGGGCGGTGACCGGGGCGCATGAGGGCAAGGCCCAGGCCGCCGAGCAGTTCGGGGTCCTTCGGGTAGCCGCGCAAGGCCTGGCGGAGTTTGGCTTCCGCGGCTTCGTCCTGGCCCTGATCGAGCAAGCGCAGGCCCTCTTGGCCAGCCCGCCAGAGCGGGTCGGCGAGCAGCCGCTGCTGCCGCTCCAGGTGTTGCCGGGCGTCACCGGCGAAGCGCCCGTTCGGATAGCGCTCGAGAAAGGCCTTCCAGGCCTTGGGTCCGTTGTCGTCGATCCGCCTGGTAGCCAGGTACTCGAACTCCCGCTGTGCCGCGGCATCGGTCGCCACCGGGTTTCGGCCCAACTCGGCCAGCAATGCCAGCGCCGCCTTGTCCTGCCCATCGGCAAACAGCAGATTCGCCAGCAACTGGCGTAGCTGGGGGTTGCCCGGGTACTCGTCGTCCAGGCGGCGCAACGCACCGATCGCCGACGTGCGCTGCCCCGGCTGGGCGCTGCGCAGGCGCCAGTATTCGACGGCCAGTTCCAGTGTCGGTGGCTGGTCGCCATAGAGGGCTTTGAAGCCCTGCAGCGCGTCATCCGGCCGGCCGGCCAGGGCTGCCAGACGGGCCTGCTGCAGGCGCTGTTGGCCGGCTTCACTGCTCAGTTCGACGAGCACCCGCCCGGTGCGCTCGGCCTCGCTACCGGCAGCGGTCTGCTGCAGGTTCTGCTGCAGCGTCGCCAGCTGCGGCAGGTCGCGCTGGCGCAGGGCGAGCCGCATCTGCGCCAGCGTCGCCTGCGTATGGCCGGGCGCGACACGTTGCAGGCGTGTCAGCGCGTCACGAACCAGCTCGTCACGGTTGACGGCCTCGGCCGCGCGCACCTGGGCGAGCAACCACTGGGTCTGCTCGGCGCGGTCCGTCGGGACCTCGGCGTGACTCAAGATCGGTAGCAGTGCGGCGAGCAGTAGAAGCGGGGCCTTGTGCATCGCGCTTACCCGGCATCGCTCAGGCGGCGCCGGGCAGCCCAGCGCAAGGCTCGCCACAGCACGATGGCGAACAGCACGACACTGGCTGCGGCCAAAAACGCCAGCAGCACCGGGTGCGCGGAAAGGTGGAACCACAGCAGCAGCCACCAGGGCAGCGTGCCCACATAGTAGGGTTTGCCGACGACATGGCTGCTGACGCCGCTGGTGCGAATCAGGGTAACGGCGCCAGCGAAGGCTTCCTGCTTGCCCGAGTCGGTCAGGGCGTCGCGCAACAGGTCGTAATCCGCCGGTGTCGAGGCGAGCAGTGCGACAAGGCTGCGCTGGGCGTGGAACGGAGACTGCTGACCGACGACCGCCGCCAGCGGGCCGTTGGCGCTCATGCCCAGCTTGCCGCCGGCGGATTGCTCGGCCGCACCGTGCTGCAACCAGCTGCGTGGCGATTCGAGCAGGAACGGCAGGGAGGCGTCGTTGACCAGCTCATTGGGCAGAGGGCCCAGCAGCAACAGGTCGGCGTCGGCCTGCGCCGCGGACTTCCAGTTGTCGGTGATGCGCGCGCCGAATGCCGGGTAGCCGGTATGAGAACCGATCAGCGCAAGGGTATCGAGCAGGGTGCCGACCTGCGCCTCGTCGGGCTGGGCCGAGGTCAGCACCAGGGTCTCGGAAAGATCAGCCATCCGGCTGAAGGGGAAGCCGCTGCGCGAGAAGGCCTTCAGGTCGGGCATGGCCATGTAGTGGTGATAGCCCGACAGGTCGATCGTCGATTGCTCGTCGATGGCGGCCTGGATGTTGGTCGGCAGGTAGGTCTGGCAGCGATCGCGCTGGGCATTGCCCAGTTTGCTGGCGAAGTTGAATTCGAAGCGCACTTTGTTGCGCATACCCATCTTCAGCGCAGGCACCAGCAGCTTTTCGCTTTCGGCGGTGGAGTCCGAGGCAAGAACGGTTAGGCGCAGGTTTTCCACGCTGCTGCGGCTGTCGCTGCCCTGCAGGGGGATGCTGCTGATGTACTGGTCGTTGACGCTGATGTTCAGGCGGGACTCGTCCGTCGTCACCGGCGGCGTATAGCGATAGCGCGTCTGCAGCGGGATGCCCTGGTTGCGCCAGACGAACAGGTCCGGCGGCAGGTTGATGTCCAGCGTGATGGGATAAGGCTGAAGGCCGCTGACCTGCAGCTGTTGCGGGTAGTCGATCAGCTCCGAAAGCTGGACTGCGCGGTCGGTGCGAATCCAGTTGGGGGCGTCGTAAGGCTTGCGTGCCGGCGGTTCGACCTGTTCCAGGCGAACCCGATTTCCGCGCAGCTGGCCGCGATCCAGTGCCAGCGCCGTCGCCGCGACCACCAGATCGTCGTCGTTACGGCCGGTAATCAGCAGCAGCTTGCTGTAGCGGTCCTGAGGATGGTCGATCAGTTCGACGGTCGGCCCTTCCGCCGCTGGATGCTCGGCGAGGAACGACGGACGACGGTCGTTGGTGGCGAACACCAGCGCAGGTTGCGGACGCTCCTGCGTCGACGGCAGGGCATCGAACAACACCGGGAAGGTCGCGCTTCGCCAGGCGGCCAGGCTGCCGAAATAGGACGAGAGAATGCCTGCGGCCCGCTGCTCGCCAAGGGTAGGCGTGCCGGTGAAGACGACCGGCAGATTGAGCTGCTGGGTGTCGCGCTCGTCGAAGAAGGGCAGCGGGAACCAGGCCAGGTCGCCGGTGACGTCCAACGCCTGTTCATGCAGGCTGACCCGGCTCTGACGACCCAGGTTCAGCCACAGGCCGCTGTGCGCGGGGTCTTCGCAGACATCGCTGTAGTGGCCGACGAATTCGATTCGCACCCGGTTGAAATCGCCCAGCAGGCGCGGGTCCAGGGCCAGCTCTTGACGAACACGCTGGCCGATCTGCTCCTGGGTGATGGGCAGCGCGCCCATCAGCTCATCGTTCAGGTACACGCGCAGGTGCGACAGCACCGGGATCAGCGCCGGCGATGGCGTGTAGTCCAGGTGCAGGGTGGCGGCGGTGGCGATCCGGTCATGACGCAGGCGGAACTCGACCTGCTCCGCGTTGCGTATGCCAAGCAGCAACTGGTCGCGGGGACGGCCCAGGTCGCTGAAGCTGCGACTGGAGTTCCAGCTCGGCGGCGTGCTGTCGGCGTCGAGGCTCGGCTCAGCGAAGGCGGCAGCGCTGAATGCCCACAGCAAGGCGGTGAGCAGCGTCCGGGAATAGGTTCGGGTGATCATGACGGGGTTACCAGGGATTTAGAGGCTGGAGTACGAGGGCAATAGCTCAGTAGCCAGGCGGCTAACCGAAGAAGCGGGCGAAGGGGTCTGCTCAGGACGCTCGGCAGTTGTTCGTAGAGGCGGTGGTAGCCGCGTCCGCCGATACGCAGCACTTCGATGAAGCTGTGCAGCGGCCGGTCCGTCTCGAAATCCTGATGGCGGTTCAGCCAGACGTCGGCCCGGGCGAAGGTGCACTGGACCAGGTCGATCTGCTGCGCGAGGTCGAGGTTGTCGAGGCGGATACCCAGGCGCTCGCCGATCTGCCGGGAGGCTTGACCAGGAAACATGAACGAGCGATCCCCGCGCTGAAGGATCAGGGAGACCGGCTGATCCATGTCCACCTTCAGCCCCGGCGGGATCTGCAGGCCCGCACCGCCTTCGGCGAAGTCCAGCAGCGTGCAGGGGTAGGCGTGACCGTCGGCGAGCTTGAGCGAGGCCGGCAGCTGGGCCATGACACGGTGGGCGCGACGGATCTGCCGGACTTCGGATGCGACGGCCACCGCGGCGCCGATGATGAGCAGGTTGTAGATGACCCAGGCGGAGCTGACCAGAACCGTGCCGATTTCACTGACCGGACCGGTGAACAGGCGCCAGACAGCGAATCCGAGACCGGCCACGTTCAAGGCCGCCAGAACCAGGTAGGGGCGCGCGATGCGCCAGTCGAACTGATCGTGATCGATCAGCCCGCCTTTGGCCGTGACGTTGAACTTGCCCTTGCCCGGGTTGAACAGCGCCACCGTGGTGGGCCGCGCGATGTACCAGGCCAGTACCGTCTCGTACACCTCGCCCCAGAACGAATGCCGGTACTCGCCCTGCATCCTGGCGTTGGTCAGGCTGGCGTGAATCATGTGCGGCAGCACGTAGAGCACGATCATCAGCGCCGGCGCGTAGATGATGTAGGCGTGCAGCAGGAGAAACGCGAGCGGTGCCGTCAGGTAGATCAGGCGGGGCAGGCCCGCGAGAAAATGCAGCATCGCATTGGCGTAGCAGAGGCGCTGGAAGATCGTCAGGCCCGGACCGAGCAGCGGGTTGTCGGTGCGGAAGATCTGCGCCATGCCGCGTGCCCAGCGTATCCGCTGGCCGATATGCGCCGAAAGGCTCTCGGTGGCCAGGCCCGCCGCCTGCGGCGTGCCCAGGTAGGCGGAATTCCAACCGGCACGATGCAGGCGCAGCGCCGTGTGGGCATCTTCGGTGACGGTTTCCACGGCGAATCCACCGATGCTTTCCACTGCGTCGCGGCGCAGCACGGCGCAGGATCCGCAGAAGAACGAGGCGTTCCACATGTCGTTGCCGTTCTGCACCAGGCCGTAGAACAGCTCGCCTTCGTTGGGCTTGCGGCGGAAGGATCCCAGGTTGCGTTCGAACGGGTCGGGCGAGAAGAAGTGGTGCGGCGTCTGCACCAGCGCCAGTTTCGGGTCGCGCAGGAACCATCCCGTGGTGACTTGGAGAAAGGAACGCACGGGTATGTGGTCGCAGTCGAAGATGGCGATCAGCTCGCTGTGGGTCACGGTCAGCGCATGGTTGAGGTTGCCTGCCTTGGCGTGCTGGTTGTCCGGGCGGACGATGTAGCCCACGCCGACTTCCTCGGCGAACTGCTTGAAACTGTCCCGGCGGCCGTCATCGCAGATGTACACGTGCAGCTTGTCGCGTGGCCAGTCCAGGCCCAGCGCCGCGAGCACCGTGGTGCGCACGACCGAGAGGTCCTCGTTGTAGGTCGGGATGAAAAGGTCGACCGACGGCCAGCTGCTGCTATCTTCCGGCAGTGGCGCAGGCTTGCGATCGAGCGGCCAGCAGGTCTGCACGTAACCGAGGATTAGCACGACCCAGGAGTAGGTTTCCGCCGCGAGCAGGACGATGCCGCAGAAAAGGTCGAAATAGGAATCCCAGTGCAGCGTGGCAGTGTAGCGCCACCACAAATAGCGGCAGGAAATGATCGCCGACAGCACGATTAGCATCAGCACCGCGAAGCGTCCGGGGATGCGCCTGACCAGCAGGGCCAGGCCCCAGAGCAGCAGGACGAAGATGATCTGCGCCGTGTAGCCGAACGGCTCGGTGATGCAGAGGATGCCGAGCAGGATGGCCAGCGCGCCGATGGCGATGCTGAAGGTGTATCGCACGGGTTTCGATAAGGTGGCCAGCCAGCGTTCGACTCGCCCGACGCGGGCCTCGGCGCTGCGTAAGCCGGGCAGTCCGGACACGTGCTGTTGCTTCATGCGCGGCGGCCTGGGCAGCTTTTGCGCGACGCTGCGCAGTCGCTGTGATGCCGAGCGCAGCCTGCTGCTCAGCGAGCGTGCCGGCGTCGCCCTGGGAGCGCGGGCGACGAGCAGCCAGATGCTCTGGATGACGATCCGCAGCGGGTCGCCGGCGCTGGGGCGCTTGCCCGATATGTGCGGATATAGCCTGCGGCGTTCGGCCATCACCCACTGCCAGCCAGGGGCATCCAGGCGCAGCAGCAACCAGGCCGCCATGTAGGCGACCAGCCAGCTCAGCGCGGCGAGAGGGCCCGCGCCACGCTGATAGCGCAGGTACTGGTAGTAGCTCAGCGGATTGGGCATGTCAGCACGTCGCTCGCTGGGCCAGACACCAGATCGCCAGGCTCCGCAGGTCGCTGGCCGCCTGGCTCCGCGGTGCGTAATGGCCGATCGGCAGCTTGTGCGCCAACGCCTCCGGCAATGCTTCGTCCTCATGGATCAGCTGCGGCTGACGGTTGCTCGTCGGCTGGCTGCGCCAGAGCATCAGCAGGTCGCGTTGCAGCTGGCTTGCCGGGTTGAAGCGGTTGACCAACAGCAGATCGGCGTCGGGCCGCGGCCGCTGCTGCAGCAGCACGTGGCAACCCGGGTCCGGTGTGGCCAGGTCGATCAGCACATCGGCCCGCTGCGCTTGCGACACGGCGAAGCGATGGCCGGGCAGACGCTGCGGCAGATCGAACAGCACCCAGTCGTAGGCGTGTGCAATCAGGTCACAGCGCTGCGCCCAGCAGCTCGAATCCGCACAGAGCTGGCCTTCGACGTGGGATATCTCCGTGGCGCGCAACTGGCCGTACGGCAGCAGGTGCAGGCCCGGCAGCAACTCCAGGGCGGTCTCGTACCAGGGCGTGGCATCCAGCTGCGCGCGTGCCCAGCCGGATGCATGGGCGACGTCGACGTTGAAATGCAGGCGCAGCATGTTGTCCGGGCTGAGGTCGACCAGCAGGACCCGCTCGCCCTGGTCATGCAGGGCGAGGCCGAGCCCGGCCAAGAGCGAGGTGGCGCCGATTCCGCCGCGCATGCCGCGCAGCACGAGCTGCTTCATGCCGGACGCCGACTGACGCCGGCCGCGCTGGCGTTCTCGAGCGAGACGCTCTCAAGCGCGCTATTCAGGTGGCTGATGACAGACAGCTCGCTCAGCAGCGGCCAGCGCTGCACGGCCTTGTCCAGCTCCAGCGCCGCGGAGATGTCCTGATAGCCGAGTTTCGGCATGCCCAGGTGGCGTTTCAGGTTGTCGACATCGTCCTGCTGCGACGCCAGGGCCAGCGTTTCCATATGCGTGCTACTCGAACCGATTGGGGTAAGGCAGCCAGATGGTCTGGCCGCTGAGACGTACGTAAGGTTTTCCCGCGCGCTCGATCACCTGCGCGCCAGCGGTTTCGGAGACCAGCTCGGTCTGCGGCAGGTCGGCGATCAGTGCGTTCAGGTCCGGTGTGCTGGCCTGTTGGCGGGCGGCGTAGAGCCGGGAAACCAGCTCGGAAAGCGCGAGGAAACTCGTTGGTTGCTGGATATGCACGGGCTGCGCCTCGCGGGGCGCGCCCATCCCGATCAGCTTCAGCCCGACGGGCACCTGGGTGATGGAGGGACGTGGTATCTCGCGCATGCCGGCGATCTGCATGCGGTCGCCGTGCAGGGCGGCGCCGTGCTCGGGCACCAGCAGCAAGGCAACCGGCCGACCGCTGCGCTCCAGTTCGTCGATGAAGCGGTTGAGGTCATCCAGCAGCCGCTGTGCCCGTGGCCGGTACTCCGCCGATTGGGCATTGCCCTCCGCGCCGACGATGCGGTTACCGTCGTGCAGGCTGATGCTGTTGTAGAAGAGGCTGACCTGGGGCTGCGGCAATGCCTGACGACGCTCCCACCAGCCGTTGAGTACGTCGAAATCCCTGGCGATCGGCGAGCCGTCGAAGCCTGCCAGCGCGCGCGAGAAGTTCTGGCTCGTCAGCGTTGGCTGGGGCATGCCCTGGGCTTCGATTTCCCCGGCGAAGCCGTCGAACTTGCCGTTGTGGTTCATCAGTGTTGCGGCCTGGAAGCCTAGATTGGCCAGGTTCTGGAACAGCAGGCATTGCTCCGGCGCCGGCTCGTACAGCGCCTGATGGCGGGGCTGGCCGCAGCTGGCGCGCAGCAAGCGGATTGCCGCCGGGCCGCTATAGGAGGTGGCGGAGTTGAAGCGATCGAAGATGACGTCCATGCGCTTGAGCAGCGCGTTGTCGCGTAGTTCGACCGCGTCCAGGTCGTCCCAGGCCAGCGAGCAGACATTGATGAACAGCACGTCGAACGCCGCGGTTTGTTCGCTGCGCAGGGGGAACTGCGTCCGGCGCGTGGCCTCGGTGCGGAAGAAGCTGTCCAGCCAGGTGTCCAGGTCGACGTTGTCCTGAACCGGCCGCACCGGGCTGCCGGTTGCTGGCGCCACGGCGCTGGCGGCGTCTGCATTGGGCGGTGCGAACAGCAGCGGTGTGCTGGCCAGATTCAACCAGATCAGGCCGCCCAGGCAGACCGTGGACAGGCGAATCCAGCTCGCTGCATAGCTGTAGCCAATCACCAGCAGCGCGCACAGGCCGAGCACGGTCCAGTCGACGAAGCGCCCGGCGAGATCCAGCAGATAGGCCGGGGTGAAATCCAGCACACCGGGCTGTGCCAGCAGCCGCTCGAAGGGCGGGAGCCAGGTGTCGTGATAGAGCAGCGCAACCCCCAGGGGGATCGCGATCAGCTGGCGCACGATGCGCCACGGAGCACCCGCAAGGGGCACGACGAGAAACGCGGCGAAAACCAGATTCGGCAGCGGCTGCAAGTTCAGCAGGCCAAGGCCCAGCAGCAGGAACTTGAGCAGGAAGTACAGATTCCACACGCCCAGTCCCGGCCAGCAGGCGGCCGTGGGTGCGGATAGGCTGAGTCGCTCCGGCGCATTCATGGCTTGTCTCCCGACCCCATGGCGCGACGACGCACTGCGGTTCTTTTCAGGTAGCGGGGCGGAAGCATCCGGTCGAGTGCGCGCAGGGCCGGACGGCTGTACCGGGTCAGCAGCCAGCCGATACCGATGCCGATCATCAGGAACAGGCTGGCGACCTCGAGAAGCTGCTCCAGCGTCATGGTCGAGCCACCAGTGCAAGGGTCAGGGGGCGCGGTTGCAGCCGGCGGCCCGGCGCAGGTTCGTTGTTCGCCGCCTCATGGCCGGGCGACCACAGGGCCTGTTCCTGGAAGCTGGGGCCGGACAGGGCGTCGAGCTCGGTCAGCTGTTCGAGGCCGAGAAACAGCTCCTGCCAGGCGACGCCGAAGATGTTGTCCAGTGCCGCTTCGAGCGATTCCGCACGGCAGGCGAAGAGAAACAGCAACAGGGCTTTGTCGGCGATGCAGGCGATGTCGCCGTTGCGCCGCAGATGGGTCTGACTGAGCACCTGCTCCAGGCTCAGGCCGGGCACGGGCTGCAGGCGCACCAGCTGGTGAACGATCTCGCCCGTTGCGCTGCCGGCCCACATTTCCCGAACGGCTTCGGCGAAGGCGCGCGGGCTCTGCTGGCCACGCAGGGGGAGCGGTTTGAGCTTGTCCAGGCTGCTGTCGATGTCGCTCAGCTGGCGCTGCCAGATGTGCCCCTGCACGCTCTCGATCATGGTCAAAAAACGGGGCAACAGGGTGCCGAAAGGCACGACCAGCGTGGCACCGCCGGCGAGCAGTAACTGCTCGTCGCGATAGCGCAGACAGGGCGCCATTTCGCGGATGATCAGTTTCAGCTGATTGCCGCAGACGCGGCGCAGGCGGTTGATCCGGTGGGCCAGTTCTTCGACCTGTTCGTTATCGGTGATGGCGAACAGGATGCTGGCAGCCCTGGCGCTTTCGGCATGCTGTACAAGGGCTGCGCTGTTCTCGAACAGCCGCCACTGCGTGGAAAGGTTGTGCGCTCCTTCCAGCACGCTGCGCTCCGCGTAGAAGCGCCCCTGGTCCGGATGCTCGAGCAGCTCGCCGAGCTCCCCGGAGGCGCTCAGTTGGAAACCGTCGTCCCGGTGGCGGAGGGCAAGCTGGCGCGCGCTGGTCATCCCACGTTCGCTCTGCCAGTGGTGCACGTACAGGCGAGTGCCGGAGGGGGTCTGGCTCAGCGAGGCGATGCCGGCCAGACAATGGCTGAGCGTGTGCAACGGCTCGCTCAGCGCGTCGCTGAGGCCGTCGCTGATGATCAGCAGCGTCGCGCGACGCTCGAGCAACCAGGCGCCGACTCGCGCCAGCCAGGCTGCGAGTCTCGGCTGCGCAAGACGCTCCCAGGTCTGGGTGGGAAGATTGAGCAGGATCAGCCGGCCGCGCATGTTGCCTGCGCGATCCAGCTCGGACTCCAGGCGTTTCAGCATTGCGGCGAAGTGCCCGGGTGCCAGGGTCAGGACCAGCAGCTCGGCAGGACCTGCGTCAGCCGGTAGCTCGGTCAGCACTCGCCGCTGGCGGGTGTCGTCCGATATCATCGCTGCCCGCCGGCTGGCTTCCATGTTCCCCACGACCTGACGGGTCAGTAGCGCTGCATCGCTGGCTTTTTCCGCCATGATCCAGTGCAGGCGTCCGTCATTGAGCGCGAGAAACGGCCATTCGATCCCGTCCAGTCCGGGCGAGTCCGGGATCTGTTGGTTTTGGAAGAGAAGCAAGAAGTCACCTGTGGCGGTTTCTGGCGCGATCAGTAGCGTCCGGGAGCAGCGTGTCGGCCAGGTGCTGACGCGCTTTAAACAGCCATCTAACTGTCCGTCGGAAACTGAATCGTCCTTAATTGATATCAATATGATATCAAGGGCCTTTGGGATTCGACAGAAGGTGTCGATGGCCGGTCACGAGCCGGATCAGCACCCCGAACGAGCGGATGGAAAGATGACAATCGAAACGACCAATGACGCGTCTGCCCTCAAGAGCAAATCAGGTCTCGGGCGCGTCGCCAAGGCGGCCGGCTATTCGCTTGCTGGCCTCGCCGCGGCCTGGCGGCATGAGGCGGCTTTTCGTCAGCTGAGCCTTCTTGCCTGCGTGCTTATCCCCGTCGCTTTCATGGTTGGCGGCACGCCGGTGGAGCGCGCCCTGCTGGTCCTTCCTGTGCTGATGTCGCTCGCGATCGAACTGGTGAATTCGGCCATCGAAGCGGTGGTCGATCGGGTTTCGCTGGAAATCCATCCGTTGTCGAAGCGCGCGAAGGATCTGGGCAGTGCCGCTCAGTTGGCCGGGCTGGTTTCCATCGCCGTCGTCTGGCTTGCGGTTCTGCTCTGAAGTGTGTGCGGCGCGCGGGCAGGACGGCCGCGCGAAAAATCTGCTAACAATGGCTGTCAGTAGGGCCGAATCACACTGCGCAATAATGCGCCGTCAATAAATCCGGGAGTTCCCATGAGCAGCACTGCGTCCGCCAACGAAGGTGAAAAGATCCTCATCGTCGATGATGACGCCCGTCTGCGACGCCTGCTCGAGCGCTTTCTCGACGAGCAGGGCTACCGCGTGCGGACCGTGGAGAACACCGAGCAGATGGACCGCCTGCTCAGCCGCGAGCTGTTCCAGCTGGTGGTGCTCGATCTGATGATGCCCGGCGAGGATGGTCTGTCGGCCTGCCAGCGCCTGCGCGAGAGCAACAACCAGATTCCGATCATCATGCTCACCGCCAAGGGCGACGAGGCCAGCCGCATCCAGGGTCTGGAGCAGGGCGCCGACGATTACCTGGCCAAGCCGTTCAATCCGCGCGAGCTGCTGGCGCGCATCCGCGCCGTGCTGCGCCGGCAGACGCCGCAGGTGCCGGGCGCGCCGGGCAGCGAGGAGGAGATCGTCACCTTCGGCGATTACCAGCTGTCGCTGGCGACCCGCGAGCTGACGCGCGGCGATCAGGTGCACATGCTCACCACCGGCGAGTTCGCCGTGCTCAAGGCGCTGGTGCAGCACGCCCGCGAGCCGCTGACACGCGACAAGCTGATGAACCTCGCCCGTGGTCGCGAGTGGGACGCGCTGGAGCGATCCATCGACGTGCAGATCTCGCGCCTGCGTCGGCTGATCGAACCCGATCCGTCCAAGCCGCGCTACATTCAGACCGTGTGGGGCGTGGGCTACGTGTTCGTGCCGGACGGCAACAAGTGACATTCGCGCTTCACGCAGGCGGCAGGCGGCAGGTGACGCGGGCGGCCTGCGCGTCCACTGGCAGCGCGCGGCGCGAGGCTCGTCGCGGGTGAAAGCGCCGCTGTGGTTCCCGCAAAGCTTCTTCGCCCGCACCCTGTGGATGGTGCTGGTGGTGGTGCTGTTCTCCAAGGTGCTGACGCTGTTCTACCTGATGGCCAACGAGGACGTGCTGGTGGACCGCCAGTACAGCCACGGCGCGGCGCTGACGCTGCGAGCCTACTGGGCGGCGGACGCTGCCGACCGCGCACGCATCGGTCGCGCCGCCGGTCTGCAGACGGTGCCGGAGCTGCAGGTACCGCGCGGCGAATACCACTGGCCCTACACCGACATCTTCCAGCGGCAGATGCGCGCCGAGCTGGGCGCCGAGACCGAGGTACGGGTGCGTATCCAGCCGTCCACCGCGATCTGGGTGCGCGCGCCGGAGCTCGGCGCGGACTGGGTGCGGGTGCCGCTGTATGCCTATCCGCTACGCGGCCAGCGCATCTGGAGCGTGCTCGGCTGGTTCCTCGGCATCGGTTTGCTGTCGACGGCGGCGGCGTGGATCTTCGTCAACCAGCTCAACCTGCCGCTCAAGCGGCTGGTCTACGCCGCGCGGCAGATCGGCAAGGGTCGCAGCGTGCGCCTGCCGATCGGCGATACGCCGAGCGAGATGACCGAGGTGTATCGCGCGTTCAACCAGATGGCCGAGGACGTCGAGCAGGCCGGGCGCGAGCGCGAGCTGATGCTCGCCGGGGTGTCGCATGATCTGCGAACGCCGCTGACGCGCCTGCGCCTGTCGCTGGAGCTGATGGCTGGCGACGACGAGCTGACCGAGGACATGATCCGTGACGTCGAGGACATGGACGCGATTCTCGACCAGTTCCTCGCCTTCGTCCGTGACGGCAGCGACGAGCCGGTGGAGAAGCTCGACCTGGGCGAGCTGATCCGCGAGGTAGTAGCGCCATACAACCAGCATGAGGAGTCGGTGCGCCTGTGCGTCGAGCCGATGCCGGAACTGGCGCTGCGCCGCGTGTCGATCAAGCGCCTGCTGGTCAACCTGATCGAGAACGCCCGGCGCTACGGCGGCGAAGGCGTGGAGGTCGCCGCCTCGGTAACCGGTGACAGCAATGCGCCATACGTGGTGCTCAGTGTGCTCGACCGCGGCCCGGGCATCGCGCCCAGCGAGCTGGAAGGTATCTTCAACCCGTTCATCCGCGGCGACCGCGCGCGCGGTGGCAAGGGCTCCGGCCTGGGGTTGGCGATCGTCAAGCGCATCGCCAACCAGCACGGCGGCATCGTCGAGCTGCGCAACCGCGAGGGTGGCGGCCTGGAGGCGCGGGTCAGCCTGCCGCTGGGGCTGCTGCTGCCGAGGGACGCGATAAAAACCTGATGTCGAGTGCGCCGCCGGCTGTCAGCGCGCGGCTTTCAGCCCTTGCCCTTGGTGCGGGTCAGGTGCGGGCCGCCGTTCTTTTCCAGGTACTCGATGATCAGCCCGGCAACGTCCTTGCCGGTGGTTTCCTCGATGCCGGCCAGGCCCGGCGAAGAGTTGACCTCCATCACCAGCGGGCCGTGGTTGGAGCGCAGGATGTCGACGCCGGCCACGTTCAGGCCCATCACCTTGGCGGCGCGGATCGCGGTCATGCGTTCTTCCGGGGTGATCTTGATCAGGCTGGCGGTACCGCCACGATGCAGGTTGGAGCGGAATTCGCCGGGCTTGGCCTGGCGCTTCATCGAGGCGATCACCTTGTCGCCGACGACGAAGCAGCGGATGTCCGCGCCGCCGGCCTCCTTGATGTACTCCTGCACCATGATGTCCTGCTTGAGGCCCATGAACGCCTCGATCACCGATTCGGCGGCCTTCTCGGTCTCGCACAGCACCACGCCGATGCCCTGGGTGCCCTCGAGCACTTTGATCACCAGCGGCGCGCCGTTGACCATCTGGATCAGGTCGGGGATGTCGTCGGGCGAGTGGGCGAAGCCGGTCACCGGCAGGCCGACGCCGCGCCGCGACAGCAGCTGCAGCGCGCGCAGCTTGTCGCGCGAGCGGGCGATGGCCACCGATTCGTTGAGCGGAAACACGCCCTGCATCTCGAACTGGCGCAGCACCGCGCAGCCGTAGAAGGTCACCGAGGCACCGATGCGCGGGATCACCGCGTCGAATCCCTCCAGCGGCTTGCCGCGGTAATGAATCTGCGGTTTGTGGCTGGCGATGTTCATGTAGGCGCGCAGGGTGTCGATCACCACCACCTCATGGCCACGCTGCTGGCCGGCTTCGACCAGGCGATGAGTGGAATACAGGCGCGGATTGCGCGACAGCACGGCGATTTTCATTGGGCACCGGGGGAAGTGAGAACCTGGGGTTTGTCCTGGATGTAAGAGCGCGACGGATCGATCAGCCACTGCCCGTCGACCAGCGCCTTGGAGCCGAGCAGCAGGCGGTAGCGCATGGTCTTGCGGCAGGTCAGGGTGAATTCGACCGGCCAGACATGGTCGCCGAGCGCCAGCAGGGTGCGCACCACGTAACGCGTCTGCGCCTGGCCGTTGGAGCTCTTGATCGTCTTGTGCGCCACCAGCGGCGCCTCGCAGCGATGGCGGCGCTGGACCAGCGTGCCCAGATGCGCGGTGAAACGCACCCAGGGCCGGCCGTCACGCTCGAATTCGCTGATCTCGGTGGCGTGCAGCGCCGAGGTGCTGGCGCCGGTATCGATCTTCGCGCGCAGGCCGACCACGCCCAGTTCGGGCAGGGCGACCCATTCGCGCAGGCCGATCAGCGTGTGGGGATCGAGACAGTCCAAGCGTGGCATCCGTGAGATTTGCGGGCATTCTAGTCGTGGTGCATGACAACTGCACACGGCTGAGACCACAAGGCGAAACGCAGGTTGAACATGAGCGAAAAAGACGACGACAAGGTGCGCCTGGACAAGTGGCTGTGGGCCGCGCGCTTCTTCAAGACCCGCGCGCTGGCCAAGGAAGCCATCGAGGGCGGCAAGGTGCACTGTCGCGGCGAGCGCTGCAAGCCGGGCAAGGAGCCGCGGGTCGGCGACGAGCTGGTGATCCGCATCGGCTTCGACGAGCGCACGGTGATCATTCGCGAGCTGTCGGCGGTGCGCCGTGGCGCGCCCCAGGCCCAGCTGCTCTACGAGGAAACCGCCGACAGCCTGGCGCGCCGCGAAGAAGCGGCGGCGCAGCGCAAGGCCGGCGCGCTCGGCGTGCAGACCGACGGCCGGCCGAGCAAGAAGCAGCGCCGGCAGATCGAGCTGCTGCGCGCGTTCAAGGGCTGAACGGCAAGGGAACGGCGAGCTGCGCGGCCGGTCCACACCGAATCGACGGCGGGTGCCTCGGGGTGCCGGGGCTTCGTGTAAAATGCACGACTTTTTCCGCGGCCACCTTGCGAGCATCCGGCATGTCCGACCAGACCCAACGCTTTCTCTTCGACGACAACGACGTGCGCGGCGAAACCGCCACGCTCGCCGAAAGCTACCAGCACGTGCTGGCTAAGCACGCCTACCCTGAGCCGGTCGCCCAGCTGCTCGGCGAGCTGCTGGCTGCCGCGGCGCTGCTGGTCGGCACGCTGAAGTTCGACGGCCTGCTGTCGCTGCAGGCGCGCTCCGAAGGGCCGGTGCCGCTGCTGATGGTCGAATGCTCCAGCGACCGCGAGGTGCGCGGTATCGCCCGTTACCATGCCGAGCAGATCGCGCCGGACGCAACCCTGCGCGAGCTGATGCCCGAAGGCATGTTGGCGATCACCGTCGATCCGGCCAAGGGCCAGCGCTACCAGGGCATCGTCGGCTTGGAAGGCGTCGACCTGGCCGCATGCCTGTCGGAATACTTCGCCGCCTCCGAGCAGCTGCCGACCCGTTTCTGGCTCGCCGCCGACAGCCGCCGCGCCTGCGGCCTGCTGCTGCAGCAGTTGCCGGCCGACCGCATCCACGATCCGGAAGAGCGCGAAGCCAGCTGGCAGCACCTGCGCACCCTGGCCGATACGCTCAGCGCCGAGGAACTGCTGGGGCTGGATACCGAGACGGTGCTGCATCGGCTCTACCACGAGGAACCGCTGCGGCTGTTCGAGGCGCAGCCGATCCGCTTCCGCTGCAGTTGCTCGCGCGAGCGCTCGGCCAATGCGCTGGTCAGCCTCGGCCAGCACGATGCCGAACAGCTGCTGCAGGAGCAGGGCGGCACCATCACCGTGGATTGCCAGTTCTGCAACGAACGGTACGTCTTCGATGCCGCCGACATCGGCCAGCTGTTCGCCGGTGGTGGCACCCAGCCGGCCTCGGATACCCGTCACTGATGGCGCGATGCCACAGTGAACCTTTTGGCCATCACGGGCTCATACCCAGCGCGCCGTGTTTTCTGGCATAATCGCGCGCACTTTTTTCGATGTAGTTCACCGTTTGGTGCACTACAACAGCATGGAGGAATCGGCCCAGGGCCGACGGGGACACTCATGACGCAAGCGACCAACGCCGTGTACACCGACATCAGCATCGCGCAATTGATTGAAGAAGCCGTTAAGCGCGGTGAGGGTGAGCTGGCTGCCAATGGCTCTCTGGTGGTTAAGACCGGGCACCGCACAGGTCGTTCTCCGGCTGACCGCTTCATCGTCGAGGAGCCGAGCACCCAGCACCACATCGCCTGGGGGCCGATCAACCGCCCGTTCCCGGCCGGCAAGTTCGAGGCGCTGTGGAACCGCGTCGAAGCCTACCTCGGCGAGCGTGACAGCTTCGTTTCCCACGTGCATGTCGGTGCCGATCCCGAGCACTACCTGCCGGTGAAGATGAGCACCGAAACCGCCTGGCACAACCTGTTCGGCCGTTGCCTGTTCATCGAACCGAGCGCTTTCAACCCGGCTGGCAAGAGCGAGTGGCGCATTCTCAACGCACCGTTCTTCCAGTGCGAGCCGGAGCGCGACGGTACCCATTCCGATGGCTGCGTGATCATCAACTTCGCCGAGAAGAAGGTACTGATCGCCGGCATGCAGTACGCCGGTGAAATGAAGAAAGCCATGTTCTCCGTGCAGAACTACCTGCTGCCGGACGTCGACGTGCTACCGATGCACTGCGCTGCCAACATCGGCGAAGACGGCGACACTACCCTGTTCTTCGGCCTGTCCGGCACCGGCAAGACCACCCTGTCGGCCGACGAATCGCGTTACCTGATCGGTGACGACGAGCACGGCTGGGGCGTGGGTCGCGTGTTCAACATCGAAGGCGGCTGCTATGCCAAGTGCATCGACCTGTCCGAGAAGAACGAGCCGGTGATCTGGAAGGCCATCAAGTTCGGCGCCGTGCTGGAGAACGTCGTGCTCAACGAGCAGACCCGCCTGCCCGACTACGCCGATGCCAGCCTGACGCAGAACAGCCGCGCCGCTTACCCGCTGGAGCACGTCGAGAAGCGTTCCGAGAAGAACCTCGGCGGCGAGCCGAAAGCGGTGATCTTCCTGACCTGCGACCTGACCGGCGTATTGCCGCCAGTGTCGATCCTCAACAACGAGCAGGCGGCCTACCACTTCCTGTCCGGCTACACCGCGCTGGTCGGCTCCACCGAAATGGGTTCGGGCAGCGGCATCAAGTCGACCTTCTCCACCTGCTTCGGCGCTCCGTTCTTCCCGCGTCCGGCCGGCGAATACGCTGAGCTGCTGATCAAGCGCATCAACGCGTTCGGCTCCAAGGTCTACCTGGTCAACACCGGCTGGACCGGCGGTGGCTACGGCGTCGGCAAGCGCTTCAACATCCCGACCACCCGTGCGGTGATCGCGGCGATCCAGAGCGGCGCGCTGGTCGGTGCCGAAACCGAGCACCTGCCGATCATCAACCTGGACGTGCCGAAGGCCGTCGCGGGCGTCGAAACTCAGCTGCTCAACCCGCGCAACACCTGGGCCGACCCGAGCGCCTACGATCTGGCGGCCAAGGAGCTGGCCGGCAAGTTCGTCGAGAACTTCAAGAAGTTCGACGTCTCCGACGCCATCAAGAACGCTGGCCCGCAGCTCTAAGCTGCGATCTGCCGTACCAGAAAGCCGCCTGCGGGCGGCTTTTTCGTGAGCGTTCGTTGTGAAAAATATCGTTTTGTTCGATCGGTTTGATCGGAAAGTACCGGTGGTTTCGATCATTCTGCACCGCTAGCATGGCGGCCATTCTTGACTTGGGAGAGGCCCATGACCATCGAAGAAGCCATCCAGAGCCGCCGTGCGATCAAAGCCTACGATCCTGACTTCCAGCTCAGCCGCGAGGAGAAAGACGAGCTGCTGCGCCTGGCGCTGCACGCGCCCTCGGCGTTCAACCTGCAGCACGTGCGACTGGTCGAAGTCAGCGATCCGGCGCTGCGCGCGCAGATCCGCGAAGTGGGCTGGAACCAGGCGCAGATGACCGATGCCTCGATGCTGGTGGTGGTCTGCGCCAAGCTCGACCGCTGGGAAGCGGATGTGCGCCGGGTCTGGGAGGGTGCGCCGGAGCAAGTGCAGGACTATATGGCGGGGGCCATCGACAACTATTACCGCGGCAAGCCGCAGGTGCAGCGCGACGAAACCATGCGCAGTTGCGGCCTGCTGGCGCAGACCCTGATGCTGGCGGCGCGTGGCAAGGGACTGGATTCCTGCCCGATGGACGGCTTCGATTTCGATGCCGTGGCGCGGTTGATCAACCTGCCGCCCAACCATGTGATCGGCCTGATGGTCGCGGTGGGCAAGCGTACGGTCGAACCCAAGCCACGTGTTGGCAAGTTGCCGTTCGACGAGCTGGTGGTGCGCGACCGCTTCTGAGCGGCCGGAAAGTAAAAAAGGGCGTGCCTTGGCACGCCCTTTTTCGTTGCAGAAGGGAAGCTCAGTGGGTGGTCAGGCCGAGCAGATGGTCGGCGACGCCCTTGGTCCGCCGCGACGTGCCGGCGGTCGCCTCGCTGGTGCTCTGCAGCGCCTGGAGTACATCGGTCAGCGAGCCGACGTCCGCCGACTGGCTCTCGATGTGCTGTGCCACCGCACGTATCGCATCGGCCAGGCGGTCGATGTCGGTGCCGATCTCCTCGGCGTTCCGGCGGGTGATCTCGGCCAGCTTGCGCACCTCGTCGGCGACCACGGCAAAGCCGCGGCCCATCTCGCCGGCGCGCGCGGCTTCGATCGCCGCGTTCAGCGCCAGCAGGTTGGTCTGTCCGGCGATCTGCTGGATGGTCTGCACCACCGACTGGATGCGCTGGCTCGACTGCGCGAGGGCGCGTGCGCTGCCGACCACCGCATCGGCCTGGTCGACCATCTGACTGACCGACGTGCCGGCCTGGTCGATCACCTGCGCCTGCTGGTCGATGGTCAGCGCCAATTCGTCCATCGAGCCGTGCAGGTCGGTCGCGCATTGGCTCAACTGGTCGGCCATGTGCTGGCGCTGGCGGTCGGCATCGAGCAGCACCGCGCCGAGATCGGCGAGGCCGCGGAATACCGGGCGGATGTGCTCGTCGAGGCCGTTGATGTCGAGGCTGCTGTGGTAGTCCTGGCGCTTGAACTGGTCGATCTGCTTGACCACCACTTGGCTCAGGCCGGTGAGTTTCTTGATCTGCCGGCGCAGGAAGAACGCCTTGAACTCGCCGTGGTAGGCGATGAAGTTGTCGGTGTATTCGTCGCGAAACGCCGCCTGATCGCTGGTGCGGAAGAAGAATACCGCCGTCAGCGTCTGGTTCAGGTTCAGCCCGAGGATCTCGCCGAAGGTCGAGTAGCCGAGCACCGGCGTGTCGCCGAAGACCGCGTGCATGCCGTCGAGCGCCTGGGCATTGTTCAACCGGCGCAGGATGCAGTCGTTGAGAATGCCGACCAGCGGTCGGCCGGGCTTGTCGCGCATGAAGCGCTGAAAGTCGCGGCGGGTGGCTTCGACCAGTGGTGTGCGCTTGACCATCACCAGTTCCTCGCCGGGGGCGACATCGCAGAACAGGTGCACGCGCTCGTTGGCGAAATCGATTCGCGCGATCGAGCGCACGAACACCTCCTCGCCCACGCGGATGGCGAAGGAGTAATCCGCCAGCCGCGCCTCCAGATCGCTCGGCGCACAGTGCAGCGCCTCGCAGAGTGCGGCGACCATCGATCGGATGTTGCCGCGCGCGTCAACGACCTGGCTGATGTAGCGATCCTCCAGCGATGCGCTGAGGACGCTGAGGCTGAGCGCGGTCGGCTCGAAGTTCTGGCTCTTGAACACGCCGAAGCGCACGTCGCGGGCGCATTTGAGGAAGACGATCTGCGCATGGTTCTGGTAGGCGCGCGTGCCGTCATGCAGCTGGGTGGCTTTGAAGTCGAGCTTGCCGCCGGCCGAACCGCCGACGAACAGGCAAGGGAAACGGCCGGATTCGTAGAGTGCTTCCATGAAGAACGATTCGGACGCCGAGAGGCCGTCGAAGACGATGTTCGCCAGGGTGTCGCGATAGTCGATCGGCATCTTCACCTGCAGCCGCCGCAGCGACTCGGTCAGCCGGGCGATGCGTTGCGCCATGCTCAGGCGCGTGCCCTGGCCGCGGATGTCCTCGCATTCCAGCGGTACGTGGACGATCTCGGCGGCGGCGATCACGCTCGCGTCGAACAGCTGCAGCGCCACGCGATCCCAGTGCGCGCCGGTGCTGCAGTACAGCTGGGTATTCTGGCTCGACAGCTCGCCGGCGGTGGTGCACAGGCTGATGACCGCCTGTGGGAAGCGCTGGCGGATCAGGCGCGCGACCGCATCGAGATCGACATGCGGCGAGACGAAGCCGGCGATGTAGGTCGGCTCCAGGCGCAGTGCCGCGAGTTGCTCGGGCAACTGCGCAGCGCTGCCGAGCAGGCTGGTGACACCATCGCCCTGACGGGCACCGGAGCGGGATCGAAGAATTGACAGCATGACGGCTTCGCTCGTGAGGGCTGCAGGACGGATGCACTGCTTTCAAGGCGACGTTACGAGCATGCGAGGCGGGCGGCTATGCAACTATGTGGCTGCTACCAAAGTAGCTACCGCCGGTCGGGCTCTGCCGGTTCAATTGCCCCAGAGGAGCTTGCCGACCCCGGTGTGTGCCGGCAGCAGATAGAGGCTGAGGCCGAAGACCAGCAGCAGGCCGAGGATATAACCCAGCGAAACCAGCGCGCCCGCACGCGACCGGCGTGGCGGCGAGGCTTCGGAAGTGGCGCAAGGGCGGTGGCGGTCCATGACGGCTGGCGGCTGAGCTCGGGAGCGGCGGGGCCGCGGCGGTGGCAGAGATTAAACAGTGTCAAGGCAAAGTGCCATCACTGGTTTCGACCTCTCGGTCAGGTGCCTCGCGCGAGCAGCTCGCGGCGGATATGACCGATCGCGCCCATCGGATTGAGCCCCTTCGGACAGACCCAGCTGCAATTGCCGATGCTGCGGCAACGAAACACGCTGAACGGATCGTCCAACGCCGCCAGCCGTTCGGTGGCGGCGGTGTCGCGGCTGTCGACGATGAAACGCCAGGCCTGCAGCAGACCGGCCGGGCCGATGTACTTTTCCGGGTTCCACCACCACGACGGGCATTGCGACGAGCAGCAGCCGCAGAGGATGCACTCGTACAGGCCGTCGAGCCGCGCGCGCTCCTGCGGCGATTGCAGACGCTCGATGCTCGGTGCCGGCTGGTTGTTGATCAGCCACGGACGAATGCGCTCGTATTGCCGGAAGAACTGGCTCTGATCGACCACCAGGTCGCGGATCACCGGCATGCCGGGCAAGGGCCGGATCACCAGGCGACCGGCGCCGTCCAGCGCCTCGGGGACCGGAGTGATGCAGGCCAGGCGGTTCTTGCCGCCGATGTTCATGCCATCCGAGCCGCACACGCCTTCGCGGCAGGAACGGCGGTACGCCAGCGACGGGTCCTGCTCGCGCAGATATTCCAGGACATCCAGCACCATGCGCTGGCGTAGCTCGTCCGGTATCTGCAGTGCCTGCATGTAGGGCACCTCGTCGCATTCCGGGTTGTAGCGGTACAGCTGCACATCGAGCATGGCTGGCGTTCCTCCGCGTGCATGTTTTGCCGAACCCTGAGCATAGTCGGCCGCCACGCGACGGGGCGGAAGGAGAATGTCCGGCCACCGAGGCCGGTCCTGACTTCACGAGGAGAGCCCGCGATACGGAACCGATGGTCTGGTGTCGTCTTCGGCGGCCTGGCGCTCCTCTATATCTGTCGGTGACGCGTATAGTCACGCCGCTACTGTCGCCGCGATCTTCCTCACCGCCGCTGATACTCGACGAAGGCCGACGGGGCATTCGAGCCGCTATGGCAAAAGGCTTACACGCCGTCGCGCCGATGGCTGCTTTGTCCGCCCCGGTCGGCGGCTTAATCTATGCCCGTCTCCGCAGCGCAGGACGCGCTCGGGATCATGGAAGATCGGCCACGCCAGGACGGCAGCTCAAGGAATGAAATGGTCAGAGAAAGCCCGCTTCGGCGGGCTTTCTGCTGTCTGCAGCACAGGAAACCGTCGCGGTGGTCAGTGTTGCGCAACCGCCACCATCTGTTCGATCAGCCACTGCAGGGCCGCATCCTTCTCGCGCGGGGCGACGCTGACGATATCCAGCTGGAAGGGGCCGAGATCGAACGGCAGGTCGAACAGCTGCAGCGGCAGCAGCTTGGCGAAATGCTGCGCGAGCTGGGTCGGCAGCACGGCCGCGAGGTCGCTGCTGGCGACGATATGCGCCGCTTGCAGGTAGTTCGGCGTGGTGTAGACCACCTCGCGCTGTAGACCCTGTTCTTCCAGCCACTGATCGACCATGCCGCGGGTCTGCCCACCATGTACCCAGAGATGGCGCAGGCGCAGGAAGCGGTCCAGATCCAGTCGCTCGCCCACCAGCGGATGATCCCGGCGCAGCACGACCTGCAACGTCTCGCTGGTCCAGCGACGACGCTGAAAACGCGTCGGCACTTCGAGAAAGCGGCCCAGCGCCAGATCCAGCTCGCCGTGTTCCAGCGCTTCGGTCGGCAAGGTCGGCGTCAGATACTCGATCGCCAGCTGAATCCCGGGTGCCACTTTGGCCAACTGCGCCATCAGCGCTGGCATGCAGATCAGCTCGACGTAGTCGGTGACGGCAATGGCGAAGCGCTGGCGGCTGGTCGCCGGGTCGAAGAAGTCGCCGGCGTTGAGGGTGTGCTCGATCTGCTGCAACGCCTCGCGGATCGGCGCTTCCAGGCTCAGGGCGCGCGGCGTGGGCTGCATGGTGCGGGCGACACGTACGAGCAGCGGGTCGTCGAGCAATTCGCGCAGACGATTGAGCGCGTTGCTGACCGCCGGCTGGCTGAGCGAAAGCCGTTGCGCGGCACGCGAAACATTGCGTTCGCGCAGCAGGGCGTCGAGCACGCGAAGCAGGTTGAGATCGAAACTGTTGATATTCATTCGGTGAATCCGAAACATCACAAGACTAAATTTCAAAAATAGTAGCGTCTTCGTCTATGGTTGGTCTCCACCTTTTTCCAGCCTGCGACGAGGACCGTTCACATGAGCCAACCCCGCTTCGATATCCAGACCGCCGCCGTGATCGGTGCCGGCACCATGGGCCGCGGCATCGTCATGAGCCTGGCCAATGCCGGTGTGCAGGTGCTGTGGCTGGACAACAATCCCGAGATGCTCGAGCAGGCGCTGGGCGTGGTGGCCGACACCTACGCACACAATGTGCGTCAGGGGCGGATCGACGAGGCCGAAGCGGCGGCGCGCCGGGCCCGCATCAGCAAGGCCGCGGATTACCCGGCGCTGGCCGACGTGGACCTGGTGATCGAGGCGGTCTACGAGAACCTCGAACTCAAGCAGAAGATCTTCCGCGAGCTGGACGGCATCGTGAAGCCGACCGGCATCCTCGCCAGCAACACCTCGGCGCTGGATATCGATGCCATCGCCGCGGTCACCAAGCGCCCGGAGCAGGTCGTGGGCCTGCACTTCTTCAGCCCGGCGCACATCATGAAGCTGCTGGAAATCGTCCGCGGGGCGAAGACTGCGCCAGCAGTGCTCGAGGCTGCCACGGCGCTCGGCAAGCGCATGGGCAAGGTCAGCGTGATCGCCGGCAACTGTCCGGGCTTCATCGGCAACCGCATGCTCGCCACCTACGTGCGCGAGGCTCGGATGATGCTGCTCGAAGGTGCCTATCCGCATCAGGTGGACGCCGCGCTGCAGGGCTTCGGCTTCGCCATGGGCCCGTTCCGCATGTATGACGTGGTGGGTATCGACCTGGAATGGCGCGCCCGCGAGCTGGCCGGCAAGGGCCAGGACGAGCCCGAGGTGCAGGTGGATAACCGTCTCTGCGAACTGGGCCGCTTCGGCCAGAAGTCGCGCATGGGCTACTACCGCTACGCCGAGGGCAGCCGCCAGGCCGAGCACGATCCGGAAGTGGACGCCCTGGTGCAGCGCGAGTCCGAGCGCCTCGGCTATGAGCGCCGCGAGATCGGCAGCGAAGAAATCCTCGAGCGTTGCCTGCTGGCGCTGGTCAATGAGGGCGCCAAGATCCTCGAGGAAGGCATGGCCGAGTCCAGCGCCGATATCGACACCGTCTACCTCTACGGTTACGGCTTCCCGGCCGAAGTCGGCGGGCCGATGACCTGGGCCGACCGTCAGGGTCTGCCGGCCATTCGTGATCGCCTCAACGCGCTGGCCGAGCAGCACGGCGAGCACTGGCAGCCGGCCGGACTGATCGACAGCCTGGCCACGCTCGGCGGGCGTTTCGCCGACTACAAGAAGGAGGCTTGAGCATGGAATACAAGGCCCCCCTGCGTGACATGCGCTTCGTGCTGCACGAGCTGTTCGACGCCACCGGCCATTGCGAGTTGCTCGGCAACGGCCTGGACCGCGAGCTGATCGACGGCGTTTTGGAAGAGGCGGCGCGCTACACCGGCGGCGAGATCGCCCCGCTCAATCGCAACAGCGACGAGGAAGGGGTGACCCTGGAAAACGGGGAAGTCCGCACGCCGCAGGGCTTCGTCGAGGCCTACCAGCAGTACGTCGACAACGGCTGGGCGAGCATGACCGGGCCGAGCGAATACGGCGGCCAGGGCTTCCCGCAGCTGGTGGCGTGCAACTTTCACGAGATGCTGATGGCAGCGTCGCTGTCGTTCCGCATCTATTCGGGGCTGACCGAGGGCGCGGTGCTGGCGCTGTACAAGCACGGCAGCGACGCGTTGAAGAATGCCTATCTGGAGAAGCTGGTCAGCGGCCGCTGGAGCGGCACCATGTGCCTGACCGAGCCGCAGGCCGGCACCGATCTCGCCCTGCTGCGCACCCGCGCCGAGCCGCAGGCGGACGGCAGCTACAAGGTCAGCGGCAGCAAGATCTTCATCTCCGGCGGCGAGCACGACATGAGCGAGAACATCGTGCATCTGGTGCTGGCACGGCTGCCGGATGCGCCGGCCGGGGTGAAAGGCATCAGCCTGCTGCTGGTGCCCAAGTTCATCGCCAATACCGACGGCACGCCGGGCGCGCGCAACGCGCTGAGCTGCGGTGCCATCGAACACAAGATGGGCATCAAGGGCGCGGCGACCTGCGTGATGAACTTCGATGGCGCCACCAGCTGGATCGTCGGCGAGCCCAATCAGGGCCTGGCGTGCATGTTCACCATGATGAACGACGCGCGCTTCCAGGTCGGCTTGCAGGGGCTTGGCATTGCCGAACAGGCTTATCAGGGTTCGCTGGCCTATGCCCGTGAGCGCTTGCAGTCTCGTGGGTTGACAGGCGCGCAGCATCCGGACAAGCCAGCCGACCCGATCATCGTGCACCCCGACGTGCGCCGCATGCTGCTGACGCAAAAGACGCTCGTCGAAGGCAGCCGCATGCTGGCGGCCTACTGCGCCCGCCAGCTGGACCTCGAGCATGGCCATCCCGAGCCGAGCTACCGCAAGGCGGCGAGCAAGCGCGCTGCGCTGCTGATCCCCATCGTCAAGGCGTTCTTCACCGACATGGGCCAGGAGGTGGCGAGCCTCGGCGTGCAGGTCTACGGCGGCCACGGCTATATCCGCGAATGGGGCATGGAACAGCTGATGCGCGACAGCCGCATCACCCAGCTCTACGAGGGCACCAACGGCATTCAGGCGCTGGATTACATCCGCCGCAAGCTGCTCGGTGACGGCGGCGCGGAACTGTCGGCGCTGCAGGCGGAATTCAGCGAGATTTGCGACCGGCAGATCGATCGCCCGGCGCTGCACGCTCTGGCCAGCAAGGTGCAGATGCGTCTCGGTGAGTGGCGCGAGCTGACGGCCGAGATCATCGCTGCCACCGGTCGCGATCCCCAGGAGATCGGCGCGGTGTCGGTGGATTTCCTGCAGTACTCGGCCTATGTGTTGTTGGCCGGTCTCTGGCTGCAGGCCGCGGCGCGTGCACAGGATGCGTTGGAGCAGGGCGCCGGTGAGGAGGCTTTCTATCAGGCCAAGCTGGCCAGTGCGGATTTCTATCTGCGCCGTGTGTTGCCGCGGGCGAGTGCGCATCGGGAAGCCATTCAGGGTGGCGCGGATTGTTTGATGGCGCTGCCGGAAAGCGACTTCGCGTTTTGAGCTAATCGATCACAGGAGGCACCGATGCATCCGTTCAGCTTTGCCACAACCGCTCAATTGATCTGCGAGCCTGGCTCGTCGCGCCGGCTGGCCAGCCTCTGCAAGGAGCGTGGGGCGCGCTCGGTGCTGGTGGTGACCGACCCGGGCATCACCCGTTTCGGCCTGCTCGACGAAGTCCTGCCGGGCTTCGAGACGGAAGGGCTGCAGGTCGCGGTTTACGATCAGGTCGTTGCCGACCCGCCCGAGCACATCGTCCTGGCGGCGGTGGCGCAGGCCAGGGCGTCCCGGGTCGATCTGATCATCGGCTTCGGCGGTGGCAGCTCCATGGACGTGGCCAAGCTGGTCGCGCTGTTGGCACATCCTGATTGCGCGCAATCGCTGCAGGACATCTATGGAGTCGGCAACGCCAAGGGCCAGCGCCTGCCGCTGATCCAGGTGCCGACCACCGCCGGCACCGGCTCGGAAGTCACGCAGATCGCCATCATCACCACCGGTGAGACGACCAAGATGGGCGTGGTCTCGCCCCTGTTGCTGCCGGACCTGGCGTTGCTCGACGCCGATCTCACCCTCGGCCTGCCACCGGCGGTGACCGCGGCCACCGGCATCGACGCCATGGTGCATGCCATCGAGGCGTACACCAGCGCGCTGAAGAAGAACCCCATGTCCGACCTGCTGGCCCGCGAGGCGCTGCGACTCTTGGCGGCCAATCTGGACGAGGCGGTGCACAACGGCAGCAACCGCGAGGCACGCCAGGCCATGCTGCTGGGCGCCTGCCTGGCCGGCCAGGCGTTCGCCAATGCGCCGGTCGCTGCCGTGCACGCGCTGGCCTATCCGCTGGGAGGCAATTTCCACATTCCCCATGGGCTGTCCAACGCCCTGGTGTTGCCGCAGGTGCTGCACTTCAACGTCAGCGCCGCCACCACGCACTACGGTGAGCTGGCGCCCATCGTGTTGGGCGATCGGCTGCGCACGGATGATCCGTCCACCTACGCCGAGCAGCTGATCGAGGAGTTCGAGCAGATGAGCGCCCGCGTCGGCTTGCCGACCCGGCTGCGTGACGCCGGCGTGCCGGAAGAGATGCTGCCGCAACTGGCGAAGGAGGCGATGCTGCAGCAGCGCCTGCTGGTCAACAATCCGCGCGAAGTCACCGAGGCCGACGCGCTGGCCATCTACCGCGCCGCCTACTGAGGAGCCTCTGCATGTCCGAGCAAGCCCGGCATCTGCGCGACGACTACCGGCATTTCCATACCATCAGCACGCGCTGGCACGACAATGACCTCTACGGCCATGTCAACAACGTGACCTACTACAGCTTTTTCGATACGGCAGTGAATGCCTACCTGATCCACCACGGCGGGCTGGATATCCACGACGGCGGGGTGGTCGGCTTCGTGGTCAGCTCCTCGTGCGACTACTTTGCCTCCATCGCCTTCCCGGATGCCCTCGAAGTCGGCCTGCGCGTTGCCCGCCTGGGTAGTTCATCGGTGCAGTACGAGCTGGCGGTGTTTCGCCGTGGCGAAGACGAAGCCTGCGCTGCCGGGCGTTTCGTCCACGTCTTCGTGCGTCGCGCCGACAACCGGCCGACGCCGATCCCGGATAGTCTGCGCCGCGCGCTCGAAGCGCTGGCCTGAACGACGAAGAGGCCGGGGGATCGATGATCCGCCCGGCCTCTTGGTCATGCCCGCGTGGCTGCCCGCTGACAGTGCTTAGTGATGGTGCTTATGCCACTTTTTCTTGTAGTGGCCCTTGCCAGGGTGACGATGTCCGTCGCGGTAATAGCGCCGGTCACGATCACGGTAATCGCGGTCGTCATCGCCGTAGGCGTTGCCCAGCGCGCCGCCGGCACCACCACCGACCGCCGCACCGATCAGGCCGCCGGTGCTGCCGCCGACTCGCTGGCCGATGACGTTGCCGCCGGCCGCGCCCAGGCCGCCGCCGATGGCCGCTTCGGTACGGTTGCGCCGGTCCGCGCCGACTGCACCGCCTGCCGCGCCGCCGACACCGGCTCCGATGGCGGCGCCGGTGGAGCCGCCCAGATGTTCACCGACCACCGAGCCCAGCGCGCCGCCCAGCGCGCCGCCAACGGCCGCTTCGGTATTGCTTCCGGCAAATGCGGCACTGCTGAGCAGGCTCGCGGACAACAGCAGAATCGAGGAATACTTCATTGACGCAACCTCAGAGTGGATGGCGCCGCGATCCTTACCCGCCGAACCGCAGCGGCGCAAGCGCCCTCCGATGAAAGGTGTGAGCTTGCGCAAACTCCGCAAGTATTTGTTTTGAAAAAGGAACTTCAAACAAGCGAAGCGGTCTAGGACTGGTTGTGAAGGGGCTCCGCGCGGTCCGGCTGGCGATCGGTTTCGGCCAGGATGGCGCTGATCTGTTGCACCAACTGGTCGATGGTGAAGGGCTTGCTGATCATGTCCATGCCGCTGTCGAGGAACCCGCTGCTGGCAGCGCGCTCGGCATAACCGGTCATGAACAGCACCGGCAGCTGCGGGCGCTGCTGGCGGGCGATATCGGCCAGCTGCCGGCCGTTCATGCCCGGCAGGCCGACGTCGGTGACCAGTAGATCGATGCGCTGCTCCGATTCCAGGATTGCCACTGCCGCGGTGCCTTCGGCCGCTTCCAGGGCCTGATAACCGAGCATATCCAGCACATCGAGCACCAGCAGGCGTACTGCCGGGTCGTCCTCGACCACCAGCACGCATTCGCCCTGCTGCGCACGCAGCACCGCGGCGGCGGCGCTTGGAGCCGGGGCGCAGGGCACCGCCTCGGCGTGGGTCGGCAGGTACAGGCACACTTCGGTGCCGGCGTCCGGCTCGCTGGTGATCTGCAGATGCCCACCCGCTTGCCGGGCGAAGCCGTAGATCATCGACAGCCCAAGGCCGGTGCCCTGGCCGATGGGTTTAGTGGTGAAGAACGGCTCGAAGGCGCTGGCCAGGACCTTGGGTGTCATGCCGCAGCCGCTGTCGGCGACTGTCAGGGTGACGTAGGCGCCGGGCGCCAGGTCGCCGACCTGGCGGGCGCGCTCGAGCATCACGTTGGCGGTGCCGATGCGCAGCGTGCCGCCGTCGGGCATGGCGTCGCGGGCGTTGATCACCAGGTTGAGCAGCGCGCTTTCCAGCTGGTTGTCGTCGCTGTAGGCCGGCCACAGATCGGCCTGCAGCTGCATTTCAATCTGGATATGACTGCCGAGCGTGCGGATCAGCAGGTCGTGCATCGAGTCGATCAGCGCGTTGAGTTCGACTCGCTTGAGGTTCAGCGGTTGACGGCGCGCGAAGGCCAGCAGCCGATGGGTGAGTGCCGCGGCGCGATTGGCGGAGGTAACCGCGGCGTCGATGAAACGCTGGGTTTCGCCGTGGCGGCCGGACTGAATGTAGCGCTGGATCAGGTCCAGCCCGCCGATGATGCCGGTGAGCATATTGTTGAAATCGTGCGCGATGCCGCCGGTGAGCTGGCCGACGGCCTCCATCTTCTGCGCCTGGCGTAGGGCGTCCTGAGCCTGTTCGCGGCTGGCCATTTCCTTGAGCAGGCGTTCGTAAACCTCGGCCAGCGCCTGGGTGCGCTCCTGAATGCGGCTTTCCAGTGTCTCGTTGAGTTCGCGCAGGGCCTGTTCGGCGCGCCAGCGCTCGGTGACGTCCAGTGCCATGACGAAGAAGCCGATCACCTTGCCGTGGACGTCGACGCGCGGCAGGTAGTGCACCAGCGAGCGCCGCTGCCCGCCGTCGCGGTGCGGGCTGTGGGCCTCGAAGGTCACCGTTTCGCCGTTCAGCGCGGCGCGGATGTTGGCGCGCCGCAGCTGATAACCGGCCTCGCCGAGGATCTCGCGCACGGTCTTGCCGCGCAGCCATTCCGGCGGATAGCCGAACCAATCCTCGTAGTAGCGGTTGTTGAAGCGGAAACGTTCCTGATCATCGATGTAGCCGATCAGCAGCGGCAGTGCGTCGGTGATCATCTTGATCTCCGCCTCGCTCTGGCGCAGGGCCAGTTCGCTGGCGTGCTGACGGCTGATGTCCATCACCGCGCCGGGAAAGCGCAGCACGCGACCGTCTTCACCATAGTGGCAGCGCCCGCGCGCGTAGGCCCAGCGCGGCTGTTCATCGTCAGTGTGCAGCCGGTAACGCTCGGCGAAGGTGCCGTTGCCGGCGACGCATTGCTGCATCGCCGCCAGCACGCGGGCGCGGTCGTCGGGGTGGATGTGTTCGACAAACGGCTGGACCGAGAGGCTCTGCTGGGGCGTCGTATAGTCCTGCTCCGGCACATGGCAGAGCAGCTCGACCTGCTCGCAGGTCGCGCCGCCCTGCACGTCCCAGTCCCAGATGCCGATCAGGTCACTGGCTTCCAGCGCCAACTGCAGGCGTTGTTCGCTGAGGCGGTAGGCCTCGGCGCTGAGCTTGTAGCGCAGCGCCGTCTGCGACAGGCGGGCCTCGCTGCGCATGCGCTCGCTGGTTTCGTTAAGGCACAGCAGCAGGCCGGCGATCTTGCCGCGGCTGTCGCGGATCGGGCTCAGCGCCATGTCGAACCAGGCATCTTCCGCTTCGTCGTGGCGCTCGATCAGCATGTGGCGGTTGTGCAGCAGGCGCGCCTCGCCGCGGCGCGCGCCGTCGCAGGCGGGCTCGAGCAGTTCCCAAGTGGCGCCCCAGGTGCCGCAGGCCGGACTGCCCAGCTCGGCCGGATGGCGTCGGCCGATCAGCCGCGCGTGGGCGTCGTTGTAGAGTTGGATGTTGTCCTCGCCCCAGAGGATGCACATGGGCCCGGGGGCATCGAGGATCGTATCGACCAGCAGGCGCAGGGCCGCCGGCCAGTCCGCGGGCGGACCCAGCGGGGTGACCTGCCAGTCGTATCGGCGAATCCGTTCGCCCATTTCGCTGCTGCTGTGCGGCCAGCGCTCAGCTGTCGGCATAACCTGTTCCATTCCTTGCACCGTGGTCGGCTGTGTGGCCGGAAGATGAGCCTGTGCGCGGGCCGGCCAACGCGCAGGAGGCGCTGCGAGGCGCGTCATGGTCGTGGCGCTCGCAGCGCGACGATTCTACGGGGTTACTCGCGGTAGAAAAGCGCGCTTTGTCAGGCAGCGCGCCCCTGCAAGCTGCGGATCAGCTCCGGATAGCTTTCGACCGCGGCGAACTCCTCGGTGTCCTTGTGGCCGCGCCGGCTGTCCGGTTCGCGCACGGCCAGCAGATGGGCAATGCCGAATGCGCGGGCGCTGCGCAGGATCGGCAGGCTGTCGTCAATGAACAGCGCGCGCTCCGGTGCCAGCTCCAGATCCTGGCGCAGGGCGTGCCAGAACTGCGGGTCTTCCTTGGGGAAGCCATAATCGTGCGAACTGATCAGACGGTCGAACCAGGGTGCCAGTTCGACGCGCTCAAGCTTCAGCGACAGCGAATCGCGATGGGCATTGGTGATCAGGACCACGCGTTTGCCGGCATCGCGCAGTGCGGCGAGAAACTGGTCGGCGGCCGGGCGCAGGGCGATCAGATGGGCGATTTCGCGCTTCATCTCGCGGATCGGCAGGTCGAGCTCGCGGGTCCAGAAGTCCAGGCAGTACCAGGTCAGCTTGCCCTGGTGTTCGTTGAACAGCGGCGTCAACTCCATTTCGGCCATCGTGCGGCTGATGCCGTGGCGCTCGGCGTAGCGCTGCGGCAGGAATTCGAGCCAGAAGTGATTATCGAAATGCAGGTCCAGCAGCGTGCCGTCCATGTCGAGCAGGACGGTATCGATGGTAGACCAGGGCGGGGCGGCGATCATGGCGGGCTCTTGATGGTCGGATAGGGTTGAGACGGTGGCGTGCAGCAAAGCGTTCACGGCTGCCGCCAGAAGCCGGGTTATCATAGCTGCTCGCGTTTGCAGGAGTGTCCCATGCGCCAGAAACCCACCGTGCTTGCCCGTGAGATCGTTGCGAGCAGCCGCCTGTTCCGCGTCGAGGAGCTGCAGCTGCGCTTCTCCAATGGTGTCGAGCGCACCTACGAGCGCCTGGTCGGCAAGGGGACCGGCTACGGCGCGGTGATGATCGTGGCGCTGGCCGATGCGCACAATGTGCTGCTGATCGAGGAATACTGCGGTGGTACCGACAGCTACGAGCTGTCGCTGCCCAAGGGCCTGATCGAACCCGGCGAGGATGTGCTCGAGGCCGCCAACCGCGAGTTGAAGGAAGAAGCCGGTTTCGGCGCGCGACGCCTGGAACTGCTGACCGAGCTGTCGCTGTCGCCGGGTTACATGAGCCAGAAGATCCAGGTGGTGCTGGCGCGCGACCTCTATCCCGAACGCCTCCCGGGCGATGAGCCGGAGCCGATGCGCGTCGAGCAGTATTCGCTGAATGAACTGTCGAGCCTGATCCAGCATCCGCAGTTCAGCGAGGGCCGCGCGCTGGCCGCGCTGTACCTGGCGCGCGATCTGCTGACCCAGCGTGGGGAGTTCGGCCAATGATTCATCGCTACCTGCCGGCGGTGATCGATCTGGTGCGCGCGGCCGGTTCGGCGACCCTGCCGTACTGGCGCCGCGAACTGGCAGTGCAGACCAAGGCCGACGAGTCGCCGGTGACAGCGGCGGACATGGCCGCGCACCGGCTGCTGTTCGACGGCCTGACGGCGCTGGACCCCGGCATTCCGGTACTGTCCGAAGAGGACTGCGCGCTACCGCTGGCCGAGCGTGCCGGCTGGACGCGCTGGTGGCTGGTCGATCCGCTGGACGGCACCAAGGAATTCATCGCCGGCAGCGAGGAGTTCACCGTCAACGTGGCGCTGATCGAGCGCGGCCGGGTGTGCTTCGGCGTAGTGGGCATTCCCGCCGATGGGCGCTGCTATTACGGCGGCGCCGCGCTGGGTGCCTGGTGTGGCGAGGTGGACGGCACGCTCCGCCCACTGCGCACTCGTCCGCAGCCAGTCGGCGCTTTCACCGTGGTGGCCAGCCGGCGGCACAGCAGCCCGGCGCAGGAACAGCTGCTCGAACGCCTGCGGCAGCGCTTCGGCGAACTCGCGCTGGCGAATGTCGGTAGTTCGTTGAAGTTCTGCCTGCTCGCCGAGGGCTCCGCCGACTGCTATCCGCGCCTGGTGCCCACTTCGCAGTGGGATACCGCGGCCGCGCAGGGTGTGCTCGAAGGGGCGGGCGGCGAAGTGCTGGATATCGCCGGCGCGCCGCTGACCTACGAGGCGCGCGAGGGCTATCTCAATCCGTCGTTCCTGGCACTGCCGGCCGGCGCCGACTGGCGTGACGAACTGCTGGACATGGCGCAGCGGCCCTGAGGCCGGCGCTGCGCTAACGGCGGGATGATCGCAAGGCTGCCGGGCGGGGCTATTTGTGCAGCACGAACTGCCCGGTGAAACGCACCGCGTCGCGGCCATCGGCGGCGAGGATGCGGCTGTGCAGTTCCAGGCGCGAGCGGCCGCGGCGGCGGTAGATCGCTTCGAAGCGCTCCCAGGCTTCCGGCGTCGGCGCGGAGCAGATGGCGATCGCATCGTCGACCACCGGCAGCGGGTATTCGATCTGACCTTCATGGATGACGATGTGGCCATCCTCGATGCCGGCTTCGCGCAGACGCAGATGCAGCCAGCCCCAGCCAGCCAACACCGCGGCGCAGTAGAGACTGCCACCGAACATGCTGCTCTTGTGGTTGATGTTCGGCTGCAGCGGCACGTTCAGGCGCAGTTCGTGGTTTTCCCACTGCGCGACGCGCAGGCCCAGCGAGCGCGTCAGCGGAATGTCGTGATGGAGGATGGCTTCCAGGTAGCGGCTATCGCGGCTCATGCCGGGGAGATTCCTAAAACGTGGCGGAGACAGGAAAGACGCCAAGCATGACTGTTGAGTCACGATTTTGCCAGCCTGGTCATGCTTCAGCTCGGCCGGCGATGCTTGGTCCGGCTGTCTGTGCCGGCGGTGATTCGGCGCTGCGACGCAGGTTTCAGCGGCCGGTGCGACGCTCGCTCTTGCGCTGGTAGGCGCAGTAGCCCGGACGCGGGCCGACGTGCGGGTGGTTGCGGCAGGTGTCCGGGCGCTTGGCGTAGACCGTGCACAGGCGCGTCTGGCGGTCGAGGTAGAGGCAGTCGCCGTTGGCCAGGCGGGTCAGGGTGAAGATCTCGCGCTTGTGGTTGAAGTGCTCGACCACCCCTTCGCGGCTCAGGCGCCGGGCGACCTGCTTGGCCGGTTCGTCGCGCTCGAACTCGTCGACCAGCCCCAGACGGATCAGGTCGTCGATGCGCACCTCCACCGGCAGGGTGCAGCAGGTCGCGTGGCAGTCGCGGCACAGCCCGTTGCTGTAGCGGGCCCAGGTTTCCAGGCGTTCAGGGTCGGATGAGGCGATCAGCGAGTGTTTCACGGCGCGCGTTTCGATGAAAAAAGGTGCGCGATCATAACGGGCTGCGCGGCAATTGCCAGCGGCGTACGCCGGACGGGCGGTCGCGCAGATGTAAAGGAAACCTGCAAACCTGTCTGGACTGCCCGATGAGGTGAACCGGCCGCCCCGCCACGAGTCCCTCTTGTATGTTTTCCAGCCGCGAGGACTATCCATGACGCAGGAATCCGGCGTTTCCCCTTCCGACGAAGTCAGCGCATTCCGCGAGAAGGTCTTGCGCAAGCTGACCTATTCGGTCGGCAAGGACTCCGAAAGCGCATCCGACTACGACTGGTTCGAGGCGGTGGCGCTTGCCGCACGCGACCACATCATCGACCACTGGATGGAATGCACCCGGCAAACCTATGAGGGCGGTTGCAAGCGGGTGTACTACCTCTCGCTGGAATTTCTCATCGGCCGTCTGCTGGTCGACAGCCTGAGCAACCTCGGCCTGTTCGAGGTGGCGCGCGAGGCGCTGGCCGAGCTGGACGTCGACATCGAACGCATCCGCCTGCTCGAACCCGATGCGGCGCTGGGCAACGGCGGCCTCGGGCGGCTGGCGGCGTGTTTCATGGAAAGCATGGCGACGCTGCAGGTGGCGGCGCATGGCTACGGCATCCGTTACGACCACGGGCTGTTCCGCCAGGCCATCGTCGACGGCTGGCAGCACGAGCAGACCGAGACCTGGCTCGACTTCGGCAACCCCTGGGAGTTCGAGCGGCCGGAAGTCAGCTACCTGATCGGCTTCGGCGGCCATGTCACGGCGATACCGGGCGAGGGCGGCGGCGAGTCCCGCCACTTCTGGCACTGGGCCGAGGGTGTGCGGGCGATCGCCTACGACACGCCGATCGTCGGCTGGCGCGGCGCCAGCGTGAATACCCTGCGCCTATGGCGCGCGCGGGCTGAGGCGGATTTCCACCTGGAGCGCTTCAACGCCGGCGACCACATCGGCGCGGTGGCCGAGGAGGCCAAGGCGCAGAGCATCTCGCGGGTGCTCTACCCGGCCGACAGCACCGAGGCTGGCCAGGAGCTGCGCCTGCGCCAGGAGTACTTCTTCGTTGCCGCCTCGCTGCAGGACCTGCTGCGCCGCCACCTCGACCAGCGCGGCACGCTGGACAACCTGCCGGACTACGCGGCGATCCAGCTCAACGACACCCACCCGGCAATCGCCGTGGCCGAGCTGATGCGCCTGTTGGTGGACGTGCACGGCCTGCAATGGCCGCACGCCTGGAAGCTGACCACCGCGACGCTGAACTACACCAACCACACGCTGCTGCCCGAAGCGCTGGAAACCTGGCCGGTGGGGCTGATGGAGCGGCTGCTGCCGCGGCACATGCAGATCATCTACCTGATCAACGCCCATCACCTCGACAGCCTGCGCCAGCGCGGCGTGCAGGATGCCGAGCTGCTGCGCTCGGTGTCGCTGATCGAGGAGGACCACGGACGCCGCGTGCGCATGGGCAACCTGGCGTTTCTCGGCTCGTCCAGTGTTAACGGCGTGTCGGCGCTGCACACTGGGCTGATGCGCAAGACGGTGTTCACCGACCTGCATGCGCTGTATCCCGAGCGGATCAACAATAAAACCAACGGCATCACCTTCCGCCGCTGGCTGTACCAGGCCAACCCGCACCTCACCGGGCTGCTGGTGAGCAGCCTCGGCGAAGCGCTGCTGGACGATCCGCAGCATCGCCTGCGCGATCTGGAGCCGTTCGCCGAGCAGGCCGCCTTCCGCCAGCAGTTCGCCGAGCAGCGCATGGCCAACAAGCGTCATCTGGCGGCGTTGATCCAGGAGCGGCTGGGCGTGAGCGTCGATCCGACGGCGCTGTTCGATGTGCACGTCAAGCGCATCCACGAGTACAAGCGTCAGCTGCTCAACCTGCTGCACACCGTGGCGCTGTACCACGCGATCAGCGCCGATCCGGGCGGCGACTGGGTGCCTCGGGTGAAGATATTCGCCGGCAAGGCGGCCGCCAGCTATCACCAGGCCAAGCTGATCATCAAACTGGCCAACGACATCGCCCGCACCATCAACGACGACCCCACCGTGCGCGGCCTGCTCAAGGTGGTGTTCCTGCCCAACTACAACGTCAGCCTGGCCGAGGACATCATCCCGGCGGCCGACCTCTCCGAGCAGATTTCCACCGCCGGACTGGAGGCGTCGGGCACCAGCAACATGAAGTTCGCCCTCAACGGCGCGCTGACCATCGGCACGCTGGACGGCGCCAACGTCGAGATGAGCGAGCAGATCGGTCGCGAGCACATGTTCATCTTTGGCCTCACGGCGCAGCAGGTCGAAGCGCGCAAGCGTGCCGGCGAATTCAACGCCGAGGCCACCATCATCGGCTCGCGGCGCCTCAGCGAGGTGCTTTCGGCGATTCGCGACGGCGCCTTCTCGGCCGACGATCCGGGGCGCTACGTGGGCCTGATCGACGGGCTCTACTGGCACGACACCTACCACGTCTGCGCCGACTTCGAGGCCTACTGGCAGGCGCAGCTGGAGGTCGAGGCGCGCTGGCGCGATCCGGAGCAGTGGTGGCGTTCGGCGGTGCTCAACACCGCACGCACCGGCTGGTTCTCTTCGGACCGCACCATTCGCGAATACGCCAGCGAGATCTGGAAGGTGATGTAGCGCGGCGCCGGAGTGTAGCGCGGCGGCCAATGCCGCTGCGCTGAACTCCACTGCGGCGGTGTCGGTCTGAGGGGAGTTAGTTTTTTGCCGGCCTGCTAAACTGCGCGGGTTTTCTCCCCTCTCTGGAGCCTTTTCCATGTCACGCGTAACCCTGAGTCGCTACCTGATCGAGCAGACCCGCAGCAACAACACTCCCGCGGATCTGCGCTTCCTTGTCGAGGTGGTGGCGCGCGCGTGCAAGGCCATCAGCCATCAGGTGTCCAAGGGCGCGCTGGGCGGCGTGCTCGGCAGCATGGAAACCGAGAACGTGCAGGGCGAGGTGCAGAAGAAGCTCGACGTGCTGTCCAACGAGATCCTGCTGGAAGCCAACGAGTGGGGCGGCACCCTGGCCGGCATGGCGTCCGAGGAAATGGACAAGCCGTACCAGATTCCCGGTCGCTACCCCAAAGGCGCCTACCTGCTGCTGTTCGATCCGCTGGACGGCTCCAGCAACATCGACGTCAACGTCTCGGTCGGCACCATTTTCTCCGTGCTGCGCTGCCCCGGTGACTGCTTCAGCCAGAACGACTCGCTCGGCGAGGAAGCCTTCCTCCAGCCGGGCACCCGCCAGGTGGCCGCGGGTTACGCGATCTACGGTCCGCAGACCATGCTCGTGCTGACGCTCGGCCACGGCGTCATGGGCTTCACCCTCGACCGCGAGCTGGGCAGCTTCGTGCTGACCCACGAACACCTCCGCGTGCCGCAGAGCACTGCCGAATTCGCCATCAACATGTCCAACCAGCGCCATTGGCAGGCGCCGGTCAAGCGCTACGTTGAAGAACTGCTGGCCGGCAAGGAGGGACCGCTGGGCAAGAACTACAACATGCGCTGGATCGCCTCGATGGTGGCCGACGTGCACCGTATCCTCACCCGCGGCGGCCTGTTCATGTATCCGTGGGACGCCCGCGAGCCGGAGAAGCCCGGCAAGCTGCGGCTGATGTACGAAGCCAATCCGATGTCGTTCATCATCGAGCAGGCCGGTGGCGCCGCCACCGATGGCACCCGACGCATCCTCGACATCGAGCCCACCTCGCTGCACCAGCGCGTGCCGGTGTTCCTCGGCTCGAAGGAAGAGGTCGAGCGCGTCACCGGCTATCACCAGGCCTGATGTGATGCCCGTGCCCTGGCAGCAACTGCTGGACTGGTGGTTCGGTCAGGGCACCACGGCGCGCGAGATCTCGGGCGAAAAGCATGCGCTCTGGTTCGGCTACCGGAGTGCGCAGGACGCCCAGGCGCGCGAGCGCTTCGGCCCGCTGTGCGAGCAGGCGCTGCGTGGCGAACTCGATGCCTGGACGGCCAGCCCCGAGGGCTGGCTGGCGCTCATCCTGCTGCTCGATCAGCTGCCGCGGATGATTCACCGCGGTACGCCGCAGGCCTTCGCTGGCGATGCGCGGGCACAGCAACTGGTACGTCAGGGGCTGGCGCACGGTGGCGACGTGCTGCTGGCGCCGATCCAGCGTGTGTTCGTCTACCTGGTGCTGGAACACGCCGAGGACCTGGCGCAGCAGGAGCTGGCCGTCGCGCACTTCGAGCAGCTGCGTGAGATTGCCGCGGCGGATGAACAGCCGCTGTTCGACGACTTTCTCGATTACGCCCGGCGCCACCGCGCTGTGATTGCCCGCTTCGGCCGCTTTCCCCATCGCAATGCATTGCTCGGGCGCGAGTCGAGCGAAGCCGAGCGCGCATTCCTCGCCGAACCGGGATCGCGCTTCTAGCTTCTAAGTAAGTGATCGCACCGTTCGGCCTCTGGCCGGCACGGCTGCCGGCCAGGCGCTAGTCTTTCCGTACCTGACAAGGAGTTTGCTCATGCCGCTGCGCTTTTCCGCCCTGATTGCCATCGCCTTGCTGCTTGGCGCCTGCAGCAAGATCACCCAGGACAATTTCGCCCAGCTCAAGCCCGGCATGCCGCGCGTCGAGGTCGAACAGCTGCTCGGCAAGCCCGAGGAGTGCGCCGGCGCGCTGGGCATGTCCAGCTGCACTTGGGGCGACAAGAATCGCTTCATCAGCATCCAGTTCGCCGGTGACAAGGTGATGATGTTTTCCGGCAAGGGGCTCAAATGATGGTCATGCGCATGCTGGCGGCGCTGTCGTGCGCACTGTTGCTGGGCTGTGCCGGCGCGACGAGTGGCGAGGCGCCTCCGGCGACTGCCGGCCAGGTCGATCTCGAGCGCTACCAGGGCACTTGGTACGAGCTGGCGCGGCTGCCGATGTTCTTTCAGCGCAACTGCGTGGAATCCGAGGCGAATTACCGTTTGCAGGACGACGCCAGCGTCGCGGTCATCAACCGCTGCCGCACCGTCGACGGTGACTGGCAGCAAGCGGTCGGGCAGGCGGTGGCACAGGAGCCAGGGCGCACCGATCGCCTTTGGGTGCGCTTCGATAACTGGTTCAGTCGCCTGTTTCCGCAGCTGACGCGCGGCCACTACTGGATCCTGTTCCTCGACGACGACTACCAGAGCGTGCTGGTGGGCAGCCCCGATCGCGAATACCTCTGGCTGATGGCGCGTACGCCACAGGTTTCCGCGCAGGTACGCGACCGCCTGCTGCAGGAGGCGCAGGCCCGCGGTTACGTCACCGAATCGCTGATCTGGCGCGGCGAACAGCAGTAGCGCGCCTCACGCGCCCCGCCTGCGAGCGTCATGAGGCGAGGCGGGTCAATTTACGCAGCGGCATGCCCGTGCGCGTGATCCTCGCTATGATGCCGGACATATCCAGGGGCCGACCGCCGGCCACGCAGATCGGGAGTGTGCCATGCAAACCTTGTATCCGGAGATCAAACCCTATGCGCGACACGAGCTGGCGGTGGAGGAACCGCATGTGCTCTACGTCGACGAGAGCGGTACTCCGGATGGCCTGCCGGTACTGTTCGTGCACGGTGGCCCCGGCGGCGGCTGCGATGCGCTGAGCCGGCGCTTCTTCGACCCCACGGTCTATCGCATCATCACCTTCGATCAGCGCGGCTGCGGGCGCTCCACACCGCACGCCAGCCTGGAGAACAACACCACCGCCCACCTGATCGCCGACATGCAGCGCATTCGCGAGTTTCTCGGCATCGACAAGTGGGTGCTGTTCGGCGGCTCCTGGGGCTCGACGCTGTCGCTGGCCTACGCCCAGGCGCACCCCGCGCATGTGCATGCGCTTATCCTGCGCGGCATCTTCCTCTGTCGGCCGCACGACCTGAGTTGGTTCTATCAGGAAGGTGCGAGCCGATTGTTCCCCGATTACTGGGAAGACTTCGTCGCACCGATCCCGCCGGAAGAGCGCGGCGATCTGATGCAGGCGTTCTACCAACGCCTGACCGGCACCGACCAGATCGCACAGATGCACGCGGCCAAGGCCTGGTCGTGCTGGGAAGGCCGCACCGCCACGCTGCGGCCCAATCCGCAGGTGGTGGAACGTTTCGGTGATCCCCATCGCGCGCTGTCGATGGCGCGCATCGAATGCCACTACTTCATCAATCAAGCCTTTCTCGAACCGAACCAGCTACTGCGCGACATGCCGCGGATGGCGCATCTGCCTGGCATCATCGTGCATGGCCGCTACGATGCCATCTGCCCGCTGGACAACGCCTGGGCACTGCACCAGGCGTGGCCGGAGAGCGAGCTGCAGATCATCCGCGACGCCGGCCATTCGGCTGCCGAGAGCGGCATCACCGATGCGCTGGTGCGCGCCGCTGCTGACATTGCGCAGCGCCTGACCAACGTACCGCCGGCGGATGACGCCTGATGAAGGCACTGCTGCAGCGTGTACGGCACGCACGGGTCGAGGTGGCGGGTGAGGTGGTCGGCGCGATCGATCAGGGGCTGCTGGTGCTGATCGGCGTGGAGCGCGAGGACGATCAGGCGCGCGCCGACAAGCTCCTGCACAAGCTGCTCAACTACCGCGTTTTCGCCGATGCCGAAGGGCGCATGAACCGCTCGCTGCAGGACGTCGGCGGCGGTCTGCTGCTGGTGTCGCAGTTCACGCTCGCCGCCGATACCCGCAGCGGCCTGCGTCCCAGCTTCTCCAGTGCGGCGCCGCCGTCACAGGGGGAGGCGCTCTATGATTACCTGCTGGCGCAGGCCCGTCGGCAGTACCCACAGGTCGCCTGCGGGCGCTTCGGTGCCGAGATGCAGGTGCATCTGCAGAACGACGGTCCGGTAACCTTTCTGCTGGAGAGCTGAGGGTTCAGGAGCGCGCCGGTTCCAGGTCGTTGTCGCGTAGCCAGCTGACCGCATATTCGCGCAACTGGACTGTCTGGTAGCGCAACCACGCCTCGCGCACCGCGGGAAAGTCCTCGAGCTTGAAGTCGAAGGTGCGCAGCGGCTTGCGCCCCTTCAGTGCATTGCTCAGCACGGCGTGCGCGATAGGGTCGTGCTGGGTGAACAGGAAGGCCTCGCGCATGGCGATGGCCTGCGCCAGTTCCAGCGGCGCGATGTGCAGGTAGCGATCCTGCTGAATGTCGTATTTATCCATGACGCCGGGTGCCGGATCGCCAGGGAAAATTGCGCGAATCTCGCCACTCTCCAGGTCGAGGTAGTACTCGGCGGTGTCGCGCCCATCCAGCGCGAATTCCAGACGGTGCATATCGATGGTCAGTGGTCGCATGAAAAAGGCCGCTCTCGTGCAGTGATCGTGGGACGCGCCGCCGCAACGGCTGGCGCAGCTGAATGCGGTCGAGCCCTGGCGGGCCTGGAAATCAACCGCATGGGAGGGGCGTCATAAACAGCCTGTAGCGTCTGACCACCCGGCACCGGGTGGGTGCGTCACGCTCATCGGAGAATGCGCGCCGAGCGCTGGCGGCGCCGCCAGCGTGGGCTCAGAACAGGCGGGCCAGCAGCGCGCTGACCGCGGTCTCCACCCGCAGGATGCGCTCGCCCAGCTGCACCGGCTGCAGGCCGGCTTCGGCAAGCTTGTCCACCTCGTAGGGGATCCAGCCGCCCTCCGGCCCGATGGCGAGCGTCACCGGTCCCTCGACGGCGCGCGGGCAGGCCGGATAATCGCCGGGATGACCGACCAGCCCGCGGGTGCCGGCAGCCAGCTGCGGCAGGCGGTCCTCGACGAAGGGCTTGAAGCGTTTCTCGATGATGACTTCCGGCAGCACGGTGTCGCGCGCCTGCTCCAGGCCGAGAATCAACTGCTCGCGGATCGCCGCCGGCTCGAGAAAGGGGGTCTGCCAGAAGCTCTTTTCCACCCGATAGCTGTTGAGCAGCACCAGCCGCGGCACGCCCATGCTGGCGACGGTCTGCAGCACGCGCTTGAGCATCTTCGGTCGGGGCAGGGCGAGCAGCAAGGTGAGCGGCAGTTTGGCCGGCGGCGGCTGGTCGAATTCGACCTCGAGTTCGACCTCGGCGGTCGTCAGGCGCAGCAGCCGGCCGCTCCCCATCGCACCGTCCAGCAGGCCGACCCGCAGCGTCGCGCCGGGCTCGGCGCGGTGCACGTCATGCAGGTGGGTCAGGCGCCGGTCGCGTAACGATACGCGGCGCTCGGCGACGAAATCTGCCGGCTCGAGCAGCAGCAGGTTCACGGGCGCGGAGCGGGCGGCTGGCTGCCGGCGTCCGATGGCTGCTCGTCTGCCAGCTCGGCCTCTGCCTGCTCGCGCTTCTTGACCATGCTGCCGCAGATCACGCCGGTCTCGAACAGCAGCCACATCGGTACCGCCAGCAAGGTCTGGGAGAATACGTCCGGCGGGGTCAACACCATGCCGACGACGAAGCAGCCGACGATCACGTAGGGGCGGCTCTTGCGCAGGGTCTCGACGTCGACGATGCCGACCCAGATCAGCAGGAAGGTCGCCACGGGGATCTCGAACGCCACGCCGAAAGCGAAGAACAGCGTGAGGACGAAGTCCAGGTACTGGCCAATGTCGGTCATCATCGCCACGCCTTCTGGCGTCACGCTGGCGAAGAAACCGAACATGATCGGAAACACCACGAAGTAGGCGAAGGCCATGCCAGCGTAGAACAGCAGGATGCTGGAGATCAGCAGCGGCACGGCGATGCGCTTCTCGTGCTTGTACAGGCCAGGCGCGATGAAGCCCCAGATCTGGTGCAGGATGATCGGCATCGAGAGGAACAGCGCAACCATCAGCGTCAGCTTGAACGGCGTCAGGAACGGCGAGGCGACCCCGGTGGCGATCATCGTCGCGCCTTCGGGTAGGTAGGCGCGCAGCGGTGCGGCGACCAGCGAATAGATCTGCTGGGAGAAATAGAACAGGCCGGCGAACAGCACCAGTATCGCAATGACGCAGTGCAGCAGGCGCTTGCGCAGTTCGGTCAGGTGGGCGATCAGCGGCATTTCCTGATCGTCGAGGGAAGGCTTGCTCATGGCTCTGGCGATCTGTCAGGACGGGAATCGGACGCCGGCTCGGCGGGTTTGGCGGGCTCGGGCGCCGGCGCGGTGGCGGGCGCGCTGTCGGCGCTGACGGCTGCCTCGGCTGCGGGAGTGGTCGCCGGTGTGGATGCTGCGGGGCTGCTAGTGGTCGAAGCCGGCGGCATGATGCTCTGCTTCATCTCGCGTTCGAGGTCGAGGATGCGTTCGTTGTGCAGTTGGCGACGAATCTCGTCGGCGCCGATCTCGCGCTCGACCTCGGCCTTGATGTTGTTGAAGCTGCGTTTCAGGCGGCCGACCCACAGGCCGGCGGTGCGAACGGCTCCGGGAAGGCGCTCCGGTCCCAGCACCACCAGGGCCACCAGACCGACCAGAAGCAGTTCGGTAAAACCGATATCGAACATCAGGACGTGCTCATCAACAGGGGAGGTGCGCGCCGACTGCCCGAGCGAAGCTCAGGCTGCCGGTTCGCGGGCAACTAGTCTTTGCGGGTCGGTTCTTCGACCTTGCGCGCCTGGGCATCGATGGTCTGCCCGGGCTTTTCCTCGACGCCTGGCTTGTCGTCGTCGGTGCCCATCGATTTGCGGAAGCCCTTGATCGCATCGCCGAGGTCGGAACCCAGGCCTTTGAGGCGCTTGGTGCCGAACAGCATGATGACGATGAGCAGGATGATCAGGAGTTGCCAGATGCTAATGCCGCCAAGACCCATGATGTGATACTCCGGAGTGGATCAGGTTTGTGGACGCGCGGCTTTTTCCGCGTGTCCGGAGAGGCCGAAGCGCCGGTCCAGCTCGTCCAGCACTGCCTGGGGATGCTGGCCGAGCGCGGCGAGCATGACCAGGCTGTGGAACCACAGGTCGGCGGTTTCGTAGATGAGGTCGCTGCAGTCGCCGCTGCTGGCGGCGTCCTTGGCGGCGAGGATGGTTTCCACCGATTCCTCGCCGACCTTTTCGAGAATCTTGTTCAGCCCCGTGTGATACAGACTGGCCACGTAGGAGCTGTCCGGTGCGGCGTCTTTGCGCGCTTCCAGCACTTCGGCCAGACGGGTGAGGGTGTCACTCATGCTTGTGCTCCGCATAGATGGCGTGCGGGTCTTTCAGGACCGGCTCGACGGCCTTCCAGGCGTCGTTCTCGAAGACCCGGTAGAAGCAGCTCTCGCGGCCGGTATGGCAGGCGATGCCACCGATCTGCTCGACCAGCAGGATGATCACATCGGCATCGCAGTCCAGGCGCAGCTCATGCAGCTTCTGCACATGGCCGGACTCCTCGCCCTTGCGCCACAGCTTGCCGCGCGAGCGTGACCAGTAGATCGCACGCTGCTCGCGGGCGGTCAGCGTCAGCGCCTCGCGGTTCATCCAGGCCATCATCAGCACGCGGCCGGTCTTGTGGTCCTGGGCGATCGCCGGGACCAGCCCGTCACTATTCCAGTTGATCTCGTCCAGCCAGTTCATCGATACCTCCGCTGAGTGCGCCAAGTGTGCCAGCCCCTATCGAGCCTGGCTATCGGCGCACGACGATGTACGTGCCGGCCACAAGCATCACCCAGGCCGGCCAGGTTTGCGGCCCGACGAGGTGCTCGGCGCCGGCGGCGAGCGTGGCGCCGCTACCCAGCAGCAGCGCGCCGATCAGCCGCAGCGGCCAGCCGCGGTTGCGCTCGCGCCAGGGCGGCGGCGGATTGTCGGCGTGCGGATGGGCCATTCGTTCGAGCAGCTCGCGCGTCATGTGTGCCAGGTGCGGAACCTGCTCGATCTGCGCATGCACGTTCTTCAGCAGCTGGCGCGGGCTCATGCGCTCGCGCATCCAGCGTTCCAGATAGGGCTGGCCGGTGGTCCAGAGGTCGAGCTGCGGATACAGCTCGCGGCCCAGGCCCTCGATGTTCAGCAGGGTTTTCTGCAGCAGCACCAGCTGCGGCTGTACTTCCATGTTGAAGCGCCGAGCAACCTGGAACAGGCGCACCAGCAGCTGACCGAAGGAGATGTCCTTGAGCGGCTTCTCGAAGATCGGCTCGCACACCGTGCGGATCGCCGCCTCGAATTCGTTGACCTTGGTTTCCGCCGGCACCCAGCCCGAGTCGATGTGCAGCTGCGCCACCTTGCGGTAGTCGCGCTTGAAGAAGGCCATCAGGTTGCGCGCGAGATAGTCCTGGTCCTCGGGCGTCAGGCTGCCGACGATGCCGAAGTCCACCGCGATGTACTGCGGACTCCACGGCTGATGGGTACTGACGAAGATGTTGCCAGGATGCATGTCGGCGTGGAAAAAACTGTCGCGGAACACCTGGGTGAAGAAGATTTCCACGCCGCGCTCGGCGAGCTGGCGCATGTCGGTATTCTGCCGCGCGAGCGCCGCCATGTCGGTGACCGGCACGCCGTAGATGCGCTCCATCACCAGCACCTGCGGGCGGCAATAGTCCCAATGCACCTGCGGCACGTAGAGCAGCGGCGAGCCCTCGAAGTTGCGCCGCAGCTGACTGGCGTTGGCCGCCTCGCGCAGCAGGTCGAGTTCGTCGTAGATGGTCTTGGCGTAATCCTCGACCACCTCGACCAGATGCAGCCGGCGGGCGTCGATCGAGGCGCGCTCGGCGGTCTTGGCCAGGAGGAAAAGCCAGGCCAGGTCCTGACCGATCACCGGTCGCAGGTTCGGCCGCACCACCTTGACGATGACTTCCTCGCCGCTGTGCAGCCGCGCCGCATGCACCTGGGCTACCGAGGCGGAGGCCAGCGGCGTGCTGTCGAAGCGGGCGAACAGTTCGCCGACCGGCGCGCCGAGCTGCTGCTCGATCAGCTCGGTGGCATGTGCGGAATCGAACGGCGGCACGCGGTCCTGCAGCATGGCCAGCTCGTCGGCGATATCGGCCGGCAGCAGGTCGCGACGGGTGGACAGCAGCTGGCCGAACTTGATGAAGATCGGCCCCAGCCCTTCCAGCGCCAGGCGCAGGCGCGCACCGCGCGACAGCGTGCTGTGGCGGCGCGGAATCCAGCGCCAGGGCAGCAGATAGCTCGTGGTACGCAGCCACCAAGGCATCGGCAGGTCGAGCAGAATGTCATCCAGGCGGTAGCGGATCACCACCAGCAGGATGCGGAACAGGCGGGCAGTGGCAGCGAACAGCTTCATTCGGCTTGATCTGGTTTCAGGTGGAGAGCGAGGCGTTCGACGCGTGCCTCGAGTCGGTCGAGGGCCAGTTTCAGTGCGTCCAGCTCGGCGAAGCGCGCCTCGGCTTCGGCCTGGCCGACCAGTGCGCGACTTTCCTCGCTGAGGTAATCGGCCAGGTCCAGGCGCAGCGAGTCGGCGCTGTCGCGCGCCCAGCGCAACGGCGCGCGCACGCTGGAGCCGAGCACCTGGCTGGCGACCGGGCCGAGCCAGCGCGAGAGTTCGTATTCCCAATCCAGCTCGAGGTCCTGCAGCACCTCGGCGAGATTCATCAGCACGCCGCTGTCGCCGTCGATCTCGACATCCGGGCCGTGCAGCACGGCGGTCTTGTTGCGACTGACGGCGAGCCGGAGCAGGCTGCTCGCCGGGGCGCGCAGGCGGCAATCGGCATCGCTGGCCCAGCTCGAGGCGAGGCGCAGGCCCTCTTCATCGGCAAGGACGAACAGACGCCAGTTCGGCGCCGTGCACTCGATCTCGATGATGCGGCCACTAAGCCGGGCCAGCCGCGGCAGTGCGGCCGGGTCCAGGCGCAGGATGCCGTTGAGGCCGCGCTCGGCGCTGGCCAGCAGGGCTGTGCGCAGCATCAGGGCTTGATGCCCCGGTGCAGCGCGACGATACCGCCGGTCATGTTGTGGTAGGTCACGCGCTCGAAACCGGCGGTCTGCATCATACCCTTGAGGGTTTCCTGATCGGGGTGCATACGGATCGACTCGGCGAGGTAGCGATAGCTCTCGGCGTCATTGGTGATCAGCTTGCCCATCATCGGCAGCAGGCTGAACGAATAGGCGTCGTAAGCCTTGGAGAACAGCTGGTTGGTCGGCTTGGAGAATTCCAGCACCAGCAGGCGGCCACCCGGCTTGAGCACGCGCAGCATGGAGGCGATGGCGTCTTCCTTGTGGGTGACGTTGCGCAGGCCGAAGGCGATGGTGACCACATCGAAGTGGTTGTCCGGGAAGGGCAGCTTCTCGGCGTCGGCCTGAACGAACTTGACGTTGCCGGCCACGCCCTTGTCCAGCAGCTTGTCGCGGCCGACCTTGAGCATCGAGGCGTTGATGTCGGCCAGTACCACTTCCCCGGTGGGGCCGACGATGCGCGAGAACTGGCGGGTCAGATCACCGGTGCCGCCGGCGATATCGAGGATACGATTGCCCGGGCGGGCGCCGGAGAGCTCGATGGTGAAGCGCTTCCACAGCCGGTGAATACCACCGGACATGAGGTCGTTCATCAGGTCGTACTTGGCGGCTACGGAATGGAACACCTCGGCCACCTTCTGTGCCTTCTGGCTTTCTGGCACGCTCTTGTAGCCGAAATGGGTGGTCGGTTCCGCGTCATGCGCTTTGCGTGGATCGGTCATGTCACTGTCACCGGAAGAATGTGCCGCGCATTCTAAACCCAAAAGACCGCACCTCGCTTCACGTGCGAAGCCGCGCCGACGCGCTAATGCAGGAAAACTTGATTACGGTCGGGTCCGGTGCGGGTGCTGCCGTCCGTCGGTGCATTGGCTGCTGTATAGTGCCGGCCGTTCATCGGCCTGCAGTCAGGAGTCGGCATGTCCCGAATCATCGTCGAGCGTTTCCACAGTCTCGGTCGCGAAGCCGCTCGCGCAAAGGCCGAGCAGCTGGCCAGTCGGCTGGCCAGCGAGTACGGCGTCAGCTATCGCTGGCAGGGCGACGTGCTGGCAGTGCGGCGCAGTGGCGCCGATGGGCAGATCGAGGTCGGCGAGGACCGGGTGAAGGTGCAGCTCAACCTGGGCCTGCTGCTGTCGGCGATGGGGGCGAGCATCCAGGGCCAGATCGAGCGGGCGCTGGACAAGGCGCTGGCGTGAGTCGGCGAAACATCCGGGCCTAGAAGGATGCGGCTTGCCACCCTCCACGCCGCGTCCGCCGCGGGTTTGCGAACTCAATTCACCACCCCCTTGGCAGCTGATCCGGCGGGCAGTCGCAGCGGCTGTTACAGCATCAGCTTGACCACCGATTCGTCTGGGTCGCGCGACTTGCCGGCCTTCTCCAGCGCCTGCAGGTAGTCCTCCCACAGCGCTTGCTGGTCGAGCGCCAGGCGCTCCAGGTAATCCCAGGTGAACAGCCCGCTGTCATGGCCGTCGCTGAAGGTCAGCTTCAGCGCGTACTGGCCGGCCGGTTCCAGCTTGTCCAGCCCGACGTTGAGCTTGCCGGTCTGCAGCACCGGATTGCCGTGGCCCTGCACCTCCGCCGAAGGCGAATGCACGCGCAGGAATTCCGCGCTCAACACGTAGCGCTCGTCGGCGCCGTACTCCAGTTCGAGCGTCTTCGAGGCCTTGTGCAGCTTGATGGCGGTGGGGATACGCATGGGTCAGCTCCAAGCGACAAGCCGCGAGCGACCAGCCAAGGCAGTACCTGTCTGCGGCTCGTCGCGGGGCGGCTCGTGGCTGCAGTTAAAGGATGTAGCGCGACAGATCTTCGTCCTGCGCCAGTTCGCCGAGGTGCTGGTTGACGTAGGCGGCATCGATGCGGATCGCCTCGCCGTCCTGCTTGGCCGCCAGGTCGCCTGCGCTGAAGGAGACTTCCTCCAGTAGGCGTTCGAGCAGCGTGTGCAGCCGGCGCGCGCCGATGTTCTCGGTCTTCTCGTTGACCTGCCAGGCAATCTCGGCGATGCGCTTGATGCCGTCGTCGAGAAATTCCACGTGTAGGCCCTCGGTCTTCAGCAGCTCGCGATACTGCTCGGTGAGCGAGGCGTGCGGCTCGGTGAGGATGCGCTCGAAGTCTTCCGGCGACAGCGCCTTGAGCTCGACGCGGATCGGCAGGCGGCCCTGCAGTTCGGGCACCAGGTCGCTGGGCTTGGACAGGTGAAACGCGCCGGAGGCGATGAACAGGATGTGGTCGGTCTTGACCATGCCGAGCTTGGTGTTGACCGTGCTGCCTTCGATCAGCGGCAGCAGGTCGCGCTGTACGCCCTCGCGGGAGACATCGGCGCCGCCGGTATTGCCGCGCTTGGCGACCTTGTCGATCTCGTCGATGAAGACGATGCCGTTCTGTTCCACCGCTTCCAGGGCGCGTGCCTTGAGGTCTTCTTCGTTGACCAGGCGCGCGGCTTCTTCGTCGCGGATCAGCTTGAAGGCTTCCTTGATCTTCAGCTTGCGGCTCTTCTTTTTGCCCTTGCCCATGTTGGCGAAGAGGTTCTGCAGCTGGCTGGTCATCTCTTCCATGCCGGGCGGCGCCATGATTTCCACGCCCGCCGGGTTTTCGGCGACCTCGATGTCGATTTCCTTGTCGTCCAGCTGGCCTTCGCGCAGACGCTTGCGGAACAGCTGGCGGGTGTTGGAATCGGCCGACTGCACCGGCTCCTCGGAGAAGCCCACCGGACGTGCCGGCGGCAGCAGGGCGTCGAGGATGCGCTCTTCGGCGGCGTCCTCGGCGCGGTGGCGCATCTTGTGCACCTCCTGCTCGCGCAGCATCTTCAGCGCGGCGTCGGCCAGGTCGCGGATGATCGATTCGACGTCGCGGCCGACATAGCCGACCTCGGTGAACTTGGTCGCTTCCACCTTCAGGAATGGCGCGTTGGCCAGCTTGGCCAGGCGGCGGGCGATCTCGGTCTTGCCGACGCCGGTCGGGCCGATCATCAGGATGTTTTTCGGCGTGACTTCCTGGCGCAGCTCGGCCGGCAGCTGCATGCGCCGCCAGCGGTTGCGCAGGGCAATGGCCACGGCGCGCTTGGCGTCGTCCTGGCCGATGATGTGGCGGTTGAGTTCGTGGACGATCTCGCGGGGCGTCATGGACATGCGATTACTCCAGCGGCACGGCTCAGATGGCCGAGTCCAGCTCTTCGATGGTCAGATTCTGGTTGGTGAACACGCAGATGCTGCCGGCGATGTTCAGCGCGGTCTCGGCGATTTCGCGGGCGCTCATGTCGTCGCCGGCCTTCTGCAGCAGGGCCATGGCGGCGGCCTGGGCGAAGCCGCCCCCGGACCCCATGGCGATCAGCCCGAGCTCGGGTTCGACCACGTCGCCGTTGCCGGTGATGATCAGCGAGGCGTCCTTGTTGGCCACCGCGAGCATGGCTTCCAGGCGGCTCAGCGAACGGTCGGTGCGCCAGTCTTTGGCCAGCTCGACGGCGGCGCGCACCAGATGGCCCTGATGTTTCTCCAGCTGACCCTCGAAGCGCTCGAAGAGGGTGAAGGCGTCAGCAGTGGCGCCGGCGAAACCGGCCAGCACCTGACCGTGATAGAGGCGGCGGACCTTCTTGGCGTTGCCCTTCATGACGGTATTGCCGAGGGAAACCTGGCCGTCGCCGCCCATGACGACTTTGCCGTTGCGGCGCACTGAAACGATGGTGGTCAAGGGAAATCTCCACGCTGCGGGGCGATGAATGCCCGAATGCAGGGTGATATGGGGCACCGCCGCAGGCTTTTCAACGCCGCTCGACCATCGGTTAGCGCAGCGCTCGCCTCAGTCCAGGGTGAAACCGAGCTGGCGCCAGGCCTCGTAGACGGCGATGGCGACGGTGTTGGACAGATTCAGGCTGCGGCTGTCCGGGCGCATCGGCAGGCGCAGGCGGCGCTCGGCGGGGAAGGCGTCGCGTACCGCGTCCGGCAGGCCACGGCTCTCGGGGCCGAAGAGGAAGGCGTCGCCACGGCGGAATGCGACCTGATGGAACGGCTGCGAACCCTTGGTGGTGAAGGCAAACAGGCGTGGGGCGTCGTCAGCGCCGGACTGCCCGGGCGGCGCAATGCCCAGCTCGGCGAGGCAGGCGTCGAGGCTGGCATGCCGGCGCAGCGGCGCGTATTCGTGGTAATCCAGGCCGGCGCGGCGCAAGCGCTTGTCGTCCAGTTCATAGCCCAGCGGCTCGATCAGGTGCAGGCTGCACCCGGCATTGGCGCAGAGCCTGATAATGTTGCCGGTGTTCGGTGGAATCTCCGGCTGGAAAAGGATCACGTGAAACATGCGCAGCACCCGATTGGACGACGGCGGCGATTCTACTGCGCCGGACCCGCGGCCGCGCCTGCGGCGGCGCTTTTTCGCCTCGCTGGTGCTGATCGGCCTGCTGGTGGGGATGATGATCGGCCGGCTGACGACGCCCGAGCCGGCCCGGCTGCGCGCCGTCGAGAGCATCGGTGAAAGCCTGCTGCTGCGCTTCAGTGCGCCGACGCAGTACCGCGCACAAACGGTCGACGGCGCCTATGCGCTGCTCTTGCAGGCGCGGGGCGGAGAGCGTGACGGGCAGTTGCAAGTGGACGGGCAGCGCGTGCGCTGGCGCATCCAGGCCATCGGGCAGGACCTGCTGCTGAATCTGGTCGCGCTCAGGCCGCTGCGGGTGCAGCCGAGCGAGCGGCAAGAGGAGGCTGACTGGGTGCTGGAGCTGCGGCTGGCGCCCGCGGACGATCTTCCATGAGGGTGTCTCGAATTACGTCTTCGCATCGATCCCGCGGTTGAGCCGCCGAGCGGCGTCGCGCTGGATGTAAAAAGCGACATCCACGCACGACGCTGCCAGATTATTCCTCCTCCTCTTCATCCCGGCCATCACCCATGCCCAGCTCCTTGATCTTGCGGGTCAGGGTGTTGCGTCCCCAGCCCAGCAGCAGCGCGGCGTCGCGGCGGCGACCGGCGGTGTGCTTGAGCGCGGTCTCGATCATGATCCGCTCGAACGCCGGCACGGTGGTTTCCAGCAGGTTCGACTGGCCGAGCGTCAGCGCCTGGTCGGCCCAGCTGCGCAGCGCCTGTTCCCAGTTGTGCGTCGGTTGGGCATCGGCCGGCAGGCTGAGCAGCTCCGGCGGCAGATCGCTGATGTGCACCTCGCGCCCGGACGCCATCACTGTGATCCAGCGACAGGTGTTCTCCAGCTGGCGCACGTTGCCCGGCCACGGCAGCTGCTGCAGGAAGGCCGCCGTTTCGCTCTTGAGCAGCTTGGTCTCGACGGCCAGTTCCTCGGCGGCGGCGGCGAGAAAATGCTGCGCCAGCGCAGGGATGTCCTCGCGGCGATCGGCCAGCCGTGGAATGTGGATGCGGATCACGTTGAGGCGATGGAACAAGTCTTCGCGGAACTTGCCGGCCTGCACCAGCGCCTCGAGGTCTTGGTGGGTGGCGGCGATGATGCGCACGTCCACGCGCACCGGCGTGTGCCCGCCGACGCGGTAGAACTCGCCGTCGGCGAGCACGCGCAGCAGACGCGTCTGGGTGTCGGCGGGCATGTCGCCGATCTCGTCGAGGAACAGCGTGCCGCCGTCGGCCTGCTCGAAGCGCCCGCGGCGCTGGTTCGCCGCGCCGGTGAACGCACCCTTCTCATGGCCGAATAGCTCGGACTCCATCAGGTCCTTGGGGATTGCCGCCATGTTCAGGGCGATGAACGGCGAGGCCGCACGCGGACTGTGACGGTGCAGGGCATGGGCGACCAGCTCCTTGCCGGTGCCGGACTCACCGTTGATCAGCACGGTGATGTTGGAGTGCGAGAGGCGGCCGATGGCGCGGAACACCTCCTGCATCGCCGGCGCTTCGCCGATGATCTCCGGCGTGTGGGCCTGGCTGGCCGGCGCCTGCAGGCCCTGTTGCTCCTGGGCATGCTGGTTGGCGCGCTTGACCAGCGAGACCGCATCGTCGACGTCGAACGGCTTGGGCAGGTACTCGAACGCGCCGCCCTGATAGGAGGCCACGGCGCTGTCGAGGTCCGAGTGCGCGGTCATGATGATCACCGGCAAGCGCGGGTGCCGCTCGCGGATCTGCGCCAGCAGATCGAGGCCGCTGGTGCCGGGCATGCGGATGTCGGAGATGATCACGTCCGGCTGCTGCTGCGTCAGGCGGCCGAGCACGCTGTCGGCGGTTTCGAAGCTCTGCGTGGCGATGCCTTCCTGCTGCAGCGCTTTCTCCAGGACCCAGCGGATGGAGCGGTCGTCGTCGACGATCCAGACGGTTTCGCTTCGGTTCATGGGCAGGGGGCTCCTTGTTCGAGCGGCAGGAAGATCGAGAAGGCGGTATGCCCGGGATGGCTCTCGCACTCGATCAGGCCCTGGTGCTGACTGATGATGTTCTGGGTGATCGCCAGGCCCAGCCCGGTGCCGTCCGGGCGGCCGCTGACCATCGGGTAGAACAGGGTGTTCTGCAGTTCGGCCGGGATGCCGGGGCCGTTGTCGATGATCTCGATGCGTGCCACCAGCCGGTGGCGGATGTGGCCGATGGTGAACTGGCGCACCGTGCGGCTGCGCAGGGTCAGGCGGCCCAGGCCCAGTTCGGTCTGTCCGGCCAGCGCCTGCATGGCATTGCGCATGATGTTGAGCACGGCCTGGATCATCTGCTCGCGATCCATGAGGATCTCGGGGATGCTCGGGTCGTAGTCGCGAACCAGCACCAGGCTGCCCTGACATTCGGCCTCGATCAGGCTGGCGACGTGTTCCAGTACCTCATGGATGTTGGTCATCTCCAGCCGCGGCAGGCGGTTCGAGCCGAGCATGCGGTCGACCAGGTTACGCAGGCGGTCGGCCTCCTCGATGATCACCTCGGTGTAATCCTGCAGGTGTTCGTCCGGCAGTTCGCGGGCCAGCAGTTGCGCGGCGCCGCGGATGCCGCCCAGCGGATTCTTGATCTCGTGGGCCAGGCCGCGTACCAGCATCCGCGTGGTTTCCTGCTTGGACAGCTGCGCCTCCTCCTTGGTGATGCGCAGCAGCCGGTCACGCGGCAGCACTTCGAGCAGCAGCATGGTTTCGCCGCTGCCGAGAATCGGCGTCACCGCGTAGTCGACGGTCAGCGTCTGACCGGTGGCGGAGGTTAGCGTGGCCTCGCGCTTGGTGAACGGGTGTGCCTCGGCTACCGCCTGGCGCAGGGCAGACAGCGCTTCGGGCGACTCGGTGAACAGCTCGCTGATGAATTGGCCGTGGCTGCGCTGGCCGCTGACGGCGAGCAGCATCTCTGCCGCCGGATTCATGTACTCCAGGCGCAACCGCGCATCGAGCAGCAGTGTCGCGGTGGTCAGGTTCTCGATCAGCAGGCGTTGCAGGGCTTCGGTCAGCATGGCGGGTCTGCATCCTTTGGGTAGGCCGGTAAATGCAAGAAGCAAACCAGACGCGCCAAAACGGCGCGTATCGGCGTGCTGGCGGCATCTGGCGCCCGGCCTGCGTGAACCAAAAGGGTGAGCGGTGAAATTATTCGCCACTCATGTGCACCAAAAAGGTGCACATGATGATCATAGGAAAGGAATGAAGGGGATGTCGCGTTTTTCCGCCGGCTTGTCCTTGAGCGGGCATTCGGGGCGTACGCCGTAGTCGTTCTTGCGGCACGGATTGACCATGCGCCGCTGGGCCAGCGAGGTGCGAATCAGATGAAAGGTGCGCGCCGGGCTGCGCGCCAGCTCGCGGCCTTCGGCGTCGATCACGCGCAGCTGTAGTCGATGAGTGCCGCGGTCGACGTTGTGCAGCTCGAAGTGGGTCTCGGGGCCGGCGGCGCTGAGCGCCTCGCCGTCGAGCAGCAGCTGGTAGCCGTGTCCGGCCTGCGGCGCAGGGTTGCCGCTGGCACTGACCAGCAGATCGCCGGCGTTGCTGCGGATGGTCTCGTCCTCGGCTGGACTGACAATTTGCAACTGGTAGCGGATCGCCGCCGTTGCGGCCGGCACTGGCGCCGCGGGCGCGACGGGCGGCAGGGCCGGCATGTCGTTGGTGGGCTTGAGTTCGATCTGCTCGGCGGCCTGACCGGCCGGGCGGTCGGTGAACACCCGGTTACCGTCCGCGTCGATGTAGCTGTAGATCCCCGCGTTCGCCGGTGCCGCCAGCGCCAGCAGCAGTGCGGTCAGCCAGCGGCCGCTGCGGATCATGGCGCCGCCCGGTGGCGCAGGGCGGGGCTGGAGGTATGCACGCGTTGCACCGTGAATACCGCCGGCTCGCTGCGCTGGATCACTCGGCCATTGCTGAGCACCTCGACCTGCAGACGGTGTTCGCCGCGCTCGACGTTGTTCAGTTGCAGCGAGGTGGCCTGGCTGGCGGCGGCCTGGGGAATGCCGTCGAGGACGAAGCGCAGCTGATGGCCGCGTCGTAGCGGCGGGTCCAGCTCGGCACTCACCACGAACGTGCCATTGTTGGCGCGCAGCGCGGCTTCGTCCGGAATGCCGCTGAGCGCGAGCGAGCGGTACGGTTGTCCGGCTTCTGCGTCCGCCGGCAGGGACGCCGGTGCGGAGGGGGTCTGGATGTCGACGGTGTTGGGCGGCGGCAGCTCGACGCGCTCGGCAGCAACGCCTTCCGGTGGCTGGTTGGTGTAGACGGTGTTGCCCTGGGCGTCGGTGTAGGTATAGATCTCGGCGATCGCCGGGGCGCTGAGGATCAGCAGCAGGCCGAACAGTGCGTGGCGCATGGGAAGCTCCGCGTGAAGGACAGCGAGAGCCTTGCACCGCGGGCGGCGCCAGGCAAGCCCGGGCATGCGGATTTGCGAGCCGGCACAAGCTGCGCGCGGTGACGGCGGCGCAAACGACAGAGGCCGCCCGAAGGCGGCCTCTGCGTACAGGCGGTGCTGCTTAGACGCTGTAGTACAGGTCGTATTCCAGCGGATGCACGAAGGTGCGCACCTTGATCTCCTCGGCGGCCTTCAGCTCGATGAAGGCATCGAGGAAGTCCTTGGTGAACACGCCGCCCTTGAGCAGGAAGTCATGATCGGCTTCCAGCGCCTCCAGTGCCTCCTTCAGGCTGCCGCACACCTGCGGGATCAGCTTGGACTCTTCCGGCGGCAGGTCGTACAGGTTCTTGTCCGCGGCGTCGCCTGGGTGAACCTTGTTCTGGATACCGTCCAGGCCGGCCATCAGCAGCGCGGCGAAGGCCAGGTACGGGTTGGCAGCCGGATCCGGGAAGCGTGCCTCGATGCGGCGGCCGCGGGCGCTGGCCACGTACGGAATGCGGATCGACGCGGAGCGGTTGCGTGCCGAGTAGGCCAGCATGACCGGCGCCTCGAAGCCCGGGACCAGACGCTTGTAGGAGTTGGTCGACGGGTTGGTCAGGGCGTTCAGCGCCTTGCCGTGCTTGATGATGCCGCCGATGAAGTACAGGGCGGTATCGGACAGGCCGGCATAGCCTTCACCGGCGAAGGTGTTCTTGCCGTCTTTGGCGATCGACATGTGCACGTGCATGCCCGAACCGTTGTCGCCGTACAGCGGCTTCGGCATGAAGGTAGCGGTCTTGCCATAGGCTTCGGCGACGTTGTGCACGACGTACTTGAGGGTCTGCACTTCATCGGCCTTGGCGACCAGCGTGTTGAACTTCACGCCGATCTCGTTCTGCCCGGCGGCCACTTCGTGGTGGTGCACTTCGACGACCTGGCCCATTTCTTCCAGGGCGTTGCACATGGCGGTACGGATCTCGTGATCCGGATCGCTCGGCGGAGTCGGCAGGTAGCCGCCCTTGACGCTGATGCGGTGGCCGTTGTTGCCCTGGCCGCCGTTCATGTCGGTGTCGCTGTTCCAGGACGCCTGCTCGCAGAAGATCTTGAACATCGAGCCGGACATGTCGGACTTGAACTTCACCGCGTCGAAGATGAAGAACTCCGGCTCCGGGCCGACGAACACGGTGTCGCCGATACCGGTCGACTTCAGGTATTCCTCGGCGCGGCGGGCGATGGCGCGCGGATCGCGCTCGTAGCCCTGCATGGTGGACGGCTCGATCACGTCGCAAACCAGGATCAGGGTCGGCTCTTCGGTGAACGGGTCCAGCACGGCGCTGCCGTCGTCCGGCAGCAGGATCATGTCGGAGGCCTCGATGCCCTTCCAGCCGTCGATGGAGGAGCCGTCGAACATCTTGCCGACTTCGAAGAAGTCGTCATCGGCGTCGCGAGCCGGCATGGTGATGTGATGCTGACGACCCTTCGGGTCGGTGAAGCGCAGATCAATCCACTTCACATCGTAATCTTTGATCAGTTGAAGCGACTTCGACATGGTGTTCTCCAAATGGTGGAAGCGGCCTGTTCGCTTCCGAATCGAGGGCGGAGCCGGCGGCGATGTTCCGCCAAGGCGACCTGCCTCACAAGTGAGCAAATTGCATGCCAGTGCTCCGAAATGGACCTGCAGCCGCCAAATGGCGCGGCGACGCAGTTTGGCTTCGGAGATTGCAGGCAATCCTCCCGGCGGGCGCGCCTGGATGGTGCGCGCACAATAGGCATTGCACTATTTTGGTGCAATAACGCGTCGCGCAGAAAACCGACTAAATGTTGAACAGTTTCCGCTATACTCCGCGCCCCTCTTTTTCCGCCATGTCGGCGCACGCGCTGTTTCCTCATGAAGCTGATCGTCAAGGTTTTCCCCGAAATCACCATCAAGAGCCCGCCGGTGCGCAAGGGCTTCATTCGCCAGTTGGCGAAGAACATCCGCACCGTGCTGCGCGAGCTCGACCCGGAGCTGCGGGTCGAGGGGGTGTGGGACAACATCGAGGTGGAAACCGCGCTGACCGAGCCGAAGCTGCTGCGCGAGATGATCGAGCGCCTGCGCTGCACGCCGGGCATCGCCCATTGCCTGGAAGTGCACGAGTATCCGCTGGGCGATCTCGACGACATCGTCGCCAAATGCAAGGCACATTACGCCGAGCGCCTGCCGGGCAAGATCTTCGCCGTGCGCTGCAAGCGCGCCGGCAAGCACCCGTTCAGCTCCATGGATGTCGAGCGCCATGTCGGCAGCCAGCTGCGCCAGCAGTGCGGTGCCGCCGGCATCTCGCTGAAAGCGCCGGAAATCGAAGTGCGCATGGAAATCCGCGATCAGCGCCTGTTCGTCGTGCACGAGCAGCATGACGGCATCGGCGGCTATCCGCTGGGCGCGCTGGAGCAGACCCTGGTGCTGATGTCCGGCGGTTTCGACTCCACAGTCGCCGCCTACCAGATGATGCGCCGCGGGCTGATGACGCATTTCTGCTTCTTCAACCTCGGCGGCCGCGCCCACGAGCTGGGCGTGATGGAAGTCGCCCATTATCTGTGGAAGAAATACGGCAGCTCGCACCGGGTGCTGTTCATCAGCGTGCCGTTCGAGGAAGTGGTCGGCGAGATTCTCGAGAAGGTCGACAACAGCCAGATGGGCGTGGTGTTGAAGCGCATGATGCTGCGCGCCGCCACGCAGATCGCCGAGCGTCTGCACATCGACGCGCTGGTTACCGGCGAGGCGATCTCCCAAGTGTCCAGCCAGACCCTGCCGAACCTCTCGGTGATCGACTCGGCGACCGACATGCTGGTGCTGCGTCCGCTGGTCGCCAGCCACAAGCAGGACATCATCGACACCGCTTTCGAGATCGGCACCGCCGAGTTCGCCAAGAACATGCCCGAGTACTGCGGCGTGATCTCCAAGAACCCGACCACCAAGGCCAAGCGCTACCGCGTCGAGCATGAAGAGAAGCAGTTCGACATGGCCATCCTCGAGCGCGCTCTGGCCAGCGCGCGCCAGGTGCCGATCGACCGGGTGATCGACGAGCTGGGCGAGGACATCAAGGTCGAGGAGGTCCACGAGGCGATGGCCGGGCAGGTCATCCTCGACATTCGTCACCCGGATGCCGCCGAGGACGAACCGCTCGAACTGACGGGCATCGAAGTACAGACGCTGCCGTTCTACGCGCTGAACAATCGTTTCAAGGAACTGGATGAAAACCGCCAGTACCTGCTGTATTGCGACAAAGGTGTCATGAGCCGCCTGCATGCTCACCATCTGCTGAGCGAGGGGCATGTGAATGTGCGCGTCTATCGTCCGGCCTGACCCTTCGGTGAAGCAGCCGGGGTTGCTGGGCGGCAGCATCCGCCACCGCCCCCCCGACCTGCACTGATCGCAATGCAGTGCCGTTACAACCTCGGACAGACAGCCTTCGTCCGGACTACTTCAAGCTTCCAGCCTCAGCTCGAAGCTCTCTACAGAGAAACGAATCAGTGATCGAGAATCTCCGCAACATCGCCATCATCGCCCACGTCGACCACGGCAAAACCACCCTCGTCGACAAGCTGCTGCGCCTGTCCGGCACCCTGGACCGCAAGGAAGCCGAAAACGAGCGCGTGATGGACTCCAACGACCAGGAAAAGGAACGCGGCATCACCATCCTGGCCAAGAACACCGCGCTGAAGTGGAACGGCTACAACATCAACATCGTCGACACCCCCGGCCACGCCGACTTCGGCGGTGAAGTCGAGCGCGTGATGAGCATGGTCGACTCCGTGCTGCTGGTGGTCGACGCCCAGGACGGCCCGATGCCGCAGACCCGCTTCGTGACCCAGAAGGCGTTCAAGGCCGGCCTGCGTCCGATCGTCGTGGTGAACAAGATCGACCGTCCCGGCGCGCGTCCGGACTGGGTTGTCGACCAGATCTTCGACCTGTTCGACAACCTCGGCGCCACCGACGAGCAGCTCGACTTCCCGATCGTCTACGCCAGCGCCCTGAACGGCATCGCCGGTCTGGACCACGAGAAGCTGGAAGACAACATGGACCCGCTGTTCCAGGCCATCATCGACCACGTGCCGGCGCCCAAGGTCGACCTCGACGGCCCGTTCCAGATGCAGATCTCCCAGCTGGACTACAACAGCTTCCTCGGCGTGATCGGCATCGGCCGCATCGCCCGCGGCACCATCAAGGCCAACAGCCCGGTCACCGCCATCGGCGCCGACGGCAAGAAGCGCAACGGCCGCATCCTGAAGATCATGGGTCACTCCGGCCTGCAGCGCGTCGAAGTCGCCGAAGCCGAAGCCGGTGACATCGTCTGCGTGTCCGGTATGGACGAGCTGTACATCTCCGACACCCTGTGCGACCAGAGCGCCGTCGAGGCGCTGCCGCCGCTGACCGTCGACCAGCCGACCGTGAGCATGACCTTCCAGGTCAACGACTCGCCGTTCGCCGGCAAAGAAGGCAAGTTCGTCACCAGCCGCAACATCAAGGACCGCCTGGACAAGGAGCTGCTGCATAATGTGGCGCTGCGCGTCGAGCCGGGCGAGAGCCCCGAGAAGTTCAAGGTTTCCGGCCGTGGCGAGCTGCACCTGTCGGTGCTGATCGAAACCATGCGTCGCGAAGGCTTCGAGCTGGCCGTCGGCCGTCCGGAAGTGGTGATCATCGAGAACGAGGCCGGCGAGAAGCAGGAACCGTACGAGAACGTCACCATCGACATCGAGGAGCAGCACCAGGGGCCGGTGATGGAGCAGATGGGCCTGCGCAAGGGCGATCTGACCAACATGATCCCGGACGGCAAGGGCCGCGTGCGCCTGGAGTACACCATTCCGGCGCGCGGCCTGATCGGCTTCCGCAACAACTTCCTGACCCTGACCTCCGGCACCGGCATCCTGACCTCGACGTTCAGCCACTACGGCCCGATCAAGGCCGGTGAAGTCACCAATCGCCAGAACGGCGTGCTGGTCTCGATGGCCACCGGCACCGCGCTGACCTACTCGCTGGAAACCCTGCAGGCCCGCGGCAAGCTGTTCCTCGAGCCGGGCCAGGAGATCTACGAAGGCCAGCTGTGCGGTATCAACAGCCGTGACAACGACCTGGTGATCAACCCCACCAAGGGCAAGAAGCTCGACAACATGCGCGCTTCCGGCAAGGACGAGGTCATCGCCCTGGTGCCGCCGATCAAGTTCACCCTCGAGCAGGCGCTGGAATTCATCGCCGACGACGAGCTGGTGGAAGTGACGCCGAAGTCGATCCGTCTGCGCAAAAAGTATCTCAACGAGAACGACCGCAAGCGCTTCGAGCGCAGCAAGGTCTGATCGGCAGGTAGCTGACCGCAATAAAAAAGGCGCCCAAGGGCGCCTTTTTGCTGTCTGCGGGGTGGCTCGGGTGGCTGCTCGCCGGGGTTACTGACGAACCCAGGTCTGGCTGCGTCCCAGCGCCTCGATGCCGATGTAGCCGCGTACTTCGAGCTTGTCGCCGCCATCGAGCAATGTGGCCTTGGACCGGTAGGTCTTGCCATTGGCCGGGTCGAGGATGGTGCCGTTGCTCCAGACCTGCTCACCGTCCGGTTTCAGGTCCCAGAGGATGGTCATGCCGGTGATGGGCTGGTCCTTGCGCTCACCTTCGCACTCGTCGCACAGCGGGTTCGGCCCGTGCTCCGAATGCAGGATTTCCACGACCTTGCCGGTCAGCGAGCCGTCAGCAGTCTGCTGAATCTCGACGATGGACTTGGGCTTGCCGGTTTCGTCGTCGATGGTCTGCCAGCGCCCGGCTGGCGACTCGGCAGCGAAGGCCAGTGACGAGAGCGAAAGGGGCAGGGCCAGCAACAGGGCATTGAACAGTGGACGCATGATTTCTCCAGTGATTGGGAAGGCGCCGCCGACTCTACCAGCGACGATTCCGCCCCGTTGCGCCTGACCGCCTGACCGGTTGGTTCTCGTCACATATGCCCTTCGAGTCGTCCTGTTTCGGGGTTCTGTTGCGGACGCTGTCGGCGGCGATGCGACCGCGATGATCGCGGCATACGTCATGCCGGGAGGATGCTTGGCGAGCACGCCGCGCCTCGTCGGAAGTGTCGTTTCGATCGGCATTCGCCTGTCGGTCGCAGGTCGGCTGTCCGGGCGCCGCGGTACGACCCTTCCGCCGTGCGGGGTGCCAGCGCCTGCTGCGCCGCCTCGCGCTGCACGCAACCTGTACAAGATATTGAGGGCGTAAAGTTTTGTTTCCTTCTGCTTGCCGCCCGCTTGACGGTTTCTGGCGCTATGCGGCTTTTCTTCGTGTGTACGGCGTGCGGAAAACTTGTACAAAGTAGTGGCAAGGTGACAGTATCTTGTACAGGTTTTTTGCCTCAGGGCCGCCGAGCTTCGTTCGGCCGGTAACGATTGAAGTAGCTAACAGGGGAAACAGCGAATGAACAGGCAGATGTCGGTATCCATGCGCCTGGGGCTGGGGTTCTGCGTGATCCTGGCGCTGATGGTCGCGGTGGCGGTCCTCAGTGCCGTGAAGGTCGGCATCATCGACCGCAGCATGAACCAGATCGGCACCCAGGCAGGCCTGAAGCAGCGCTACGCGATCAACTTCCGTGGCAGCGTGCATGACCGGGCAATCGCTGTGCGCGATGCCGTCAGTGCCGCCGATCCGGTTTTCGCGCGTAGCCAGGTGGCCGAGATCGAGCGCCTGGCGCAGCTCTATGCGGACTCGGCGGCGCCGATGAAGGCAATGCTCGCGCAGTCCGCGGCCGATGCTGTGGAGAAGCAGCTGATGGGGCAGATCGAAGCCATCGAGGCGAAAACCAACGCGCTGACGCAACAGGTGGTCGAGCTGCGCTTCGCCGAAGGCTCGGAGCGCGCCCATGCCTTCCTGCTGGATAACGTCGCTGGCGCTTACACCGAGTGGCTGCGCCTGATCAACGCGTTCATCGACCATCAGGAAGTGAGCATCAACGAGGACGTGACCATCGTGCGCGACACCGCCAGCGGCTTCCTCGCCTTGATCGTCGCGGTGACCGGGATCGCCGTGTTGCTCGGCGCGGCCATCGCCCTGGTGATCATCCGCAAGCTGCGCTCGACGCTCGGCGCCGAGCCGGACGAGGTGGCCCGCGTGATCAACAACCTGGCCAGTGGCGACCTCGGACAGGTGATCGTCACGCCGTTCCCCAATAGTGTCATGGGCGCGACGGCGAAGATGGCCACGCAGCTGACGGCGATCATCGCCGAGGTGCGCGCGGCGGCGAGTGGCGTCGGTACGGCGTCGGGCGAATTGCTCAGCTCGTCAGCGAGCAGCAATCAGCAGATCCAGCATCAGTCTGCCGAGGCCGAGCAAGTGGCCACGGCGATCAACCAGATGGCCGCGACGGTGAATGAGGTCGCGAGCTTCGCGGCCCAGGCGGCGGCGGCAGCGAAGAGCGCGGACGAGCAGGTCGAGACTGGCACACGCATCGTGGGCGAGACGGCGTCGTCGATCCACAACCTTGCCCAGGTGCTGGAGACTGCCACCGATACGGTCAACCAGCTGTCGGCCGAAAGCGGCGACATCGAGAAGATCCTGCAGGTCATCACCGCCATCGCCGAGCAGACCAACCTGCTGGCCCTCAATGCGGCCATCGAGGCGGCGCGTGCCGGCGAGCATGGCCGCGGCTTTGCGGTGGTGGCCGACGAGGTGCGCTCGCTGGCCAATCGCACGCAGCAGTCGTCCAGCGAGATCAGCGCCATGATCGCCTCGCTGCAAGCGGGCGCCGGCCGGGCGGTGGAGGTCATGCAGTCGAGCCGGCAGCTGGCGCAACAGACCGTCGAACAGACGCTGCAGGCGGAAAGCGCGCTGGCCAAGATTCGCCAGGAGGTCGGCTCGATCAACGAGATGAATGCGCAGATCGCCACCGCCGCCGAGGAGCAGAGCGCCGTGGCGGAAGAGGTCAACCAGAGCGTGACGCGCATCCATGACTCGACGGTCGCCAGCTCGGCGGCGTCGAACCAGGTCGCTTCCTCCAGCGCGGACCTCACCCAGCTCGCCCAGGAGCTCAACCGCAAGGTTGGCTATTTTCGCGCTGCCTGACCGGGCAGGTCGCAGCCGCATGCGCTGATTGGCGGAGGGGCTGGAACGAAGCGGGCCGAGGCGCCTTCCAAGTTTCATCCCCTTCTGGAATCGAGCCCATGACTTTTTCGATCATCGCCCGCTGCCCGCGCACGGGGCAGTTCGGGGTGGCTGCGGCCACCGCCATGCCGGCGGTCGGCAAGCTGCTCAGCCATGCCGCCGCGCGCGTCGGCGCGGTAGCGACGCAGGCGCAGATCAACCCTTACCTCGGCATCGACGGCCTGCGTCTGTTGCGCGAGGGGTGTGCCGCGGCCGAGGTGATCGAGCGGCTCAGGGACATCGATCCGTGCATGGAGCTGCGCCAGTGCGCGGTGATCGACCGACGCGGCGAGGTGGCCTGCTGGACCGGCGCGAAATGCCCGCCCTGGGCCGGTGCCATCGCCGCCGAACAGTTCTGCGTGCAGGGCAACCGCCTGGCCGGGCGCACGGTGCTGGAGGCGGCGGCCGAGGCCTATCGCCGCGCCAGCGCGCGCCCGCTGGTGGAGCGGCTGATGGAAGCGCTCGCGGCGGGTGACGCCGGTGGTGGCGACCGCTGCGGCGAGTCCTCGGCGACCGTCTATGTGGTGGATCAGGAGGAATATCCGCTGTGGGACATCCGCGTCGATCATCACCGCGAGCCACTGACGGAGCTGCGCCGGCTCCATCGGGTGTTTGCCCGCGAGGTAGTGCCGGAAATCCTCGCCATGCCGACGCGGGCGAACCCGGCGGGCAAGGCCGCCGAGGAGCCGATCTGACGCGCCCGGCAGCCATCGGCGCTAGCACCGCGGTGAGCAAAAAGGGGAGAGATTTATTTTCCGGACGTGTTCGTCACGCGCGCTACAAACCGCTTCGCGCGTCCGACTGAACCCTGTCCGTGCACGCATGGTGGCCGATCCAAGCGACTATCGCTGGTCTAGCTACAACAGCCGCATGGATGCTGGTGATTCGGCGAGATGGCTGGATACCGACCCCTGCTACCCGGCGTTAGGGAACACTGCGCAGCAGCGGAGCGAGCGATATCGAACGTTCGTTCATGGCGCCGTATCGCAAGCGGAGCTATCGCTGATTTGTGAAGGTCTGCAGCGCGGCCAGCCGACGGGGGATAGCCGCTTCTTTTCCCGCTACGTCTACCACCGGGAGACCCGCAATGGCAGCGACTCGCTGCAGTGCCGCTCGCCTGGGCCGCAGAGCGAGCCGGTATGCGAGCAAACGACAGCCGACGCGAGCTGACCAGACTGCGTGTCCGGCTACTTGATGCCCAGGCGCCTTGCCAGGCGATGCAGATTGCCGGTGTCGAGTTGCAGCTCGCGGGCGGTGGCCGACCAGTTGCCGTTGAAGCTCTCCAGCGTCTGGCGAATCAGGCGCGCCTGGAATTCGTCGAGTGCCTCGCGCAAACCAACGCCGGACAGGCCGGCGGGTGCCGGTGGCAGCTGGCTGACGGTGGCAGTCGGCCCTTCCAGGCAGAAATAGGACGGTTTGAGCAGCACCTCCCCCGTGCCCTGTTCGGCCCGCGCCAGTACCGCCGCGCGGTGGATGGCATGCTCCAGTTCGCGCACGTTGCCAGGCCAGGGGTAGCGCTGCAGCAGCGTCAGCGCGGCCTTGCTCAGCGCCAGTCCGCCGAGGCCCAGCTGGCTGCGGCACCGTTCGCAGAAGAAGCCGCTGAGCAGGGCGATGTCTTCCTGCCGCTCGCGCAGTGCCGGCACCCTGATCGGGAACACGCTGAGGCGGTGGTAGAGGTCGGCACGAAACTCCCCGGCCAGCACCGCGCTTTTCAAGTCACGGTTGGTGGCGGCGAGGATGCGCACGTTGACCTTGAGGCTGCGGTCGTCGCCGATGCGCTGCAGGTCGCCGTACTGCAGCACGCGCAGCAGCTTGGCCTGCAAGGTCAGCGACAGCTCGCCGATCTCGTCGAGAAACAGCGTGCCCTTGTCGGCCATCTCGAACTTGCCGGCGCGGTGGTGTATGGCTCCGGTGAAGGCGCCCTTGACGTGGCCGAACAGCTCGCTTTCGGCCACCGACTCGGGCAGTGCGGCACAGTTCAGGTAGACCAGCGGATGGCCGGCGCGCGGCGAGGCGAGGTGGATGGCCTTGGCCACCAGCTCCTTGCCGACCCCAGTCTCGCCGGTGATCAGCACGTTCAGGTCGGAACCGGCGACCACGCCGATCTCCCTCTTCAGCTGCAACATGCTGGTCGACAGCCCGACGATCTCGTCGGCGCCGGGTTTGTTTGCCGGTGCGTTACTGATGGGTGCCACAGTCTGCTGTTCCAGACGCTCGACCAGCAGCGCATTACTCAGCGCCGCCGAGGCTAGCGCGCCGATCAGGCGCAGTTCCTCGTCGTTGAAGTGATCGAACTGGGCGGGGTCGTAACCGTCGATGGTCAGCGCGCCGATCAGCGTCTGGTTGGCGAACAGGGGCAGGCCGATGCAGGCATGCACCTTGAGCTGCTCGCGGCTCGGCAGGATCAAGTTGTCATAGGGGTCGGGCAACTGACTGTCGGCAGGAAAGCGCACCACGTCACCGGCGCGGGCGATGGCCTCCAGGCGCGGATGCTCGCCGAGGCGGAAGCGCCTCCCGAGCACGTCGGGGGCCAGCCCCTCGATCGCCAGCGGGCGGAACATCTGCCCCTCGTAGCGCAGCAGGGCCAGCGCATTGCACAGCAGCAACTGACGCAGGCTGTTGATCAGTTGCTGGAAACGGTCCTGGTTGGAGATGCCCCACTGCAGGTCGAGTGCGATGCGGGCCAGGCTGTCCATCGAAAGCGCCATCTTCTGTCCTTTTGACTCATATATGTCGATCGGACAATACAAGGGCTTTGTCATTAGGACAAATAGAATGCTAAAAATCGATATATATCAATTGGTTAAGTAATGGCACGGCACCTGCAATAGAGGGTGGGCAGGCTTTTTTATCCACCTCTGCAAGGTAATCCTCCGCATGACGATTTTGCTCAAAGAAAACATCCACTGGGTCGGTCAGCGCGATTGGGAGGTTCGTGACTTTCACGGCACCGAATACAAGACCCTCAAGGGCACCAGCTACAACAGTTATCTGATCCGCGAGGAGAAGACCGTACTGATCGACACCGTCGACCATCGCTTCAGCCGCGAGTTCATCCTCAACCTGGCCAGCCAGATCGACCTGGCGAGCATCGATTACATCGTCATCAACCATGCCGAAGAGGACCACGCCGGCGCGCTGTCCGAGCTGATGGCGCACATCCCGGGCACACCGATCTACTGCACCGCCAACGCCATCGATTCGATCACCGGCCATCACCACCAGCCGCACTGGAACTTCATCCCGGTGAAGACCGGCGACAGCCTGGACATCGGCAATGGCAAGCAACTGGTGTTCATCGAAACGCCGATGCTGCACTGGCCCGACAGTATGATGACCTATCTCAGCGGCGACGCCGTGTTGTTCAGCAACGACGCCTTCGGCCAGCACTATTGCGACGAGCACCTGTTCAACGACGAGGTCGATCAGCAGGAGCTGCTGGAGCAGTGCCTGCGTTATTACGCCAACATCCTCACGCCCTTCAGCCCGCTGGTGACCGCCAAGATCAACGAGGTGCTCGGCTTCAATCTGCCGCTGTCGATGATCGCCACCGCTCACGGCGTGGTCTGGCGCACCGATCCGGCACAGATCATCGGAAAGTATCTGGAGTGGGCCGATCACTATCAGGAGAACCGCATCACCCTGTTCTACGACAGCATGTCGAACAACACCCGGATGATGGCCGACGCTCTGGCCCAAGGCATCCACGAGGCCGATCCGAGCGTGGCGGTGAAGATCTTCAACGTCGCCCGCCACGACAAGAACGAGATCCTTACCCAGGTGTTCCGCTCCAAGGCCATCCTGGTCGGATCCTCGACCATGAATAACGTGATGATGCCGAAGATCGCCGGCATGCTGGAGGAGATCACCGGCCTGCGCTTTCGCAACAAGAAGGCGGCCGCCTTCGGCAGCTACGGTTGGAACGGCGGTGCCGTAGACCGCATCCAGACCCGCCTGATGGATGCCGGCTTCAGCACCTCGCTATCGCTCAAGAGCAAATGGCGCCCCGATGGCAGCGCCCTGGAAGCCTGCCGCGCGCATGGCCGGCAACTGGCGCGCGAATGGGCCTTGAACACACCGCCAGGGGTCAACCCGAGCGCCACGCCCGTCACGCCCGAAGCGGCGATCCCGCCGTCCGTGGTGCGTTCGGGCGACGCCGGCCCGGCCATGCAGTGCAGCGTCTGCCAGTGGGTTTACCGACCTGAACTCGGCGAACCAATCCAAGGCGTCGCTGCCGGTACCCCCTGGAGCGAGGTGCCGGACAATTTCCTCTGCCCCGACTGCAGCCTGGGCAAGGATGTCTTCGACGTGCTGCGGGAGAAAGCCGCATGAGCCGCGAAATCCTCATCATCGGCTCGGGGTTCGCCGCCTGCCAACTGGTCAAGAGCCTGCGCAAACTGGACGTGGAGGTGCCCATCCGCATGCTCACCGCCGACAGCGGCGACGAGTACAACAAGCCGGACATCAGCCATGTATTCAGCCAGGGCCGCAGCAGCGCGGACCTGACCCGTCTGAGCGCCGCACGCTTCGCCGAGCAGTACCAGGTGACCGTGCAGCCCTTCACCCGGGTCGAGTCGATCGACCCGCAGACGCGCCGCGTGCATACCGCCGACGCCAGCCATGCCTACGGCCAACTGGTGCTCGCCACCGGCGCCAATGCCGTGGTGCCGCCCGTGCCGGGTCATGAGCTGCTGCTGACGCTCAACAGCCAGGGCGAGTACCAGGCTGCCGAGGCGCAGCTGCGTGACGCCCGTCGCGTGCTGGTGCTGGGCGCCGGGCTGATCGGCAGCGAGCTGGCGATGGACCTGCACAGCAGCGGCAAGCAGGTGGTGCTGGTCGACCAGGCCAGCAGCGTCCTGGCATCGCTGATGCCGGCGACCGTCAGCGCGCGGCTACAGGCCTGCCTGGTCGGCAGCGGTGTTCAGCTGCGCCTGGGCAGCGGCCTGCAGCGCCTCGAGCGAAGCGGCGACGGCATTCGCGCCTACCTGAACGACGGTCATGTGGTCGACTGCGACAGTGCGATCGCCGCCATCGGCCTGCGCCCCAACGTGGATCTGGCGCGCCGCAGCGGGCTAGCAGTGGGCCGCGGCATTCAGGTCGACCGCCTCCTGCGCAGCAGCGTCGAGCATATCCATGCCTTGGGCGACTGCGCCGAGATCGACGGCCGCGTGCTGCCGTTCCTGCAGCCGACGCAACTGGCAGCCAGTGCCCTTGCCAGGAAGTTGCTCGGTCAACCACAGGCGCTGCAGCTGCCGCCCATGCTGATCCGCGTGAAAACCCCGCGCCTGCCGCTGCAACTGGCCGGCGAGACCACCGGCGACCACCTCGACTGGCAGCTCAGTTTCGACGAACTGGGCATGCTTGCCCGCGCCTTCGATGCGCAAGCGCAACTGCGCGGTTTCGTGGTCAGCGAAGGGCGCCTGCAGGATGCGTTCGCCCTGCTGCGCCAGCTGCCTGGCTGAGGCGCGGCCCGGCTGGCTGCACGATCCAAAGTTTTCTCCTGTGTTGTTGTGGTGCTCCTTTTGGCAGGCTCTTTGAGCCTGCCTTTTTTTATTCCAGCTCGACAAACGCCGTGGGTTTCACCCGCGCGGTGACTTCACTACTGTGCGAAATCCTGCGTGCGTCGTGGCTGCGTTGAACATGAAGTCGAGCCGCTCGGCGTCGCGGATCTTCAGCCGCGTGGCGATGGTGGCGCGCAGCGCCTCGGCACGAGGTCGAGCGGCAATTGCAGTTCGGTGATGCGGACATCGCAGGTGGAAACGGCAAGGCGTGCAGGTTAGCGAGCGGTTCGCGGGCGGTCATTGTGCGGCCGGCCGGGGCGAATTCCTGAAACGCACGGCTATCCTTTTTTATACTTGCCGGCTTTTGCGGGCCGCCGCGCTCGCCATTCAACGAACTAGGGATTTTTCATGCTCAACAACGATGTGCTGCGCAGCCTGCGCTACATCCTCAACGCCAGCGATGCGCAGATGAGCGAGATTGCGGCGCTCGGCGGCTGTGCCACGAGTGAAGGCGAGGTGCGCGCCTGGCTCAAGCGCGAAGACGAGGACGGCTACGCCGAATGCCCGGACCCGGCGATGGCGCGTTTTCTGGATGGCCTGGTGTACTTCAAGCGCGGCAAGGACGACAGCCGTCCGACGCCGCCGCTGGAGCTGCCGGTCAGCAACAACCAGATCCTGAAGAAACTGCGCGTGGCTTTTGAGCTGCGCGACGACGATCTGCAGGCGATCCTGCAGGCGGTGGATTTGCCGCTGTCCAAATCCGAGCTGAACGCGCTGTTCCGCAAGCCCGGGCATAGCAACTATCGCGTCTGCGGCGACCAGCTGCTGCGCAACGTCCTTAAGGGACTGGCGCAGCGCGCAGCCTGATCCAGCGCCCGTCGGCCGCCGGTGACGGGCGCGGTCGACGTCCGGCCTGACTGGCCTATGCTGAGAGTTGAACGACTCATCGGGCACCGTCATGCAGACCATCGCGAGCATCTGCACCTTCTGCGGCGTCGGCTGCGGGCTGGGCCTGCGCGTCGAGGACGGCCGCGTGGTCGGCGTCGAGCCACAACCGGGACATCCGGTGAGCGCCGGGCAGCTGTGTGCCAAGGGCTGGGCCAGCGGTTTCGCCATCGACACCGGCAACCGCCTGCGCATGCCGCTGATCAAGGAGCACGGACAGTTTCGCGAAGCCAGCTGGGACGAGGCGCTGGCGCTGGTGGCCAGCGAGTTCCGTGCGGCGCTGGAAGCAGTCGGGCCGGACGGCGTCGGGGTGATCAGCTGCGCCCACGCCACCAACGAGGATAACTACGCCGCGCAGAAATTCGCCCGCGCGGTGCTCGGCACCGCCAACATCGACCACTGCGCGCGTATCTGCCACAGCCCCTCGGTGGCCGGCCTCAGCCGCACGCTGGGCTCCGGGGCGATGACCAATTCCATCGCCGATGTCGACGAGGCTGACTTGATCCTGGTGATCGGCGCCGACGTCACCGAAAACCACGCGATGATCGGCGCGCGCATGCTGCGGGCGCAGGCCCGCGGCGCCCAGCTGATCGTCGTCGACCCGCGACGCACCCGCCTGGCGCGGCTGGCCGACCAGCACGTGCAGCTACGCGTGGGCAGCAACATCGCGCTGCTCAACGGGTTGCTGCACATCATCTTCGCCAACGGCTGGGAGGACCGCGACTTCCTCGCCTGCCGCTGCGACAACGAGGCGGCGTTGCGCGCCCATGTGCGCGACCTCACCCCGGAGATCATCAGCGCGCAGACCGGCGTGCCGGTGCTGGCGCTGATCGAGCTGGCGCGCACCTACAGCCAGGCGCGGCGCGCCTTCATCGCCTACGGCATGGGCATCACCCAGTTCCAGAGCGGCACGCACAACGTCATCGCGGTGGCCAACCTGGCGCTGGTCTGCGGCCAGCTCGGCCGGCCGGGCACCGGGGTCAATCCGTTGCGCGGACAGAACAACGTGCAGGGCGCCTGCGACATGGGCTGCCTGCCGGACGTCTACCCCGGCTACCAGAAGGTCAGCGACCCGGAGGTGCGCGAGAAATTCGCCCGCGCCTGGGGCGTGGAGCAGCCGCCGGCGCCCGGGCTGACCTCGCTGGGCATGAGCGAGGCGGCGCTGCGCGGCGAGTTCCGCGCGCTCATGGTGCTCGGCGAGGAACTGGTGGTCACCGACCCGGACCAGCACAAGCTGGCCCGCGCGCTACAGGCGCTGGATTTCCTGGTGGTGGTCGAGCTGACCCTGAGCGAGACCGCGCGCTTCGCCGACGTGGTGTTGCCCGCCGCGTCGTTCGCCGAGAAGGACGGCACCTTCAGCAACTGCGAGCGGCGCATGCAGCTGCTGCACAAGGCCATCGAACCGCCCGGGCAGGCGCGGGCGGACTGGCAGATCCTCGCCGCGCTGGCCGAGCGCATGGGCTACGCGGGCATGCGCTGGACCAGCGCGGCGGAGGTGTTCGCCGAAATGGCCGCGCTGGCGCCGCTGTTCAGCGCCATCAGCCACGCGCGGCTGGCGCCGGCGGGCGGGCTGCAATGGCCGTGCGACGAGGCGCACCCGGCCGGCACGGCGATCCTCCACCGGCACTGTTTCCCGCGTGGCCGCGCGCAGCTGATCCCGGTGTCGCAGGTCGAACCGGACGAATGCCCGGATGCCGACTACCCATTCTGTTTCACCACCCAGCGTCTGCACTTCCACTACGGCGGCGGGGCGATGACGCGCAAGTCTCCGCTGCTGGAGCGGGAGATTCCCGCCGGCCTGCTGTTCATCCACCCGCAGGACGCCGCGCGGCTGGGCCTGGACGAGGCGCAGGGCGTGCGCGTGGCGTCGCGCCGCGGCGTCTTGGAAACGCGTGCGCACCTGACCGACGACGTGCCGCCGGGCACCGTCGCCATGCCCTATCACTTCCGCGAGGCGCCCTGTAACCGGCTGACCAACAGCGCGCAGGACCCGATCAGCCACATGCCGGAGCTCAAGGCCTGCGCTGTGGCGCTGACGCCGTTGCCGCCCGGCCAGGTGCCGCGCATCGAGCTGGAACGCCCGCAGGAGGCCGCGCATGCACGCCTATGAGCTGGATCGTCCCGAGCGCCTGCGTGCCCATCTGGCGTGCACGCGACAGCTCTACCAACCGCTGGCGGACGGGCAGGGCACGCTGCGCTGGCAACTGCTGAGCGCTGATGACGATCGACCGTTCATGATGCCGGCCGAGCCGCCGGTGTTCTCGGCCAAGGCGTTCTTCTTCGCCGAGCGCGAGGCGCTGTTTCGCTACGAGAATGGCCAGTTCATCGCGCTGCCGCCGGCGGTGCGTCCGCAGGTGCTGTTCGGCCTCGCCGCCTGCGATCTGACGGCGGTGGCCTATCAGGACCGCTTCTTCGCCGCCGACCCGCATTACCAGGCGCGCCGCGCGGCGACCCTGCTGGTCGGAGTGGATTGCGTGCACAGCTGCCGGCACGGCTTCTGCGCGATGATGGACAGCGGCCCTGAGGTGCGGCCACACACCGCCGATCTGATCCTCTGCCCGCTGGAGCAGCGCTGGTTGCTGCTGGTCGCCTCCGAGCAGGGCGAGCGGGCGCTGACGGGCCTGGCGCTTACGCCCGCGCCGGCGGACTGGGCGCAGCAGCGCGACGCCCAGGCGATGCAGGTGGCCGTCGAGCAGGGCGAACAGGCTGAGATCGCGCTCGGCTGCGCGGCGCTCAATGGCGAAACCGCCGATAGCCAGACCTGGGAAGCACTGGGCCTGCGCTGTCTGGGTTGCTCCGGGTGCACCTCGGTGTGCCCGACCTGTTCCTGCTTCGCGCCGCTGCAGCAGCCAAGCGCGGGTGGCGTGGTGCAGGAGCGCGTGTGGGATTCCTGCCTGTATCAGGGCTTCCAGAAGGAGGCTAGCGGGCACAACCCCAGCGCCACACCGGGCCAGCGCGTGCAGCGCTTCTGGTACCACAAGTTCGGCGATGACTTTCGCCAGCGCTTCGGCCGCGACGGCTGTGTCGGTTGCGGACGCTGCGATGCGGTGTGCCCCGGCGGTATCGGCGTGCACCAGGTGATGAAGAGGATCGGCCAGCCATGATCGACCTGACGCCACGGCCCATGCGCCTGCTGGACTGCTACGACGATGGCGAGGCGGCGCGGCACTTCGCCTTCGCCATCGAACCGCTGGCCGACGAGCCGGTGGTGCAGCCCGGGCAGTTCTTCATGCTTGCTTTGCCGGGCGTGGGCGAGGCGGCCTTCACCTATGTCAGCCCGCCGGATGCCGACGGCCGCTTCAGCGCGCTGATCCGCCAGACCGGCACACTTACCGCGGCGCTGTTCGCCCTCGCGCCGGGCGCCGTGCTCGGCTATCGCGGGCCGTTTGGTCGCGGTTGGCCTGCGGTCGAACCGGGCGAGCGGCTGCTGCTGGTGGCCGGCGGCTGCGGGCTGGCGCCATTGGCCGGGTTGATCGACAGTACCGATGGCGAGCTGCAGTTGATCTACGCTGCGCGCAATCGCGCCTATCAGGTGCTGGCGCGCGAACGGGCGCGCTGGCGCGGGCGCCTGAGGCTGGTCGAGACGCTCGACCAGGGCAATGACGGCCTGCCCCAGGGCAGTCCGCTGGAGGCGCTGGCGTGGGCGCTGAATGAAGCCGAGGTGCCGACCAAGGTGCTTTGCTGCGGGCCGGAGCCGCTGATGCTGGCGGTAGCGCGCCGCTGTATCGACCAGGGCCTGGCGGCCAGCCGGATCTGGCTGTCGCTGGAGCGGCGCATGCATTGCGGTGTGGGGCTGTGCGGGCACTGCTACATCGGCAGCAGCTATGCCTGCGTCGACGGGCCGACCTATCGCTACGATGAGTACCTGCGGCTGCTGGCGGCCAGCGGCCAGGCCGCGGCGACCTGCCTGCCGCCGCAGCCCTGCTGAGCGCGCTCAGTCGCGCTGCCAGTGGATGTCGACGTAGTACTCCTCGTGGTTGTAGTGGATTTGCAATTCACCGTCGTAGGCCGCCTCCAGCGCGTGGCCGATGCGCTGAGCCAGGTGCAGGCCGGTGGTGGTCACATCCAGGCCGTCGGCGCTGTCGCTGATGGCGATCAGCCGTTCCAGCGGATGCTCGCTCTTCTCCAGCTCCTCGGTGTTGCGGACCAGCCCGCACAGCTCATCGGCATGCTGCTTGACGAAGGCTCCGCGCAGGCTGACCGTGCCGGCCGGCACGTTCTCGGCGATGCGCTGGCAGGCTGGGCAGGTGGCCTCTTCCGCGTTGCTCGCGTCGACCAGACCGTGCCAGGTCCAGCGCCCGGCCTGGTAGGCCGCGCCGCACTGTGGGCATAGCGTGTCGCTGCGCTGGTGCCAGGGTCTGAGGTAGGGATCGTGGTGTTCGGGTTTGAGCAGCTTGTCGCTGATGCTTTGACGATGCTTGTCCATGTCGAAGTCTCAACACGGTGTGAAAGGGCTATTTCAGCGTAGTCCAGCGGCGCCATCGTGCAGCTCGTCCGTGGCAGATCGCAGGGTGCCGCGGATTTGCCGACAGCCGTGCATTCCTGAGCCAGACTGAATAGGTCTGTCCGCCGAGGAGGTCTGCTTATGTCACCGACCATTCCCTTCCCCGATCGCGTCGAGGCCGGTCGGGCGCTGGCCGAGCAACTGGCGCAATCCGGCGACTGGCCCGACGCGCTGGTACTCGCCCTGCCGCGCGGTGGCGTGCCGGTCGCCTTCGAGGTCGCTGAACGGCTCGGCCTGAAGCTGGACATCCTCGTCGTGCGCAAGCTCGGCGCACCGGGCAATCGCGAACTGGCGATGGGCGCTATCGCCAGCGGCGGCGTGCGGGTGATGAACGAGGACATCGTGCGTTATACCCAGGCCTCGCAGGCCGAAATCGACGGCACCATCGCCCGCGAAAGCCACGAACTGCAGCGTCGCGAACAGGCCTATCGGGGCCAGCATCCGCGCCCGGCGGTGGAGGGGCGCACGGTGATTCTGGTGGACGACGGTCTGGCCACCGGCGCGACCATGCGCGCGGCGGTACGGGCGGTGCGCGCGATGGGTGCCGGGCGCGTGGTGGTGGCCGTGCCGGTGGCGGCACCGGAGAGCGTTGCGCAGCTCGCGCAGCTGGCCGAGCAGGTCGTCTGCGTGCACCAGCCGCACGATCTCTACGCGATCGGCCGCTGGTATGTGAACTTCGACCAGACCTCGGACGCCGAGGTCGTGGAGCTGCTGCAGCGCGCCTGGAACCGGGGAGGGCAGCGCCCATGAATACTGCTGGCGCGATACCCATGCGCTTTACCCTCGGCAAGGCGCGGCTGCACGGTGAGCTCTGCGTGCCGGCGAACGCCGGCGGCCTGGTGGTGTTCGTCCACGGCAGTGGCAGCAGCCGGCACAGCCCGCGCAACCAGCGCGTGGCGCGGGCGTTCAACACGCGCGGGCTGGCGACGCTGCTGTTCGACCTGCTCACCGAGCATGAACAGCCGCTCGACGAGCTCACCCGCCAGCTGCGCTTCGATATTCCGCTGCTCAGCCAGCGCCTGACCGGGGTGATCGACCAGCTGCGTCAGGACGAATCGTTGCGCGCGCTGCGCATCGGCCTGTTCGGTGCCAGTACCGGTGCCGCCGCGGCGCTGATCACCGCGGCGTCGCGCCCGGCGGACATTGCGGCGGTGGTATCGCGTGGCGGCCGGGTCGATCTGGCCGAGCATTCGCTGGCGCAGGTTGGCGTGCCGACGCTGTTCATCGTCGGTGGCCGGGATGGCGAAGTGTTGGCGCTCAACCGGGCAGCGCTCGAATATCTGCCGGGTGTGCGTCGGCTGGAGGTGGTGGCCGGCGCGACGCACCTGTTCGACGAGCCGGGCACGCTGGATGAAGTGACCCGGCTGGCTGGCGACTGGTTCATCGAGCATCTGGCCGGTGGCGCGCCGGCGCCGGGCTGACACTGCCTCAGGCGACCACTTCGCCTTCGCGCGGCGGCAGCGCGGGTGGGGTTTCGTCTTCCTCCTGCGGCCAGCGGCGTTCCAGCAACGGCTGTTCGACATCGTCGATCCACCAGTGCAGTTCGGCGCTGATCTGGCCGTCCTGCGCCACGCCGAGGCGGTTGCGCAGCGGGCACTGACGGGTGGCGCCGGCCACCAGCGCGCCGGCCTGGTCGCTGCGCGAGGTGCCGGCCCGGCTGTGCGAGCGGACCTGCAGCCGGTAGCGCACGCGCTGACCGCTACCCTGGAAGCACAGCGCCAGCTCCACGCGCTGCTCGGCGACGCCGCGCAGCTCCAGGCTGGCATCCACTGCGGGTGCCACTGCGGGCGCCGTGGCGGCGAGCCACTGGGCGAGAATCAGGTCGAGCATCCGTTCTGCCTCCTCGAAAGGCACCGCTCGGCAGTACCGGGCGGTGCGCAGCCAATCCGTGGCGCGGCGGGCGTGGCGTCACTGCTGGACGATGGTCGCCTGGTTGCCGTTGCCGTTCTGCTGGATCAGGGCACTGTGACCAGTGTAGACGCCGGCCGCCATGCTCTGACGGATGACCGCTTCGTTGGCGCTGCCGAGCTGGCTGATCTCAGCCTGATGGTTCTCGTAGCCCTGCTCGATGCGGGCCAGGTTGTCGTCGCCGTTCTGCACCACGCTGGCGCGGTTCAGCGCATGCGACTGGCTGATCTCGACCGCGTTGCGATTGCCGCTCGTGCTGCCCTCGATGCGCGAGCCGTAGCCGGTCTGCGCCACGTCGAGGCGGTTGTCGTTGCCACGCTGGGCGAAGTCGAGTTCGTTGTGGTAGCTGTCCTGGCGGATCGCCGCGCTGTTCAGCACCCCGCTCTGTTCGAGGCGCAGGCGATTGCCATCGCCTTGCTCGATCACCGCCAGGTTGGCATCGCCATCCTGCGCCACCGCCAGCGTCGAACCTTCGTAAAAGCCCTGCTGGGCGACGCTCAGCAGATTGCCGACGCCGATCTGGCTGACCTCGGCGCTGGCGAAGCCGGTCTGCTGCACGCGGATGAGGTTGTCCTCGCCCAGGCTGCGTGCCTGCAGCACGTTGGCCCGCCCGCTCTGCTCTACTTCGATGGTATTGCCGGCGCCCTGCTGGTAGATGGCGGCTTGGTTGAAATGGCTATCGGCGACCTGCTGTACGCGGGCGTCGTTGCCTTCGCCCAGTTGCTGGATCAGCGCACTGTTGCCTTCGCCGCTCTGCTGGAGGTCGCTGGTATTGCCGTCGCCGGACTGCAGCTGCTCGGCGCGTGCGTCTATGGCCTGGCTTTGCGTCACGCTGGCGAGGTTGGCGCTGCCGTCCTGTTCCTGACGCGCGCTGTTTTCGGCGAGCGCAGCGGTGGCACCGAACAACAGGAGCAGGGCGAATGACGAAGTTCTGAACATGGGTGATTCCTCGGGCGACGGGTGGTCAGGCGCGGCATTCGTCCCAGTCGAGGCGGCTGCGCAGCAGGTAGGCCGCCTCGGCCCGGTTGGATGCACCGATCTTGCGCAGCAGGTTGTGGATGTGACTCTTGATGGTGTGCGGGCTCAGGCACAGCTGCTCGGCGATTTCCGCATTCGACAGGCCCTTGCCGGCCAGCGTGAGAATTTCCCGCTCGCGCAGGGTCAGCGTGGCCTTGCTCTCGGCCAGCCGGCGCATCCGCCGCAGCTGGCCGAGCAGGCGCTCCATCAGCAGACGCGGCAGCCAGTCGCCGCCGGCGAGCAGCATGCCGATGCCCTTGAGCAGATGCTCGCGGGTGGCGTGGCTGTAGAACACGCCGCGTATGCCGGGATGTTTGTCGAGCAGCTGCTCGGCCTGCTGCGGAACGATGTTCACCAGCGCCAGCGGCGCCCGCTCGTCGAGCTGATCGATCAGATCGGACAGCTCTTCGGTCTGCGCCTGGCCGGCATCGACGAGGATCAGATCCGCGCGTGCCTCCGGCGCCTGGCGGAAATCGGCCAGACGGACGTTCAGTTGCGCCTGCTCGCCCAGAAAGTGGCGGAAGAACAGCCCCAGCAGTTCATTGCCGGTCAGCAGCGTGACGGTCGGCGCGTGGGCGTCCTGCGTACGATCCTCATCCATGTTCGGTACCTGGTCAGTCGAGCGGGGAGTGGTGGAAAAAGTTAATAAGCGACCAGCACTCTGTGGCGAAGTTCAGTTGTGGTGCGGGAAACGGTCGCCATCGTGATGGCAATCAGTACCAAGATTGCTATCACCGAGAGCGAACGCTTAAGCCGTCCGCAGACCGCCCGGTCGATTCCGGCGCGATGAAACCTTGTGCGTTCGCCGTTGCCCGAACTTAGGCAACCCCCTCACAGAGGTGACGATCATGAAGCTGATTCAGATGACCGCACTGACGCTTGCCGCCCTGCTGGCCGCTGGCGTGCAGGCCGCTCCCGACAACGCCAACAGCCGCTCGGAGAACGGCCAGGAGGCGATGGAGGAAAGCGCCCACGGCGGCGATTACAGCGGCAAGGGCTTTGGCAGCGCAGCGCAGAATTCCGCCACCGGCAAGGGTGGCAGCACCGATACCCAGGGCACCGGCAACGATGGCTCCAAGGCCACGGAAATCGACCAGGGTGCCGACGGCAAGCCGCACGGCGCGCCGGGCAGCACCGGTACGGGCGGCGAAGGCGGCGCGCGCGGCGCCTATTGAGGCGGGAATGAAAAAGCCGCCCGGAGGGGCGGCTTTCGGTGTGGCCTGGATCAGGGCAGGGTGAACAGCACCTTGACCGAGCTGTTGACCGCGGCGCTGTCGACATAGCCGATGGCATCGGCTTCGGCGCCGACCTTGGTCACCACGGCGGCATCGTCGGCGACGCTGGGCAGCGGCTGGCCCTTGCCGGTGAAGATCAGCCCGGACCAGTAGGACTTCAGCTGCGACTCGTTCTTGCTGGTCACACCGGCGTAGAAGGATTCCTTGACCGGATTCCAGCCGGCCTGGTCGACGCCCTTCATGGACTTGTCCTTGCCGAGGAAGATGTTGGCGACGTCCGACTGCGACGGCGTCTTGGCCGCGGCGGAATTGACGATCACCGCGACTTCGGCCTGTGCCAGGGAAACCGCGCCGAGCAGCGCGGCGGCGGTGAGGATGCGAAGGGATGCTTTCATCGGGACGCTCCTCAGAAGACGAAATCGACGCCGACGGAAACGATGTCGCCGTCGTAGTTGCGGGCCGGAGCGCCGCCGAGTGCACCACCGAAGCGGCTGTGGACTTCGTTGTCGAAGACTTCCTGCGCGTTGCGGGTGAACACGCCGTCGTAGCCGTTCTGGGTGTCGACGCGCTTGTACTCGCCCTTGACCACCACAGTCGGCGCCGCCTGGTAGTTCAGGCCCAGCGTCCAGGAACTCTGGCGACCGCCGTTGTCGTCCAGCTGCGCGTAGGTGACGTGCGGCAGGAAATCACCGAAGCGGCGACCACCCATCAGGTAGAACGAGTCGATCGCTTCCATACCGTCGTTCTCGATCATGCGCGAGGTCCACTCGTTGTTGCTGACCCAGGTGCCGTTGTCGTACTGGTAGCCGATCGAGGTGAACTTGCCCTTTTCCTTGTCCAGCACCAGCAGCGAAAGGTTGTCGTTCGGATTGCCGGTGAGGTAGTTGTTCACGGTGCCGTTGATATCGGTGGTGATATCCGCTTCGACGTAACCGATGCGCAGCGTGCCGAACTGGTTGGTGGCCAGGCTGACGCTGGCGCCGAACAGCTTGTCGTAGTCGATATCGAACTGGTCGTCGTAGGCGTAGTAGTCGCGGTTCTTGGCCTGGCCGCCGGCGAGCTGGAAGGTCACCGAGCCGTAGGACAGCGGCACGGTGTAGACCGCGTCGAGACCTTCGTAGTTGGTCACCTGCACCTGGCTGTAGACCTCGTCGGGCAGGCGCAGCCACGGGTAGCTGTAACCCACGTCGAGGCTTTCGGAATACATGTAGACCGGGCTGCGCAGGCGGCCGGCGCGCAGCATCAGCTGGTCGGTGGTCTGCCAGGACAGGTAGGCCCACTCCAGGTTGGCCTTCCACTCGTCCTGCTGCGCCTTGGCGGTGGCCTGTACGGTCACGCCGACGGTGTCGGTGAGGCCATAGCTCAGCTGCGCGCCGAACTTGGACAGCTGATCGCCGCGCCAGGAATCGTTGGTCTGGCCGTTGATGCCGTAGCTGCGGCCGTCATCCTCACCGCCCAGGTGAGTGACGCCGACGGTCCCGAAACCGTTGAAACGGTGTTCACCCTGTTCCAGGGCGAAGGCCGGGGTGGCGGCCAGGCAGATGGCTGCCAGACCGGCGACACGAAGTGCAGTCATGTGATGCTCCAGAAGGTTAAACGCGGAATTGATTGGTGGCGGCGCGCAGGTGGTCTCCGGTCGTCACCAGCTGCTCGCCCAGGCGGGCGGTGGCTTCGGCGCCGTTGGCGGTTGCTTGTGCGTCCTGCTGCAACACTTGGGTTTCTTGTTGGATGGAACTCGACAGGCCGATCTGCTCCTGAGTGAACTGGGCGATGCCGGCGTTGAGTTCGTCGATCTGGTTGACCGTACGGGCGATGGTTTGCAGCAGCTCGGTGGCCTCGACCGAGCGCTGGATGCTGGCGCGGGATTTCTCGCCATTGCTGGTCATCACGTTGAGCACCGTGTTGGCGCTGTTCTGCAGGCGCTGAATGATCTGCTGAATCTCGGCGGTGGACGCGGCGGTTTTCTGCGCCAGGTTGCGCACCTCGTCGGCGACCACGGCGAAACCGCGGCCCTGCTCGCCGGCGCGGGCCGCTTCGATGGCGGCGTTCAGCGCCAGCAGGTTGGTCTGTTCGGCGATGCTGCGGATCACGGTCAGCACCGAGCCGACTTCCTGGGTTTCTTCTTCCAGCTGCTCCATCGCCTTGACCGCGCCCATCACGCTGTCGCCCAGGTCGCTGATGCCGGTCGACAGGCTGCTGACGTGCTCGCGCGCGCTGGCGGTCTGGCGCGCCGCGGCGTTGGCCTGATCGGAGGCCTGCCGCGAACGCTGCGCCACTTCCTGAATGCTGCCGGTCATGGTGAGGATGTCGCGGGTGATCGAGTCGGTGTGGTGCTGCTGCGACTTGGCATTCTCTTCCGCGCCCTGGGTGAGCTGGTACAGCTCCTTGGAAACCTGGCCGAGCGGGTTGGCTGCCTCGATGATCTGGCGGATGGTGCCCTGCAGCTTGTCGAGAAAGCCGTTGAACAGCTCGATCATGGCGCCGATCTCGTCGTTCGACTCGACGTTGACGCGCTGGCTCAGGTCGCCGTCGCCGCGGGCGATCGATTGCAGCGAGGCGATCACGCCGCGCACGTTGGCCATCACGCTGCGGATCACCAGCCAGGCGCCGAGCCCCACCAGCACCACCAGCACCAGGCTGATGACGATGCCCAGGCGCGTGGTGGCCGCATTGGTCTCGCGGGTCTGTGCCAGGGTCTGCTGGAAGTCGCCGTAGGCCTGCGCGCGGAAGGTGCTGCCCAGCTGCTGGGCCTGGGCCAGCTCGCTGGCCATGCGGTCGAGGCTCGGGCGCAGATCGTCGAACGAGGCGCTGCCGTCGATCAGCTTGCCGGAGGCGGCGAGGGCGTTGTCGGCATAGCCGCGCACCGCCGTGCGCCACTCCTCCAGCGCCTGTTGCTGGGCGCGCTGGTCGGCCAGCAGCGTGGCCAGCGACTGCTGTTGCGTGTCGATCTGCTGCAGTACCTGGCGCGCCTCGTCGAGCACGCCGGGTTCGCCGGCGGCCACGGCGTTGTTCAACAACGCCGGCACGCGGGAGAACTGGAAGATCACTGCGTCGGTCTTTTCCAGCGTCGGGTAGCTGCGGGTTTCCAGCCGCTCCAGCCGGGAGTCGGTCGCCGAGAGTTGCAGCGAGGTGTAGAGGACGTACAGCACCAGCCCGAACAGCGCCACGGCGGGGACCAGGGACAATTTGGCGGTCAGCGAGAAATTCTTCAGCATGCGTCGACTCCGGTGCAGGCCGTGGAAAGTGATAGCCAAAAGCCAGCCTGGTCGAGATTGTGACTGAAGAGGCAAGTCGGGTCACGTTACGGATTGTAAAACGCCTGATATTTAACGCCGGGAAACCGACAGGCATAAAAAAACCGCCCCGGGGGGCGGTTCTTGTGTCGCGTTGATGCGGGTTACAGGCCGTTCTTGGCCTTGAACTCGCGACGGCGGCGATGCAGCACTGGCTCGGTGTAGCCGTTGGGCTGCTTGGTGCCTTCGAGGACCAACTCCAGGGCCGCCTGGAAGGCCACGCTGTTGTCGAAGTCCGGCGCCATCGGGCGATACAGCGGGTCGCCTTCGTTCTGGCGGTCAACCACGGCGGCCATGCGCTTGAGGCTCTCGACCACCTGCTCCTGGGTCACCACGCCGTGGCGCATCCAGTTGGCCACGTGCTGGCTGGAAATGCGCAGGGTGGCGCGGTCTTCCATCAGCGCGATGTCGTTGATGTCCGGCACCTTGGAGCAGCCGACGCCCTGTTCGACCCAGCGGACCATGTAGCCGAGGATGCCCTGCGAGTTGTTGTCCAGCTCGTTGCGCTTCTCTTCCTCGCTCCAGTTGGTGTCCTGCGCCAGCGGCAGGGTGAGGATGTCGTCGATGGACGCCTTCTCGCGCTTGGCCAGCTCGGCCTGGCGCGCCTGCACGTCGACCTTGTGGTAGTGCATGGCGTGCAGGGTGGCGGCGGTCGGCGACGGGACCCAGGCGGTGTTGGCGCCGGCCATGGGGTGGCCGACCTTCTGCTCGAGCATCGCCGCCATCAGGTCGGGCATGGCCCACATGCCCTTGCCGATCTGCGCCTTGCCCTGCAGGCCGCAGGCCAGACCGACGTCGACGTTGTTGTTCTCGTAGGCGCTGATCCACTTCTCGGCCTTCATGGCGGCCTTGCGTACCACCGGGCCGGCTTCCATGGAGGTGTGGATTTCGTCGCCGGTGCGGTCGAGGAAGCCGGTGTTGATGAACACCACGCGCTCGCGCGCTTCCTTGATGCAGGCCTTGAGGTTGATCGTGGTACGACGCTCCTCGTCCATGATGCCGACCTTCAGGGTGTTACGCGGCAGGCCGAGGACGTCCTCGACACGGCCGAACAGCTCGGTGGCGAAGGCGACTTCTTCCGGGCCGTGCATCTTCGGCTTGACGATGTAGACCGAGCCGGTGCGGGTGTTCTTGCGGGTGGTGTTGCCCTTGAGGTTGTGCATCGCGCACAGGCTGGTGAAGAGACCGTCGAGGATGCCTTCCGGCACTTCGTTGCCGTCCTTGTCGAGGATGGCGTCGTTGGTCATCAGGTGGCCGACGTTACGCACGAACAGCAGCGAACGGCCGTGCAGGGTCAGCTCGCCGTTGCCGTCGGCCTTGGTGTAGACGCGGTCCGGGTTCATCGCGCGGGTGATGCGCTTGCCGCCCTTTTCCAGCTCCTCGACCAGGTCGCCCTTCATCAGGCCGAGCCAGTTGCGGTAGACGACGGTCTTGTCGTCGGCGTCGACGGCGGCGATGGAGTCTTCGCAGTCCATGATGGTGGTCAGCGCCGCTTCCATCAGGATGTCTTTCACGCCGGCGGCGTCGGTCTGGCCGATCGGGCTGGACGGGTCGATCTGGATCTCGAAGTGGATGCCGTGGTTCTTCAGCAGCACGGCGACCGGTGCGCCGGCCTCGCCCTGGAAGCCCTGCAGCTGCGCCGGGTTCTTCAGGCCGGTGGTGCTGCCGTTCTTCAGTGCGACGACCAGCTTGCCGCCTTCGATGCGGTAGCCGGTGGAATCGACGTGCGAGCCGCTTTCCAGCGGCGCGGCTTCATCGAGGAAGTTGCGCGCGTAGGCGATGACCTTGTTGCCGCGGATCTCGTTGTAGCCCGGGCCCTTGGTCGCGCCGCCTTCTTCGGAGATCGCGTCGGTGCCGTAGAGGGCGTCGTACAGCGAGCCCCAGCGAGCGTTGGCGGCGTTCAGCGCGAAGCGCGCGTTCATGATCGGCACCACCAGCTGCGGGCCGGCCATGGCGGCGATTTCTTCGTCGACGTTCTGCGTGGTGGCCTGGAAGTCTTCGGCTTCCGGCAGCAGGTAGCCGATTTCCTGCAGGAAGGCCTTGTAGGCGACGGCATCGTGAGCCTGACCGGCACGCGCCTGGTGCCAGGCGTCGATCTTGGCCTGCAGTTCGTCACGCTTGGCGAGCAGCGCGCGGTTCTTCGGCGCCAGGTCGTGGATGACGCGATCAGCGCCGGCCCAGAAGGCCGCGGCATCGACGCCAGTACCGGGAATCGCTTCGTTGTTCACGAAGTCGTACAGGACTTTGGCGACCTGCAGGCCACCGACTTGAACGCGCTCAGTCATTACTCGCCTCACTTGGTTCTTCTTTCAAAACTGTCGGATGCAATTTCTTGTAGTCCGGGTCGGCGGATACTACATGAAGCGCCGGGGAAAATCAGTCCGCTGAAAGTGGCGCTTTCCTGCCGCGCGGCGATGGCCGGTTGTGCCCGGCGCCGGCCGCTGCGTCGCTGCCTGCTATACCTAGAAAACGTCTTTTCATGCGAACCGCTTAGCGTCAAAGGAGCAGGCAATGGATCACCTCGTACTCACCGTCATCGCCGAGGATCAGCCCGGGCTGGTCGAGCGGCTGGCTCAGTGCATCGCCGAACATGGCGGTAACTGGCTGGAGAGCCGCATGTCGCGCATGGCCGGGCAGTTCGCCGGAATCCTGCGGGTGGCGGTGCCGAGCGAAGCCCATGCCGCACTCACCGCGGCGCTGCAGGGTTTGCAGGCGCAGGGCATTCGCGTGCTGCTGGCGCACAGCGGCAGCGAGCCGCCGACCAGCTGGCAGGAAATCGAGCTGGAGCTGGTCGGCAACGACCGTCCCGGCATCGTGCGCGACATCACCCGCCTGCTCGCCGAGCATGGCGTCAACCTGGAGAGTCTTGACACCGACGTGCTGTCGGCGCCGATGAGCGGCGAGCCGCTGTTCCGTGCCGAGGCGCGCCTGGCGGTGCCCAGCGAGCTGTCGCTGGAAGTCCTGCAAGGCCGCCTGGAAACCCTGGCCGACGACCTGATGGTGGAACTCAAGCTGCAAGCGCCGGAGTGAGCGGCGCGGTCGCGGTCAGGCCGTTGCGGTCTTGCGCATCAGCCGCCAGGTATCGACGCTGTACACCGCCAGCCCCGCCCAGATGAAAAAGAACGCCAGCTGCTTGTCCGCCGGGAAGGGCTCGTCGAACAGCTGCACGGCGAGAATCAGCAACAGCGTCGGGGTGATGTACTGCAGAAACCCGAGCGTTGAGTAGGGCAGGTGGCGCGCGGCAGCGTTGAAGCACAGCAGCGGGATCAGCGTCACCGGCCCGGCGGCCATCAGCCAGAGCGCTTCGCGGGTGGTCCACAGCGCCGGCTCGGTGCTCGCGCCGTTGCCGAAGAAGAACAGCCAGATCAGCGCCACCGGCAGCAGCAGCCAGGTTTCCACCACCAGCCCGGGCAGCGCCGCCACCGGCGCCTGTTTGCGCAACAGCCCATAGCTGCCGAAGCTCAGCGCCAGCGCGATGGAGATCCACGGAAACTCGCCCAGCGTCAGCAGCTGCAAGGCCACGCCGGCAGCTGCCATCGCCACCGCCAGCCACTGCAGCGGACGCAGCCGCTCGCGCAGCACGATCAGCCCGAGCAGCACGTTGACCAGCGGATTGATGTAGTAGCCCAGGCTGGCCGCGACCATGTGACCGTGGTTCACCGCCCAGACGTAGATCAGCCAGTTGCTGGCGATGAGCAGGCTGGAGATCGCCAGCACGCCGATGCGCCGCGGGTGTTCGAGCAGCTCGCGCAGCCAGCCGGGGTGGCGCCAGACCAGCAGCACCAGCGTGCCGAACAGCGCCGACCAGATCGCGCGCTGGGTGACGATCTCCAGGGCGCCGAACTGTTCGATGGATTTGAAGTACAGCGGGAACATGCCCCAGATGCCGAAGGTGACGAGCCCCAGCAGGTAGCCTTTGCGCAGGTCGGGGGTGGTCATGAAGTCCTTCTTCGGGGCGGCGGAAAGCGCTCTATTGTGCGCTTTTGTCGCAGTTCGAGAAAGCGCAGCGGCCGCCTCTCGCGCGCCGCCTGGCGGGACGGCGGAACATGCCGGGACGGGGCGCGTCAGAACGGCATGGGCGAACGCCCGCGGTGGAGATCACGCATGAATTTGCATGGCAGGGTCGCACTGGTGACCGGCAGTACCCAGGGCATCGGCCGCGGCATCGCCGTGCGTCTGGCGCAGGCCGGCGCCGATGTCGTTATCAACGGTCGCGAAGACGATGCCGACGCCCGCGAAAGCGCGGCGCAGGTCCGCGCCACCGGGCGCCGTGCCTGCATCGTCGCCGCCGACGTGTCCCGCGTGGAGGATTGCCAGCGGCTGGTGCGCGAGAGCGTGGCGCAGCTCGGGCGGCTGGACATCCTGGTCAATAACGCCGGCATCCAGACGCAGGCGGGCTTTCTCGACGCGAGCTTGGAGGATTACGAGCGGGTGCTGGCGGTCAACCTGCGCGGGCCGTTCTTCCTCGCCCAGGCTTTTGCCCGCCATCTGCGCGAGGCCGGCCACGGCGGGCGCATCATCAACAACAGTTCGGTGCACGAGGAGCTGCCGCACCCCAACTTCGCCAGCTACTGCGCCAGCAAGGGCGGGCTGAAGATGCTCATGCGCAACCTCGCCATCGAGCTGGCGCCGCTGGGCATCACCGTCAACAACGTCGCGCCCGGCGCCATCGAAACGCCGATCAACCGCGAGCTGCTGCAGCAGCCGGACAAGCTCGCCGGCCTGCTGCGGGACATTCCCGCACGCCGGCTCGGCCAGCCGCGCGACATCGCCGGCGCGGTGGCCTTTCTCGCCTCGGACGAGGCCGATTACATCACCGGCACGACGCTGGTGGTCGACGGCGGCCTGCTATGGAACTATCACGAGCAATGACCGACATCGCCCCCGCCGTCGAGCTTGCCGGCATGGCCGACAGCCTGACCCCAGCCGAGCGCTACGAGGAGCTGTTCGTCGCGGTGCAGATGCAGCGCGTGTTCGTCGACAGCAAGACCTTCGTTGACTGCGTGCCGTGCCGCGAGCCGCAGGCGATTCTCGACGACTACCGCGCACAGCGCGATGCCGCGAACTTCGACCTCGGCGCATTCGTGCACGCCAACTTCAGCCCGTACGAGTTACCGCCGAAGGCGTTCGTCGCCAACCCGGACGACAGCCTGGCGGCGCACATCGATCGGCTGTGGCCGGTGCTGACCCGCCAGCCGCGCGAGCATCCGCCGTTCTCCTCGCTGCTGCCGTTGCCGCACCCTTACGTGGTGCCGGGCGGACGCTTCACCGAGCTGTACTACTGGGACTCGTACTTCACCATGCTCGGCCTCGACGAGAGCGGCCACTGCGAGCTGCTGCGCTCGATGGCCGATAACTTCGCCTACCTGATCGATACCTACGGCCACGTGCCCAACGGCAATCGCAGCTACTACCTCGGCCGCTCGCAGCCGCCGGTATTCGCCCTGATGACCGAACTGTTCGAGCAGACCGGCGTGCATCCCGCCACCGACTACCTGCCGCAGCTGCGCAAGGAATATGCCTTCTGGATGGACGGCGGCGCCGAGCTGCGTCCGGGCGAGGCGCATCGGCGCTGCGTGCGCCTGGCCGACGGCTGCCTGCTCAACCGCTACTGGGACGAACGCGACACGCCGCGCGAGGAGGCCTATCGCGAGGACGTCGAGACCGCGCGACACTCGTCGCGTCCAGCACATGAGGTGTATCGCCACCTGCGTGCCGCGGCCGAGTCCGGCTGGGATTTCAGTTCGCGCTGGCTGGACGATCCGTGTCGCCTGGCGAGCATCCGCACCACCTGCATCCTGCCGGTCGATCTCAATGCGCTGCTTTACCAGCTGGAGCGGCAGATCGCCCGGCTTTGTGCGGTCGAGGGGTTGCGTCGCGATGCCGGGCAATTCCACGACTATGCCGAGCGGCGGCGGGCGGCGATGCAGCGTCATATGTGGAACGACGTCGGCGGCGCCTACTTCGACTATGACTGGGCGATTCAGCGCCAGCGCGACAACCTCACCGCCGCCACCCTGATGCCGCTGTTCGTCCAGCTGGCCGACCCGCGACAGGCGGCACGTGTGGCCGAGGTGGTGCGCACGCGGCTGCTGGCACCCGGTGGCCTGCGCACGACCGAGGTGTATGGCAGCGGCGAGCAATGGGACTGCCCCAACGGCTGGGCGCCGCTGCAGTGGATTGGCATTCGCGGCCTGCAGCACTACGGCCATCAAGCGCTGGCGCTGGAGATCGAACAGCGCTGGCTGGAGATCGTCAGCTACCTGTTCGAGCGCGAAAACAAGCTGGTGGAAAAGTATGTGCTGCGGCCCTGTACCGAGGCCGCGAGCGGCGGCGAATACCAGCGTCAGGACGGCTTCGGCTGGACCAACGGCGTGACCCGCAAGCTGATGCAGGAAGACCCCGGGCACCAAGCCAACCGCTGCCGCGCCGGCCGTTGTCGGCCGGACTAACCAGCGCTACGGCAGCGGGCGATACGGATTGGCGACGCCGGACAGGTCCAGCGTGCCCTTGTCGGTGAAGCGCCGCGTGCCGAACAGCCCGCCGCCGAGCTTGCCGCGCAGCACGTAGGGCAGCGCATCGAGCCGGCTGCCATCGGCCAGCCCGAGCGCCTGCCGCGCAACCGACAGCGCCGAGATGGTCACCGGCACGCTGACTACGCGCTCGCCGAAGCGTGGCACGCTGCCGCGCTGGTCGCTGACGCCGCTGGCCAGGCGTCGGTCGTTGACCGAGAGGCTCAGCGCCACGCCGTCGTAGTCCACTGCGGCGTCGTTGGGATTCTGCAGGCGCAGCTTGACCAGCAGGCGCAACTCCAGCCCTTCGCCCGGCAGCGGCTGGATGCCGGCGACCTGCACCTCGAGCGGGTCGTGCGAGGGCAGCAGCGCACAGGCGGACAGGCTCAGGGCGAGCAGCGCGAGGGCAAGCAGGCGCAGGCGCGATAGCAGGGGCTTGGGCATGGCGGTTCCTGTGAGATTTCTGGCGCTCGAGCAGATGACTGCCGCCCGGCCCAGACGTTCCGGTATTCCAGCGTCCCGGCAGGATAGACGATGCGCCGCGCAAGCCGGCCGGGATTCGACCTTCCGCCAATGGCCCAGGCAGTTCTTCTTTGAAATAGTTAGCACGCTAAGCGAACCGCTTGGTCGCGCTGTTCGCCCACAAGGCGGATGGCGCCGGACGCAACAGACCGGCTCCACGACTGGCCGGTCGCGTCCACCCTCACTCCTGCGCCTGTTGGCGCACCCTGGCGACCGACCCGGACGCCTCCCGGAGCTGCCAACCGCTGCCAATCGGCGGCGGTTGCCGTTCCCCTTCCGCGCGAAACGGAACCGTCAGACCTCATTCCGGTCGACTGCACAGGCCGCCAGGCCGTCTTGTAGACCCGACGGAGACCCGACATGGACCTGATCCGCATCATTGTTGCCATCCTTCTGCCGCCCCTCGGCGTATTCCTGCAGGTGGGGTTCGCCGGTGCCTTCTGGCTGAACATCCTGCTCACGCTGCTGGGCTACATCCCGGGCATCATCCATGCCGTGTGGATCATCGCCCGACGCTGAGCCGCGCGCGGACCTGACGTCAGCTACTTTTGTGCTGCCAGAACGGGTTGTGTACAGTCCCCAGCTCGCTGCGCGGAAACCTATTAGCGTCGCGCAACACTCAAGAACATGCCGGAAGATCACGGAATTTCGTGACCGATGGGTCACGCGCGGACAGCGGTTGCCGCGCGCGATGCCAGTGGCCGCCGGAAAGGACACCAGATGAGCGATTCCTTCGTCGAGCAGAGCAACTTCAAACGCATCCTCAGCCGCAACGTGACCGTTCCGCTGGGCTTCGGATTTCTCAGCGCGTTCTTCTTCAGCGTCATCGTCTACTACCTGCTCCAGGTGAGCCACTGGGTCGACGAATCGGTGCGCGGCGTCGCCCACGCCCATGAGGCGGCGAAGATGATGGGTGACCTGGAAGCCTCCATGCGTGGCTACCTGATCACCGGCGAGGCGGTTTTCCTGGAGCCCTACAACCGCGAGCTGCCGCTGATGCGCCAGCAGCTGGACGACCTGCAGCGCTACGCCCGTGGCAACCCGATGCAGCTCAGCCGGGTCGAGCAGGCGCGCTCGGTGTTCGCCGAATGGGTGCGGTTCGCCGAGCAGGGCATCGCCGCGCGTGATCATGGCGAATCGATCCAGGAGCTGGTGGCCACGGCGCGCGGGCTGAATCTGTCCGGCAAGATTCGCCAATACCTCAACGATTTCATCGCCACCGAGCGGCAGATTCGCGCCGAACGTACCGACTTCAGCGAGATGACCACCACCGCGCTGATCGGCGGTTTCCTGCTGTTCAGCCTGATCTTCAGCGGCCTGCTGGCCTGGTTCGGCCGCCGCGATCTGCTCGGCCTGTCGAACACCTACAGCACGCTGCTCGCCGGGCAGCAGGCGCACGCCCGTTTGCTTGAACAACAGGCCTGGTACCGCACCGGGCAAAGCCAGCTGGGCGAGGCGATCATCGGCGAGATGGCGCTGCCGGCGCTGGGTCAGAGCATCCTCCAGTTTCTTGCGCGCTATCTCGACATCGCCGTCGGTGCGCTCTACGTGGTGCAGGACGGCAAGCTGCAGCGCGTCGCCGAGTTCGCCTACGATCCGCAGCGGCTGGACGACAACCTTGTGCTCGAATTCGGCGCCGGGCTGGTTGGCCAGGCCGCGCTGGAGCGGCGCGAACTGGCCCTCGAACAGCTGCCGGCCGACTATCTGCGCGTCAGCTCGGCACTGGGCGCGACCGTGCCGAGCTCGGTACTGATCGTGCCGGTGGAAGACAGCGGCATGCTCAACGCGGTGATCGAACTCGGCTTCCTGCGTCCCCTGCGCGAGCAGGATCGCGAGTTGCTGCGCCGGGTCGGCGCGGCCATCGGCGCGGCCATCGAGGCGGCGCGTTATCGTCAGCGGCTGCAGCGCGTGCTCGCCGAAACCCAGCAGCTCAACGAAGAACTGCAGGTGCAACAGGAAGAACTGCGCGCCGCCAACGAGGAACTGGAGGAGCAGTCCAGCGCCCTGCGCGAATCGCAGATGCATCTGGAGGAGCAGCAGGTCGAGCTGGAGCAGACCAATGAGCAGCTGGCCGAGCAGGCCGATACCCTGGCCCGCCAGCGCGACGAGATGGACGAGAAGAACGGGCGTCTGCGCGAGGCGCAGCTGCTGCTCGAGGAGCGCGCCGACGAACTGCAGCGCGCCAGCCGTTACAAGTCCGAATTCCTCGCCAACATGTCGCACGAACTGCGCACGCCGCTGAACAGTTCGCTGATCCTCGCCAAGCTGCTGGCCGACAATCCGCAGGGCAACCTCAGTGACGATCAGGTGCAGTTCGCCCGCTCGATCTATTCGGCCGGCAACGATCTGCTCACGCTGATCAACGATATCCTCGACATCGCCAAGGTCGAAGCCGGCAAGCTCGACGTGCACCCCGAGGCAACTCTTCTGGCCCGGCTGGCCGACGGGCTGAAGAGCCTGTTCCTGGCACAGTCGCTGGAGAAGGCGCTGGAGCTGCGCGTCGAATTGGCCGACGACCTGCCGCCGAGCCTGTACACCGATCGCCAGCGTCTGGAGCAGATTCTCAAGAACCTGCTGGCCAATGCCTTCAAGTTCACCGAGAGCGGCTCGGTGTGCCTGCGCATCGCACCGCACGGCGACGGCCGGATCGCCTTCAGCGTCAGTGACACCGGCATCGGCATCGCGCCGGAGCATCAAGCGGCGATCTTCGAGGCCTTCCGCCAGGCCGACGGCACCACCAACCGACGCTATGGCGGCACCGGGCTGGGGCTGTCGATCTCGCGCGAGCTGGCGCAGTTGCTCGGTGGCTCGCTCGAGGTGCAGAGCGAGGTCGGCATGGGCAGCACCTTCACCCTGCTGCTGCCGGAGCATTACGCCGCTCCCAGCCGCGTGGTGCCGCCTGCGCCACTGCCAGTCGCATCGCCCGTCGTGCCGCGCGCCGAAGCACCGGCACCGGCACCGGCACCGGCGCCCAGGCCGGTCGTCGCGTCGATTGCCGATGATCGCGACGCCTATCCGTTCACCGCCCGCTCGGTGCTGGTCATCGAGGACGAGCCGCAGTTTGCCGGCATCCTGCGCGAGCTGGCGCACGAGCTGCAGTACAGCTGCCTGATCGCGCAGAACGCCGACGACGGTTTCGACACCGCCGTGCAGTACAAGCCAGATGCCATCCTGCTGGACATGCGCCTGCCCGACCATTCCGGGCTGACCGTGCTCGAACGCCTGAAGGAGAACCCGGCGACCCGGCACATCCCGGTGCACGTGGTCTCGGTGGAGGATCGCAAGGAGGCCGCGCTGCAGATGGGCGCGGTGGGCTACGCGCTCAAGCCCACCACCCGCGACGAGCTCAAGGAGGTGTTCAGCCGTCTGGAGGCCAAGCTGGCGCAGAAGGTCAAGCGCATCCTGCTGGTCGAGGACGACGCCCGCCAGCGCGAGAGCGTGTCGCGGCTGATCGAGGATGTGGATATCGAGATCACCGCTGTCGAGTTCGGCGAGCAGGCGCTCGAGCTGCTGCGCAGCACCGCCTTCGATTGCATGATCATCGACCTCAAGCTGCCGGACATGGACGGCAGCGAGCTGCTCGAGCGCATGGCCAAGGAGGACATCTGCTCTTTCCCGCCGGTGATCGTCTACACCGGGCGCAACCTGACCCGCGATGAGGAGGCGGCGCTGCTCAAGTATTCGCGCTCGATCATCATCAAGGGCGCGCGCTCGCCGGAACGGCTGCTCGACGAGGTCACGCTGTTCCTGCACAAGGTCGAGTCGGACATGCCGCCGGAGCGGCAGAGAATGCTCAAGAGCGCGCGCAGCCGCGAGAAGGCCTTCGAGGGACGCAAGCTGCTGGTGGTCGACGACGACGTGCGTAACGTCTTCGCCCTGACCAGCGCGCTGGAACAGAAGGGCGCCGTGGTGGAGATCGCCCGCAACGGCCTGGAAGCCATCGCCAAGCTGCGGCACGACAGCACCATCGATCTGGTGTTGATGGACATCATGATGCCGGAGATGGACGGTTTCACCGCCATGCAGGAAATCCGCAAGGACCCGCGTCTGGCCAAGCTGCCGATCATCGCCGTCACCGCCAAGGCGATGAAAACCGACCAGGACCGCAGCCTGAGCGCCGGTGCCAACGATTACCTGGCCAAGCCGATCGACCTCGACCGGCTGTTCTCGCTGATCCGCGTCTGGCTGCCGAAAGTGGAGCTGCTGTGACATGCCCGAGCGCAGCACCGATATCGAGCTGAAGCTGCTGATCGAGGCGATCTACCTCAGGTACAGCTACGACTTTCGCGACTATTCCGGCGCTTCGCTCAAGCGCCGGGTGGCGCTTGCGCTCAAGCAGCTGGACTGCGAGAACATCTCGGCGCTGCAGCACCGCATTCTCCATGACGCGCGGGCCTTCATGGATCTGCTGCAGTACCTGACCATCCCGGTCAGCGAGATGTTTCGCGACCCCGGATACTTTCGCGCACTGCGCGAGCAGGTGGTGCCGGTACTGCGCACCTACCCGTCGCTGAAGATCTGGATCGCCGGCTGCAGTACCGGCGAGGAGGTCTACTCGATGGCCATCCTGCTCAAGGAGGAAGGCCTGCTGGAGCGCTCGCTGATCTACGCCACCGATATCAACCCGCGCTCGCTGGCGCAGGCGCGCCGGGGCATCTTTCCCGTCCAGCATCTGAACAAGTACGCCGAGAACTACCAGCAGGCCGGTGGCCGGGGCAACTTCGCCGACTACTGCACGGTCGCCTACGACGCCGTGCTGATGGACAAGGCGCTCAAACAGAACGTCACCTTCGCCGATCACAGCCTGGCGACCGACAGCGTGTTTTCCGAAACGCAGCTGATCTCCTGCCGCAACGTGCTGATCTATTTCAACAAGTCGCTGCAGGACCGCGCCTTCGGGCTGTTCTACGAATCGCTCTGTCATCGTGGTTTCCTCGGCCTGGGCGCCAAGGAAACGGTGGAATTCTCCGCCTGCGCCGGGCAGTTCGAGGCCTTCGACAAATCGGAACGGATCTTCCGCAAGCTATGAGCAGCCAGGCACCCCGGCGCATGGCCGGCACGCGGCGGTCGTCTATCGAGGCGGTGGTCATCGGCACCTCGGCCGGTGGTCTGGCCGCGCTCAGCGTGCTGGTCGCCGGGCTGGAGGCGACGTTCCGCCTGCCGCTGCTGGTGGTGCAGCACATCCCTTCAGGCGTGCCGACGCAGCTGGCGGAGATTTTCCAGCGCAAGACCGACCTGCACGTCAAGGAAGCCGACGAGAAGGAGCGGGTGCGCGGCGGAACCCTGTATTTCGCCGCACCCGGCTATCACCTGCTGGTCGAGCAGGACACCAGTCTGTCGCTGAGTCAGGACGACAGCGTGCATTTTTCCCGGCCGTCGATCGACGTGCTGTTCGAATCCGCCGCCGACGCCTGGGGCGAGCGCGTGGCCGGTATCCTGCTGACCGGCGCCAACGAGGACGGCGCCGCCGGCCTCGAAGCGATTCATCGCGCCGGCGGTCTGACCATCGTCCAGGACCCGGACGAGGCAGAAGTCGACAGCATGCCGCGCGCCGCACTCCAGCGCTTCGCGCCGGACTACATTTTGCCCCTGCGTGACATACACCGATTGTTGCGCGAACTGGAGTGAGTCATGCCCTATCAAACCGATGAGGCGAATCTGCTGATCGTCGACGACCTGCCGGAGAACCTGCTGGCGCTCGGCGCGCTGTTGCAGGCGCCGGGCATCCGCGTGCATCAGGCCGAATCGGCCGAGCAGGCGCTGGAGCTGCTGCTGCAGCACGAATTCGCGCTGGCGATCCTCGACGTGCAGATGCCCGGCATGGACGGCTTCCAGCTGGCCGAGCTGATGCGCGGCACCGAGCGCACCAAACACATTCCCATCGTCTTCGTCAGCGCCGCCGGGCGCGAGCTCAACTACGCCTTCAAGGGCTACGAGAGCGGTGCGGTGGACTTTCTGCACAAGCCGCTGGATGCGCACGCGGTGCGCAGCAAGGCCAGCGTGTTCGTCGATCTCTATCGCAACCGCAAGCGCATGGCGCGCCAGCTGGAGGCGCTGGAAAAGAGCCGGCGCGAGCAGGAGGTGCTGCTCGATGAGCTGCGCAGCACCCAGGCCGAGCTGGAGAACGCCGTGCGCATGCGCGACGACTTCATGTCCATCGTTTCTCACGAGCTGAAGACCCCGCTCAACACGCTGATCCTCGAAGTGCAGCTGCGCAAGCTGCAGCTGGCGCGCGGCAATTTCGCCGCCTTCAGCGAGGACCGTTTGCGCAACATGGTCGAGAAGGACGAGCGGCAGGTGCAGAGCCTGATCCGCCTGATCGACGACATGCTGGATGTTTCGCGCATCCGCACCGGCAAGCTGTCGATCCGCCCGAGCCGCATCGACCTGGCCGAGCTGGTCGCGCATGTGCTGGAGAGCTTCGCCGCGCAGATGGAAGGCCGCGGCTGCACGCTGCAACTGCAGCAGGCCGAGTCGGTCGTCGGCGTCTGGGACGCGTTTCGTATCGAGCAGGTGGTGGCCAATCTGCTCACCAACGCCATGCGCTACGGTGCCGGCAACCCGGTGCAGGTGAGCGTCGGGCCTTGCGCCGAGGGCGCGCGGATCGAGGTGCGCGACCATGGTATCGGCATCAAGCCGGAGAGCCTGGCGCGCATCTTCTGCCAGTTCGAGCGCGCGGAGGGTAGCGAGAGCAGCGCCGGGCTGGGGCTCGGCCTGTTCATCGCCGAGCAGATCGTCAAGGCGCATGGTGGGCGTATCCAGGTCGAGAGCGAGGAGGGGCAGGGGGCGTTGTTTCGCGTGCTGCTGCCCTTGAATCCGTAGGGTGCTGTTGCGGACTGGCAGTCAGGCGTGAGCGGTGTGGGTTGCCCTCCGGCCTATGGTTGGTCAGGCTGATCGTGCTGCTTGTACGTTTTGCTGTCATGCGATTGGCGAGTTGCTTGGAAGCTTGGTTTCGCCCTGCTGGGCGAGTCACTTTTGCCAATCGCGGCAAAAGTAACCAAAACCGCTTGCCCCTACATCCGGCCCCGGCTGCACCGGGGTTCGTTCGCTCCATCGCCGCTCCGAGGGGCGTCGTAAAGGGCCATCCTTGGCCCTTTACGACTCTCGCCGCATCCCTGCGGCTCGCCCCTCTACGCAACGATTCCCCTCACCCTCCTGAAAAGGGGCGGTTGGTGTCGCCTGACAGGCCGCGCACAAAAAAGCAAAGCAAAGCCAAAGCAAGCACAGCGAAGCCCGCTGCTCGATCTGCCAGGCGACTCGGACCCCGATCCTGTCAGGAGGCCGAGTGGAGGTGTCACGCAGGGGGACGCGAGGCATGGACGCCGAGCGAGGAGCGAAGGGACAGGGACGTCCCTTCGTGACGGCCCCCGGAGCGGCACCGGAAGGAGGGAAGTCTGGCCGCGAAGCGGTCAGACCCGGATGTCGGGTGCCCTTCTTCTTTGGTTACTTTCTTGTTGGGCAAGCAACAAGAAAGTGACTCGGCCGGGTGGCCGAAACCAGAATCTCCAGCTCCCGCGGAAAGGGCCCTGATCTCCAGACGCAAATCTGAACGAGCTGGCAAACCACCCAAACGCGCCAACCTGCCGCTGCGATGTGGCAGACGCGCCCTACGACGAACAGCTGATTTCCAGATGCTTGCCCCATTCCGGCGGCCGCTCGGCATAGCGCTGCATGCCCGGTTGCTCGTCGAACGGCCGGCCGAGCACCGCGTGCAGCTCACGCACCGGGCCGTAGTCGCCCTGTTCGGCGGCCTCGATGGCCTGCTGCGCCAGGTAGTTGCGCAGGATGTACTTCGGATTCACCGCGTGCATGCGCGCCTGCCGGTCGGTTTCGGTGGCGTCGCGGGCGCTGCGCGCGCAATAGTCGGCGGCCCAGGCGTCGAAGCCGGCCAGGTCGACGAAGTCCTCGCGCAGGCGTTGCACGGCCTGCGGCGCCGGGCTGTCGCCGAGTTCGCGGAAGAAGCGCGTGTAGTCCACGGCGCTGTCCTGCATCAGTTGCAGCAGGCGGCGCACCAGCCGTTCGTCGTCCGCCTCGGCCCGTGTGAAGCCCAGCCGGCGGCGCATCAGGTCCAGCCATTCGGCTTCGTAGAGTGGCAGGAACAGTTCCATCGTCTCGCGCAGGCGCGCCACCTCGACGAACGGCGTGAGTGACTGCGCCAGCGCGGCGAGGTTCCAGTGGGCGATCGGCACCTGGTTCTCGAACGAGTAGCGGCCGCGGTCGTCGGAGTGGTTGCAGATGAAACGTGCGTCGAAATCGTCGAGGAAGGCGTACGGGCCGAAGTCCAGGGTGATGCCCAGCAGCGACATGTTGTCGGTGTTCATCACGCCGTGGCAGAAGCCGTAGGCCTGCCAGCGCGCGACGAGCGCGGCGGTGCGTTCGAGCACCTCGCGGAACAGCGCCAGGTACGGTTCGGGCTGTTCGCGCAGCTGCGCAAAGTGCGCCTCGAGGCTGTAGTCGAGCAGCTGCTTCAACTCGGCGTGCTGGCGCGTGTAGCAGAAAAACTCGAAGTGGCCGAAGCGCAGGTGGCTGGGCGCCAGGCGCAGCAGCATGGCACCGCGCTCCTGGCGCTCGCGGTAGACCGGCGTGGCCGAGGCGGTGACGCACAGCGCGCGCGTGCTGGGGATGCCCAGCGCCGCCAGGTGTTCGCTGGCGAGGAACTCGCGGATCGACGAGCGCAGCACCGCGCGGCCATCGCCCATGCGTGAGTAGGGCGTCTGGCCGGCGCCCTTGAGGTGCAGGTCCCAGTGCTCGCCGGCGGCGTTCCGCACCTCGCCGAGCAGCAGGCCGCGGCCGTCGCCCAGCTGCGGGTTGTAGACGCCGAACTGATGACCGGAATACACCATCGCCCGCGGCTCGGCGGTCGACCAGAGCTTGTGCCCGGAAAACAGCTCGACGAACAGCGGCTGCTCGGCCTCTGCTGGGTCCAGATCGAGCAGCGCCAGGGCGGCTTTGCTGACCACCACCAGGCGCGGATCGGCCAGCGGCTGTGGCTCGACGGCGGTCGAGAATGCGTCGCCGAGGCGGGCGAAGCGATTGTCGAAGTGCAGCTCGGTAAGGGTCTTCAAGATGGCTCCGCAAGTATGCCCGGCAGCGGGGCGGTGAATGTGCGGCGGCAGAGCGGCGCGGCGTTTTGCGGCACGCTGCACCAGCGGCCCGTTCAGTCAGATTAGGCTCTTACCGCGCAGTGGGGTTCAGCTTGGGTCGGGATCCTTGATCAGCGGGCCGCCCGTCACGACCGGCTGGCTCTTCGGCAGCAGCAGCTCACGTCCGGCGTAGTCCTTCAGATGCACGTCCAGCTGGCGGAAGGCGATGACGATGCCGCGCTCGCGGAATTCGCGATCGACGCGACGGTTGATCTCGTCGATCACCGGGTTGCGGTCGCCGAGGTCGCGCACGTGCAGGCGCAGCTCGTGTTCCAGGCGGCTCTCGCCGAAATTGAGGAAGAACACCTGCGGCTCCGGGTCCTTGAGCACGCGCGGATTCTCCCGCGCGGCCTGGAACAGCAGCTCGCGAACCTGCTCCAGGTCCGAGCCGAATTCCACGCCGATGCGGATGGTGACGCGGGTGACCGTGTCGCTCAGCGACCAGTTGAGCAGCTGGTCGGTGACGAAGGTCTTGTTCGGAACGATGATTTCCTTGTGGTCGAAATCGGTGATGGTGGTGGCGCGGATGCGGATGCGGCTGACCGTGCCGGAGAGGTTGCCGATGGTCACCACGTCGCCGATGCGCACCGGTTTCTCGAACAGGATGATCAGGCCGGAGACGAAGTTGGCGAAGATTTCCTGCAGGCCGAAACCCAGGCCCACCGACAGCGCGGCCACCAACCACTGCAGCTTGTCCCAGCTGACGCCGAGGGTCGACAGCGTGGAAACGATGCCGGTGCCCACCAGCGTGTACGACAGCAGCGTGCCGGTGGCGTAGGCGCTGCCGGGCGCCAGGTTCAGCCGCGACAGCACCGCGACCTCCAGTAGGCCGGGCAGGTTGCGCGCCAGCACCAAGGTGATGACGACGATGGCCAGCGCGCCGAGCAGGTCGTTCAGGCTGATCGCCGAGGTGGTCAGCGTATCGCCGCTGCCGCTGGTGAATTCGTAGAGCGCGACGTTATCCAGGTAGGACACCACCGAGATCAGGTCCGACCAGACCCAGTACAGCGCGACGACGAACAGGCCGAAGGTGGCCAGGCGGGTCAGGCGCAGCGACTGCTGGTTGACCTGCTCGATGTCCAGGCCGGGTTCCTCCAGCGTCTCGGTGTCGGCGTTGCCGTTCTCCTCGCTGCTCTGGCGCTTGGCCAGCGCGCGCTGGTAGGCCAGGCGCCGCGCGGCGATGGTCAGCGCGCGGACCAGCGTGGCCTCCAGCGCGACCCAGAGCATCAGCAGATAGAGCGTGTCGATCAGCCGCTCGGTGAGCTTGAGCGCCGTGTAGTAGTAGCCCATGCCGACCACGCCGATCAGCAGCAGCGGCAGCACGCTGAACAGCATGCCGAGCAGCAGCCGTCCGTGCGGCGCATTCTCGCTGGCCGGTCCCTTGCGCAGGATGCGCGCCATGCGCCAGCTCATCAGCGCATAGCAGGCGATGATCACCAGTAGGCCGAGCACGTCGTCGGCGAGATTGGCCGGCTGCTGCTCGGCGATGCTAACCGCCACCACCAGGGTGAGCACCACCAGCCCGAGGCGGCGTAGCTCGTCGCGCAGGAAGGTCACTTGCGGTTTCGACCAGCGAAAGTGCAGCTCCGCCACGCGCCCCGGCGAGAGCATCCGGTAGGCGGTGTAGAACACCAGCCAGGCTTGGGCCATCTCGTACAGCGCGGCACCGAGGCCGAGGTTCTGCCCACGCGCGTCCATCTGCAGCAGATAGCCGCACAGCGCCAGCAGCAGCGCACCGGGCAGCGCCAGCAGCAGGTTGAGCAACAGCGCCAAAGGCGTATGCAGCTGGCTGTCGTTACGGAAATGGCCGACGTCGCGGCTCAGCGCATCGAGCTTGGCGTTGATCGCCGGGCGCCGCCAGAGCAGCACGGCAATTGCCAGCAGCAGCGGCAGGAACAGCAGCGGACGTTCCTTCAGGCCGGCGCCCAGCTCCCCCAACAGCGAGCGCCAGGGAATGCTGGCGAGCTGGCGCTCCAGACGCTGCGGTGCGCTGGCCAGCCAGCTCAGGTCCAGCGGCTTGTTGCTGGGAATCCAGAACATCTGCTCGTCGAGCGTCGCGCTCAGGGCGCTCGCCGTATCGTGCAGCTGCTTCTGGTTCAGCTGCAGGGTGATCGATTCGTTGAGCAGCGCGTTGAGCGTGCGGTTCAGCCGGTCGAGCAGCTCGTTGCGGGTGTTGAGCAGTTCCAGCAGCGCGGCGCGCAGCTCCGCTGTCGCCTGTTCGGCCGGCTGGCTGGCGAGCAGCTGATCGACGTAGCTCTGGGCGTTGCCGGCCTTCTCGCGCGCCTGGTTCAGCTCGAACTGGTAGAGCCGCAGGTCGGCGATCTCGTCGGCGAGGTTCTTGTCCAGCGTCACCTTTGGGAGGGTCAGCTTCTGCTGGTAGAGGATCTTCGACAGCAACAGACTGCCTTCGAGCACGCTGATCTGCTCTTCCAGCGCCTGGTCGGTCTGAGTCAGCGTGTCGAGTTGCTGGCGGGTGCGCAGGTTCTGCTGGTTGAGGTCGTTCAGCCGCTCGGTGGCGCGCAGCAGGTAGTCGGAGAGCTTGAGGTTCTCCGCGCTTTCGGCGGCCAGCAGGGTATCGGAGCCGGCCTGCTCGGCCTTGGCCGACAGCTCCGCGACGGTCTGCTCGGACTCGGCGCGGCGCTTCTCGTTGATCAGCGCCTGCAGCGCCTGGGTTTCCAGCTCGGCGCGGGCGATGCGTTCGGCGAGCAGGTCGCGGCGTGCCTTGCCCAGGTCCTGCATCAGGCTGTTGCCGGCCAGCTCCTGGCGGCGCAGTTCGATCTGTGCGCCGAGGGTTTCGAGTTCCGCGTTGAGCAGGCTGCGCTGCTCGTCGCCGAGGCTCTTGCCGCCGTCGCGCCCGCTCTTGAGCTGCGCGTTGATCTCCTGGATGCGCGCCTGGGCGCTGCCGATGGCGGCCTGCGCACGCTCCGGGCGGGTCTGCGCGGTGATGATCAGGCTGTTGGCGGCGCTGAGCTGTTTCTGCCACTCGGCCAGCTCGTCGATCCGTTCGGCCAGGCGCTGGTCGAGCGCCGCGACGTTCAGGCCGGCGTAGCGCCTGGCCGGGTCTTCGTCCGGCTTGGCCTTGAGCGCATCGAGCGCGCGCCGGGCTTCGACGATCTCCTTGGGCGCCTGCGCGAGTTGCGTCCTGCGCTCCTCGAGTTGCTGGCGTGCGGTCGCGGTTTGTTCGGCCTGCTGCTGAATCTGTTCGGCGAGCGACGGAGCGGCGGGCTTGGCTTCGGCCTCGGCGGCCGGTTTGCTGCCGGTGATATCCAGCGCCTGAGCCAGCGCCGGCGTCGCGTTCAGGGAAAGTGCGGCCAGGGCCGCCAGCAGTAGGGTGCGCACGGAGGACATGGATGCAGCCGCAAACGAAGGGACTGCTGAGTCTACGGTCTGCGCCGGGCGAGTGCGAGTCCGCGAGACGGGCGCACCGGCGCCCGCCGCGGGATCAGAACATCAGCTGCGGGCCGGGCTTGGCGCCTTCGGGAAACTTCAGGCCGACCTTGCGTACTTCGCCGCCTTCCATCGCGGCGATCGTCCATGCCAGGCCGTTCCAGTCGACATGGTCGCCGACCACCGGCTGGCCGCCGAGCTGCTGGGCGAGGAACTGGCCGATCGGCTGGCTGCCGTCGATGCCGTCCAATTTGAGGCCGTAGAGCGCGGCGATCGCGCCCAGCTCGGCTTCGCCTTCGAGGATGAAGTCACCGAAGAAGCGCAGGTCCTGGCCACGCTTGGGCGCCTGGCTGAACAGCTGGCCGAGGGCCGGCAGATCGTCCTCGTGGCCGATCACGCAGAGGATGTCGCCGACCTGCAGCCGCGTGCTACCGGACGGGTGCAGCAGTTCCTTGCCGCGGAACAGCGCGGCGATGCGCGTGCCGGGCGGCATCTTCAGCTCGCGCAGCGCGGCGCCGATGCACCATTTCTTGCTCGACAGGCGGTAGACGAAGATCTCCCACTGGCTGGTGGTATGCACCTGCAGGCCGGTGCGCGAGATCGGCGACGGCGAGGGCGGCACCTCGACGCGGGCCTTCTTCGCTGCCCAGGTGAGCGTGGTGCCCTGCAGCAGCAGCGATACCAGCACAATGAAGAACGCGACGTTGAAGAACAGCTGGGCGTTGTCCAGCCCGGCTACCAGCGGAAACACCGCGAGGATCACCGGCACCGCGCCGCGCAGGCCGATCCAGGAGATGAAGGCGCGCTCGCGCAGATTGAAGCTCTTGAACGGCAGCAGGCCGAGGAATACCGAAATCGGTCGCGCGAAAAGGATCATCCACAGCGACAGCAGCAGCGCCGGCACGGCGATCGGCAGCAGCTCGCTGGGCGTGAGCAGCAGGCCGAGCACGAGGAACATGCCGATCTGGCTGAGCCAGGCCAGGCCGTCGAACATGTGCATGATGCCGTGGCGGTTGCGGATCGGCCGGTTGCCCAGCATCAGTCCGCAGACGTAGACGGCGATGATGCCGCTGCCGCCCACCGCGCCGGACAGCGCGTAGATCATGATGCCGCCGGCCACCGCCAGCAGCGGGTAGAGGCCGTCGGCCACCGACAGCCGGTTGATCAGCTGCAGCAGCAGCCAGCCGCCGCCCAGGCCGAGGGCGATGCCGATGCCGAACTGCTGCACCAGGCTCACCAGCACCATCCAGGTGAACTCGGTCTGGCCCGAGGCGATCATGCCGATCAGGGTCACGGTGAGGAACATCGCCATCGGGTCGTTACTGCCCGACTCGATCTCCAGCGTCGGTCCGACCCGTTCGTTCAGCCCTTTGCCGTTGAGCAGGTTGAATACCACCGCGGCATCGGTGGAGCCGACGATGGCGCCGATCAGCAGACCCTCGATCAGCTCCAGGTCGAACAGCCAGGCGGCGGCGATACCGGTGAGGCCGGCGGTGATGGCGACGCCGAAGGTCGCCAGCGACATCGACGGCCACAGCGCGACGCGGAAGGTGGATTTGCGCGTGCGCATGCCGCCGTCGAGCAGGATCACCGCCAGCGCCAGGTTGCTGATGACGAAGGCGAGCCTGTAGTCCTCGAAGACGATGCCGCCGATGCCATCGACGCCAGCGAGCATGCCGACGCCGAGGAAGATCACCAGAATGGGTACGCCGACACGCGCCGACAACGAACTGACGAGAATGCTAATGGCCACCAGCAAGCCACCAATGAAAAACAGGTGATTGATGTTGCCGACGTCCAAAAGCGTTCTCCTGTAGATGCAGCCGCGATATGCATGGGCTGTGCCAGCAGGATTCTAACCCGAGGTTTTGACGGTCTGTCAAAAATACCCCGCTCGCGCTCGGCGCGCGTTCGCCTCGCTCAGAACCAGTCGCCCTCCATGTTCAGACAGGTGTCGTCGCGTCGCTCCAGCAGCGCCAGCTCGTGCATGCAGCCCGGTAGCTCCCAGGTGAGGAACAGTCGCGCCGCTTGCAGTTTGCCGCGGTAGAAGTCGGCATCGGCCGGCTGCCCTTCGGTCAGTCCGTGCGTGGCGCGCAGCGCCTGTTCCAGCCAGCGCCAGCCGATCACCGCATGGCCGAAGACCTTCAGATACAGCGCCGAGTTGGCCAGCGCCTGGTTCACCTTGCCGGCCGCCAGATCGCCGAGCAGCGCCTGGGTCACGCGGGTGAGGCGGGCGATATGCTGCTCCAGCGGCTGGCGCAGTGCGGTCAGCGAGTCGTATTCGGCGGCGCGTGCGCAGCTGGCCTGGATCAACCCGAGCAGCTGGCGCAGGCCGGCGCCCTTGTTCTGCATCAGCTTGCGGCCGAGCAGGTCCAGCGACTGGATGCCGTGGGTGCCTTCGTGGATCGGATTGAGGCGGTTGTCGCGGTAGTACTGTTCCACCGGGTATTCGCGGGTGTAGCCATGCCCGCCGAGAATCTGGATGGCCAGCTCGTTAGCCTTCAGGCAGTACTCCGATGGCCAGGACTTGACGATCGGCGTCAGCAGGTCGAGCAGTTCGCCGGCGTTGCGCCGCTCCTCGTCGCTCTCGGCGGTGTGCTCGTCGTCCACCAGGCGTGCCGAGTACAGGCCGAGATCGAAGGCGCCTTCGACGTACGCCTTCTGCATCAGCAGCATGCGCTTGACGTCGGTGTGCTCGATGATCGGCACCTGGGTCGACGCCGGGTCCTTGCCATCCGGCAGGCGGCCCTGCGGACGCTCGCGGGCGTAGTTCAGCGAGTAGAGGTAGCCGGCGTAGCCGAGCATGATCGCGCCCATGCCGACGCCGATGCGCGCCTCGTTCATCATCTGGAACATGTAGGCCAGGCCCTTGTGCGGCTCGCCTACCAGATAGCCGACGCAGTTGCCGTTGTCGCCGAAGTTCAGCGCGGTGCTGGTGGTGCCGCGCCAACCCATCTTGTGGAACAGGCCGGCCAGCAGCACGTCATTGCGCTCGCCCAGCGAGCCGTCGTCGTTGACCAAGAACTTCGGCACGATGAACAGGCTGATGCCTTTAACCCCGGGCGGCGCGTCCGGCAGCTTGGCCAGCACCATGTGCACGATGTTTTCCGACAGCGGGTGGTCGCCGCCGGAAATGAAGATTTTGTTGCCCTTGAGCCGGTAGCTGCCGTCACCGGCCGGTTCGGCGCGGGTGCGGATGTCTGACAGCGAGGAGCCGGCATGCGGCTCGGTGAGTGCCATGGTGCCGAAGAAGCGGCCCTCGAGCATCGGCTGCAGGAAGCGCTGCTTCTGCTCCTCGGAACCGAAGGCCTCGATCAGGTGCGAGGCGCCCATGCTCAGCATCGGGTAGGAACTGGTGGCGATGTTGGCCGACTGGAAATGCGCGAAGCAGGCCCGCGACAGCAGGTTCGGCAGCTGCATGCCGCCGTCGTCGAAGCTGCGCTGGGCGTTGTGAAAGCCCGCCTCGATGAAGGCGTCCACCGCCGGCTTGACCTCGGGAATCAGCACCGCTTCGCCGTTGACGTACTGCGGCTCATGCTCGTCGGACTTGCGGTTGTGCGGCGCGAAGTATTTTTCGGCGATGGTGCGCGCGGTACCGAGAGCGGCGTCGAAGGTTTCGCGGCTGTGATCGGCGAAGCGCTCGCGGCGGGTCAGGGCCTCGGCATCCAGCACCTCGTAGAGTTCGAACGCCAGGTTGCGCGGACAGAGCAGGGTTTCGGTCATGGGACGGCCTCCTTGAGATGCAGCCGAGTCTAGGAAGCGCTGCCGGCCGCTGCCTAGCTCCATACAGATGGGTGATGCCTGCATAAAACCGAGCGTCTTCTGGCATCCTGCAGGCACGCGCAGTAGAGGGGCATGCCATGGCCGACAACGAGCTGACCACACGCAAGAACGATCATCTGGATATCGTGCTGGACCCGCTGCGCACGCACACTGGCCAGCGCGCCGGCTTTGCCGCATGGCGCTTCGAGCACTGCGCGCTGCCGGAGCTGCATCTGGATGCGGTGGACCTCTCCGCCAGCCTGTTCGGCCGCCCGCTGGCCGCGCCGCTGCTGATCGGTTCGATGACCGGCGGCGCCCGGCGTGCGGAAACGATCAACCGGCACCTCGCCGAGGCCGCGCAGGAACTGGGGATCGCTCTGGCCGTAGGCTCGCAGCGAGTGGCGCTGGAATCCGGCGCGTCCAGTCACGGCCTCACTGGCGAGCTGCGCCGGCTGGCGCCGGACGTGCCGCTGCTGGGCAACCTCGGCGCCGCGCAGCTGGTGCAGGGCTACGGCGTCGATGAGGCGCGGCGCGCGGTGGAGATGATCGAGGCCGATGCGCTGATTATCCACCTCAATCCGCTGCAGGAGGCCGTGCAGCCGGGCGGCGATCGCGACTGGCGCGGCGTGCTCGCCGCCATCGAACGACTGGCGCACACGCTGGAGGTGCCGCTGGTGGCCAAGGAGGTCGGCGCCGGGCTGTCGGCCGCGGTGGCGCGGCGCTTGCTGGACGCCGGTGTTGCAGTGCTCGACGTGGCCGGCGCCGGCGGCACCAGTTGGGCGGCGGTGGAGGCGGCGCGGGCGACCACGGCGCATCAGCGTGCGGTGGCCGAGGCGTTCGCCGACTGGGGCATTCCCACCGCCGAGGCGATCCAGACGGTACGTCAGGCCTGCCCGCAGGCCACGCTGATCGGTTCCGGCGGCATTCGCGACGGCATCGATGCGGCGAAGGCCATCGCCCTGGGTGCCGATCTGGTGGCGCAGGCCGCCGCCGTACTGGATAGCGCGCTGGCGTCGCCGGAGGCGGTGGTCGCGCACTTTCGCGTGTTGATCGAGCAGCTGCGCATCGCCTGCTTCTGCAGCGGCTCGGCGGACCTCGCCGCGCTGGCACAGGCGCCGCTGGTCCGCATTCCCGCCTGACTCAGGTGCGCCAGCCGGCGGCCAGCGCGCGGGTCAGCTCGGCGGCCGGCACCTCGCGGCACCCGCTGGCATTCTGCCCGGCCCACAGTGGTGTGCAGTGATCCAGATCGAGGCTTTCGGTCTTGGCGCGTAGCGCGCTGATGGCATTGCCGGCCAGCGGGAAGTCCGGCACGCCATGGGGCAGCGGGCCGAGCTCGCGCATGATGCGGTTGACGATGCCGCGCGCCGGGCGGCCGGTGAATAGCGTGGTCAGCGCGGTGTGCCGGGCACGCTCGCTCTTCAGTGCGGCGCGGTGCAGCGGATTGGTGAGGCTCTCCGGGCACAGCAGATAGGCCGTGCCGACCTGTACGCCAGCCGCGCCCAGCGCCTGCGCAGCTGCCACGCCGCGCGCATCGGCGATCCCGCCGGCGGCGATCACCGGCACGTTCAGCGCTTGGACCAGCTGCGGCAGCAGGGCGAAGGTGCCGAGCTGGGTGGTCAGCTCCTCGCCGAGGAAGATGCCGCGATGGCCGCCGGCTTCCAGGCCCTGGGCGATCACCGCGTCGACGCCGTGCTCCTGCAGCCACAGACCTTCTTCGAGGGTCGTGGCGCTGGCGGCGATCTTCGCTCCGCTGGCACGGGCGTGCTTCAGCAGATCGGGCGTGGGCAGGCCGAAATGGAAGCTGACCAGTGCCGGACGGTGCTGTTCCAGTACGGCGGCCATCGTCGCATCGAACGGCTGGCGGGTCGCTCCGCTGGGAATCTGCGCCGGATCGACGCCGAACTCGGCGAAGTACGGCGCCAGCAGCTGGTGCCAGGCGGCGATGTGCGCCGGATCGGCGGTGGGCGTCTGGTGGCAGAAGAAGTTCACGTTGTACGGGCGGTCGGTCAGCGCTTCGATGGCGCTCAGTTCGCGTTCCAGTGCCTGGGCATCGAGCATGCCCGCCGGAATCGAACCCAGCCCGCCGGCACCGCAGACGGCAGCGGCTAGCGCATGATTCTGCGCGCCTGCCATAGGTGCCTGGATGAGTGGGTGTTCGATAGCGAGAAGATCGCGCAGGTCCATGAGCAACTCCATAGAAATCATAGTGGGATAGGTAACTCTAGTCCTCCGGGACGATAACGGGGAAACCTTAGGCCCGGCCGCCGGTGTGCGGCGCCTGCGGCGCGGGTAAACTGCGCGGCTGCCGAGGAGCGATCACATGAACTACCGCCACGCCTTCCACGCCGGCAATCACGCCGACGTGCTCAAACACTTGGTCCTGAGCCGGATCTTCGCTTTGCTGGCGCGCAAGGAGGCGCCGTTCGCCTACCTGGACAGCCACGCGGGCGTCGGGCTGTATGACCTGGCCGGCGATCAGGCCAGCCGCACCGGCGAGTGGCTGCAGGGCATCGCGCGCATCTGGCAGGCCGAGGCGCGCCCGGCGCTGCTCGACGACTACCTCGGCGTGATCCGCGCACTCAACCCGGACGGCACGCTGCGCTACTACCCCGGCTCGCCGGAACTGGCGCGGCAGCTGACCCGCGAGCAGGACCGCCTGCAGCTCAACGAGAAGCATCCCGAGGACGGCGCGCTGCTCAAGGACAATATGGCCGGTGACCGTCGCGTCGCCGTGCATCTGGGCGAGGGCTGGTTCGTGCCGCGTGCGCTGATGCCGACGCAGGAGAAGCGCGTGGTGTTGCTGATCGACCCGCCGTTCGAGCAGGCCGACGAGCTGAGTCGCTGCGTGACGGCGCTCAAGGAGGCGCTGGGGCGTATGCGCCAGACCATCGGCGTGATCTGGTATCCGATCAAGGACGAACGTCAGCTCAAGCGCTTCTATCAGGACCTCACCCGCAGCGGCGCGCCGAAGCTGCTGCGCGCCGAACTGTTCGTCCATCCGGCCGATGACGCCAGTCGCCTGAGCGGCTCGGGCCTGGCCATCGCCAATCCGCCGTGGGGGTTGGCGGACGAGTTGCGCGAGCTGCTGCCGTGGCTGGCCGAGCAGCTGGCGCAGAGCCAGGGCGGCTGGCGGCTGGATTGGCTGATCGAAGAGGCCTGAGCCGCCGAGATCGCCATCCGGTGGACCGCCACCCGGTGCCTCGATAAGGGGCGATCTACCCTGCTGCCCGATCAACCGTAGGGTGGATGTCGCTTTTCACATCCACCGTCACGGGGCCGCCGCCGCACCATGCCTCAGAACAACCTGAGCGGCTCTTCCTGCAACGCCGACAGCTGCTCGCGCAGGATCAGCACCTGATCGCCCCAATAGCGCTCGCTGCCGAACCAGGGAAAGCTCATCGGAAACGCCGGATCGTCCCAGCGCCGCGCCAGCCAGGCGCTGTAGTGCATCAGCCGCAGCGCGCGCAGTGCCTCGATCAGCGGCAGTTCGCGCGGGGCGAAGTCGTGGAACTCGTTGTAGCCGTCCACCAGTTCGGCCAGTTGGCCGAGCCGCTCGTGGCGCTCACCGGCGAGCATCATCCACAGGTCCTGCACGGCCGGGCCCATGCGGCAGTCGTCCAGATCGACCAGATGGAACGCGTCGTCGCGCGCCAGGATGTTGCCCGGGTGGCAGTCGCCATGCAGACGGATGGGCGTGAAGTTCGTGTTGGCGAAAACGTCCTCGACCCGCTTGAGCAGGTCGCGCGCCACCGACTCGTAGGCCGGCAGCAGGCTGCGGGGCACGAAGCCGCCGTCGAGCAGGGTGTTCAGCGAGGCGTGGCCGAAGTTCTGCACCCCGAGCGTTTCCCGGTGCTCGAACGGCCGGCTGGCACCGATTGCGTGCAGGCGCCCGAGCAGTTGGCCGAGGCGATAGAGCTGGTCGAGATTGCCTGGCTCCGGTGCGCGCCCGCCACGCCGCGGAAACAGTGCGAAGCGAAAGCCGGCATGGGCGAACAGCGTCCTGCCCTCGCGCTCCAGCGGCGCCACTACCGGCACCTCGTGTTCGCTCAGCTCCAGGCTGAATTGGTGTTCCTCGAGAATGGCCGCGTCGCTCCAGCGCGCCGGGCGATAGAACTTGGCGATCAACGGCGTTTCGCCCTCGATGCCCACCTGATAGACGCGGTTTTCGTAGCTGTTGAGCGCCAGCACGCGGGCGTCGCTGAGATAGCCGAGGCTTTCCACGGCGTCGAGGACCAGATCCGGCGTGAGGGTATCGAAGGGATGGGACATGACCGGCTCCGCAGGATAGACCGTTCAGTGTATTGCACCCGGGCTTTTAAACAACCGCGGGTCCGCCGCGATCAGGTCGTAGGGTGGAAATCTCGCGCAGCGAATTTCCACCGCGAGTCGAGCCGCTCAGTCGCCGGGCTTCGGCGTGCGCGCCAGGCAGTAGACATCGACCCGCGCCGCGCCCGCGCGTTTGAGCAAGCGGGCGAGCGCTTCGGCGGTGGTGCCGGTGGTCAGGACGTCGTCGATCAGCGCCAGGTGGAGCCCGCGCAAGTCGCGGCCGGGCCTGAGGGCGAACGCCTGGCGCAGGTTGCGTCGGCGCGTGGCGGCGTCCAGCTGCTGTTGCGGCGGTGTGTCGAGCAGCCGTTCCAGCGCGCAGTCATCGAACACGATGGCCAGCTCGCGGCTCAGCCAGCGGGCCAGCATCTGCGCCTGGTTGAAGCCGCGCTGACGCAACCGGCGGCGGGCCAGGGGCACCGGCAACAACAGGTCCGGACGCGGCAGGCCATCGGCGTAGGCGTGGCGCAGATGGTGCGCCAGTCGCTCGCCCAGCAGTCGACCGTACGGCCAGTGCGCCTGGTGCTTGAAGCGCGTGATCAGCGTGTCGACCGGAAAGGCGAAACGCCAGGGCACCTCGACGTGGTCATAGGCAGGCGGTCGCTTCAGGCATTCGCCGCAGACCAGTCCGCGCACCGGCAGCGGCACGGCGCAGACCGTGCAGCGTGCGTCGAGCCAGGGCAGATCGGCTTCGCAGGCACTGCACAGCGGATCGCCCGCGCAGGGTTCGTCGCAGAGCAGACAGTGTTGTTCGATAAATAGCCACTTGTTCACCATGATTCCGTTCCTGGTTGACAGCGTATCGGGCTTGGCTAACCATTCCGCATCCGTGCCAGGCCGCCGAGCCGCTATTTATTACAAGGATCACCCATGAGCGCCACCGCCGCTTCCGTTACCCGCCACGACTGGACGCTCGCCGAGGTCAAGGCACTCTTCACCCAGCCGTTCAACGATCTGCTGTTCCAGGCGCAGACCGTGCACCGCCAGCACTTCGACGCTAACCGCGTGCAGGTTTCCACGCTGCTGTCGATCAAGACCGGCGCCTGCCCGGAAGACTGCAAGTACTGCCCGCAGTCCGGTCACTACAACACCGGTCTGGATAAAGAGAAGCTGATGGAGGTGCAGAAGGTGCTGGAGGCGGCGGCTGAGGCCAAGGCCATCGGTTCGACCCGTTTCTGCATGGGCGCGGCCTGGAAGCATCCGTCCGCGAAGGACATGCCCTACGTGCTGAAGATGGTCGAGGGCGTCAAGGCCATGGGCCTGGAAACCTGCATGACCCTCGGCAAGCTCGATCAGGAGCAGACCCGCGCCCTGGCCGCGGCGGGCCTGGACTACTACAACCACAACCTGGATACCTCGCCGGAGTACTACGGCAACATCATCACCACGCGTACCTACGCCGAGCGTCTGGAGACGCTGAGCTACGTGCGCGAAGCGGGGATGAAGATCTGCTCCGGTGGCATCCTCGGTATGGGCGAGTCGCTGGATGATCGCGCCGGCCTCTTGATCCAGCTGGCCAACCTGCCGGAGCACCCGGAGTCGGTGCCGATCAACATGCTGGTCAAGGTCAAGGGCACGCCGCTGGCCGAGGAGCAGGACGTCGATCCGTTCGACTTCATCCGCATGCTCGCCGTTGCGCGGATCATGATGCCCAAGTCCCATGTGCGTCTGTCGGCCGGCCGCGAGCAGATGAACGAACAGATGCAGGCACTGGCCTTCCTCGCTGGCGCCAACTCGATCTTCTATGGCGAGAAGCTGCTGACCACCGCCAACCCGCAGGCCGATAAGGACATGCAGCTGTTCGCGCGCCTGGGCATCCAGCCGGAAGAGCGCCACGAGCACGCCGACGAGGTGCATCAGGCCGCCATCGAGCAGGCGCTGATCGAGCAGCGCGATTCCAAGCTGTTCTACAACGCGGCTGTTTGATGTGCGGTGCGGTGGATGAGCCGAGCCTCATTCACCGCGAAGCCGACTTATTCGTAGGGTGGATGGCCCGCTTGCGGCCATCCACCGTTACCGGTTCTGCCCATGACCTTCGATCTCGCCTCCCGCCTCGTCGAGCGCCGCGCCGCGCATCTCTATCGCCAACGTCCATTGCTGCAGACCCCGCAGCAGCCTGAAGTGGTCGTCGATGGCGAGCGGCTGCTGGCGTTCTGTTCCAACGACTACCTGGGGCTGGCCAACCATCCCGAGGTGATCGCCGCCATGCAGCAGGGCGCCGCGACCTGGGGTGTCGGCGGCGGCGCCTCGCATCTGGTGATCGGCCACAGCACGCCGCATCACCGGCTGGAAGAAGCGCTCGCCGAATTCACCGGACGACCGCGCGCGCTACTGTTCTCCACCGGCTACATGGCCAACCTGGCGGCGGTCACCGCGCTGCTCGGACAGGGCGACACGGTGCTGGAGGATCGCCTCAACCATGCCTCGCTGCTCGATGCCGGGCTGCTGTCGGGGGCACGCTTCTCGCGCTACCTGCACAGCGATGCTGCCAGCCTTGGCAAGCGCCTGGAGAAAGCCACCGGCAACACCCTGGTGGTCACCGACGGCGTGTTCAGCATGGACGGCGACCTCGCCGACCTGCCGGCGATCTGCGCCACGGCCAGGCAGCACGGCGCCTGGGTGATGGTCGATGATGCGCACGGCTTCGGCCCGCTGGGTGCGAGCGGCGGCGGCATCGTTGAGCAATTCGGTCTGGGCATCGACGATGTGCCGGTGCTGGTCGGCACCCTCGGCAAGGCGTTCGGCACGGCAGGGGCGTTCGTTGCGGGCAGCGAGGAGCTGATCGAGACGCTGATCCAGTTCGCCCGCCCGTACATCTATACCACCAGCCAGCCGCCGGCGGTGGCCTGTGCCACACTGAAAAGCCTGGAACTGCTGCGCAGCGAGGGCTGGCGACGGGAGCATCTGCGGCGTCTGGTGGCGCGTTTCCGCGAGGGCGCCGCGCAGATCGGCCTGACGCTGATGGACAGCCCGACGCCGATCCAGCCAGTGCTGGTCGGCAGCAGCGAGCGGGCGTTGAGGCTATCGGCGTTGCTGCGCGAGCGCGGCATCCTGGTCGGCGCCATCCGCCCGCCGACCGTTCCGGCCGGCAGCGCACGGTTGCGGATCACCTTCACCGCGACCCATAGCGATGCGCAGCTCGAGCGCCTGCTGGAGGCGCTGGCCGACTGCTGGGCACTGCTGCCCGAGGAGCGCGACGATGCGTGAACGACTGATTCTGCTACCGGGCTGGGCATTCGGCCCCGCGGCGCTCGAACCGCTGGCCGGGGTGCTGCGCGAGCGCCAGCCGCATCTGCAGGTGGAGATCGCACCGCTGCCGGCACTGGAGCAGCCGAGCGCCTGGCTCGACGAGCTGGACGCTCGCCTGCCGGCCGACTGCTGGCTGGCCGGCTGGTCGTTGGGCGGCATGCTGGCGACGCAGCTGGCGGCACGCCGCGGCGACAACTGCCCCGGCTTGATGACGCTGTGCAGCAACCCCTGTTTCCGTAGTCGCGACGACTGGGCGGCAGCCATGCCGGCCGAGGTCTTCGATGCCTTCGAGGAAGCTTTCCGCCTGGGGCCGCAGGACACGCTCAAGCGTTTCAGCCTGCTCTGCAGCCGCGGCGCCTACGATCCGCGCACGCTGGCGCGCCAGCTGCAGGTCAGTCTGCTCGACCAGCCGCAGGCGATCGCCTCTGCCGGGCTGCGCCTGCTGGCCGAACTGGACGGTCGCGCCGCGTTGCAGCGCTACGTCGGGCCGCAGCTGCACCTGTTCGCTGGCGGCGATGCGCTGGTGCCTGCGCGCGCTGCCGAGGCGCTGCTGGCCTGGCTGCCGGACGTCGAAGTCGACGTGCTGGCGAATGCCAGTCACGGCCTGCCGCTGGAGCGCGCCGAGGACGTGGCGACGGCGATGCTGGCGTTCATGGATGAGGGCGAGGATGACTGAGTCTTCCCCCGGCCAGCGCCCGACGGGCGTGCTGCCCGACAAGCGCCAGGTGGCGGCGTCCTTTTCCCGTGCCGCCGCCAGCTACGACAGCGTCGCTGCCCTGCAGCGACGGGTCGGCGGCAATCTGCTGGCCGCATTGCCGGACATGCCGTCGCCGACGCGCTGGCTCGACCTGGGCAGCGGGACCGGCTATTTCTCCCGCGCGCTGGCGGCGCGGTTCCCGCAGGCCGACGGCGTGGCGCTGGATATTGCCGAAGGCATGCTGCGCCACGCGCGGCCGGCCGGCGGCGCGCGGCAGTTCGTCGTCGGCGACGCCGAGCATCTGCCGCTGCGCGAGGACAGCGTCGGGCTGGTGTTTTCCAGTCTGGCTTTGCAGTGGTGCGAGGATTTCGCCGGTGTGCTCAGCGAAGTCCGCCGCGTCCTGCAGTCAGGCGGTACGTTTGCCTTCAGCAGCCTGTGCAGCGGCACGCTGCAGGAGCTGCGCGACAGCTGGCAGGCCGTGGATGGCCTGGCCCATGTCAATCGCTTTCGCCCCCTCGCCACCTATCAGGCACTGTGCAATGAAAGCGGTCTGCGCCCGCTGGCGCTGGAGGTGCGTCCAGAAGTGCTGCATTTCGCCGATCTGCGCCAACTGACTCATGAGCTCAAGGCGCTCGGTGCGCATAACCTCAACCCCGGACGGCCCGGCGGGCTGACCGGTCGCGCGCGTTTGCGTGCGCTGGTCGCCGCCTACGAGCAGCTGCGCCAGTCCGCGGGATTGCCGGCGACCTATCAGGTGGTCTACGGCGTGTTACGCAAGGAGTCATGAGTTGAATCGCGCGTTCTTCATTGCCGGCACGGATACCGACGTCGGCAAGACCACCATCGCCGCTGGCCTGCTGCATGCGGCGCGTGCGGCCGGACTGTCGACGGCGGCGGTCAAGCCGATCGCTTCCGGCTGCACGGCGACGCCGCAGGGATTGCGCAATGCCGATGCGCTCGCGCTGCAGGCCGAGTGCTGCCCGGCGCTGGACTATGCACAGGTCAACCCGTTCGCCTTCGCGCCGGCCATCGCCCCGCACATCGCCGCGCGCGAAGCCGGCGTGACACTGAGCACCGAGGCGCTGGCCGACGCCGTACAGGGCGTACTGGAGCGGCGGGCCGACTTCACGCTTGTCGAGGGGGCCGGCGGCTGGCGGGTGCCGCTGAACGCGCGGGAGACGCTGGCCGCCTTGCCGATTCGCCTGCAACTGCCGGTGATTCTGGTGGTAGGCGTGCGGCTGGGTTGCATCAGTCACGCACTGCTGAGCGCCGAGGCGATCGCGCACGACGGTCTGGTGCTGGCCGGCTGGGTCGCCAACATCATCGATCCCGCCATGTCGCGGCTGGAAGAGAATCTCGCGACGCTCGACGAACTGGTGCCGGCGTCCTGCCTGGGCCGCGTGCCGCGCCTGGCGGAGGCGTCGGCCGCGCGGGTTGCCGCATACCTGCGACTGGCCGCGCTGGCGCATTCGCCTTGCCGTTGACGGCACCATCTGCTTGAATGCTGGCAATCCGCCTTCGGAGTCGACCATGCAAATCTCCAACAGTCTTCTTGGTGCTGGCCTGAGCGCCTACCAGGGTGCCCAGCAGCGAGTCGATCAGGCTGCCTCGGCGATCGCCACCGCCAGTCTGCCGACGGTCGACAGCTCCCAGGCGCTGACCGAGATCAGCGAGCAGCTGATCGAGCTGAAGCTTGGCGAGCACAACGCCGCACTCGGCGCCCGTCTGATTCGCAGCGCCGATGAAGTACTCGGCACGCTGATCGATACCCAGGCCTGATTCCGCGCGGCCCGCCGGCCGCGTCGTTTCCCCTCTTCTTGTTTCTTCTGGCGCGGCTGATTTCGCCGCCGAGCCCGCCCCTGCGCGCGCGTCGCGACTGCCGTCGCAACTGTCCGTTTCGTCCCTCTGCACGCGTTGCGGCATCGCCTAGCATGAATTGCCGGCCGATGAGCGGCTGCTTTGCACCGGCTTGACATCGCCTGGGTCGAAACGTATGTTTCAAACGCCTGTTTGACTCTCCGCGCCTGCAATCGGCGGCCGGAATCGAATCCGCGCGGCCGGCCGCTGCCGACCGCCGCAACCAGAACTCACCGCTGAGGTTTACGTTATGCCCGACTACAAGGCCCCCTTGCGCGATATCCGCTTCGTCCGCGACGAGCTGCTCGGTTACGAGGCGCACTACCAGAGCCTGCCGGGATGTGAAGACGCCACCCCGGACATGGTCAATGCCATCCTCGAAGAAGGCGCGAAGTTCTGCGAGCAGGTGCTGGCTCCGTTGAACCGCGTCGGCGACATCGAAGGCTGTACCTGGAGCGAGTCCGGCGTGACCACTCCGACTGGCTTCAAGGAGGCCTACCAGCAGTTCGTCGAAGGCGGCTGGCCGAGCCTGGCCCATGACGTCGAGCACGGCGGTCAGGGTCTGCCCGAGTCGCTGGGCATGGCGATCAGCGAAATGGTCGGCGAGTCCAACTGGTCCTGGGGCATGTACCCGGGCCTGTCGCACGGCGCGATGAACACCCTGCACGCCCACGGCACCAGCGAGCAGCAACAGACCTACCTGACCAAGCTGGTTTCCGGCCAGTGGACCGGCACCATGTGCCTGACCGAGCCGCACTGCGGTACCGATCTGGGCATGTTGCGCACCAAGGCCGAGCCGCAGGCTGACGGCAGCTACAAGGTCACCGGCACCAAAATCTTCATTTCCGCTGGCGAGCATGACATGGCCGAGAACATCGTCCACATCGTGCTGGCCCGTCTGCCCGATGCACCGGAAGGCACCAAGGGCATTTCGCTGTTCATCGTGCCGAAGTTCCTGCCTACGGCCTCGGGTGAGGTTGGCGAACGCAACGGTGTTTCCTGCGGTTCCCTTGAGCACAAGATGGGCATCCACGGCAACGCCACCTGCGTGATGAACTTCGACGCGGCCACCGGCTTCCTGATCGGCCCGCCGAACAAGGGCCTGAACTGCATGTTCACCTTCATGAACACCGCCCGCCTGGGTACCGCGCTGCAGGGCCTGGCCCATGCGGAAGTCGGCTTCCAGGGCGGTATCGCTTATGCCCGCGAGCGGCTGCAGATGCGTTCGCTGACCGGTCCGAAGGCGCCAGAGAAAGCTGCCGACCCGATCATCGTGCATCCAGACGTGCGTCGCATGCTGCTGACCATGAAAGCCTTCGCCGAGGGTAACCGCGCGATGCTGTACTTCGCCGCCAAGCAGGTGGACATCGTTCAGCGCAGCCAGGACGAGGAGCAGAAGAAAGCCGCCGATTCCCTGCTGGCCTTCCTCACCCCGATCGCCAAGGCGTTCATGACCGAAGTGGGTTTCGAGGCCGCCAACCACGGCGTGCAGATCTACGGTGGCCACGGCTTCATCGCCGAATGGGGCATGGAGCAGAACGTGCGTGACAGCCGTATCTCCTGCCTGTACGAAGGCACCACCGGCGTGCAGGCACTCGATCTGCTGGGCCGCAAGGTGCTGATGACCCAGGGCGAGGCGCTCAAGGGCTTCACCAAGATCGTGCACAAGTTCTGCCAGGCCAACGAAGGCAACGACGCGGTCAAGGAATTCGTCGAGCCGCTGGCCAAGCTGAACAAGGAGTGGGGCGAACTGACCATGAAGGTCGGTATGGCCGCCATGAAGAACCGCGAAGAAGTCGGCGCCGCATCGGTGGACTACCTGATGTACTCCGGCTACGCCTGCCTGGCCTACTTCTGGGCCGACATGGCGCGACTGGCTGCCGAGAAACTGGCTGCCGGCACCGAGGAGCAGGCTTTCTACAAGGCCAAGCTGCAGACCGCGCGCTTCTACTTCGCTCGCATCCTGCCGCGCACCCGCATGCATGTGGAAGCCATGCTGTCCGGTGCCGACAATCTGATGGACATGGCCGAAGAAGACTTCGCGCTCGGCTACTGATCGTCCGTGCTGCACCCGAAAGCCGCTGCTCTTGCAGCGGCTTTCTGCATTCTGGAGCTCGAAAAAGGGTATTTCGAATGTGACCAGCCAAAACTTATCGGTCACTAAAAGACGCTTAGTCCGGCATTCGTTATTGGTTTAGACTCGCTGGAAACGGCCCGCCGAGGCCGCCAATCCGTGTCTTGCGAGGATTTGCACATGGCTGATTACCAAGCGCCGCTGCGCGATATGCGTTTCGTCCTGAATGAAGTCTTCGAGGCGCCGAAGCTCTGGCAAACACTGCCGGCGCTCGCCGAGGCGGTGGATGCCGAGACGGCTGAGGCCATTCTCGAAGAAGCCGGCAAGATTACCGCCGGTACCATCGCCCCGCTGAATCGCAGCGGCGACGAGGAAGGCTGTCGCTGGGACGCCGGGCAGGTCAGCACGCCGGCGGGCTACCCCGAGGCCTATCGCCTGTACGCCGAGGGCGGCTGGGTCGGAGTTGGCGGTGATCCGGCCTACGGCGGCATGGGCATGCCCAAGGTCATCTCGGCGCAGGTGGAGGAGATGATGAACTCCGCAAGCCTGGCTTTCGGTCTGTACCCGATGCTGACGTCCGGCGCCTGCCTGTCGATTCACGCGCATGCCAGCGAGGCGCTGAAGCAGAAGTATCTGCCGAACATGTATAGCGGCGTCTGGGCCGGCTCCATGTGTCTGACCGAGCCGCACGCCGGAACCGATCTGGGCATGATCCGCACGCGCGCCGAGCCGCAGGCCGACGGCAGCTACAAGGTCAGTGGCACGAAGATCTTCATCACCGGCGGTGAGCACGACCTGACTGAGAACATCATCCATCTGGTGCTGGCCAAACTGCCGGACGCGCCGGCCGGTTCGCGCGGTATCTCGCTGTTCCTGGTGCCCAAGGTGCTGGTCAACGAGGACGGCTCGCTGGGGACGCGCAACGCCGTGTCCTGTGGTTCCATCGAGCACAAAATGGGTATCCAGGCCTCGGCCACCTGCGTGATGAACTTCGACGGTGCCACCGGCTGGATGGTCGGCGAGCCGAACAAAGGCCTGGCGGCGATGTTCACCATGATGAACTACGAGCGTCTGGGCGTCGGCATCCAGGGCCTGGCCACCGGCGAGCGTTCCTACCAGAGCGCTATCGACTACGCCCGCGAGCGCATCCAGAGCCGCGCACCGAGCGGTCCGGTGGCGCAGGACAAGGCGGCCGACCCGATCATCGTGCATCCGGACGTGCGCCGCATGCTGCTGACCATGAAAGCGTTGAACGAAGGTGGCCGCGCATTCTCCAGCTATGTGGCGCTGCAGCTGGATATCGCCAAGTTCAGCGATGATGCCGAAGCTCGCCAGCGTGCCGATGCGCAGGTCGCCCTGCTGACGCCGGTAGCCAAAGCCTTCCTCACGGATATGGGCCTGGAGGCCACCGTGCATGGCCAGCAGGTGTTCGGCGGTCACGGCTTCATCCGCGAATGGGGGCAGGAGCAGCTGGTGCGAGACTGCCGCATCACGCAAATCTACGAAGGCACCAACGGCATTCAGGCGCTCGATCTGGTCGGCCGCAAGGTGGTGGGCAGCGGTGGCGAGCTGTACCGCAACTTTGCCGACGAGGTGCGTGGTTTCATTGCTTCTGCCGGGCAGGAACTGGCCGAGTTCGTCGAGCCGCTGCAGGCCGCGCTGGACAATCTGGACGACTTGACCGCCTGGGTGCTGGAGCAGGCCAAGCAGAATCCGAACGAAATCGGCGCAGCCTCGGTGGAATACCTGCACGTGTTCGGCTACACCGCCTACGCCTACATGTGGGCGATGATGGCGCGCGCGGCGCTGGGCAAGGACGAAGTCTTCTACCGCAGCAAGCTTGGCACCGCGCGTTTCTTCTTCGCCCGTCTGCTGCCACGCATCCATTCGCTGACCGCCTCGGTACGCGCCGGCAGCGCGTCGCTGTACCTACTGGCGGCCGAGGAGTTCTGAACGCCGGCTTAATCTGGCGGCCTAATGAAATTAATCGGCCATGTGCGTGGAACGTTTGCGCCACTACTTCGGTCCTAGAAAGCACGTCGCTGTAAGCAATCACCTACAAAGCGAATCAAGGATGACTCGCGTGTAGGAAATTGCTTACAGCGCGTGATGCAAAATGGCTACTACTGCCTCGGCGAGGCGGTCAGTACTCTTCTGCACTCGGACCTCGGCGCAGGGTAGCGCAATCGAAAAGAAGGACGAGAACGGAGTGGCGCCAGGATGGCGCACGATCACGGATGTCAGGATTCACAGTCTGCAAAGCCCCGCCTCGGCGGGGTTTTTCTTTTGGCGCGCAACGGTATCCGTGCCGGCGTCAGCCGGGCAGGCGCACACCGGTACCGCCCAGGCCGCAATAGCCGCCAGGGTTTTTTGCCAAGTACTGTTGATGGTAGCCCTCGGCGTAATAGAACGTCGGTGCCTGCGCAATCTCCGTGGTAATCGCGCCATAGCCGGCCTGGCTGAGCTGGCGCTGGAACGCCGCCTGGCTGGTCTGTGCCTGCTCGCGCTGGCTGTCGTCCAGCCAGTAGATTGCCGAGCGATACTGGCTGCCGACATCGTTGCCCTGACGCATGCCCTGAGTGGGATTGTGCGACTCCCAGAACACGGTGAGCAGCGTCCGATAATCAATCTGCTGCGGATCGAACACCACCAGTACGGCTTCGGTGTGTCCGGTCAGACCCGAGCAGACTTCCTCGTAGGTCGGATTCGGCGTGAAGCCACCGGCATAACCCACTGCGGTCGTCCACACCCCAGGCTGTTCCCAGAAGCGCCGCTCGGCACCCCAGAAGCAGCCGAGGGCGAACAACGCCTGCTGCAGGCCGGCGGGAAACGGCGGTTGCAGCGGGTGGCCGTTGACGTGATGGGCCTCAGGCACCGCCATCGGCGTGGAGCGGCCCGGCAGCGCCTGTTCGGCGGTGGGCAGCGCGTTCTGATGCACGAGAATCTGCGAGCGTAGCGGCATGGTGACAACCTCGGCCGGAGCGAAAGACGTCAGTCAGGCTACCGGAGGTCGGCAGCGTCTTGAAGCGTCAGGCGCCGTCCGGTCGCTGCGGCGTTCAGGCCCAGCGCGGATAGCGCTGTAAGGCCTCGAGCAGGCGGGACGACGGGATCGGCTTGTCGAACAGGTAGCCTTGGCCGATATCGCAGCGCTGGCGGCGCAGGAAGGCCAGCTGGGCGGGACTCTCGATGCCTTCAGCGACGACTTTGAGGCGCAGGTTGCGCGCCATCGCGATGACCGCCGAGGTGATCTCCATGTCGTCCTGGTTGTCGGGAATGTCCTTGATGAAGCTGCGATCGATCTTGATCACGTCGATGGGAAATTTCTTCAGGTAGCTGAGCGACGAGTAACCGGTACCGAAATCGTCCATCGCCAGCGTCACGCCCAGCGCCTTGAGGCCGAGCAGCTGCTGGCGAGTCTGTTCGGTCGCATCGAGCAGCAGGCCTTCGGTCAGCTCCAGTTCCAGCTGCGCGGCCGGCAGCTGTTCCTCGCGCAGGGTGGCGGCCAGGGAGGCGATCAGCTCGGGGTCGGAGAACTGCTTGGGTGACAGGTTGATCGCTACCTGCGGCCGGCCCAGCCCCAGCTCGGACAGCCGTACGCCCATGCGGCAGGCTTCGCGGGCGATCCATTTGCCGATCGGGATGATCAGCCCGGTTTCTTCGGCCACGCTGATGAACTGGTCCGGGCTGATCATGCCGCGGGTGGGATGATTCCAGCGCAGCAGCGCCTCGACGCCTTGCAGCCGCCCCGTGCGCAGGCAGAGCTTGGGTTGGTAGAACAGCTCCAGCTCGTCGTGGGTGAGCGCGCGACGCAGGTTGTTTTCGACGAACAGCTTGTTGTTGGCCTCGGTGTGCAGTGCGTCGGTGAACACCTGGAGCTGGTTCTTGCCGTTGGCCTTGGCCTTGTGCAGCGCCTGGCCGGCATGCTTCATCAGCGTCTCCGGGTCGTTGCCGTGCAGCGGCGCGCAGGCCAGGCCGATCGAGCCGCTGACGCTGATCAGCTGCTTGTCGACGAACAGCGGCTTGTCGAGTGTGCGCAGGACCTGCTGCGCCAGGCGCTGGCCGGCCTCGAGGTCCATGTCGTCGAGCAGCAGGGCGAACTCGTTGCTGGCGAAGCGCGCCAGCACGCCGTCGCGACTGAGGCCGTTGCGCAGGCGCTGTGCCAGGCTGGTCAGCAGTCGGTCGCCGGTCTGGTGTCCCAGGCTGTCGTTGATCCGCTTGAAGTTGTCGATGTCCACCAGCAGCAGGCACAGCTGGGGTGAGCGGTCGCTGGCGAAGCGCTCTTCCAGGCTGCGGATGAAGTACGGGCGGTTGCCCAGACTGGTCAGGTTGTCGGTGTAGGCCAGGCGCTCGATGTGCTGCTGCACCAGCTTGCTCTGGGTGACGTCCTCGTAGATGCCGATGTAGTGCGTCAGCTCGCCGGCATCGTTGAGTACCTTGGAGATCGACAGCTGGCCCCAGTACGGCTCCAGATTCTTGCGTCGGCTGCGGAATTCGCCTTGCCAGCTGTTGCCATGCGCCAGCGAGGAGGCCGTATCCGACAGCAGCGCCCCGAGGTTCTCCAGGCTGGTGAGCTCGGTCAGCAGCTGCCCGCGCACCTCCTCGGCGGAGAACTGGGTGATCGCGCTGAAACTCGGGTTGACGTATTCCACCCGGCCCTCGCGGTCGACCAGGATGAAGGCGCTGGCGCTTTGCTCCACCGCGCGCTGGAACAGATGCAGCATGTGGGTTGCGCTGACCCGCTGCTGGTTGGCCAGGACCTGCGCGTACTGGTCGGCAAGCTCGCCGGCAAACGCCACTTCGTCAGGCTGCCAGCGGCGCGGCGGACCGTCGTGCTGCAGGCAGAGCAGGCCGATCATCTCACCGCCGATACGGATCGTTGCGCTGAGGATGGAGCTGACCCCGCGCGGAATCAGCAGGTTCTGCGCCAGTTCATGTGTGCGCGGGTCGTGCGCGACGTCGCTGACATCGAGGGTGCGACTGCTGTGCAGCGTCTCGAGGTAATGCGGATACGGGGCCAGATCGACCACGGCGGGATACTCGTAGCCGTCGTCGTCGCGACGGAAGGCGGCGACTGCCTCCAGCTGCGTGCCGTTGAGCTGCCAGATAGCGGCCCGGCAGACCTCGTAGGCCTCGCAGGCGGCCTGGGTGATGAGTTCGGCGGCTTCGAGTTGCGGGTTGTCGGAGGCGTAGCGATGACGGGCCAGGCGCACGATCAGCTGCTGCTGCGCGCGCGAGCGCACCAGCTGTTCCAGCTGCTTATCGCGTGCGGGCGGGTCGAGCAGGGTGTGCATGCCGGAGGTGGTGCCATTGAGCGGCGCGGCAGCGGCCGATTTGCCGACGATCAGGTAGCCGGCCAGCAGTTCGCGTCCGTATTTGCGGCAGCGCTCGCCCACTTCGGTCAGCGCGAGCGTGCCACGCGGAGTGTGCAGCTGATATTCGACGCAATAGTGCGGCTGGTTCAGGAGCTGCTGCTGGATATCGTCGTGCAGCTGGTGCCGGGCGTACGGCTCCATCAGGCTCGCGTAGGGCGAGTCGATCAGAGAACACAGCTCGTTGGCCGCCACGTCGAAGTGGCGCTCGCAGGCAGGATCCAGATAGAGCAGCAGCCAGCTGGCCTCGTTCAGGCGCTCGAAACGCAGCATTCCAAGCCGGGAGGGCACTGGCAACTGCATCACAACCTCGGGCGCCAGGCGGCTGGCGGCATCGGGATGTATTTTCATCGAGCGCTTGGCTTCCAGTATGCTGGCCGGACCGGCTGGTTGCGCTGTTGCACTGCTACAGCGGACTTCAAGGATGGCGAAATAATATTAACTTCGGGCAAGGGTGCATCATGCGACAGAGGCTGACAAGTCGGTGGTTGAAGTTATTGGCGGCGTCGATCTGCAGCTATGTCGCACTGCATGCACACGCTGTCGAACCGGCGCAGTTCAATGGCGGCGAAGCCGAGCGCTACCTCTCCGAACTGAAGTCTCGCTACGGTCTTTCCGGTGAGCGCGAAGCGCTGCTGGCGCATGGCAACGGCCTGCTCGACCGCTACGCATTGCGGGTTGCCTATCAGGTCGGTGTCGCCAATCCGCAGGATCTCAGCTATCGCCTGAGCGTCGGCGAATCTGGCGAACTGCAGGTTCGCGAAGAGGTGCGTGGCCCGGGCAACGGCATCGCGGTACACAATCGCAATCTGTCGGTCTTCGGTCTCGATCCCTATCTGAGCTACCGCTGTCCGCCGCAAGGGCGGGTGTGCATCATCGACAGTCCTGCCGACGGCACGCCGCTGGTCACGATCCTGCGCGATCCCGCGGGCGCCGAAGAACTGGCCAAGGCGCTGTCGTTCCTCATCCGCAATCTGCAGAAGGGTTAGCGGCGGCGGCAGAGCCATCGGACGGCAAACAAAAACGCCGCATCCTTGTGAGGGATGCGGCGTTTTTCGTTCCGCGAGTTACAGCAGCAGCGTGCGGATATCCGCCAGCAGTTCCGACAGGCGCTTGGTGAAGCGCGCGGCGGCGGCGCCGTTGATCACCCGGTGATCGTAGGACAGCGATAGCGGCAGCATCAGGCGCGGCTGGAAGGCCGAACCATCCCACACCGGCTGCATGGTGGCCTTGCTGACACCGAGGATCGCCACCTCCGGCGCATTGACGATCGGCGTGAAGCCGGTACCGCCGATGTGGCCGAGGCTGGAGATGGTGAAGCAGGCTCCCTGCATGGCATCCGGCGAGAGCTTCTTGGTGCGCGCCTTCTCGGCCAGCTCGGCGGCCTCGCCGGCCAGCTGCAGCAAGCTCTTCTGGTCGACGTTGCGGATCACCGGGACCATCAGGCCGTCCGGGGTATCCACCGCGAAGCCCACGTGCACGTACTTCTTGCGGATCAGCGCCTTGCCGCTGGGGGCCAGGGAGCTGTTGAAGTCCGGCAGTTCACGCAGTAGGTGCGCACAGGCTTTGAGCAGCAGTGGCAGCACGGTCAGCTTGACGCCGGCCTTCTCCGCAGCAGCCTTCTGCGCCACGCGGAAGGCTTCCAGCTCGGTGATGTCGGCCGACTCGAACTGTGTCACGTGCGGCACGTTCAGCCAGCTGCGATGCAGGTTTGCCGCGCCGATCTGCATCAGGCGGCTCATCTCGACTTCTTCGATCTCGCCGAACTTGCTGAAGTCCACCGCCGGAATCGGCGGAATGCCGGCGCCACCGCTCGCGGCCGCGGTCTGCGGCCCCTGCTGCATCATGCTCTTGACGTACTGCTGCACGTCTTCCTTGAGGATGCGTCCTTTCGGACCGCTGCCGGTGACCGCCGCCAGCTCGACGCCGAACTCACGCGCCAGTTGACGCACGGCCGGTCCGGCATGGACCTTGGTGCCGTCGCGGCTGGGTGCACCAACCGGCTTGGCCGCTTCGGTCTGCGCGGTGGGGGCCGGCTTGCGATCGGCTTCGGCAGGCGTGGCGGCCTTGGTCGGCTCGGTCGGGGTGGTCGGTGCCGCTGCCGGAGCGGGCGCGGCCGCTACGGCGCCCTGGACCTTGAGGGTCAGGATCAGGTCACCGGTGCCGACTTCGTCGTTCAGCTTGATCGCCACGCTTTCCACCACGCCGGTGGCCGGCGAGGGGATTTCCATGCTTGCCTTGTCGGACTCCAGGGTCAGCAGGCTCTGATCGGCTTCGATGTGGTCGCCGGCCTTGACGTACAGCTCGATCACGCGGGCCTTGCCCGACGAGCCGATGTCCGGCACATGGACCTGCTGGCTCTGCTCTGCACCGCCAGCCGCTACCGGCGCCGGTTCGGCACTGGCGGTCGGGGCGCTGGCTGCGGCGGTATCGGGTGCCTGGGCCGGTTGTGCGGCCGGTTCGGCGGGCGCCTCGGCACTGGCTTCGCCGCCGTCGCTTTCCAGCTCGAGCAGCTCATCGCCTTCCTTCAGGCGATCGCCCAGCTTGACCTTCAGCGCCTTGATCACCCCGGCCTTGGGTGCCGGGATCTCCATGCTGGCCTTGTCCGACTCGAGCGTCAGCAGGCTCTGCTCGGCCTCGATGCGGTCGCCGACCTTGACGAACAGTTCGATGACTTCGCCTTCGCCGCTGCCGATATCGGGTACGCGAATCAATTCACTCATGGCTTCGCTCCTCAGCAGTCCAGCGGATTGGGTTTATCGGCATCGATGCCGAACTTGACGATGGCTTCGGCCAGTACCTTGGCTTCCATCTCGCCGCGTGCGACCAGCTGTTCCAGCGTGGCCAGCACGACCCAGTTGCGATCCACTTCGAAGTGATGGCGCAGCTTCTTGCGCGTGTCGCTGCGGCCGAAGCCGTCGGTGCCGAGCACGCGGAATTCCTTGCACGGAACCCACTGGCGGATCTGGTCGGCGAACAGCTTCATGTAGTCGGTGGAGGCCACCACCGGACCCTTGCGGCCGGTCAGGCACTGCTCGACGTACGACTGGCGCGGCTTCTCGTGCGGGTGCAGGAGGTTCCAGCGATCCACGGCGAGGCCTTCGCGGCGCAGTTCGTTGAAGCTCGGTACGCTCCAGACGTCGGCGGCGACGCCGTAGTCTTCGCGCAGCATCTTCGCTGCCTCGCGCACTTCGCGCAGGATGGTGCCCGAGCCGAGCAGCTGGACGTGATGCGCGGCGTCCATCTTGTCTTCTTCGAGCAGGTACATGCCCTTGATGATGCCTTCCTCGACACCCTCAGGCATGGCTGGCTGCTGGTAGGCCTCGTTCATCACGGTGATGTAATAGAAGATGTTCTGCTGCTCTTCGGTCATCTGCCGGATGCCTTCACGGATGATCACCGCCAGCTCGTAGCCGTAGGTGGGGTCATAGGTGCGGCAGTTGGGGATGGTCGACGCGAGAATGTGGCTGTGGCCATCCTCATGCTGCAGACCTTCGCCGTTGAGCGTGGTGCGACCGGCGGTTCCGCCGATCAGGAAGCCGCGCGCCTGGCTGTCGCCGGCCGCCCAGGCGAGGTCGCCGATGCGCTGGAAGCCGAACATCGAGTAGAACACGTAGAACGGCAGCATCGGCTGGTTGTGGTTGCTGTAGGCGGTCGCCGCCGCGATCCAGCTGGACATGGCGCCGGCTTCGTTGATGCCTTCCTCGAGGATCTGACCCTTCTTGTCCTCGCGGTAAAACATCACCTGATCCTTGTCCACCGGCTGATACAGCTGGCCGACCGAGGAGTAGATGCCGAGCTGGCGGAACATGCCCTCCATGCCGAAGGTGCGCGCCTCGTCGGGAATGATCGGGACGATGCGCTTGCCCAGGTCCTTGTCCTTGATCAGCTGCGCCAGCACGCGGACGAAGGCCATGGTGGTGGAGATTTCGCGATCGCCGGAACCGTCGAGGATCGCCTTGAGGGTTTCCAGCGGCGGCGTCGGGATGCTGAAGCTCTTGGTGCGCCGCTGCGGTACGAAGCCGCCGAGCGCCTCGCGCTTCTTCTGCAGGTACTTGGCTTCCGGGCTGTCCGGCTCCGGCTTGTAGAACGGCAGGTCCTTGAGCTGATCGTCGGCGATCGGTACACCGAAGCGGTCGCGGAAGATCTTCAGGCTCTCGACGTCGACCTTCTTGACGTTGTGCGCGATGTTCTGCGCTTCGCCCGAGCCGGTGCCGTAGCCCTTGATGGTCTTGGCCAGGATGACGGTCGGCTGGCCCTTGTGGTGGACCGCCTGGTGGTAGGCTGCGTACACCTTGAACGGATCATGGCCGCCGCGGTTGAGCTTCCAGACCTCGTCATCGGACATGTCGCTGACCATTTCCAACAGCTCGGGGCGTGCACCGAAGAAGTGCTTGCGCACGAACGCGCCGTTGTTGGCCTTGTAGTTCTGGTAGTCGCCGTCGACCACTTCGTCCATCCGCGCCTGCAGCAGGCCGGCTTCGTCCTTGGCGAACAGCGGGTCCCACAGGCGACCCCAGATGACCTTGATGACGTTCCAGTCGGCACCGCGGAAGTTGCCTTCCAGCTCCTGGATGATCTTGCCGTTGCCGCGCACCGGGCCATCGAGGCGTTGCAGGTTGCAGTTGATGACGAAGATGAGGTTGTCCAGCTTCTCGCGGCCGGCCAGGGAGATGGCGCCGAGCGATTCCGGCTCGTCGGTCTCGCCGTCGCCGAGGAAGCACCAGACCTTCTGCTTGCCGGCCGGGATGAAGCCGCGGCTTTCCAGGTACTTCATGAAGCGGGCCTGGTAGATCGCCTGGATCGGGCCTAGGCCCATCGACACGGTGGGGAACTGCCAGAAGTCCGGCATCAGCCACGGGTGCGGGTAGGAAGGCAGGCCGCCGCCGTCGGTTTCGCGACGGAAGTTGTTCAGCTGTTCCTCACTGATGCGGCCTTCGAGGAAGGCGCGGGCGTAGATGCCGGGCGAGGCGTGGCCTTGGAAGTAGATAAGGTCGCCGCCGTGTTCTTCGGTCGGGGCCTGGAAGAAGTAGTTGAAGCCGATGTCATACAGCGTCGCGCTGGAGGCGAAGGTGGAAATGTGGCCGCCCAGATCCGGGTCGGCGACGTTGGCGCGCATCACCATCGCCAGGGCGTTCCAGCGTACCAGCGAGCGGATGCGGCGTTCCATGAACAGGTCGCCGGGCATGCGTGCTTCGTGGGTGACGGGGATGGTGTTGCGGTACGGCGTGGTGATCGCGTAGGGCAGCTGGGTACCACTGCGGGTGGCCAGCTCGCCCATCCGGGTCATCAGGTAATGGGCGCGTTGTTCGCCCTCACGGTCGAGGACGGACTCCAAGGCGTCCAGCCATTCCTGGGTTTCGACGGGATCGAGATCTTGCATGGCTTGCTCCAGGGCGGAAAGGCTTCCAGAATCGGTTGCCTGCTGCGCACCCGCTTTGTGGGCGGGGGCGTATATATGTTCTTGGATATGCCGGGGTAGGCCGGTCGTCTGTAGTTTTACTACAAAACTGCGCGGCGATCAGCCCCCTGCAGCATTCTTTAGTAGTAAAACTACAATCACAGGGTGCGGCCATACTTCCAAAGTGGCGCTTGCGCGGCTCTAGCTCGCGCGATCCGGCTGTTCCGACGTGACAAAAGGAAACGACCTACATGAGCCTGCCTCCACTGGCTGCATTGCCTGTTTCACTTCAGCCTTTTGTCAGCCGGGCGCAGGAGACGTTCCGGCGCGCCCTTGGCGAATCGTCCGAACAGGTGCTGGCGGCGTGGCCCGCTGCCCGGCGCGAAACGTTCGGTCGCGTTTGTGCCGCCAGCGATTTTGTCAGCGAACAGGTTAGCCGAGATCCGCAGATGCTGCTGGAGCTGGCCGAAACCGGGCTGCTGGAGCGCGCCCTGGCGCCCGGCGAGATGCGCGACCTGCTGACGGCGGCGCTGGCCGAGTGCGACAGCGAGGATGCGCTGGCCGTATCGCTGCGCCGCTTTCGCAATCGCCATCAGGTACGCATCGTCTGGCGTGATCTGGCGCGCCAGGCGGACCTGGCGCAAACCTGCCGCGAGCTGTCGGACATGGCCGACGCCTGTGTCGACCTCGCTTACCAGTGGCTCTACGCCCGCCATTGCGAGCAGTTCGGCGTGCCGACCGGAAACCGCTCCGGCCGACAGCAACATCTCGTCGTGCTCGGCATGGGCAAGCTGGGCGCGCACGAACTCAATCTGTCGTCGGACATCGACCTGATCTTCGGTTATCCGGAAGGCGGTGAAACCGTCGGGGCCAAGCGTTCGCTGGACAATCAGGAGTTCTTCGTGCGGCTCGGCCAGCGCCTGATCAAAGCCCTGGATGCCATCACCGTCGACGGCTTCGCCTTCCGCGTCGACATGCGCCTGCGCCCCTACGGTTCGTCCGGGCCGCTGGTGTTCAGCTTCAACGCGCTGGAACAGTATTACCAGGATCAGGGGCGCGACTGGGAACGCTACGCGATGATCAAGGCGCGCGTGGTCGCCGGCGATCAGCAGGCGGGCCGGGAGCTGCTGAAAATGCTGCGGCCGTTCGTCTACCGGCGCTACCTGGATTTCTCCGCGATCGAAGCGCTGCGCGGCATGAAGCAACTGATCCAGCAGGAAGTCCGCCGCAAGGGTATGGCCGGCAATATCAAGCTGGGAGCTGGCGGTATCCGCGAAGTGGAGTTCGTCGCCCAGGCCTTCCAGCTGATCCACGGCGGTCGTGATCTCAGCCTGCAGCAGCGGCCGTTGCTGGATGTGCTGGCGACGCTGGCCGCGCAGGGTTACCTGCCGCCGGCTGCGGTCGACGAGCTGCGCGAGGGATATGAGTTCCTGCGCTACACCGAGCATGCGCTGCAGGCGATCGCCGACCGGCAGACGCAGATGCTGCCGGAGAATGATGTCGACTGTGAGCGTGTCGCCTTCATGCTCGGCTTCGACAGCTGGACGGCGTTCCATGAACGCCTGCTGCACTGGCGCGGGCGTATCGACTGGCATTTCCGCCAGGTCATCGCCGACCCCGACGAGGACGACAGCGAGGATGGCGAGCTGCCCGACGGCGGCGAATGGCTGGCGCTGTGGCAGCAGGACTGGGACGAGGACTTCGCCGCCGGTCAGCTGAGCGAGGCCGGTTTTCGCGACGGCCCGACGGCCTGTCAGCGTCTGGCGCTGCTGCGCAACGGCAAGCAGGTGCGCACCATGCAGCGGCTCGGGCGCGAGCGGCTGGATGCCTTCATTCCGCGCCTGCTGGGGCTGGTCGTCGAGCAGGACGATCCCGATCTGGTGCTCGAGCGCGTGCTGCCGCTGGTCGAGGCGGTCGCCCGGCGTTCGGCGTATCTGGTACTGCTCAGCGAGAACCCGCACGCGCTGCGGCGTCTGCTCGAACTGTGCGCCGCGAGCCCCTGGATCGCCGAACAGATCGCGCGCTTTCCGTCGCTGCTCGATGAGCTGCTCAACGCCGGACGCCTGTACAGCCCGCCGCAGGCGCCGGAGCTGGCGGCCGAGCTGCGCGAGCGGCTGATGCGCATCCCCGAGGACGATCTGGAGCAGCAGATGGAAGCGCTGCGCCACTTCAAGCTGGCGCATCGGCTGCGCGTCGCGGCCTCGGAGATCGCCGGCACTCTGCCGCTGATGAAGGTCAGCGACTACCTCACCTGGCTGGCCGAGGCGGTGCTGAAGGAGGTGCTGATGCTCGCCTGGCGCTACATGGTCGCCCGTCATGGCGTACCGCGGCGCAGCGACGGCACGCCATGCGATCCGGGATTCGTCATCGTCGGCTACGGCAAGGTCGGCGGGATCGAGCTGGGGCATGGCTCCGACCTCGATCTGGTGTTCATCCACGACGGCGATCCGGCGGTCGAAACCGATGGCGCCAAGCCCATCGACAGCGCGCAGTTCTTCACTCGCCTGGGCCAGCGCATCATTCATCTGCTGACCACCCAGACCACCTCCGGCCAGCTGTATGAAGTGGACATGCGCCTGCGGCCGTCCGGCGCGGCGGGCCTGCTGGTCGGCTCGCTGGCCGCCTTCGAGCGCTACCAGAGCCAAGAGGCCTGGACCTGGGAACATCAGGCGCTGGTGCGCGCGCGCGTGCTGGCCGGCTGTGCGCGGCTGACCGCCGACTTCGAGCGGGTGCGTGCCGCGGTGTTGGGGCGTGCGCGTGATCTCGACGCGTTGCGCCGCGAAGTCAGCGAGATGCGCGCCAAAATGCGCGACAACCTCGGCACCCGCTCCAGCCACGCCGGCGTGGATGACAACGCATTCGAGGCAGCGGCCGAGTTCAATCTCAAGCAGGATGCCGGTGGTATCGTGGATATCGAATTTATGGTGCAATACGCCGCTTTGGCGTGGTCGCACCAGCATCCTGAACTGCTGCGCTATACCGATAACATCCGCATTCTCGATGGGTTGGAGCAGGCCGGGTTGATGACCGGCGATGAGGTCCGGCTGCTGCAGGACGCCTACAAGGCCTACCGTGCGGCTGCCCACCGGCAATCACTGCAGAAGCAGCCCGGAGTGGTGAGTGGGGATCAATTCCACGACGAGCGCCGCGCGGTCATGCGTATCTGGCGCGAGCTGGGGCTCGAGTGAAGCCCTTCGTCGGGCTACCAAGCAATTTCGAATTCTGAGGAGCTGGCAACGATGTCGATGGCCGATCGTGATGGCGTGATCTGGTATGACGGTGAACTGGTGCAGTGGCGCAACGCGACAACCCACGTGCTGACCCACAGCCTGCACTACGGCATGGGCGTGTTCGAGGGCGTGCGTGCCTACAACACGCCGCAGGGCACCGCGATCTTCCGTCTGGAAGCGCACACCGACCGCCTGTTCGACTCCGCCCACATCATGGGCATGAAGATTCCGTTCACCAAGGCCGAGATCAACGAAGCCACCCGCGCCGCGGTGCGCGAGAACGGCCTGGAGAGCGCCTACATTCGCCCGCTGGCCTTCTACGGTTCGGAAGGCATGGGCATCCGCGCCGACAACCTGAAGGTGCACGTGATCGTCGCCGCCTGGCACTGGGGCGCGTACATGGGTGACGAGGCGCTGGAGAACGGCATCAAGATCCGCACCAGCTCGTTCACCCGTCACCACGTCAACATCACCATGACCCGCGCCAAGTCCAGCGGCAGCTACGTCAACTCGATGCTGGCGCTGCAGGAAGCGGTCTCCGGCGGTGCCGACGAGGCGCTGCTGCTGGATCCGGAAGGCTACGTGGCCGAGGGCTCGGGCGAGAACATCTTCATCGTTAAGAATGGCGTGATCTACACCCCGGAAGTCACCGCGTGCCTGAACGGCATCACCCGTGGCACCGTGCTGACTCTGGCGCGCGAGATGGGCATCGAGATCGTCGAGAAGCGCATCACCCGCGACGAGGTGTACATCGCCGACGAGGCCTTCTTCACCGGCACCGCCGCCGAAGTCACGCCGATCCGCGAAGTCGACGGCCGCCAGATCGGCATCGGCCGCCGCGGCCCGGTGACCGAGAAGCTGCAGAAGGCCTACTTCGACCTGGTCACCGGCAAGACCGATGCCCACGCCGAATGGCGCACGCTGGTCAAATAAGCCAAGGGCTGGCAGCCGGAAGCTGGACGTGACCAACACTCCGGCGCCGGCTTCCAGCTTCACGCTGATGACTCCCCGCTTATGAATATTCTGATCGTAGGTCCCAGCTGGGTCGGCGACATGGTGATGGCGCAGACGCTGTTCGTCTGCCTCAAACAGCGCCACCCCGACTGCCAGATCGACGTGCTGGCGCCCGAGTGGAGCCGGCCGATCCTCGAACGCATGCCCGAAGTGCGCCAGGCGCTGAGCTTTCCGCTCGGCCACGGCGTGCTCGACCTGGCGACCCGGCGCAAGGTCGCGCAGGGCCTGCGTGGCCAGTATCAGCAGGCCATCCTGCTGCCCAACTCGCTGAAGTCCGCGCTGGTGCCATTCTTCGCCGGGATTCCCAAGCGCACCGGCTGGCGCGGCGAAATGCGCTTCGGCCTGCTCAACGATATCCGCAAGCTCGACAAGCAGCGCTATCCGCTGATGATCGAGCGTTTCATGGCGCTGGCGTTCGAGCCGGATGCCGAACTGCCCCGGCCCTATCCGCACCCGTCGCTGCGTATCGATGCGACAAGCCGCGCGGCGGCGCTGGCGCGCTTCGGCCTGAACGTCGAACAGCCGGTGCTGGCGCTGTGTCCCGGTGCCGAGTTCGGCGAATCCAAGCGCTGGCCAGCCGAGCACTTCGCCCAGGTTGCCGAGGCGAAGATCCGCGAAGGCTGGCAGGTCTGGCTGTTCGGCTCGAAGAACGACCATGCGGTGGGCGAAGACATCCGCGCGCGGCTGATCCCCGGCCTGCGCGAGGAGGCCGTGAACCTGGCCGGCGAGACCAGCCTGGCCGAGGCGATCGACCTGCTCTCTTGCGCCGAGGCGGTGGTGTCCAACGACTCGGGATTGATGCACGTATCCGCCGCGCTTGGCCGTCCGCTGGTGGCGGTGTACGGCTCGACTTCACCGGCGTTCACCCCGCCGTTGTCCGAGCAGGTCGAGGTCGTGCGTCTGGGTCTTGAGTGCAGCCCGTGCTTCGAGCGCACCTGCCGCTTCGGCCATACCAACTGCCTGCGCGAGCTGGACCCGGCTCGCGTGATCGAGGCGCTGGGGCGGCTGTTGCCGCAGCCGGTCGAGGTACGCTGATTGAAGGTGCTGCTGGTCAAGACCTCTTCGTTGGGCGACGTCGTGCATACGCTACCGGCGCTCACCGACGCACAGCGGGCCATACCCGGCATCCGCTTCGACTGGGTGGTGGAGGAAGGCTTCGCCGAGATTCCCACCTGGCATCCGGCGGTGGATCAGGTGATTCCGGTGGCCATCCGTCGCTGGCGCAAGAGCCCGTGGCAGACCCTGCGTTCCGGTGAATGGCGGCGCTTCAAGGCGCGCCTGCGCGAAACGCGCTACGACCTGGTGATCGACGCCCAGGGGCTGCTGAAAAGCGCCTGGCTGACCCGCTACGTCAAGGCACCGGTGGCTGGCCTGGACCGTGATTCGGCCCGCGAGCCGCTGGCCGCGCGCTTCTATGACCGGTGTTACGCCGTGCCGCGCGAGCAGCACGCGCTGGAGCGGGTGCGCCAGCTGTTCGCCCAGGCGCTCGGTTATCCGCTGCCGGCCGGCATTGGCGACTACGGGCTGGACCGCGCGCGGATGGCCGCGCCGGGCGAGCAGCCGTACCTGCTGTTCCTCCACGGCACCACCTGGCCGAGCAAACATTGGCCGGAAGCCTACTGGCGCGCGCTGGCCGAGCGCATGAGCGGTGCCGGCTGGGCGATCCGCCTGCCGTGGGGCAGCGCCGAGGAGAAGGCTCGCGCCGAGCGCATCGCCGACGGCATTGGCAACGCGGCGGTGCTGCCGAAACTGAATCTGGCGGGTATCGCCCGGGTGATCGCCGGCGCGCGCGCGTGCGTGGCGGTGGATACCGGCCTCGGTCATCTGGCGGCGGCGCTGGATGTGCCGAGCATTTCGCTCTATGGTCCGACGCTGCCCGGGCGCGTTGGCGCCTACGGGTGCTCGCAGGTGCACCTTTGCGCCAGCGGGCCGAACGCCGGCAGCGGCGACCGGCACCGGCCCTGTTTCGACGAGTTGCGCCCCGAGCGCGTCGTCGCTGAATTGAATGCCCTGCTGCGGGCCACGGAGTCCGACTGATGCAACTGGCGTTCATCCTCTACAAATACTTCCCCTTCGGCGGGCTGCAGCGCGATTTCATGCGCATCGCCCTGGAATGCCAGCGTCGCGGCCATGCCATCCGCGTCTACGCGATGATCTGGGAAGGCGAGGTGCCGGCCGGTTTCGACGTGCTGATTGCGCCGGTCAGGGCGTTGTTCAACCACACCCGTAACGAGCGCTTCACCGCGTGGGTCGAGGCCGATCTGGCGCGTCGTCCCGTGGACCGCGTGATCGGTTTCAACAAGATGCCGGGGCTCGACGTCTATTACGCCGCCGATCCTTGCTTCGAGGATAAGGCGCAGACGCTGCGCAACCCGATCTACCGCCGTTGGGGCCGCTACAAGCACTTCGCCGAGTACGAGCGCGCGGTGTTCGCGCCCCAGGCGAAGACCGAGATCCTGATGATCTCCGAGGTGCAGCAGCCGTTGTTCGTCAAGCACTACGGCACACCGGCCGAGCGTTTTCACCTGCTGCCACCGGGCATCGCCGCGGATCGCCGCGCGCCGGCCAATGCCGCAGCGATCCGCGCCGAGTTTCGCGAGGAGTTCGAGCTGCGCCCCGACGAGCTGCTGCTCGTGCAGATCGGCTCCGGCTTCAAGACCAAGGGCGTCGACCGCAGCCTCAAGGCGCTCGCCGCATTGCCGCGCGAGCTGAAGCAGCGCACGCGGCTACTGGTGATCGGCCAGGACGATCCCAAGCCGTTCAAGCTGCAGGCCAAGACGCTGGGCGTTTCCAGCATGGTCGAGTTCCTCAAGGGGCGCAGCGACATCCCGCGCTTCCTGCTCGGCGCCGACCTGCTGATCCACCCGGCTTACAACGAGAACACCGGCACTGTGCTGCTGGAAGCGTTGGTCGCCGGATTGCCGGTGCTGGTTACCGACGTCTGTGGCTACGCGCACTACATCGAAGACGCCGCCTGCGGCTGCGTGGTGCCCAGCCCGTTCGAGCAGGCGACGCTCGATCAACTGTTGGCGCAGACGCTCGCGGACGACGAGCAGCGTGCCCGCTGGCGGCGCAACGCACTGGCTTATGCCGAGACTGCGGATCTGTATTCCATGCCGCAGAAGGCGGCCGACGTGATCCTCGGGGAGGGTGCATGATCCAGCCTCGCTGCCTGTCCCGCAGGCTGGATGAGACCCGTAGCGCTTATCTGTCGGCGCTGTCGCACCGCGCCTGCGGTGGACAAGGCTACGTCGTTACCCGTCCGGCGGAGGGGCCGCCATGCAACTGATCCTCGCCGAACCCTTCAAGACCCTGTGGCGGGGCAAGGATGCCTTCGCGGAGGTCGAGCGCCTCGAAGGCCAGGTCTACCGCGAACTGGAAGGCCGCCGCACGCTGCGCACCGAGGTCGAGGGGCGCGGCTACTTCGTCAAGATTCACCGCGGTATCGGCTGGGGCGAGATAGTCAAGAATCTGCTCACCGTCAAGGCTCCGGTACTCGGTGCAGGCCAGGAGTGGCGGGCGATCCAGCGCCTGCACGAAGTCGGCGTACCGACCATGACCGCCGTGGCCTACGGCGAGCGCGGCGCCAATCCAGCCAGTCAGCATTCGTTCATCATCACCGAAGAGCTGGCACCGACCGTCAGCCTTGAGGATTTCTCGGCGAACTGGCGCGAGCAGCCGCCGGCGCCGACCCTCAAGCGTGCGCTGATTGCCGAGGTGGCGCGCATGGCTGGCACCATGCACCGCGCAGGGGTCAACCATCGCGACTTCTATATCTGCCATTTCCTGCTGCACACCGAGCGTCCGGTATCTGCCAACGACCTGCGCCTGTCGCTGATCGACCTGCACCGTGCCCAGACCCGAGCGCAGACACCGCGCCGCTGGCGCGACAAGGATCTGGCCGGGCTGTACTTCTCGGCGCTGGGCATCGGCCTGACGCGCGGCGATAGGCTGCGCTTTCTGCGCGGCTATTTTCAGCGGCCCTTGCGCGACATCCTGCACGACGAGGCGCGTCTGCTCGCCTGGCTGCAGCGCAAGGCCGAGCGGCTATCCAGTCGCTATGCGCGCAAGTACGCACCGGGCGCACAGGCGTGAGTGGCTGGCAGCTCGCATCCGGCATGCCCGTCGAGGCAGCCTCGGCGTTCGCCGATCTGCCGACGGTGTTCGCGCTGACCGGCGAGGCGATTGCCCGCGATCCGTTATCCGAGGTGATTCGCGTCGAGTGCGGCGGCTTGCGCTATTACGTCAAACGTTATTGGGCGGCTGGGAAAGGTTTGCGGCGCTTTCTCGGACGTCCGCGGGTCAAGGCCGAATGGCAGAACCTGCGGCACTTTGCGCGCTGGGGTATTCCCGTCGCGCCAGTCGTGGCCTGGGGGATGGAGCGCCGTGGAGGTGCATTCCTGCGCGGGGCGCTGATCACGCTGGAGGTGCCCAATACCGTCGACATGGCGGCAATGGCGACGAACAACGACCCGCGTCTTGGCGATCGCCACTGGGTCGCGCGCATCAGTCGCCAACTGGCGCATGCCACCCGCACCCTGCATGACCATCATTTCGCCCACAACGACCTGAAATGGCGCAACCTGCTGATCAATGAGGACGGCGAGCTGTTCCTGATTGACTGCCCCTCGGGCAACTTCTGGTGGGGGCCTTTCTTGCGTCGACGCATCATCAAGGACCTGGCCTGCCTGGATAAGGTCGCCAAGTACCATCTGAGTCGCACTCAGCGCCTGCGCTTCTACCTGCAGTACCAGCGGCGTGGGCGGCTGATACCGGCCGATCGAGCGCTGATCGGGCAGGTGCTTGAGTATTTTGAGGGACGCGAATGAGCGAGTTTTTTTCCGTCGCCGATCGGCTCTTGCTCGACATGCACGGGCTGGCTAGCTTCGATGCGCTCTGGGCCGTGCAGCTCGATTCGGTCGATATGCCCAATACCAGTCGCGGCGGCTGGAGTAGCGTGTTCCGCTTGGAATTGGGCGATACGACCTATTACCTGAAGCGACAGAGCAACTACTTGACCCACAGCCTGCGCCATCCGTTCGGCGAGCCGACATTCGCTTGCGAGTTTCGCAACATTCAGCGCTACCAGCGCCTGGGTATACCGGCGCTGCAGGCCGCGTACTTCGGCGCGCGGCGAGTCGCCGGCGAGCATCGTGCCATCCTGCTCACCCGCGCGCTTGATGGCTGGCGGGACCTCGACAGCTGGCTGATCGGTTGGAGTGAGCAACCTTTGGCAACTCGGGCGGCCGTGCTGCGAGCCTGTGCTGAACTCGCCCGCACACTGCATGCGGCCGGTCAGCGCCATGGCTGTTTCTATCCCAAGCACATCTTTCTGCGTCCGGTCGGAGAGCGCTACGAAGCCTGCCTTATCGATCTGGAAAAGACCCGGCTGCTGCTGCCCGGGCGTAATGATCGTATCGTCGATCTCGAAGCGCTGTTGCGCCGTGCCGCGACCTGGAGCCAGAACGAGATGCGGCAGCTGTTGGCGGGCTATCTGCAACGAGATGAGGATGATCCGCTTATCGACACTTGGCTGGAAAGGATCGCCGGCCGCCGACGCAGCAAGCAGGCGCTTGCATGAAACTGAACGAACTCACCCGTGGCGGCCGCTCGCCAACATTACCTCTGACGCTTCTGCTCCCCGTCGGCGAACTGCGCGTGCTGCAGTGGCTGCGTGTACTGCCGGGGCAGCGATATGTAGGTCGGGCCGAATGGCAGGGGCGTACTGTGCTGGCCAAGCTGCTGGTCGGCGCTAAGGCCGAGCGCCATTTCCAGCGCGAGCGCCAGGGCGCTCGCTTATTGGCCGAGCAGGGCATGAGCACCCCGGCGTTGCTCGCTGAGGGCTTCGAGGCCGGGCAGGGTGGCTGGCTGCTCTTCGACTTCCTCGTCGGCGCCGAAAGTCTGGAGCAGGCCTGGCGGGCAGTGGAGCACGAACCGCCGTTGTCCGATCTCCAGCAGACGGTACTGGGCGCCGCGCTGGGCGCCATCGCGCAATTACACGCGCGCGGCCTGTGGCAGGATGATCTCCACCTGGACAACCTGCTGCGACATGATGGCCATCTCTTCATCATCGATGGCGGCGGCATTCAGGCGCAGACTCCGGGCCAACCGCTGGCACGCGATAAGGTACTGGCTAACCTCGGCGTGTTCTTCGCGCAGCTGCCGGCAGGCCTGGAACCGTACATCGAAGAGCTGCTGGTGCACTACATCTTGGTCAATGGTGAGCATGCTCTGCCGTTGGAAGCTCTGCTGCGGGAGATCGCGGGCGTACGTCGCTGGCGACTAAGCGACTATCTCGGCAAGCTTGGCCGCGACTGCTCGCTGTTCAGCGCAAGGCGCAGCCTGAGTGAGCTACGCATCGTTCGTCGCAGTGAGGCGACTGTACTGGAGAGTTTGCTGGACGCGCCGGATATGGCGCTCGAGTCCGGGCGTGCAATGAAGCGGGGCGGCAGTGCCAGCGTGGCGCTGATCGAGACAGCCGGCCGGCCGCTGGTGATCAAGCGCTACAACATCAAGGGCCTGGGCCACTGGCTGCGTCGCTGCTGGCGGCCCAGTCGTGCCTGGCACAGCTGGGTCGAGGGAAATCGCCTGGATTTTCTCGGCATCGCCACGCCACGACCGCTGGCCATGCTGGAGCGCCGTTGGCTGGGCCTGCGCCAACGCAGCTATCTGATTACCGAATACAGCGGCGGCGAGGATATAATTGCGCGTTTCCAGCCATACCTCGCCGGTTCGCCGCCCGAAATCGAGTTGCTGGCGCTTGATCAGTTGTTCGCCGCGCTACGTCGCGAGCGCATCAGCCACGGTGATCTTAAGGGCACCAACCTGCTCTGGAATCAGGGGCGTTGGACGCTGATCGATCTGGATGCTGCGCAGCAGCACCGCAGCGAGGCGGGCTTCAGGCGCGCCTATACGCGTGATCGCGCACGTTTTCTGCGCAACTGGCCGTCAGATTCTGCGCTGCATCGGCTACTGGCCGAACGAATACCGAAGGACAGCTTGGAGCCCGATGCTTGAAGCTGGAAGAACACGCTCTGCGGAGCTGAACTAAACATCCGCTGTTGCTTCAAGCCTCCGGCTTCAGGCGTTCAGCTCGCTTTTCAAGAGGCTTTCATCCGTGGCATTGACGATTCTCGGCCTTTCCGGCGCCCTCAGCCATGATCCTTCCGCTGCCCTCTACATCGACGGCAAGCTCATCGCTGCTGCCGAGGAGGAGCGCTTCGTGCGTGACAAGCATGCCAAGAACCGCATGCCTTACGAATCCGCCAAGTTCTGCCTGGAGCAGGCCGGTATCAAGCCGAGCGACGTCGACGTGGTGGCGATTCCCTTCGCGCCCATCAGCATTTTCGAGAAAGCCCGCTGGCACTATGCCAAGCGCTACTGGTACGCCCCGGACCGCGCGCTCGACGCCATTCTCATGGGCAACCGTCGCTATTATCGCTACAAGAAGCGCATCCAGTGGTGCCTGCAGCAGCTTGGCTTCGATCTGAAAAAGGTCAAGCTGCAGCCGGTCGAGCACCACTTGGCCCACGCCTCTAGTGCCTACCACTGCTCCGGCTTCACCGAGAAGACCGCGATCATGGGCATCGACGGCAAGGGTGAGTACGCCACCACGTTCTTCGGCTGGGGCGAGAACGGCAGGATCCACAAGATCAAGGAATTCTACGATCCGGACTCGCTGGGCGGTCTGTACGGAGCGATCACCGAATACCTCGGCTTCGAGATGCTCGATGGCGAATTCAAAGTCATGGGCATGGCGCCCTACGGCGACGCGGCCAAGTACGATTTCTCTCGCTTGGCGAAATTTGAGAGCGGCGAGCTGATCATCAACACCGATTACGCCAACGTTATCGGTTTCCGTCGCTACAAGGAAAACGGCAAGGGCTACTACTTCTCGCCCAAGCTGATCGACTGGCTCGGTCCCAAGCGCGAAGGCGACATCGCTGACGATCCTTACATCCACTACGCCGCCAGCATGCAGGCGCTGTTCGAGAAGCTGGCGCTGGAGATGATGGACTACTACCTGGGCGACATCATCCGCGAAACCGGCAAGATCGCTTTCGCTGGCGGCTGCGCGCTGAACGTCAAGCTGAACCAGAAGATCATTGCCCGCCCCGAAGTGAAGGAGCTGTTCGTCCAGCCTGCCTCTGGCGACGCTGGTACTGCGGTCGGTGCTGCTGCCTACATCTCCCATCAGCGCGGCGTGCCGGTGGAAAAGATGGAGCACGTCTATCTCGGTCCGAGCTTCAGCAACGAGGACATTATCGCGGCCTGCGCGCGCCACCCTAACAAGCCCGTATGGCAGAAGATCGACAACGTGCCCGAGCGCATCGCCAAGATCATGGTCGACGGCAATCCGGTCGCCTGGTTCCAAGGCCGCATGGAGTTTGGCCCGCGTGCCCTCGGCGGTCGCTCCATAATCGGCTGTCCCAGCGTGCCGGGCGTGGCCGACCGGATCAACGAGCAAATCAAGTTCCGCGAACGCTGGCGGCCGTTCTGCCCGTCGATGCTCGACACCGTCGCGCCGCAGATGCTCAAGGTCGACCACCCGAGCCCGTTCATGACCTTTACCTTCGAAGTCAACGAAGGCTGGAAAGAGCGCGTCGGCGAAGTCGTCCACGAGGACGGCACCTCCCGCGCCCAAGTCCTGAAGCGCGAATACAATCCGCGTTGGTATGACCTGATGCTCGAACTGGAAAAGCTCACCGGCAACGGCGTGTCTTTGAATACTTCCCTCAATCGCCGCGGCGAACCGATGATCTGCTCGCCGACCGATGCGCTGAATATGTTCTATGGGTCGGATCTGCAGTATCTGATCATGGAGGATGTGTTGGTGGTAAAGGATGGGATGAGTCGGTATGAGTCCAGCTGAGCCGCTTATTAGCGTTGTCATTCCAGCTTATAACTATGCTCTGACTCTGCCGCGGGCGGTGGAATCGGTATTGCGGCAGCTGGACACAGCCGTTGCTGAACTGATCGTCATTGATGATGGCTCGATTGATGACACGCCGCAGGCAATCGAAGCGCTTTTAGCCAGCCAGCCCGGGCGGTTCCGCGCGTTGCGCAAGGAAAACGGTGGAGCGGCCTCGGTGCGCAATAGGGGAATTCGTGAGGCCCGCGGTACCTACTTAATCTTTCTCGACGCTGATGACGAGATGGCACCAGGGGCGCTGGAGGCACTGGCGCAGCACATTGCGCAGCACCCCGAGACGCGTATGGTCATCGGTGGTCACGATGCGATCTTGAGCAATGGCAAGCGCCGCTCCTATACCCCTCCCGCTCTGCCGGTTTCCCGTCTGGACAGGCTGCGAGGGTATCTCTTGGACAAGCGGTTCGCATTGTCCAACGGAGCTTGTGCAATGCATCGCGAGGTTTTTTCGCGCGGTGGCTATCCCGAGCAATTCCGTAGTGCAGAAGATATCCCGGTATTCAGTCAAGTGCTGGCCAATTATCAGTGCACAGTGCTGGCCCAGCCTCTAGCTGTTATTCACAAACATCACGACAGCCTTCGGCATCAGTTCAGTCATGCCAAGGCGGGGGGAGTGGCGTTAGTGGATGAGGTTTTTTCACCGCAGCGGTTGGGTAAAGAATTTCAGGGGTTGAAGAAAGAGTTCCTTGTGCAGCGATATCTTTCGTTGTTTCGCAGCGCTTATTTGGTGGGCGATGATAAAGGGGCAAATGAGTACTTTTTCGCGGCGCTCAAACAAGACTGGCGAGTGCTGTTGAAGGGGAGCTATTTGCGCAAAGCAGTTCGTGCTTGGTTGAGGCAGCGCCGCTGAATGAAATCTGCTGTTCATAAAAGAGATAGCTCCGCTGATCAGAAAGCACTGTACAGATTTATTTTGGATGGTGACCCCCGTAAGAAAAAAAAGTTACTTAATTACATCGCCGTACGCACCAAGCTGCTATGGAAAGCGTTATTGTCTGTGATCTTCCAGCAACGTGGGTTGATTGAGCCTGTCGTCTGCGACGTTTTGTTGATTCATCCATCTCAGAAATCTTTTCTGCAGGGGCGTAAAAAGCCCTTGATTGCGGCGCTGAAAGCTCGGGGTCTCAATGTCGAAGAATATGTCGAAATTGATGATCGTGATCTAATCTTGCACCGTAGCTTTTATTCACCTTGCCGGTCCGTGCCATTCTTATTTCGCTGGCACGCGGCACATGCCGAATATCTCCTTAGGCGTTTCGAAACAAAGGTAATGCTGACCGAGCGAAACGGCTGGGTTTTGCCGAGCTTTATCAAGATGTTGCGCCGTGACGGTGCGATAGTCGTGCATCTGGCTCATTCAGTGATAACGAGCCAGTCGAGTCGCTATCGTTATTTTGATTACGACTATTACTTTCTATATGGGCGGAGTTCTCTTGAATATTTGAAGCGTCTTCCTAATACATTTGGACAATGCGTAGCGTGCTATTGCGGGCCTTATTTTTGGGCGGATAAGGATAATTTTTCTAAGCCAACAGTCCCTAGTGAAAATATAGAATGCCTTTTCCTCGCGCCAGGGCCGGCTTACGAGACGCGCTGTGGTTACTTGGAGGTTTGCTCTTGGGTTATGGAGTGGTTGGCTGAAAATGAGTCGATCCATCTCTCGGTCAAGCTGCATCCCCGAGGCGCAGGTAATTGGTGGAGAAGTCACCTGGTGGACAACGAGCGGATATCAATAGTGCCGGAGCATACTTCGCTAGATGATTGCGCGGCTCGATTCGATATAGTGTTGTCTGACTACACGAATGCAATTGTGGATGTGGCTAGATACGCAACGCCATTTGTCTTGCTTGGCTCCAATAAGGATTACTTTTCCGTTGAGAGATTTGGTATTCCTCGTGCCCGTTCGGCTATACAGTTACGGGACGAAGTCGATGCGATATTGGCGGACCCTTCGGCGTATGCGGCGAGATCTTTGAGTTTTTTTGAGTTTCACGTGGAAAATCGCAGGTTTCCATTGGGTTCGATCGTGGACTCTGTGGTTTCTTTGGCTAATAAAAAAGCGCTTCCCGGTATTCGCCTGAAATCCGCTTTGGATGATTTTGATGACGCCTGAGGCGATGTAGGAAGAATTGCATATGTGGATTTTTGCGCTATGAACGTTCAGGTTTGCGCGAGGCTTTGGGCGGTTATTGGGTTTTTTATTTATTTAATATCCATTTACTTTTTAGATTCAAGCCAGCAGAAAACAATTTTCTACCTGGTATGCGCCTTGCCCGGATTGCTTTTGTTTCCACGCTTTTTGGTGCTGCTGCGCCAGCTGCGCTGGCCTGTTTTGTCGGTTTTTGCCTTCTTGATATATTTTTCACTATCGGCGCTTTGGTCGGGGAGTGAGGCTGTCAAGGATGCGGTAAAGTTCTCGCTGTATATACTCTGCTTACTGCTTTGTATTGAGGCGGTGATGCGTTCGGGAGAGCGAAGCGCAGAGCGTGTTATTTGCTTCTTCATAATTTTGGGGGGCATTTCCGCGATTTTTTATTTCGCCGTATTGATGTTGCGTGGGTCGGATTTTTCTCTCCTTTTGGCAGGGCGCTTTTCTTTAAAAGAACTCAGTGGTTGGGGGGAGGATAATCCTATTTCCTCTGCGGTTTATTTTGGTGTTCCGGTGTTGGCAGCGTGGTGGATGTTGCCTGATGTAAGATGGCCGAAAAGAATTGCTTTGGCTTGCGTGATAGTACTTTGTGTGGCGTTGATGTTTATCAGCAAAAGCAGAGGGCCGATGTTGTCGTTGTGGATTACCCTTGGTGCGATATCGCTATATCGCAGAGATAAAGGTGATCTATATTTATGGGGCTCTGTACTACTGTTTTCCTTCGGCCTGCTCATTTTTACCGACGTATGGTCAATTCTTCACGCCAGGCTGGAGCAGCCGAACTATCGCTCAGGAATATGGATGAATGCCTTATCGATCATTCAGGAAAATTTTTGGTTGGGGCAGGGCTTTGGGCGTTCGGTAGAGATCCCTATGTCGAACGGCTCAACGGTCACCCACTCTCATTCCAGCGTCATTGAGGTCTTTCGGGTCGGTGGCGTCATTGGTGGCTGCCTATTCGGGGTGATGCTGCTGCTCTGTCTGGGCAGGTTGTTTCCAAAAGATAGTGCAGGCTGGTTTTTTGCGTCGTGGATACTGTTTGGGCTCCTGTGTTTATCTACCAACGGGCGCCTGCCGCTAGGACGGCCAGCGATTGAATGGTTCTGTTTCTGGATTCCCCTTTTTTTCACGCTTTTCTGCTCTCACCTGAGCCGGAATAGAGAAAGCCAGGAGATGGCTGATAATAGACAATGATATTTCGATAGTGCCGCCAGACTAATTGGTATCAAGTTAAACCGATGTTTTAATGTTTTGCGAGAAAACAATTGTTTAATAACAAGCAGAATAATTATCGTATAGATATCAACGGACTGAGGGCGTGGGCCGTTTTGTCCGTGGTGCTATATCATTTTTCTGTGCCAGGTTTCGATGGTGGATTCGTCGGGGTTGACGTGTTTTTCGTCATTTCCGGTTTCCTCATGGCTAAGATTATTCAGACGGGGCTTGCTTCAGGCAGTTTTTCACTGTGGAGCTTCTATTTCTCGAGAGCGCGGCGGATATGGCCAGCCCTGATCGTGCTTTGTGCTGTTGTGCTGCTCGTTGGCTGGTTAATACTGATGCCGCTGGAATATCGGGCGCTGGGAAAGCATGCACGAGACAGCCTTTTATTTTCTTCCAATCTCCGCTACCTAGAAGAGGCGGGTTATTTCGATGTGGTTTCGAGCGGGAAATGGTTGCTGCATACCTGGTCGTTATCCGTTGAATGGCAATTCTACCTTGTGTTCCCGTTGTTATTGATGTTGTTGCGCCGGATTGGGTCGAGCTGGGCAATAGTATGTTTAACGCTGGGGGCTATTTTATTGGTATCCCTGTTCTGGAGTGTCTGGTTGAGTCTGTCGCAGCCGGAAGAAGCATTTTTTACCCTGAAAAGCCGAATGTGGGAGATGCTTGCAGGGTGTTTAGTATTTTTTTTCTGCGATCGTATCCGACCTATTCGGTCGTTCTGGGCTAGTGTACTGTCTGGCCTGGGTTTCTTGCTTATTCTTGTATCTATCATCCTCCTCGATTCTCGTTTCGCATGGCCTGGTGGTTGGGCCTTGCTCCCGGTGCTGGGCGCCTGCCTCGTTATTTTGGCTGAGAAACAAACCTCGCCATTAATACGGGGCGCTGTTTTCCAGTGGCTAGGTGACCGGTCTTATTCGATTTACCTTTGGCATTGGCCAATCATGGTAGGTCTGGTTTTTCTGGAAAAGCAGGATAACGTGCTCTGGTGGCTGCCGGGCATCTTGCTGTCATTGTATCTGGGGCACCTGTCTTATCTTTACGTAGAGGGCCCGGCGCGTAAGTGCCTTTCCCGCTGGCGGCCGTTCAAGGCCGGTGCAATACTCTTCTTACTGTTGGCGATTGTGCTGGGTGCTGCACAGATCATTCGCAAGAACGACTTTTCGGGGCGTTTGCCGGATGCGGTGGCGGCTATGGAAAGCGAAAGTCGGAAAACCCCGCCGCGGCTCAATGAATGTACCGCTCAACGTGAAGAGTGCGTTTTTGGGACAGGTCCTGTGCGGGGGATCATCATTGGTGACAGCCATGCGGGAACATTGGCAAGCGTAGTCCAGCAAAGTATGGATGATGCTTCCGCGTCGCTGTACATGCGTGCCCGTGCAGGCTGTTTACCGGTTTTTGGAGCGAGGAAAATGAATGGCCGCGGCACCGAGTGCTTGGCCTTACAGAAGTGGGTCCGAACAGAGTTGCCGAATTTGTATCCGGGGCAACCAGTGATCTTGATCAATCGGACGACCGCTTACGTTATGGGTGGCATGCCTGGAGAGGCGGATCAGCAAGAAAATAAGCCTGAATATTTTTTTTCACGCGGATACAACTCGCCCGAGCCGGCATACCTTGAAGAGTTTCGGCGCCACTACATCGATACCGTTTGCGAAATTGCTTCGCATCATCCGCTGTATATAGTGCGGAACTTACCTGAAATGAAGGTTAATGTTCCTTATGCGTTGGCGCGCGACATGCTGCTGAATCGATACAGAAATCTTTCGTTGCCGTTAGATGAGTATCATCATCGGCATGGATTTATGTGGTCCGTGCAGGATGAGGCGAGTGCGCGCTGTGGTGTGAGGATATTGAATCCGCTGCCCTATCTCTGCTCTGCGACGGACTGTCCAGCGACCGAAGATGGTTATCCTCTTTACTACGATGATGATCACTTAGGCGTGCGAGGGAGTTCCAAGCTTTTGCCCATGTTCCAGTCGATATTTAGGGCAGAAGTGCAGAATTAGTATGGTTGGTTCGATCAGGGGGTTCGGCGATACAGTTCGATCAGCTTTCGCAATGGAAATTCGGTGAGTTTTCTTCGGTTGAGGTAGCTCTGGAGGTGACGTAAGTTGCGTTGAACCAGCCAGCGATTGATTTTGCGTCCCTTGAATTGCAAATCAAGAATATCGATCAACCCGAACCGCTCTTGAGTTAGCTGGATAATATTGCCTAGGTGAAGCGAGCGAAAGTAAATCCCGCGCTCATGTAGGGTTCGAATAAACTTGGCGAGTGCCGGAAGCAGAGTGGCTATGTTGTCCGGATTCTGGACATAAATTTCCTCGACTGAGGTGCCGGGAAGTGGCTGGTAAAGGCATGCGCTGATCCCCTTTTTTTTATCAATCCAAAGTAGTTCCTGAACTACTGGTGCTGAGATTTCTAGCAGTTGGAGTCGATGAGCGTTTTCGGCGAAGCGCTTTGCCGCAGGCTGCAAGCGTGCAAGTAATGGGTGCCGCCGGTGTTGGAAGACCTTAAGGAACAAGCCATTTTCTAACGCTACCACCTTCGGTCCCCGGGCATCCTTTTCCAGAACCCTGCCACTGGCCAACCAATCTTCCAGCTCCTGCGCTGATACAATCCGCATCTTGTTCCTCTAGCCATTTCATGGGGCTTGCCGAATGGCCAATTCTACCCAGCAATCCAGCGTAAAGGTGTATCTGAGGTTGCTGCGCTACGTACTCCCCTATTCGGGCCTGTTCGCAATCAGCATCCTCGGCTTCCTGCTCTTCGCCTCCACCCAGCCCATGCTGGGCTACATCCTCAAGTTCTTCGTCGATGGGCTGAACAACCCGGACGCCAGTTTTTTTGCCCAGGTACCTCATCTCAACGAGCTGGAGTGGCTGGCCGGGCTGAAGCTGCTGCAGGCGGTGCCCTTGCTGATCGTGGTCATCGCGCTGTTGCAGGGTGTCGGTTCGTTTCTTGGCAACTATTTCCTCGCCCGCGTCTCGCTGGGATTGGTACATGACCTGCGTGTAGCGCTGTTCAACAACCTGCTGACGCTCCCCAATCGCTACTTCGACAGCCACAACTCCGGGCATCTGATCTCGCGCATCACCTACAACGTGACCATGGTCACCGGAGCGGCGACCGATGCGATCAAGGTGGTGGTGCGCGAGGGTATGACGGTGATCTTTCTGTTCGCGACGCTGCTGTGGATGAACTGGAAGCTGACGCTGGTGATGGTGGCGATCCTGCCGGTGATTGGTGTGATGGTGTCCAGTGCCAGCAAGAAATTTCGCAAGCAGAGCAAGAAAATCCAGGTCGCGATGGGCGATGTCACCCATGTGGCCTCGGAGACCATTCAAGGTTACCGGGTAGTGCGCAGTTTCGGTGGCGAGGCCTACGAGCAGGCGCGTTTTCTCGGGGCGAGTCAGGACAACACCGGCAAGCAGCTGCGCATGGTCAAGACCAACGCAGTTTATACGCCGACGCTGCAGCTGGTGATCTACAGCGCGATGGCAGTGCTGATGTTTCTGGTGCTGTACATGCGCGGCGATGCTTCTGCCGGCGATCTGGTTGCTTACATCACCCTGGCCGGCCTGCTGCCGAAACCGATCCGGCAGCTCTCCGAGGTCAGTTCCACCATACAAAAGGGTGTTTCCGGTGCCGAAAGCATCTTCGAGCAGCTGGACGAGGCCTCGGAAGTCGATGGCGGTACGTTGGAGCGTGAGCGAGTGGCGGGGCGCCTGGAAATCACCGGGCTGAGCTTCATCTATCCGGGCACCGACAAGCAGGTGCTGCACGACATCAGCTTCAATGTCGAGCCGGGGCAGATGGTTGCGCTGGTCGGCCGTTCGGGCAGTGGCAAATCCACCCTGGCCAATCTTATTCCGCGGTTCTACCACCACGATCAAGGGCAGATTCTGCTCGACGGTGTGGATATTGAGGACTACACGCTGCGCAACCTGCGCCGGCATATCGCTCTGGTGACTCAGCAGGTGACCTTGTTCAACGACACTGTCGCTAACAACATCGCCTACGGCGATCTGGCTGGTGCCCCGTTGGAAAACATCCAGCGCGCTGCTCGCGATGCGTATGCGGACGAGTTCATCCAGCAGATGCCGCAAGGCTACCAGACGCTGGTTGGCGAGAATGGTGTGTTGCTTTCCGGCGGTCAGCGCCAGCGTCTGGCGATCGCCCGCGCGCTGTTGAAGAACGCGCCGGTACTGATCCTCGACGAGGCGACTTCGGCGCTGGACACCGAATCCGAGCGGCATATCCAGAGCGCGTTGGACCACGCCATGAGTGGCCGGACCACGCTGGTCATCGCCCATCGTCTAAGCACCATCGAGAAAGCTGATCTGATTCTGGTGATGGAGCAGGGGCGTATCGTCGAGCGCGGCAACCATGCGCAGCTGCTGGCGGCCAACGGTGCTTATGCTCGTTTGCACGAGAAGCAGTTCAAGGACGACGAGCCGGCGTGATCCGCGTGTATGCTGGGCCGCGCGAGCCGCGGCGCGCCGGCATGCTATGATCCGCGGCGTTTTCCAGCGCCCCGGAGCCCTCTCAATGAAGCTGTCCATGCCCCGTTTCGACCAAGCCCCCGTCCTGGTGGTGGGTGACGTCATGCTCGATCGCTACTGGCATGGCGGCACGTCGCGCATCTCGCCGGAGGCGCCGGTGCCGGTGGTCAAGGTCGAGCAGATCGAGGATCGCCCCGGTGGTGCGGCGAACGTTGCGTTGAACATCGCCGCGCTGGGCGCGCCTGCCCGGCTGATCGGCGTGACCGGCCAGGATGAAGCGCGTCAGAGCCTGGTCGACAGCCTCGCTGCCGCCGGCGTTGAAGCGCATTTCCAATGCATCGAGCACCAGCCGACCATCGTCAAGCTGCGCGTCATGAGCCGCCATCAGCAATTGCTGCGCATGGATTTCGAGGAACCGTTCGATACCGATCCGGCCGCGATCCTGGCCGAGGTCGAGGCGCTGCTGGCCGGGGTCAAGGTGCTGGTGCTGTCCGACTACGGCAAGGGCGCGCTGAAGAATCATCAGGCGCTGATCCAGGCCGCTCGGCGGCGCGGGATTCCAGTATTGGCCGATCCCAAGGGCAAGGATTTCGAGATCTATCGTGGCGCGTCGCTGATCACGCCGAACCTCGGCGAATTCGAGGCGATCGTCGGGCATTGCGCCGATGAGGCCGAGCTGGTCGCCAAGGGCGCCGAGCTGATGCGCCGCCTGCAGCTGGACGCCCTGCTGGTGACCCGCGGCGAGCATGGCATGACCCTGCTGCGTCCCGACCACGCCGCGCTGCATCTGCCGGCGCGGGCGCGCGAGGTGTTCGATGTGACCGGCGCCGGCGATACCGTGATTTCCACACTGGCCGCTGCGCTGGCCGCCGGTGCCGAGCTGCCGCAGGCCGTTGCGTTGGCCAACCTGGCCGCCAGCATCGTGGTCGCCAAGCTGGGCACCGCCTGTGTCAGCGCGCCTGAGCTACGCCGCGCGATCCAGCGCGAGGAAGGCTCCGGGCGCGGCATGATGACGGTGGAGCAACTGCTCACCGTGGTCGAGGATGCCCGCGCCCAGGGCGAGAAGATCGTCTTCACCAACGGCTGCTTCGACATCCTGCACGCCGGTCACGTGACCTATCTGGAGCAGGCGCGTGCCCAGGGCGACCGGCTGATCGTCGCGGTCAACGACGACGCCTCGGTCAGCCGCCTGAAGGGGCCGGGCCGGCCGATCAACAGCGTCGACCGGCGCATGGCGGTGCTCGCCGGTCTGGAGGCGGTGGATTGGGTGGTGTGCTTCGCTGAGGACACCCCCGAGGCGCTGCTGGCTCAGGTACGCCCCGATGTGCTGGTCAAGGGGGGCGACTACGGTGTCGATCAGGTGGTCGGCGCCGAGCTGGTCCGTGCCTATGGCGGCGAGGTGCGTGTGCTGGGGCTGGTAGAGAACAGCTCGACCACCGCCATCGTCGAGAAGATCCGCAAGGCCTAGCTGCCGCGCCCGGCCGTCGCCACTCAGCGCGCGACGGCCAGGGCGCGGCCGATCCACCAGTCCTTCCAGCGAATGCGCTCGTCGCGCACCACCCAGCCGTCCTGCGGCGCGAAACTTTCCGACAGCCACAGTCCGCGGGTCGCCACCGGGCTCAGACGGCCGTTGTGCAGCTGTAGCAGCTGCTCCTGCGGCTCGCCATGCTGCAGCGGAATCAGGTAGAGATCGGCCTGACTGCGATCCAGTCGGGCGACCAGTTCGCCGTCCTCGAGGCGCTCGTCGACATGGAACAGGCTTGGCCGATGCACGTCCTTCGGCACTTCCAGACGCATGTCGTAAACCAGCTGCAATGAGGCCGTGGGCAAGTGCACATAGGCACGTGGGCGCTCCATCAGCACCCGCTCGCTGCAGTGCACGGGTCGTGTGGCGCCGGTCAGCGAGGCGAGTGAGAAGTGCGGTGTTTCGCGGTACTGCAGCGGGCCTTCGTATGGCGCCGGCAGCCAGGTATCGCCGAAGCGGCCGCTCAGCCAACCCTCCGGGGTTTCCAGCAGGCACTCCTCGGCAATTTCCTGGATGGCGGTGAGCAGCGGAAGATTGAGTTCGTGAGCCGGCACGTAGCCGGAGATCAGTTTGAGCACCACGTCGCCGCGATCCAGCCGCTGCTGGCGTACCAGCACCCAGTATTCGCGATCCTGCCAGCCGAGGGTGAGGCGCACCGAAACGCCGAGATTGGCCAGCTCGAGGGCGAAGCGGTGGGTGTTGGGGACCTCGACCGGGCGCCGACGCTCGATGACTTCGCCGAAGCTCAGCGGCCGGCCCAGGCTCTGGTAATTGAGGCGGTCCGGGTTGGCCTCGACGTACAGCGGCAGCGTCTTGAAGGCGGTGGGGCTCTTGCGCAGCAGAACGGTCGGCATGCGGTTCCTCCTGGCGGCGAATTCGGCAGTAGCAGCCTTGGGCGGAGGAAACAGCCTAGCCCAGGCGTGCCTCAGTTGCCCGTCAGTACGGCGGCGGCGGTGCGCACGTTGTCGATCAGATGCTGCGGGTTGATGGTACCGATGATCGCCGCGCCGACGCCGGGGTGGCCGAGCAGCAGCTCGAAGCTGCGTCGCACCGGGTCCTCGCCTGGCCGTAGGCAGGCGTGGCCGCTGGCCAGCGCCTTCTTGATCAGGATGCCCTTGGCGTGGGCGGCGGCGTAGTCGAGCACCGGGCGTTCGGCCTGCTCGTTAAGGTTGTAGGTGACCATCGCGCAATCGCCGTCCTGCAGCGCCAGCAGGCCGCCCTCGACGGTCTTGCCGGAGAGCCCGTAGGCGAGAATCTTGCCCTCGCGCTTGAGCTCGGCGAGTGTCTGGTAGACCTCGGCGTGGCGCAGGATATCCACGTCGTTGCCGTCCGAGTGCACCAGCACCAGATCGATGCGGTCGGTGCGCAGGCGCGCGAGGCTGCGATCCACCGAGAAGCGCGTGTGCGCGGCGGAGAAATCGAAGCGCGACTGGCCGTTGTCGAACTCCTCGCCGACCTTGCTGACGATCACCCAGTCGTCGCGCTGGCCGGCCAGCAACGGGCCCAGGCGCTCCTCGCTGACGCCATAGGCCGGAGCGGTGTCGATCAGGTTGATGCCCAGCTCGCGAGCGAGCGCCAGCAGTCGGCGCGCCTGCGCGTCGTCGGGAATGGCGAAGCCGCTGGGGTATTTCACGCCCTGGTCGCGGCCCAGCTTGACCGTGCCGAGGCCCAGCGGGGAGATCGTCAGCCCGGTGCTGCCGAGCGGCCGATGCAGGTCATGCAGCGTCGTGCTCATAGCAGACCTTCCCAGAACGGGCCGCTGACCGGCGGTCGCGGCAGCGCCGGCAGTGGCGGATGGTTGCCCGGGCGGATGCCGTCGCGGGCGAGGGCAGCTTCGACGCGGTCGGAGAAGTCCGGTGACAGTGCCAGCTTGGTCGGCCAGCCGACCAAAAGTCGGCCCTGTTCGGCAAGGAAGGCATTGTCCGGGCGCGCCAGACTGGACTGTGCCGGTTCGGCGCGATCGATCCGCAGCGTAGCCCAGCGCGCGACGGACAGGTCGATCCACGGTACCAGCGCGGCCAGTTCCTGCTGCGCCGCGGCAATCTGCGCGGTCTCGTCGCGCGCCACACCGGCGGCTTCGGCCAGGTCGCCGCCGAGGTACCAGACCCACTCGCCGTCCGCGGCCGGATGGCTGGTCACCGTGATCCGTGGCTTGCTGCCGCCGCCCAGGCAGTGCGCGTAGAGCGGTTTAAGCGTCGGCGCCTTGAGCATGACCATGTGCAGCGGTCGGCGCTGCATGGCCGGCTGCTGCAGGCCGACGGCGGCGAGCAGTTCGGCGGTGCCGCCGCCGGCGCTGAAGACGAGGCGTTGCGCGCAGATGGCGCGGCCGTCGACGCGCAGGCCGACCAGCTCGCCGCCCTCTTGCAGCGGCTCGATCCGCTCACCGGCCAGCAGGCTGTCGCCGGCCAGTTCCGCCAGGCGCGCGATCAGGCTCGGCACGTCGAGCACCAGCTCGCTGAGGCGGTACACCTTGCCCTTGAACTGCGCATGCTGCAGTGCCGGCGGCAGCGCATCGCCCTTGACCTGGCCGACCCGCGAGCGCACCGCCTTGCTGGCGAAGAAGCTGGTGAGATTGCCGGCCAGCGTGCCCGGCGACCACAGGTAGTGCGCATCGGACAGCAGCCGCACGCCGGTCAGATCCAGCTCGCCCTGGCCGTCGAGCGCCTCGCGCCAGCGGCGTGGCATGTCGGCGATGGCTTCCGAGGCGCCGGTCAGCGCGCCGTGCAGCGCATACTTGGTGCCGCCGTGGATGATGCCCTGGGATTTCACGCTCTGCCCGCCGCCCAGTGCGCCTTTGTCGACGAGCAGAGTGGCGAAGCCCAGGCGGCGCAGGCGGGCATTGAGCCAGAGACCGGCGACACCGCCGCCGACGATGAGGACGTCGGTGCTGAGGGATTCGGACATGGCGCGACCTCGCAGGAAAACAGGGCGGCAGTATAACTGGCGACGGCATTGGCGCAGCCATCGGCTGGGTACTGCCGTGCCCGCCGGCCGGATTTGCCGCGCCGGGGCATGCGCGCCGCAATCGCCGCCGTGACGGGCGTTTGCGCTACCGCCGCCTCCGTTTTGCGGCGGTTTCCGCTACCATGCCGCTTTCGTTGCGCCGGGACAGAAGCGATGGAGTTTCTGCTGTATCTGCTGTTGGGAAGCGGTGCCGGCGTGCTGGCCGGGCTGTTCGGCGTGGGCGGCGGGCTGATCATCGTGCCGGTGCTGGTGCTCAGCTTCGGTGCCCAGGGGTTCTCGCCGGAGGTGCTGACGCATCTGGCGGTCGGCACGTCGCTGGCCACCATCGTCTTTACCTCGATCAATTCGATTCTCACCCACCACCGCAAGGGCGCGGTGCGCTGGCCGATGGTGCTGTGGATGACCGTCGGCATCCTGCTCGGCGCGGCGCTCGGCAGCCTGACGGCCGCGGCGCTGCAGGGCGCGATGCTGCAGCGCATCATCGGCATCTTTGCCATCGTGATGGCGGTGCAGATGGCCTTCGACCTGCGTCCCAAGGCCAGCACCGGCCAGCCCGGCAAGCCCGGGTTGTCGCTCGCCGGCGTGGTGATCGGCTGGGCGTCGGCGATCTTCGGTATCGGTGGCGGTTCGCTGTCGGTGCCCTACCTGTCCTGGCGCGGCCTGCCGATGCAGCAGGCGGTGGCGACCTCGGCGGCCTGCGGCCTGCCGATCGCACTGGCTGGGGCTGTGAGTTTCATCGTTGTTGGCTGGCAGACGCCCGACCTTCCCGAGTGGAGTCTGGGCTTCGTCTATCTGCCGGCCGTGCTCGGTATTGCAGCGACGAGCATGTTCTTCGCCCGCCTCGGTGCTCGGCTGGCGCATCGCCTTTCGCCGCGCGTGTTGCGGCTGCTGTTCGCGCTGCTGCTGCTGAGTGTCGGTACCCATTTCTTGATTTGAGGAATCACCATGCTGGCTTACCCGCAGATTGATCCGGTGGCGGTTGCCATCGGCCCGTTGCAGATTCACTGGTACGGGCTGATGTATCTGATCGGCATCGGCGGCGCCTGGTGGCTGGCCTCCGGGCGCGTCGCGCGCTTCGCCCCCGAATGGCCGAAGGACAAGCTTTCCGACCTGGTGTTCTGGGTGGCGATGGGGGTGATCGTCGGTGGCCGCCTGGGTTATGTGCTGTTCTACGACCTGGCCGCTTACCTCAATCAGCCAAGCCTGATTCTGCAAGTATGGAAGGGCGGCATGTCGTTCCACGGCGGGTTGCTCGGCGTGCTGTTGTGCACCTGGTTCTTTGCCCGGCGCAACGGCAAGAGCTTCTTCGAGCTGATGGACTTCATCGCGCCGCTGGTGCCGATCGGCCTGGGCGCCGGGCGCATCGGCAACTTCATCAACGCCGAGCTGTGGGGCAAGGCGACCGACGTGCCCTGGGCGATGGTCTTCCCGACCGATCCGCAACAGCTGGCGCGGCACCCATCGCAGCTCTACCAGTTCGCCCTGGAGGGCGTGGCGCTGTTCGTCATCCTCTGGGTCTACTCGCGCAAGCCGCGCCCGACCATGGCGGTGTCCGGCCTGTTCGCAGTGTGCTACGGCATCTTCCGTTTCATCGTCGAGTTCGTCCGCGTGCCGGATGCGCAGCTGGGCTACCTGGCCTTCGGCTGGCTGACGATGGGGCAGGTGCTCTGCGTGCCGATGATTCTGCTGGGCGTCGGCATGATTGCCTGGGCCTACAAGCACAACCCGCGCAAGGCCATCGCCTGACCGTCCGGCTCCGCCGGCGCGACAAGCGCGGCGGGGCCTCTTACCATTGCCCCTTTTTCTAGTTCCGAGCCCGCGATGAAACAGTACCTCGACCTCATGCGCCACGTGCGCGAGCACGGCACCTTCAAGAGCGACCGCACCGGCACCGGCACCTATTCGGTGTTCGGCTACCAGATGCGTTTCAATCTGGCCGACGGCTTCCCGCTGGTGACCACCAAGAAGTGCCACCTGCGCTCGATCATTCACGAACTGCTGTGGTTCCTGAAGGGCGACACCAACATCGGCTACCTGAAGGAAAACGGCGTATCGATCTGGGACGAGTGGGCCGACGAGAACGGCGACCTCGGCCCGGTCTACGGTTATCAGTGGCGCAGCTGGCCGGGGCCGAACGGCGAGTCGGTCGACCAGATCGCCAACCTGCTGCAGATGATCAAAAAGAATCCGGATTCGCGCCGGCTGATCGTCTCGGCCTGGAACCCGGCCCTGGTCGAGCAGGCCGCGCTGCCGCCCTGTCATGCGCTGTTCCAGTTCTACGTCGCCGACGGCAAGTTGAGCTGCCAGCTGTACCAGCGCTCGGCGGACATCTTCCTCGGCGTGCCCTTCAACATCGCCAGCTACGCGCTGCTGACGCTGATGATTGCCCAGGTCTGTGGTCTGCAGCCCGGCGAGTTCATCTGGAGCGGCGGCGACTGCCACCTCTACGCCAACCATCTGGAGCAGGCCGACCTGCAGCTGTCGCGCGAGCCGCTGCCGTTGCCGACGATGAAGCTCAACCCCGCCGTACAGGACCTGTTCGCCTTCCGCTTCGAGGATTTCGAGCTGGTCGGCTACCAGAGCCATCCGCACATCAAGGCGCCAGTCGCCGTCTGACGTGCGTGGCGGACGCCTCAGTCCTCGTCGTCGCGCCGGGTTAGCCGGCGGCCGAAGCGCGAGGCATAGAACTCGCCGATCATGCCGCGGCGGAACACCAGCACGCAGATCATGAAGATGACCCCGGTGACCAGCGTCACCGGTAGCTCCGACGTGGCGAAGTAGTTGCCCAGCCCCGTGACCAGCGCCGCGCCGAATGCCGGGCCGATCAGCGTGCCGATGCCGCCGAGCAGGGTCATCAGCACCACCTCGCCGGACATCTGCCAGCTGACGTCGGTGAGCGTGGCGAACTGGAACACCAGCGCCTTGAGCCCGCCGGCCAGCCCCGCCAGCGTCGCCGACATGACGAACGCGCCGAGCTTGTAGCGCGCCACCGAGTAGCCGAGCGAGATCGCGCGGTTCTCGTTCTCGCGGATCGAGCGCAGGATCATGCCGTACGGCGAGTGGATCACCCGCCAGATCACCAGCAGGCCGGCGAGGAACACCGTCAGCACGAAGAAGTACATGTACAGCGGCTCGGCGAGATCGAGCAGGCCGAACAGCCGGCCGCGGGGGATGTTCTGGATGCCGTCCTCGCCGTGGGTGAACGGCGCCTGCAGGCAGAAGAAGAAAAACATCTGCGACAGCGCCAGGGTGATCATCGTCGAGTAGATGCCCTGGCGGCGAATCGCCAGGAAGCCGATCACCACCCCGAGCAGCGCGGCGCCGGCAACGCCGACCAGGATGCCCAGTTCCGGCGTCAGCCCCCACTCCTTCACCGCATGAGCGGTGAAATACGCTCCGCCGCCGAAGAACGCCGCGTGCCCGAACGAGAGGATGCCGGTATAGCCGAGCAGCAGGTTGAAGGCGCAGGCGAACAGCGCGAAGCACAGCACCTTCATGATGAAGATCGGATAGAAATAGAACGGCGCCAGCACCAGCGCCAGCACCCCGACGCCGATCAGCAGGGTTTCCAGACGCAGCGCCGGGCGCTTGGTCGTGACGATGCGGGTTTGACTGTTCATCCGGCGTCCCTCCCCATCAGGCCGGCGGGGCGGACCAGCAGTACGATCGCCATGATCACGAAGATCACGATGTTGGAGGCTTCGGGGTAGAACACCTTGGTCAGCCCCTCGAGGATGCCGAGCATGTAGCCGGTAAGGATCGCGCCGAGGATCGAGCCCATGCCGCCGACCACCACCACGGCGAACACCACGATGATCAGGTTCGAGCCCATCAGCGGGCTGACCTGGTAGATCGGCGCGGCGAGCATGCCCGCGAGGCCGGCCAGCGCCGCGCCCATGCCGTAGGTGAAGGTCAGCAACAGCGGCACGTTGATGCCGAAGGTGCGCACCAGCGTCGGGTTCTCGGTGGCGGCACGCAGGTAGGCGCCCAGCTTGGTCTTCTCGATCAGCAGCCAGCTGGCGATACAGATCACCAAGGATGCCAGCACGACCCAGGCGCGGTACTTGGGCAGGAACATGAAGCCCAGGTTGTAGCCACCGGCCAGTTCCTTTGGTACCGCATAGGGTTGCCCGGACGAGCCGTAGAAGTAGCGGAACGCACCTTCCAGCGCCAGCGCCAGACCGAAAGTGAAGAGCAGCCCGTAGAGGTGATCGAGGTTGTACAGCCGCGACAGTGCCAGCCGTTCGACCAGCGCGCTGCCCAGGCCGACGATCAGCGGCGCGAGGATCAATGCCGGCCAGTAGCCGATGCCCAGCGTGGCCAACAGCAGGTAGCCGGCGAAGGCGCCGATCATGTACTGCGCGCCGTGGGCGAAGTTGATGATCTTCAGCATGCCGAAGATGATCGCCAGGCCGAGGCTGAGCATGGCGTAGAACGAACCGTTGATCAGGCCGATCAGCAGCTGGCCGAGAAACGCCTGGATCGGTACATCGAAGATCGTCGTCATCAGACCCCCAGGGCGTCGTTGAGCGTCGCCATGCGGCCGGGCAGTTCGGCGACGGCGAAGCGGTCGATCACCGTGCCGTGGTCGACCACGTAGAAGCGATCGGCGACCTTGCTGGCGAAGCGAAAATTCTGTTCCACCAGCAGGATGGTCATGCCGCGCTGCTTGAGCGTCTGCAGCACCTCGCCGATGCGCTGGACAATCACCGGCGCCAGGCCTTCGGTGGGCTCGTCGAGCAGCAACAGGCGCGCGCCGGTGCGCAGGATGCGCGCCATCGCCAGCATCTGCTGCTCACCGCCGGAGAGCTTGGTGCCGGGGCTCTTGCGGCGCTCCTCGAGGTTGGGGAACAACTGGTAGATCTCCGCCAGCGTCATGCCGCCCTTGGCGATAACCGGCGGCAGGGTGAGGTTCTCCTCCACCGTCAGCGTGGAAAAGATGCCGCGCTCCTCCGGCACGTAGCCGATGCCGTGGCGCGCGGTGCGATGCAGCGGCACGTGCAGCATGTCCTTGCCGTCGAAGCGGATGCTGCCGCTGCGCTTGCGGATAATGCCGACGATGGCGCGCAGCGCGGTGGTCTTGCCCACACCGTTGCGCCCGAGCAGGGTCACGGTTTCGCCCTGCTGCACGTCCAGGTCGATGCCGTGCAGCGCATGGCTCTCGCCATACCAGGCGTTGAGATCGCGCACGCTGAGCAGCGCTTCAGTCATCTTCGGTCCCCATGTAGGCCACCCGCACGCGCTCGTCCTGACTGACGCTGCGGTAATCGCCGGAGGTGAGAATTTCGCCGCGTTGCAGCACGGTCACCTGATGGCAGAGATCGGCAACCACCTTGAGGTTGTGCTCGACCATCAGCACCGCGCGCTCGGTGGCCACCTCGCGGATGATGTCGGCGACCACGTGCACATCCTCGTGGCCCATGCCGGCCAGCGGCTCGTCGAGCAGCAGCACCTTGGGCTCCAGCGCCAGCGTGGTGGCCAGCTCCAGCACCCGTTTGCGCCCGTAGGACAGATCGGCCGCCGGCTCGTGACGGCGGTCAGCCAGTCCCACGGATTCGAGCAGCTGCATGGCGCGGCCGTTGAGCCGGTTGAGCGAGCGCAGCGGCAGCCAGCACTGGCTGGCCAGCCCGTTTGGGCGCTGCAACGCCACGCGCACGTTGTCCAGCACCGAGAGGTGCGGGAACACCGCGGAGATCTGGAACGAGCGCACCAGCCCCATGCGCGCCACCTTGGCCGGATCGGTGCGGGTGATGTCCTGATCGAGCAGATGGATGCTGCCGGCGGTGGGCTGCAGGAACTTGGTCAGCAGGTTGAACACCGTGGTCTTGCCCGCGCCGTTGGGGCCGATCAGCGCATGCACCCGCGCGTGGCGCACGTCGAGGTCGACGTTGTTGACCGCGACGAAACCGCCGAACTCCTTGCGCAGGCCACGCGCCGCAAGCAGCACCGGATGCGCTTGCGGCGTCGCGGGCGCCTCTGGCCGTGCCGCCGCTGCGCTCATTGCCCGACCAACTCGCAGCCGCTGTCGGCCGGCTTGAGGTAGGCCTCGTCGCCCGGCACGGTGGCCAGCACCTTGTAGTAGTCCCAGTCGCGCTTGCTTTCCTCCGGCTTTTTCACCTCCATCAGGTAGACGTCGCTGATCAGCCGGCCGTTGGCGCCGACCTTGGCGTTGCGTGCGAAGACGTCGTCCACCGGCATCTCGTGCATCGCCTTGGCCACCGGCTCGGTGGCGTCGCTGCCGACCTTGTCGATCGCCTTGAGATACTGCATGACCCCGGAGTAGGTGCCGGCATGGATCATGTTCGGCATGCGCCCGGTGCGCTTGAAGAAACGCTCGCCGAACTCGCGGGATTGGTCGTCACGGTCCCAGTAGAAGCTCTCGGTAAGGGTCAGCCCCTGCGCGGCGTCGAGGCCCAGGCCGTGTACCTCGGCGAGGGTGAAGAGCAGCGCGGCGAGGCGCTGGCCGCCGGCGACGATGCCGAACTCCGCGGCCTGCTTGATGCTGTTGGCGGTATCCAGGCCGGCGTTGGCCAGACCGATGACCTTGGCGCCGGACGACTGCGCCTGCAGCAGGAAGGACGAATAATCTGTGGTGGCCAGCGGGTGGCGCACTGCGCCCTTGACCTCGCCGCCCTTGGATTTGACGAACTTGGAGGTCTGCTCCTCCAACGAGTAGCCGAAGGCGTAGTCGGCGGTGAGGAAGTACCAGCTGTCGCCGCCCTGGGATACCAGCGCGCCGCCGGTGCCGACCGCCAGCGCATGGGTGTCGTAGGCCCAGTGGAAGCCGTAGGGCGAGCACTGCTTGCCGGTCAGCTCGGTGGTGGCGGCGCCGGTGACCAGGTTGATCTTCTTCTTGCTCTTGGAAATGCCCTGCACCGCCAGCGCCACGGAGGAGGTGGTCAGCTCCATGATCGCGTCCACCTGCTCGCGGTCGTACCACTGTCGCGCGATGTTGGAGGCGATGTCCGGCTTGTTCTGGTGGTCGGCGGTGACGATCTCGATCGGCATGCCCTGCACCTTGCCGCCGAAGTCCTCGGCGGCCATCTTCGCCGCCTCGTACGACCATTTGCCGCCGAAGTCGGCATACACCCCCGACTGGTCGTTGAGAATGCCGATTTTCACCTTGCCGTCGGAAATCTCGGCGGCGGATGCCGGGGTGGCGAGCGCGGCCGCGAGGGTTGCTGTTGCGATGGCGGAAAGTCTCATGCAGGTCTCCTTACGTGCGGAGCCGCGGCGCAGTGGTTCACTGGCCCGGCAGGGAAGAGAATCGAAGCGGCAAGCGGACGGGTGCCCAGCGGCGGCCGCGCAGGTCCACGGAGGACGGCGCGAGTGGGGCGCAGGCTGGCACGGGTGGGTGACGTAATAGCGCGGCAGCGCTCGCTCGGAGGCGGCGCGTCGGTGCGGCGCGTCGGCATTCGCGACGCTGCGCAGGGGGTGGCGGTGCCGGCCCTGACGAGGCGCATCGGCGATCCCTTGTTGTTCTTATTCGGTAGAGCTAACCGTAGCAGGGGATCGCACGGGCGCAACCGGGCAGGACGTGTGGCGCGTATCGCGCCGCCACCGGCTAGGGTTTTTTCCGAACGCTCATCTGTTTGTCATCTTTGCCGTATAGACTCGACCGGTCAGGTTAGGGAGGTGCGACATGCGCAGGGTGGTGTTCAATCAGAAAGGCGGCGTCGGCAAATCCAGCATCGCCTGCAATCTGGCGGCGGTGAGCGCGGCCCAGGGTTATCGCACGCTGCTGGTGGATCTCGATGCACAGGGCAATTCGACGCACTACCTGACGGGCCTGACGGGCGAGGACGTGCCGACCGGGATCGCCGATTTCTTCAAGCAGGTGCTGGCCAGCGGCCCGGCCGGCAAGAAGGCGCGACCGCCCATCTTCGAAACGCCGTTCGACAACTTGCACCTGATCACCGCGACCGCCGAGCTGGCCGACCTGCAACCTAAGCTGGAGGCCAAGCACAAGATCAACAAGCTGCGCAAACTGCTCGACAACCTCGCCGACGACTACGAGCGGATTTATCTCGATACGCCGCCGGCCCTGAACTTCTACACGGTTTCGGCGCTGATCGCCGCCGACCGCTGCCTGATTCCCTTCGACTGCGACAGTTTCTCGCGCCAGGCGCTGTACGGCCTGCTGGAGGAGATCGAAGACCTGCGTGAGGACCACAACGAGGCGCTGGAGGTCGAAGGCATCGTGGTCAATCAGTTCCAGCCGCGTGCCGCGCTGCCGCAGCAGATGATCGCCGAGCTGCTGGAAGAGGGCCTGCCGGTGCTACCGGTCAACCTGATGAGTTCGGTGCGCATGCGCGAATCGCACCAGGCGTGCATGCCGCTGATCCACTTCGACCCGCGGCACAAGCTAAGCCTGCAGTTCGTCGAGCTGCATGATCTGATCGAAAGCTAGCGCGCCACCAGCACGTCGCACGGCGGTTGGTCGAGGAACTGCCGCGTCAGGCTGCCGAGCAGGGCGCTGCTGAGTTCGCCGCGACTGTGCCCGCCCAGCGCCAGCAACTGCGGATGCAGTTCGTCCAGTGCCGCCTCCAGGCAGTTGTTGCGCTCGCCCTGATGCAGGCTGTAGCTCAGCGTGGCGCCGCTGTCCGGCAGCGTGGCCTGAACATCCTCGACCAGTTGCTCGAACAGTTCGTGCTCCAGCGCCAGCGCATCGGCATCCGCACCGTGAATCTCGGCCACTTCGTGGATATGCAGGGCGTGCAGCTCGCCGCTGGCCGGCAGCAGTCGCCAGGCGATCTGCAGCGCGCGGTTGGCGCAGGGTGAGAAGTCCAGCGCGGCGAGCGCGCAACTGTACGGTTCGACTGCCGGATGGGCTGCCAGCAGCAGCGGCGCCGGGCTGGCCAGCAGGATGCGTTCCAGCGTGGTGCCGGCGAAGCCCAGGCTGGAGTGGCGATGGTGGCGGCCCAGGACCAGCAGGTCGGCTTCCAACCCCTGTGCCTGGGTCAGTACCTCTTCCACCGGCTGGCCGTGTCGCAGCCACAGTTGCGCCGTCGCCGCGCCATTGGCTTGCAGGCGCGCCTGCAGATCGGCGCGCACGAGGGCTTCGTCCTGCGGCTCGCCCCGACTGTCGAGCACATGCAGCAGGCTCAGCCGGGCACCGCTCTGCTGCGCCAGCTGCGCGGCACGGCGCAGGGCGAGGTCGGCTTCGGGGCTGAGATCGTGGGCGACGAGAATGTGCTGAACCATGCTGGCCTCGCGGTGACGGAAAGCCCGAGTATGCCGCGCCCGGCGGGCGCTGTCCCGCGGTGCGCTGCGTCAATCGCGGTGCCTCGCTCGCTGATCCGGCGCAACGGACAGGTGCGGCGAAGGACGCCGTGCTTTTGTTGGTAGGTACGCTGCGGCTATGCTTGCCGGCATTCGCAGGAGGGGATGGATGAGCAAGGTCAGTGTGTTGATAGTGGATGATGCGCCGTTCATTCGCGATCTGGTGAAGAAGGGGCTGCGCGGACACTTTCCCGGCATCGGCATCGAGGAGGCCGTCAACGGCCGCAAGGCGCAGCAGATGCTCGGTCGCGAGCGCTTCGACCTGATCCTCTGTGATTGGGAAATGCCGGAAATGTCCGGCCTCGAGCTGCTCACCTGGTGCCGCGCGCAGGAGGCACTGAAGACCACTCCGTTCATCATGGTGACCAGCCGCGGCGACAAGGAGAACGTCGTGCAGGCGATCCAGGCCGGGGTTTCGGACTACATCGGCAAGCCGTTCACCAACGAGCAACTGACCAGCAAGGTGCGCAAGGCACTCGGCCGCGCCGGCAAGCTCGACGCGCTGGCCGCCAGTGCGCCGGTGCGCGCCCTGTCGCCCGGGATGGCCAATGATTCGCTGGCCGCGCTGACCGGCGGCAAGGCCGAGGTGGTACGTCCCGCATCGGTCGCTGCGCCGGTTGCCGCTTCCCCGCTGCTGCAGCCTGCCGCCGCGCCAGCCGCGAGCAAGCCGGCCGCGGCAACCGGCGGCCGCGGGCAAGGCCAACTGCGTCTGGCGGCCGGTACGCTGGCGTGCGTGATCAAGGCGCTGAGCTTGAAGGAGGCGCTGCTGGTGGTGCGTCGCGGCGAGCTGCTGCCGCAGGTGCTGGAAAGCGCCGTGCTCGATCTGGAGCAGGGCGTGGGCGGCGAGATCGCTCGGTTGAACGGCTACCTGCACGCAGTGGCCGCGCTGGAGCCCAAGCCCGACAGCGAGTGGCTGCAGCTGTCGTTCCGCTTCGTCGACCGCGATGCGCAGAAGCTCGATTACCTGTCGCGACTGATCGCGCGCGGCACCGCGCAGAAGCACTTCGTGCCCGGCGCCTGAGCACGTCGCGCACAGTTCGTCGGCAGGCGCCGTGCACAAGCTGACCGGCTTCACACCCCGACGGTCGGTGGCTCGCGGCGTCCTGGCGGCGCTGCTAGTCTTCGCCCTCCAACAGACTTCACGACTAGAACTGCCGTTATGCTGGGGCGTCTTCTTCCTTTGCTCGGGCTGTCGCTGCTGGCCTCGCCCGCACTGGCTCTGACCATCTACAAGTACACCGATGCCAATGGTGTGGTGACCTACAGCGACCAGGCTGCGCCCGGTTCGCAGGTGTTCGTCTTCCGCGACCGCATGGTGGAGAAGCTCGACAATCAGGTGAAGCTGGAAACCCGCAAGCATGCGGCCGGTGAAACGCTGGTGGTGCGCAACGACCTGTTCGCCCCGGTGGATATCGAGCTGAAGCTGGAGGGGGTCAGCAATGCGGTGGGTGCCCCGGCCGAGCCGATCCGCTGGGTGCTGCCGCCGCGCAGCCAGATTCGCCTGGCCACGCTGGCGCCGCGCGATGCCAGCAAGCCGCTCCGCTACACACCCAAGCTGCGTCATGCGCTGGGCGATCCGCGACTGCTGCCCAAGCCGTACAAATATCCGCTGCCCTGGCGTGGCGGGCCGTTCCGCCTGACCCAGGGCGCCAACGGCCAGTACAGCCACTTCACTCCCAAGGGGCGGCATGCGGTGGATATCGCCATGCCCGAGGGCACGCCGATCATCGCGGCGCGTGGCGGCATGGTGGTGAAGGTGGAAAATCAGCAGAGCGGGCGTGGTACCAACCCGGCCGGCAACTTCGTGCGCATCCTGCACGACGACGGCACGATGGGCGTCTACCTGCACCTGATGAAGGGCTCGGTGACGGTGCAGGAAGGTCAGCGGGTGGCCACCGGCACGCGCCTGGCACGCTCCGGCAATACCGGCAACAGCACCGGGCCGCACCTGCATTTCGTCGTGCAACGCAACGTCGGCCTGGCGGTCGAGTCGATTCCCTTCGCCTTCTCCCAGCCGGTCGACAGCCTGCCGAATTTCGCGGTGGGCGGCGAGTAACCGACGCCGCTGCGGTTGCTAGGACTCCTGGCGAAGTACCTTGGCCAGCACGATCTTCGGCCCGCGCATCTTCTTGACCACGATCTGCAGGCCTTCGACCTGCAGCTCCTCGTTTTCCTCGGGAACCCGCTTGAGGGTTTCGTAGATCAGGCCAGCCAGCGTTTCGGCCTCGACATGGTCGAGGTCGACATTCAGCAGGCGCTCGACCTTGAACAGCGGCGTGTCGCCGCGCACCAGCAGCTTGCCGGGCTGGTAGGCGAGGATGCCGCGCTCGGTCTTGCGGTGCTCGTCCTGGATGTCGCCGACCAGCACCTCAAGCACGTCTTCCATGGTCAGGAAGCCGATCACCTTGTGGTCGCCTTCCTCCACCAGCACGAAATGCGCGCCGCCCTGGCGAAACTGGTTGAGCAGCACGTTGAGCGGCATGTGCTTGGAAACGCGTTCCAGCGGCCGCAGCAGATCGTGCAGGTCGAAGTGCTCGGCCAGTCGTTCGTCCTCGGCCAGCGCCAGCAGCAGGTCCTTGATGTGCAGCAGGCCGACATACTCGCCCTGGCTGCTGTCGTACACCGGGTAGCGGCTGTACTTGTGGCGGCGGATGGTGTCGAGGATGTCGCCGAGCGGTGCGTCGTGCTCCAGCTGCAGCAGATCCTCGCGGGAGTTGGCCCAGTCGACCACCTCCAGCTCGCTCATCTCCACCGCCGAAGCCAGTACCTGAATCTGCTGGTCGCTCGGGTTCAGCGCGCGGTTGGAGTGCAGGATCAGCTTCAGCTCCTCGCGGCTGTAGTGGTGCTCGTGGTGCGCGCCCGGCTCGCCCTGGCCGGCCAGGCGCAGGATGGCATTGGCGCTGGCGTTGAGCAGGTAGATCGCCGGGTACATCAGCCAGTAGAACAGGTACAGCGGCACGGCCGTCCACAGCGACAGCAGTTCAGGCTTGCGGATTGCCCAGGACTTGGGCGCAAGCTCGCCGACCACGATGTGCAGGTAGGAGATGATGAAGAACGCGGTGAAGAAGGCAATGCCGTGCACCAGCGCTTGGTTGTCGATGCCGACCAGCGCCAGCAGCGGTTCGAGCAGGTGGGCAAATGCCGGCTCGCCCACCCAGCCAAGCCCCAGCGACGCCAGGGTGATACCCAGCTGGCAGGCCGACAGGTAGGCATCCAGCTGGTTATGTACGGTGCGCAGGATGTGCCCGCGCCAGCCGTGCTGACTGGCGATCGCCTCTACCTTGGTGGCGCGCAGCTTGACCATGGCGAACTCGGCGGCGACGAAGAAGCCGTTGAGCAGGACGAGGAAAAGGGCAAACAGAATCAGGCCGAAATCAGCGAAATAGGAGGGTGCAACGTAACTGGGGGAAGGGTCCATGGGGTGTTCTGGATGGCAATGGAGCGCTCAGAATGGGGGCGGCGCGCGGGCTTTTCAAGCAACCATCCGACGATCGCGTGGTTGCGCCGTGGGATCCGCCGGCGCCCCGGTCGTCAGCGCTGCGCGATCTGTGACGTCGGAAAATGGCAAGTAAAGGTGCTGCCTTTGCCCGGCGAGCTGTTGATGTCCAGCCGACCCTGATGGCGCAGCAGCACGTGCTTGACGATCGCCAGGCCGAGACCGGTGCCGCCGGTATTGCTCGCGCGGCTGGAGTCGACGCGATAGAAGCGCTCGGTCAGCCGCGGCAGGTGCTTGGGCTCGATACCCAGGCCGGAATCCTCCACGCTCAGGTGCGCGCCGGCCTCGTTGCTCCACCAGCGGATGTGAATATCGCCGCCGCCGGGTGTGTATTTCACCGCGTTGAAGACCAGATTGGAGAACGCACTGCGCAGCTCGGTCTCGCTGCCCTTGAGCCACAGCGCGGCGTCGGCGTCGAGGCTGATGCGGTGCGCGTGGCTGCCGGAAAGGGCGCGCGCGTCGCTGGTTATCGATTGCAGCAGCGGCGCGACGGCGATCGGCTGGTTGTCGGTCGGCCGGTTGCTGGCTTCGAGCTTGGCCAGCAGCAGCAGGTCATTGATCAGGTGTTGCATGCGATCGGTCTGCTGGTTCATCTGCTGCAGCGCGCGCAGCAGGCGCGGATTGATCTGCTCCGGGTTGTCCAGCAACGTCTCCAGATAGCCGGCGATCACCGTCAGCGGCGTGCGCAGCTCATGGGAAACGTTGGCGACGAAGTCCTTGCGCATCTGCTCGAGCTGATGCACCCGCGTGACGTCACGCACCACCAGCAGGCGTTCGCTGTTGCCGTAGCGGGTGATGGTGATCTGCAGGCGCAGGCGGTCGTTGACCGGCGCCGGCAGCTCCAGCGGCTCGTCGTACTGGCCGCCCTCGAAGTAGTCCTTGAAGCGCGGATGGCGTACCAGGTTGGTGATCGGGTGGCCGATGTCCTGCGGTTTCTTCAGGCCGAGCAGGCGGTCGGCGGCGATGTTCCACCATTCCAGATTGCCGTCGCTGTCGAGCATGATCACCGCGTCCTTGAGTGCCGCGGTGGAGCCCTGCACGCGGTCGATCACCGCCTGCAGCTGGCCGCGCAGGCGCAGGTCGCGGCGTTGCAGCTGGTAGAGGTTGTCGAACACCTCGCCCCAGACACCAGCAGCATCGGGGGGCGGCTGGTCGGCATCCTTGCGCTGCAGCCAGTGCTGCAGGCGGCGCAGCTGGTGGAAGGTCCAGCCCAGATAACCGCCCAGGCCGAGCACGAGCATCCAGGCGTATTCGCCAGTGACCAGCCCGAGCAGCAGGCAGGCGCCCAGCAGGAGCAGGAGACGGCGGACGAGGGTGCCTTGCCAGTTCTGGTTCAACCGAGAAGCTCCATGCGGACGGTAGGGTGGCGGTGAGGTGTCAGACCTTGCTGGAGAAGCGATAGCCCGTGCCGCGCACGGTCTGGACCAGGTTCTCGTAAGCCTCGCCGAGCGCCTTGCGCAGTCGACGGATATGCACGTCGACGGTGCGCTCTTCGACGTAGACGTTGCCGCCCCAGACCTGATCCAGCAGCTGACCGCGAGTATAGGCGCGCTCCTGGTGCGTCATGAAGAACTGCAGCAGACGGTACTCGGTCGGGCCCATCTCGGCCGGCTTGCCGTCGATGGTGACGCGATGGCTGATCGGGTCCAGCAGCAGGCCGCCGACCTCGATGGGGGCCTCGCTGTCGGTCGGCGCGGCGCGGCGCAGCACGGCTTTCAGGCGCGCCACCAGCTCGCGCGGGGAGAACGGCTTGGTGATGTAGTCGTCGGCGCCGACCTCCAAGCCCTGGATCTTGTTGTCCTCTTCGCCCTTGGCGGTGAGCATGATGATCGGGGTGTCGGCGGTCAGCTCGTCGCGCTTCAGGCGCCGCGCCAGCTCGATGCCGGAGGTGCCGGGCAGCATCCAGTCGAGCAGGATCAGGTCGGGCTGGCGATCGATGATCAGCGCATGGGCCTGCTGACTGTTCTCCGCCTCCAGGCATTCGTAGCCGGCCATTTCCAGGGCGACGACGATCATCTCGCGGATCGGCGCTTCGTCGTCGACGATCAGTATGCTCTTGCCGTTCATGGTCACGCCTCGGTCATTCTGTCGCTCGGCATTAGATAACGGAATTATTGCAGCGATGTGACAGCGCGAGGGCAGGGGCCGGCGGCGTGCGCCGGCGTGCCATCAAAGCGCTATTGGTTGGCTATTTTTTGCGCGATAGCGGCCTGTTTGCCGCACAATCACGCACGTTGACTCAGCGCAGTTCAGCTCGCCTTGAGCGCGTAATCCGCCACGATGCCGGCGAAGATCGCCAGACCGGCCCAGTGGTTGTGCAGGAAGGCAGCAAAACAGCGTTGGCGGTCGCGCGAACGGGTGTAATGGAATTCCCACAGGTAGCAGGCGGCGGCGAGTGCCAGGCCGAGGTGGAACCACTGCCCCAGCTCGAAGCGCGCGCCAGCCAGCAACAGACAGAACAGCATCAGGCCCTGCAGGCCGAGGATGATCACCCGGTCGGCATCGCCGAACAGGATGGCGGTGGAGCGGATACCGATCTTCAGGTCGTCCTCGCGGTCGGCCATGGCGTAGTAGGTGTCGTAGGCCACCGTCCACACCACGTTGGCGACGAACAGCAGCCAGGCCTCCGGCGGCAGCGTGCCGCGGGTGGCGGTGAAGCACATCAGGATGCCCCACGAGTACGCCGCACCGAGCACCACCTGCGGGTAGTAGGTGTAGCGCTTCATGAACGGATACAGCGAGGCGACCGCCAGCGCGCCGAACGACAGCCAGACCGTGAGTGCATTGGTCAGCAGCACCAGGCCGAAGGCCAGTGCCACCAGCACGGCGAACAGTATCCAGGCCTCGCGCACGCGGATGCGCCCGGTAGCCAGTGGGCGATTGCTGGTGCGTTGCACGTGGCCGTCGAAATTGCGGTCGGCGAAATCGTTGATCACGCAGCCGGCGGCGCGCATCAGCACCACGCCGGCGCTGAAGATGAACAGGTGCGCGAGACTCGGCACGCCCTCGGCGGCGATCCACAGCGCGGTGAGCGTTGGCCACAGCAGCAGGTAGATGCCGATGGGCTTGTCCATGCGCGTCAGCTGGATGAAGTCCCAGGCGCGCGGGTGCAGACGATTGCACGATTGCAGGAGTTTCAGATACATCGGCGGTCTCCGTGCGGAAGATGACGAATCAGGCGCGGGCAGCGCGGCTCATGGCGCGATGCCGGCGGCCTGCCAGAGTTCGGGCAGGAATACTTCCGCCACCAGCACGCCGAGGTGCTCGCGGCTGAAGCGCGAGCGGCGCGCCCACAGGTCAGGCTGGCGATGCTCCGGCGGCAGCCAGGCGGCGGGGTAGCGGCAGGCCTCTAGCGTGCCGCGGGCGAACGCCGGGTCGCTGAACAGCAGTTCGCCGAGCGAGCGACTGCCGAGGCCCTGCAGGTCCATGCCGGAACGCTCCAGCGCGGCGCGCGCGGCGACGCTGCGGGCGAACACCCAGGGCCGGCCGTGGCCGCATAGGTAGACTTCGCGCACCCAGCCCTGGCTGCCGGACGCCACCCCGAGCGCGACGCACTCGTCGTCGCGCAACGGCTCCCAGGCCTGATGCAGCGGGATCACGCTGAAGGCGCCGGCGGCCAGCTCGGTCAGGCGACGGGTCAGCGAGCCCTTGTCGACATAGAGCCAGTCATGCTGCAGCGGATCGAGCGGCGTCGGCAATTGGTTGGCGGTCAGCCAGGTGTGGAGTTCAGGCACGGGCGATAGAGGGAGCGATTCAGGAAAGGCGGGGAGTCTAACAAGAAAGCCGGCAAGCGCGCTGGCTGCGCCGGTTGCGCGGGTTGTCGATCTTGGTTACAACCCTGCGCATGCCCAGCACGGATTGACCGCCATGCACGACTCGATGATGAACGGCTCGATGATGAACGATAGTGCGGTGTACAAGACACTGCTCGAATCGACCAAGGCCATTCCCTGGAAGATCGACTGGGCCACCATGACGTTTGCCTACATCGGCCCGCAGATCGAAACCCTGCTGGGCTGGCCGCAGGGCAGTTGGCTGAGCGCCAATGACTGGGCCGAGCGCATGCACCCGGAAGACCGCGAGTGGGTGGTGAATTTCTGTGTGGCGCAGTCCCAGTCAGGCCTCGACCACGAGGCCGACTATCGCGCTCTGACCCGCGACGGCCGCTATGTGTGGATTCGCGATGTGGTGCATGTGCTGCGCAATGCCGCGGGCGAGGTCGAAGCGCTGGTCGGCTTCATGTTCGATATCAGCGAGCGCAAGCAGACCGAGCAACAGCTGTTGCAGCTGCAGAAGCAGCTGGAAGAACTCTCCTATCAGGACGGCCTTACCGGTGTGGCCAACCGGCGCATGTTCGACAACCGCTTGCAGATGGAATGGAGCAATGCCCAGCGCAACAGCCTGCCGCTATCGCTGATCCTGCTGGATATCGACTATTTCAAGCAGTACAACGATCACTATGGTCATGTGCGCGGCGACGATTGCCTGAAAAGCGTTGGCCAGGCCCTGAGCGGGGCCGCCGTGCGCCCGCGCGATCTGCTGGCCCGTTATGGCGGTGAAGAGTTTGTCCTGTTGCTGCCGGAGACCGATGCCCAGGCCGCGGCCCAGGTTGCCGAGCGCTGTCGCCAGCTGATTCGCGGGCAGAACATCCAGCACGCCCACTCCCAGGTCGCACCGCTGCTGACGATCAGTCTCGGCGTGAGTACCCTCATCCCGGGCCCGCTCGACCAGCCCCAGGCCTTTCTCGAAAGGGTGGATCGCCTGCTCTACAAGGCCAAGCATCAGGGGCGCAACCAGGCGGTACTGGCGTAGCCCGAAGGCGACTCGCCCAGCGCGCCAGGGTGGATGTAAAACGACATTCACCCTACGTCCATCCGTTCCAGTTCGGGTTTACGCCCAGCCTTCCAGGCGCATGGTGGCGCGCACCAGGCGTTGTTCTTCCTGTTCGATCTCCCGCAGGTTGTCGCGAATGCCGTGCACGTGGTCGCGCGCGGCGCGTTGCGCCTGGTCGGGCAGGCGTTCGGTGACCGCGTGGAACAGCCGCGAGTGCTGGCGGTCGATCTGCCGCTTCTGCACCGGGCGGTGATAGAGGTTGTTCACCGAGGCGAACACGGTGGACAGCATCAGGTCCGTGAGCGACTGCAGGGTGTGTACCAGCACCGGATTGTGCGAGGCCTCGCAGATGGCCAGGTGAAAGGCGTGGTCCAGGCGCGCGTGCTCGCGCGGGTCGGCGTCCTGCACGTCGGAATGGGCGGCGAGCATTTCCTCGTAGCGCCGGCGCAGCAGCACGAAATCGGCATCGGTGCCGCGCAGCGCGGCGAGTCGCGCCGATTCGCCTTCCAGTAGCGCGCGCACTTCCAGCAGGTCGTACAACGTGCGCGGCTGCGAATTGAACAGGTGCATCAGCGGACTGGCATCGCGCTTGTCCGACAGCTGCGCAACGAAGGAGCCGCGACCCTGCGCCGTCTCGATGATCCCGCGCCCGCGCAGCACGCGCAGGCCCTCGCGCAGGGCCGAGCGTGAGATGCCGAGTTTCTCGCACAGGCGCCGCTCCGAAGGCAGTGCCTGGCCGGCTTTGAGCACGCCATCGACGATCAGGCGCTCGATCCGCTCGGCGACCACGTCAGCGACTTGACGACGGTCATTGTTCTTTTCGCTCAACATGCAGGCTCTCACTGCTGGTAGGACCAGTTTGCGGACAGTTTACCCCGAGTAGCTTCCTGCGTGCAGAAATGGCGGCTTGCCTGGTATTCAGGTAGTGCTTGAGCGGCTATCACTACAGAAACTGGTAGGACCAGTTGGCGCCGGCATGGACGTGTCGGCGTCGCGCAGGCTAAACATGCGGCATCTCACCGCAGCGGCCGTGCTGGGGTGACCGTACGAGAGCGGCGAATCTGCATGAATATCCTCTACGACGAACGCGTCGACGGCGCGTTGCCCAAGGTCGACAAGGCCGCCCTGCTGGCCGAGCTGCAGCGCACGCTGCCGGACCTGGAAATCCTCCATCGCGGCGAAGACCTCAAGCCGTACGAATGCGACGGCCTGTCGGCGTACCGCACCACGCCGATGCTGGTGGTACTGCCCGAGCGCGTCGAGCAGGTCGAGACGCTGCTCAAGCTCTGCCACCAGCGCGGCGTGCCAGTGGTCGCGCGCGGCGCCGGCACCGGCCTGTCCGGCGGCGCGCTGCCGCTGGAGCAGGGCATCCTGCTGGTGATGGCGCGCTTCAACAAGATTCTCGAAGTGGACCCGGCCGGCCGTTTCGCCCGCGTTCAGCCCGGCGTGCGCAACCTGGCAATTTCCCAGGCCGCCGCGCCCTATGAGCTGTACTACGCGCCGGACCCGTCCTCGCAGATCGCCTGCTCGATCGGCGGCAACGTTGCCGAGAACGCCGGCGGCGTGCACTGCCTGAAATACGGGCTGACCGTGCACAACCTGCTCAAGGTGGAAATCCTTACCGTCGAGGGCGAGCGCATGGTGCTAGGCTCCGACGCCCTGGATTCGCCGGGCTTCGACCTGCTGGCGCTGTTCACCGGCTCCGAGGGCATGCTCGGCATCGTCACCGAGGTGACGGTCAAGCTGCTGCCCAAGCCGCAGGTGGCCAAGGTGCTGCTGGCCGCGTTCGACTCGGTGGAGAAGGCCGGGCGCGCGGTCGGCGACATCATTGCCGCCGGCATCATCCCCGGCGGGCTGGAGATGATGGACAACCTGTCGATCCGCGCCGCCGAAGATTTCATTCACGCCGGTTACCCGGTGGATGCCGAAGCGATCCTGCTCTGCGAACTGGATGGCGTGGAAGCCGACGTGCACGACGACTGCGCGCGCGTCAGCGAAGTGCTGAAGCTGGCCGGCGCCACCGACGTGCGCTTGGCGAAAGACGAAGCCGAACGCGTGCGCTTCTGGGCCGGGCGCAAGAACGCCTTCCCGGCGGTCGGGCGCATCTCGCCGGACTACTACTGCATGGACGGCACCATCCCGCGCCGCGAGCTGCCGGGCGTGCTGCGCGGCATCGCCGAGCTGTCCGAGCAGTTCGGCCTGCGCGTGGCCAACGTGTTTCACGCCGGCGACGGCAACATGCACCCGCTGATCCTCTTCGATGCCAACCAGCCCGGTGAGCTGGAGCGCGCCGAGGACCTCGGCGGCAAGATTCTCGAACTCTGCGTCAAGGTCGGCGGCAGCATCACCGGCGAGCACGGCGTGGGCCGCGAGAAGATCAACCAGATGTGCGCGCAGTTCAACAGCGACGAACTGACCCTGTTCCACGCGGTGAAGGCGGCCTTCGACCCGAGCGGCCTGCTCAACCCCGGCAAGAACATCCCGACCCTGCATCGCTGCGCCGAATTCGGCCGCATGCATATCCACAACGGCGAACTGCCCTTCCCCGAACTGGAGCGCTTTTGATGACGGTTTCATTCGATGCCAGCGAGCAGTTGCTGGAACAGGTCAACCAGGCGCTGGCGAGCAAGACCCCGCTGCGCATCCAGGGCAGCGGCAGCAAGGCCTTCCTCGGCCGCGCGGTCGAGGGCCAGTTGCTGGACGTGCGCGCCCATCGCGGCATCGTCAGCTACGACCCCACCGAACTGGTGATCACCGCGCGCGCCGGCACCCCGCTGGCCGAGCTGGAAGCCGCGTTGGATGCCGCCGGGCAGATGCTGCCCTGCGAGCCGCCGCACTTCGGCGAGGGCGCCACCGTCGGCGGCATGATTGCCGCCGGGCTGTCCGGCCCGCGCCGGCCGTGGAGCGGCTCGGTGCGTGATTTCGTGCTCGGCACGCGAATCATCACCGGCCAGGGCAAGCACCTGCGCTTCGGTGGCGAGGTGATGAAGAACGTCGCCGGCTACGATCTTTCGCGCCTGATGGCCGGCAGCTTCGGCTGCCTCGGCGTGCTCACCGAGGTCTCGCTCAAGGTGCTGCCCAAGCCGCGCCAGTGCACCAGCCTGCGCCTGGAGATCGATCTGGAACGCGCCCTGCTCAAGCTCGCCGAGTGGGGCCAGCAGCCGGTGCCGATCAGCGCCGCCAGCCATGACGGGCGATTCCTCAACCTGCGCCTGGAAGGTGGCGAAGGTTCGGTCAACGCCGCGCGCGAGCGTATCGGTGGCGATGATCTGCAGGCCAGCTACTGGAGCGAGCTGCGCGAGCAGCGCCTGGCGTTCTTCGCCGATCCGCGGCCGCTGTGGCGGCTGTCGCTGCCGAACAACACGCCGGCGCTCAACCTGCCGGGCGAGCAGCTGGTGGACTGGGCCGGCGCCCAGCGCTGGCTGAAGACCGATGCCGATGCGGTGACCGTACGCGGCATCGCCGTCGAGGTCGGCGGCCACGCCAGCTGCTTCACCGCGGGCGCGGCGGCCAATCCGTTCCAGCCGCTGTCCGCACCGCTGCTGCGCTACCACCGCCAGCTCAAGGCCGCGCTCGACCCGCAGGGGATCTTCAACCCCGGCCGCATGTATTCCGAGGTCTGACGACGTATGCAAACGAATCTGAGCGAAGCCGCCAAGCAACTGCCGCGCGCCGAGGAAGCCGAAAGCATCCTGCGCTCCTGCGTGCACTGCGGTTTCTGCAACGCCACCTGCCCGACCTACCAGCTGCTCGGCGACGAGTTGGACGGTCCGCGCGGGCGGATCTACCTGATGAAGCAGATGCTCGAGGGCGGTGAGGTGACCGAGAGCACCCAGCTGCACCTGGACCGCTGCCTGACCTGCCGCAACTGCGAGACCACCTGCCCGTCCGGGGTGAAGTACCACAACCTGCTGGACATCGGCCGCGACTTCATCGAGCGCCAGGTGCCGCGTTCCACCGGTGAGCGCCTGCTGCGCGGCGGTCTGCGCACGGTGATCCCGCGTCCGGGCCTGTTCAAGGCGCTGCTCAGTGCCGGCAATGCGCTGAAACCGCTGATGCCGGCCTCGCTGAAGGACCACCTGCCGCGCGAGATCCGCCCGGCCAAGCCGCGCCCGCAGGTGATGCACAGCCGTCGCGTGCTGATGCTCGAAGGCTGCGTGCAGCCGAGCCTGTCGCCGGCCACCAACGCCGCCGCCGCGCGGGTGCTCGATCGCCTCGGCATCAGCGTCAGTCCGGCGCGTGAGGCCGGTTGCTGCGGCGCGGTGGATTACCACCTCAATGCCCAGGACGCCGGTCTGGACCGCGCGCGGCGCAACATCGACGCCTGGTGGCCGGCCATCGAAGCCGGTGCCGAAGCCATCGTGCAGACCGCCAGCGGCTGTGGCGCCTTCGTCAAGGAATACGGCCACCTGCTCAAGGATGACCCGGCCTACGCCGCCAAGGCCGCGCGTGTCAGCGAACTGGCCAAGGATCTGGTCGAGGTGCTGCGCAGCGCCGAGCTGGAAAAGCTCGATGTGCGCGCCGACAAGCGCATGGCCTTCCACTGCCCGTGCACCCTGCAGCACGCGCAGAAGCTCGGCGGCGCGGTCGAAGACGTGCTCACCCGCCTGGGCTTCCAGCTCACCGCGGTGCCCGATGCGCACCTGTGCTGTGGCTCGGCCGGCAGCTATTCGATCACCCAGCCGGAGATTTCCCACCAGCTGCGCGACAACAAACTCAATGCACTGGAGAGCGGCAAGCCGGAGGTGATCGTCACCGCCAACATCGGCTGCCAGACCCACCTGGATGGCGCCGGCCGCACGCCGGTCAAGCACTGGATCGAAGTGGTCGAGGAATCGATGGGGTGACGCTGGAAAAGGCTGCGCCGTTTTCCACCCTACGACGCGCGAGCCGTAGGGTGGACATCTCGCGCAGCGCATGTCCACCGAGCCACTCCGGCCATCCCGCCGCGCGCCAACCGAACAACCGAAATACGCAGACAGGAGAATCGAGATGAAAAGCAAAGCCGTACTGAGCCAGACCGAAGTGACCGCCATCCTCGCCGCCGCCCGTGCCGAAGCGCAGGCCAACGGCTGGGCCGTGACCATCGTCGTCGCCGACGACGGCGGCCATCCGCTGGCGCTGGAGCGTCTGGACGGCTGCGCGCCGATCGCCTCCTACATCGCTACCGAGAAGGCCCGCAGCGCGGCCGTCGGTCGCCGCGAAACCAAGGGCTACGAGGACATGGTCAACAACGGCCGCAATGCTTTCCTCTCCGCGCCGGTGGTTTGCTCGCTGGAAGGCGGCGTGCCGCTGGTGGTCGACGGCCAGGTCATCGGTTCGGTTGGCGTGTCCGGCGTGACTGCCGCGCAGGACGCGCAGATCGCCAAGGCGGGCGTTGCCGCCCTCGCTCACTGATTCAGGCACAAGGAGAACAATAGATGTCCGAGCGTGTAACCCTGGGCCGCCTGCAGGTCGCGGCCAACCTCAAGCGTTTTGTCGAAGACGAAGTCCTGCCGGGCACCGGTATCGACGCCACCGCGTTCTGGCGGGGCCTGGACCAGCTGGCCCACGACCTGGCGCCGAAGAACCGCGCCCTGCTCGCCGAGCGCGATCGGCTGCAGCTCGAACTGGACGCCTGGCACAAGGCCAACCCGGGCCCGATCAAGGACATGGCCGCCTACCGCGCCTTCCTCGAATCCATCGGCTACCTGCTGCCGGTGCCGGGCGAGGTGAAGATCGACACCGCCAACGTCGATAGCGAGATCGCTACTCAGGCCGGCCCGCAGCTGGTGGTGCCGATCATGAACGCCCGCTACGCGCTGAACGCCGCCAACGCCCGTTGGGGCTCGCTGTACGACGCGCTGTACGGCACCGACGCCATCTCTGAAGAGGGGGGCGCGCAGAAGGGCCCGGGCTACAACGAAGTCCGTGGCGCCAAGGTCATCGCCTACGCGCGCAATGTGCTCGACCAGGCCGCGCCGCTGGCTGAAGGCAGCCACGCCGACGCCACCGCCTACCGCGTGCAGGACGGCCAGCTCAAGGTGACCCTGGAAAACGGCACCGTCACCGGCCTCAAGCAACCGGAGAAGTTCGTCGGCTTCCAGGGCGAAGCGGTCGAGCCCAAGGCTGTACTGCTGAAGAACAATGGCCTGCACATCGAGATCCAGATCGACCCGAACAGCCCGATCGGCCAGACCGATGCCGCCGGCGTGAAAGACCTGCTGATCGAAGCCGCGGTTTCCACCATCCTCGACTGCGAGGACTCGGTCGCCGCGGTGGATGCCGACGACAAGGTGCTGGCCTACCGCAACTGGCTGGGCATCGTGCAGGGCACCCTCAGCGAGGAAGTCGCCAAGGGCAATTCCAGCTTCGTCCGCCGCCTCAACCCGGACCGCGAGTACAGCGCGCCGAACGGCGGCACGCTGAAGCTGCACGGCCGTTCGCTGCTGTTCATCCGCAACGTCGGCCACCTGATGACCAACCCGGCGATCCTGCTCGAAGACGGCAGCGAGATCCCCGAAGGCATCATGGACGGCGTGTTCACCAGCCTGATCGCCAAGCATGACCTGGCGCGCAAGGGCAACTCGCGCACCGGCAGCTTCTACATCGTCAAGCCTAAGATGCACGGCCCGGCCGAAGTCGCCTTCGCCGACGAGCTGTTCGGCCGCGTCGAGGACCTGATCGGCGTGCCGCGCTTCACCCTGAAGATGGGCATCATGGACGAGGAGCGCCGCACCAGCGCCAACCTCAAGGCCTGCATCGCCGCCGCCAAGAGCCGCGTGGCGTTCATCAACACCGGCTTCCTCGACCGCACCGGCGACGAGATGCACACCTGCATGGAAGCCGGCCCGGTGCTGCGCAAGGGCGACATGAAGAACACCCCGTGGATCAAGTCCTACGAGCGCAACAACGTGCTGGTCGGCCTGGCCTGCGGTCTCGCCGGGCGCGCGCAGATCGGCAAGGGCATGTGGGCCATGCCGGACCTGATGGCCGCCATGCTCGAACAGAAGATCGGCCATCCGAAATCCGGCGCCAACACCGCCTGGGTCCCGTCGCCCACCGGCGCGACCCTGCACGCACTGCACTACCATCAGGTAGACGTGCAGGCGGTGCAGCGCGAACTGCAGAAGGTCGACCTGGCCGCCGAGCGCGAGCAGCTGCTCAATGACCTGCTGACCATCCCGGTGGTCGCCGCGGACAAGTGGAGCGCCGAAGAGAAGCAACAGGAGCTGGACAACAACTGCCAGGGCATCCTCGGTTACGTGGTGCGCTGGGTGGAGCAGGGCGTCGGTTGCTCCAAGGTGCCGGACATCCACGATGTCGGCCTGATGGAAGACCGCGCCACCCTGCGTATCTCCAGCCAGCACATCGCGAACTGGCTGCACCACGGTGTGGTGACCTGCGAGCAGGTGCAGGAAACCCTGGAGCGCATGGCCAAGGTGGTCGACCAGCAGAACGCCGGCGACCCGCTGTACCGCCCGATGGCGCCGGACTACGCCAAGTCCATCGCCTTCCAGGCGGCCAGCGACCTGGTGTTCAAGGGCCGCGAGCAGCCGGCTGGCTATACCGAGCCGCTGCTGCACCAGTGGCGCCAGCGCTTCAAGGCGGCCAACCCGGCCTGAAGCGAGCCATGAACGGCAAGGCGGGAGCCTGTCTCCCGCCGGTACCAGACAGGAGCCCCGGACGCCGATTTTTGCGTTCGGGGCTTTCGAGCATGGGGATCTGCCAGGCAGTTCGGCAGGCACCCGGGGGGTCCGCAACTGCGACGGCCGTAGGCTGTGACGGCGCGGGGTTCCATGCAAGGCACCGGGCTTGCCCGGACATAAGAAAAGCGGTTCACAACAAAAACAGGGACTACTAATGAGTCAAACACTACTGTCCATACTGGCCTTCGTGCCGCTGGTGCTGGCGGGTGTCCTGCTGATCGGCTTTCGTTGGCCGGCCAAGTACGCGATGCCGCTGGTTTTCGTCCTCACTGCGCTGATCGGCCTGCTGGCCTGGGACATGACCCTCAACCGGGTCATCGCTTCTACCTTGCAAGGGTTGATCCTCACCGCGGCGATCCTCTGGATCATCTTCGGTGCGATTCTGCTGCTGAACACGCTCAAGCACTCGGGAGGCATCTCGGCGATCCGTCGCGGCTTCTCTAACGTCAGTCCCGACCGCCGCGTGCAGGCGCTGATCGTGGCCTGGCTGTTCGGATGCTTCATCGAAGGGGCCTCCGGCTTCGGTACGCCGGCGGCGGTGGCGGCGCCGTTGCTGGTGGCGCTGGGCTTCCCGGCCTTGGCCGCGGTGGTGCTGGGGATGATCGTGCAGTCCACGCCGGTGTCCTTCGGCGCGGTGGGCACGCCGATTCTGGTCGGCGTCGGTGCCGGTCTGGACAAGAGTGGTATCAGCGCGCAGCTGGCGAGCGTCGGCAGCAACTGGGACGTGTTCTTCCACCTGATCTTCTCACGGGTGGCGATCATCCACGGCCTGTGCGGGATTCTCATGCCGCTGATCATGATCAGCATCATGACGCGCTTCTTCGGCCGCAATAAGTCCTGGTCGGAAGGGCTGGTGGTGGCGCCGTTCGCCATCTTCACCGGCCTGAGCTTCGTAATTCCGTACGCCGCTGCCGGCGTGTTCCTCGGTCCGGAGTTCCCCTCGATCATCGGTGCTCTGGTCGGTCTGGCCATCGTCGTACCGGCGGCCAAGGCCGGCTTCCTGCTGCCCAAGCAGAGCTGGGACTTTGCCCCGGCCAGCGAGTGGCCGGCGGAGTGGATGGGCAAGATCGAGATGAAGATCGAGGACGTGGCCGGCAAGACGCCGGTCTCCGTGCCGATGGCCTGGGCGCCGTACCTGCTGCTGGCGGCGTTCCTGGTGATCTCGCGGGTGTTCCCGGACGTCAAGGCCGCGCTGGTGGGCATCAGCTTCGGCTGGAAGGACATCCTCGGCGAGGCTGGCGTTTCCGGTGCCATCGAACCGATCTACCTGCCGGGCGGGATCCTCTGCATCGTCGTGGCGATCACCTTCTTCCTGCATCGCATGAGCGCGCGCGAGCTGGGTGCGGCGATCAACGAGTCGAGCCGGACGCTGCTCGGCGCGGGCTTCGTGCTGATCTTCACCATTCCGATGGTGCGTATCCTGATCAACTCGGGGGTCAACGGCTCCGATCTGGTGTCGATGCCGGTGGCGATGGCGCAGCTGGTGGCCGACAGCGTGGGTTCGGTGTATCCGTTCTTCGCGCCGGCCGTGGGTGCGCTGGGCGCGTTCATCGCCGGTTCCAACACCGTGTCGAACCTGATGCTCTCGCAGTTCCAGTTCAACACCGCGGGCCTGCTGGGTCTGTCCGGTGCGCTGATGGTGGCGCTGCAGTCGGTGGGCGCGGCGGCGGGCAACATGATCGCCATCCACAACGTGGTCGCGGCTTCGGCTACCGTGGGCCTGCTCGGGCGCGAAGGCATCACCCTGCGCAAGACCATGCTGCCGACGCTGTATTACCTCGTCCTGGCTGGCAGCATCGGCCTGCTAGGCTTCTACGTACTGGGTATCACCGATCCGCTGGTGGGCGTCGCCCGCTGAGTACGCAGCAACCCTGAGCGACGGGCGGCCTTGGCCGCCCGTTTCGTTCGTGGCATGGCAAGTCCGCGCGTGCTCGTATAGCGTGCGGTTCGATGAATACAGTATCGAGGTCCGGAATGAACAAATGGCAGTGCGTGGTGTGCGGATTCATCTATGACGAAGCGGCCGGGTTGCCCGAGGAGGGCATCGCGCCGGGCACCCGCTGGGAAGACGTACCGGAAGACTGGACCTGCCCCGACTGCGGCGTCGGCAAGGTGGATTTCGAGATGGTCGTGGTCGCCTGAGCCACGCTTCGCACTACAACGAGGAGGACAACGTGACAGCACCTATCGTGATCATCGGCACCGGCCTGGCCGGCTACAACCTGGCGCGCGAGCTGCGCAAGCTCGACAGCGCGACGCCGCTGCTGCTGATCACCAGCGATGACGGGCGATCCTATTCCAAACCGCTGCTGTCCACCGGCTTCGCCATGGGCAAGGACGCCGACGGCCTGGGCCAGGCCGATGCCGGCGAGATGGCCGAGAAGCTCAATGCCGAAATCCGCACCCACACCCGGGTCACCCGCCTCGAGCCCGCGGCGCGCCGCATCTGGATCGACAACGAGCCGGTGGCCTATCGCGATCTGGTGCTGGCCTGGGGCGCGCAGACCATTCGCGTGCCGGTCGAGGGCGATGCGCAGGACGCGATCTTCCCTATCAACGACCTGCACGATTACCGCCGTTTCCGCACGGCGGCGCAGGGCAAGCGGCGTGTGCTGATTCTCGGCGCCGGGCTGATCGGCTGCGAATTCGCCAACGACCTGCTGACCGGCGGCTATCAGGTCGACGTGGTCGCGCCGAGCACACAGATCATGCCCGGGCTGCTGCCGCTCGAGGCCGCCACCGCGGTGCAGGGCGGGCTGCAGCAGCTCGGCGCGCGCTTTCACCTGGGGCCGGTACTGCAACGCCTCGATCGCACGGGCGACGGCCTGCAAGCGCGTCTCTCGGATGGGCAGACGCTGAGCTGCGACCTGGTGGTGAGCGCCGTCGGCCTGCGACCGCGCACCGAACTGGCCGCCCAGGCCGGTCTGCAGGTGGCGCGCGGCATCGTCGTCGATCGGCTGCTGCAGACCTCGCAGCCGCACATCTACGCACTGGGCGACTGCGCCGAAGTGGAAGGGCTCAGCCTGCTCTACGTGATGCCGCTGATGAGCGGCGTGCGCGCACTGGCCAGGACGCTGGCGGGCACCCCGACGATGGTCAGCTACGGTGCCATGCCGGTCACGGTCAAGACGCCGGTATGCCCGCTGGTGGTCTCGCCGCCGGCCGTTGGCGCCGACGGCCACTGGTCCGTGGAGGCCCAGGGCGCCGACGTGCGTGCACGCTATCTGGGGCCCTCCGGCCAGCTGCTCGGCTATGCTCTGACAGGCGCGGCAACGCAGGAGCGGATGGCGCTGAATCGGCAGCTTCCTCCGGTATTGGCGGAACTGCCGCAAGTTCTGTCGCTAAAGGCCTGAGCCGGGATCGGACTTGAGTCGTAGAAGACTGGCGCAGGTGCTAGCAGCATGCCATTCTCGACGCGTCTGCCCGGTCTAGAGCCGTCGCAGCGCCTTAGAACGCTGTTCCTCGGAGCAGCAGGACACAACAACAACAAAGTCTCAGAGGCTTCCAATGCGCAAACCGGAACTCGCCGCAGCCATCGCCGAGAAGGCCGACCTTTCCAGGGATCAGGCCAATCGTGTACTCAACGCCGTGCTCGATGAAATCACCAATGCGCTGCACCGCAAGGACAGCGTGACCCTGGTCGGCTTCGGCACCTTCGTACCACGCCATCGCGGCGCCCGCACCGGCAAGAACCCGCAGACCGGCGAGCCGGTCACCATCAAGGCCAGCAACACCGTGGCATTCAAGCCCGGCAAGATGCTCAAGGACGCCGTCAGCTGACGTGCGCCACCCGGAGCCCCAGCGGCTCCGGGTCAACTGACCGTCCGGTCGCTCACCGACCCCGCCGTACCCGCACTTTCGCCTGCCGATCCAGCCTCTACAATGCGGCCTTTTCCTCGTATCGGTCGGACGTCACCATGAAATTCCGTTTCCTGCTTTGGATGCTGGGCCGCCTGATGGCCAAGGCCAGCCGTACCAACCCCGAGTTCCAGCAGCAGCTGGGCGACAAGGACCTGACCTTCCAGCTGCATACCCTCGACGGCAAGGTGGCGCGGCATTTCGTCGTGCGCGACCAGCGCGTCACCAGCAAAAGCGGCCCGGCGAGCGAGCCGGCGTTTTCGCTGGGCTTCAGGGATGCGGACTATGGGTTCGAGACCATGACGGCGAAGAACAAGCAGCTGGCGTTCATGCAGGGGATTCAGGACAAGAACATCCAGATTCAGGGGAATCCGGCGCTGGTGATGTGGTTTCAGGGGCTGACCAAATACCTGAAGCCTCGTAAGAAGAAGTAACCCTGCCGCGGCACCTTCAAGAACCGTAGGGTGGAGAACCGCGTAGCGTTTTCCACCTCGTAGGGCGTCCCTGCCGGCGAACGACGCCGCGCTTTCCTCGGCACGGCCGAGGCACAGGCTCCAGCATTCGCCGATAAGTCGGTCTGCGGCACTATGCCCCGTCCTGCTCCCGCCAAACCCTCGCTTCATCCGTCAACCAGTCCCGAAACGCCACCAAACTCGCCGACTCCACCTTGCGCTCCGGAACCATCAGGTAATAGGCCCGCGTCTCGCTGCGGTAGGCGTGCGGGTGCGCCAGCACCAAGCGCCTCTCGGCCAGCTCGCGCTGGATCAGGAACTGCGGAATCAGCGCCACGCCCATGCCATGCTCGGCCGCCTGCGCCAGCATGGAGAACAGCTCCAGCCGCGGGCCGGTCATGTCGCGGGCGACTTTAAGCCCCAGCGAATCGAACCACTGGCGCCAGGCGTAGGGCCGGGTGGTCTGCTGCAGCAGCGGCAGTTCGGCCAGGGCCTGGGGCGTGAACGGCTGACCGTCGCGCAGCAGGGCGGGGCTGCAGACTGGCTGCAGGTCCTCGGGCATCAGGTAGTACGCCTCGGTACCGGACCAGTCGGCATCGCCGAAATAGATGGCAGCATCGAACTCGGTATCGGCAAAGAGAAAGGGCCGGGTGCGGTTGGTCAGGTTCACCGTGATTTCCGGATGCAGCGCCTGGAAATGCCTGAGGCGCGGCACCAGCCACTGAGTGCCGAAGGTCGGCACCACGGCCAGCTCCAGGCTCATGGCGCCCTGCTGGCCCATCACCGACAGCGTGTCGCGCTCCACCGCGTCCAGCTGCGCGGCGATGCGGCGGGCGTAGGACTGGCCGGCGGCGGTGAGCTTCACGCCGCGCCGCGAACGGCGGAACAGCGCCAGGCCGAGGAATTCCTCCAGCCCGCCGATCTGCCGGCAGATGGCGCTCTGGGTCAGCGCCAGCTCGTCGGCCGCGCGGGTGAAGCTCTCGTGGCGGGCGGCGGCCTCGAAGGCGATCAGCGCGGCGGTACTAGGGATCTTGCGGCGCATTATGCAAAGACCTCACGGGATAAGCCTGATAATGGACCCGGAGCTTATCTCGGAGTGATCAAAACGCACAGCTTGGTGCGAAATCCTCGTTTGCGACGCACCGTCGCGGCGCCTAGGATCAGCTCATCCCGCCCGCGCGCCCGCGGTGCCGAAGACAACAAGAGGAGCCCCCGAATGGCCGGCAAAGCAAGCTTCAACTGGATCGACCCGCTGCTGCTCGACCAGCAGCTGACCGAAGAAGAGCGCATGGTGCAGGCCAGCGCCGCGCAGTTCGCCGCCGACAAGCTGGCGCCGCGGGTGCTGGAAGCCTTCCGCCATGAGCGCACCGATCCGGCGATCTTTCGCGAGATGGGCGAGACCGGCCTGCTCGGCGCGACCATTCCCGAAGCCTACGGCGGCAGCGGGCTGAACTACGTGTGCTACGGCCTGATCGCCCGCGAGGTCGAGCGCATCGATTCGGGCTACCGCTCGATGATGAGCGTGCAGTCCTCGCTGGTGATGGTGCCGATCCATGAGTTCGGCAGCGAGGCGACCAGGCAGAAGTACCTGCCCAAGCTGGCCAGCGGCGAATACATCGGCTGCTTCGGCCTCACCGAGCCGAACCACGGCTCCGACCCTGGCTCGATGGTCACCCGGGCGAAAAAGGTCGACGGCGGCTATCGCCTGTCCGGCAGCAAGATGTGGATCACCAACAGCCCGATCGCCGATGTCTTCGTGGTCTGGGCCAAGGATGACGCCGGCGAGATTCGCGGCTTCGTGCTGGAAAAGGGCTGGGAAGGGCTGTCCGCCCCGACGATTCACGGAAAAGTCGGCCTGCGCGCCTCGATCACCGGCGAGATCGTCATGGACAACGTGTTCTGCCCGGAAGAGAACGCCTTCCCCGATGTGCGCGGGCTGAAGGGGCCGTTCACCTGCCTGAACAGTGCCCGCTACGGCATCAGCTGGGGTGCACTGGGCGCCGCCGAGTTCTGCTGGTACACCGCGCGCCAGTACGTGCTCGACCGCCAGCAGTTCGGTCGGCCGCTGGCGGCCAACCAGCTGATCCAGAAGAAGCTGGCCGACATGCAGACCGAGATCACCCTGGCCCTGCAGGGTTGCCTGCGCCTCGGCCGCATGAAGGACGAGGGCACCGCCGCGGTGGAAATCACCTCGATCATGAAGCGCAACAGCTGCGGCAAGGCACTCGACGTGGCGCGCATGGCGCGCGACATGATGGGCGGCAATGGCATCAGCGACGAGTTCGGCGTGGCCCGGCACCTGGTCAACCTGGAGGTGGTGAACACCTACGAGGGCACCCACGATGTGCATGCACTGATCCTCGGCCGCGCGCAGACCGGCATCCAGGCGTTCTTCTGAAACTGCACCCCTCTCCCAGAAGGAGAGGGTGCTTGCTCCGTCCAATAGCCTTCGAGGTTTCGTCCATGCCCGGCGCCTTGTCCCATATCCGTGTTCTCGACCTGTCGCGCGTGCTCGCCGGGCCCTGGTGCGGGCAGATCCTCGGTGATCTCGGCGCCGAGGTGATCAAGGTCGAGCGCCCTGGCACGGGCGACGATACCCGCCATTGGGGCCCGCCCTATCTCCAGGACCAACACGGCGAGAACACCTCGGAGGCGGCCTATTACCTGACCGCCAACCGCAACAAGCAGTCGCTGACCGTCGACTTCACCCGGCCCGAGGGCCAGCGCATCATCCGCGAGCTGGTGGCGCAGTGCGATGTGCTGCTGGAGAACTTCAAGGTCGGCGGGCTGGCCGCCTACGGGTTGGATTACGAAAGCCTGAAGGCGATCAATCCGCGGCTGATCTATTGCTCGATCACCGGTTTCGGCCAGGACGGCCCCTACGCCACACGCGCCGGTTACGACTTCATGATCCAGGGCCTCGGCGGGCTGATGAGCCTGACCGGCCGCAGCGATGCGGAGGAGGGCGCCGGGCCGGTGAAGGTCGGCGTGGCGCTGACCGATATCCTCACCGGCCTGTACGCCACCGTTGGCGTGCTCGCTGCGCTGGCACATCGCGAACGCAGCGGCGAGGGCCAGCATATCGACACGGCGCTGCTCGACGTGCAGGTCGCCTGCCTCGGCAACCAGGCGCTCAACTACCTCACCACCGGCGTGGCGCCCAGGCGCATGGGCAATGCCCATCCGAACATCGTGCCCTATCAGGATTTCCCCACTGCCGACGGCGACATCATCCTCACCGTCGGCAACGACGGTCAGTTTCGCAAGTTCTGCGAGGTGGCCGGGCGTCCCGAGTGGGCGGCCGATGCCCGCTTCGCCACCAATCGCGCGCGGGTCGCCCATCGCGCCGAGCTGATTCCGCTGATCCGCCAGGTCACGGTGTTCCGCACCACGGCCGAATGGGTCGGTGCGCTCGAGCAGGCCGGCGTGCCCTGCGGGCCGATCAACGACCTGGCCCAGGTATTCGCCGACCCGCAGGTGCAGCATCGCGGGCTGAACGTCGAGATGCCGCACCCGCTGGCCGGGCGTGTGCCGCAGGTGGCCAGCCCGCTGCGGCTGTCCGCTTCGCCAGTGGCGTACCGCAACCCGCCACCACTGCTCGGCGAGCACAGCGAGGCGCTGTTGCAGCGGCTGCTGGGCATGAACGACGAGCAGATCGCCGGCCTGCGCGCGGCCGGAGTGATCTAGCCTGGAGGCTATCTAGCTCAGAAGCCTTCCAGCACGATCTTGCCCTTGGCCTTGCCGCTTTCCAGCAGGGCATGGGCGCGGCGCAGGTTGGCCGCATTGATGGTGCCGAAGTGCTCGCCGAGGGTGGTGCGCAGCACGCCCAGATCGACCAGCTGGCTGACGCGCTGCAGCAGGTGGTGCTGCTCGATCATGTCCGGGGTCTCGAACAGCGAACGGGTGAACATCAGCTCCCAGTGCAGCGACAGGCTTTTGCGCTTGAGCTTCATCACGTCCAGCGGCTGGGCCGGATCGTCGATGAGCGCCAGGCGGCCCTGCGGCGTCAGTGCCTCGACCAGCTGGTCGAAATGCTGATCGGTCTGGGTCAGGCTGGCGACATGGCTGACGCTGGCGAAACCGGCGCGCTGCAGCTCGGTGTGCAGCGGCTGGCTATGGTCGATGACATGATGGGCGCCGAGTTCGCGGGCCCAGGCCTGGGTTTCCGGGCGCGAGGCAGTGGCGATCACGCTGACCTTCGTGAGCTGACGGGCCAGCTGCAGCATGATCGAACCGACGCCGCCGGCGGCACCGACGATCAGCAACTGCTGCCCGGCGCCCTGGCCTTCCACCAGTTGCAGGCGTTCGAATAGTAGCTCCCAGGCGGTGATGGCAGTCAGCGGCAGTGCGGCGGCCTCGGCAAAGCTCAGGCTCCGCGGCTTGCGCCCGGCGATGCGCTCGTCCACCAGATGGCGTTCGCTGTTGCCACCGGCGCGAGCGATGGAGCCGGCGTAGAACACCTCGTCGCCGACCTTGAACAGGCTGACTTCGCTGCCCACCCCGACGACCACGCCGGCGACGTCCCAGCCCAGCACCTTCGGCTGACCGGCCTCGGGCTGGGTGTTGCGGCGTACCTTGGTATCCACCGGATTGACCGAAACGGCGCGCACCTCCACCAGCAGATCGCGCGGGCCGGGCACCGGCTCGGGCAGTTCCACGTCCTGCAGCGCGCGGGGATCGTCGATGGCGAGGGATTCAGAGTAGGCGACCGCTTTCATGCTGTTGCTCCGTATGGATTCGGTGGAGGGGCATGCTCAGCTATTTGACGCGGCGGAAAAACGGGGCGATAAGCGAGGCTCTTTCAACAGGATTTTGAAAATGCTGCGTATCGACGACCTGCAGCTGTTCGTCCGTACCGCCGACAGTGGCAGCCTTTCCGCCGCCGCGCGCGGGCTCGACGTGTCGCCGGCGGTGGCCAGTGCGGCCTTGAAGCGCCTGGAGGCGAGCCTGGGCGCGCGACTGTTCGTGCGCTCCACCCGCAGCCTGCGTCTGACCGCCGAGGGAGAGGCGTATCTGCTGCATGCCCGGGCAGCACTGGCCAGCCTGCACGAGGGCGCCCAGGCGCTCGCTGGCGGGCGTGAGGCGATCAGTGGTGTGCTGCAGCTGTCGGCGCCGTCCGACTTCGGGCGCAACGTGCTGCTGCCCTGGCTCGACGAATTCCAGGCGCGCCATCCGCAGTTGCAGCTGCGCCTACTGCTGGGCGACGGGTTGACCGATCTGTTCCGCCAGCCGGTGGACCTGGTCCTGCGTTACGGCGAACCGCAGGATTCGAACCTGGTGGCGCTGCCGGTGGCGGCTGGCAATCGCCGTGTGCTGTGCGCTGCGCCGGCCTACCTGCGGCGCCACGGCGCGCCGCAGCGGCTTGACGAACTGGCCGGGCACAACTGCCTGCGCTTCATGCTCGCCGGACGTGTGCACGACCGCTGGTGCTTTCAGGAGGGACGGCGGGCGCTCACCGTGCAGGTCAGCGGTGATCGGGTCAGCGACGATGCCGACGTGGTGCGGCGCTGGGCGCTGGCCGGCGGTGGGCTGGCCTACAAGTCCTGGCTGGATATCGCCGACGACGTGGCCGCGGGCCGTCTACAGGTGCTGTTGCCAGACTGTCTCGGCGAGGCGGCGCCGCTCAGCCTGCTCTGCGCCCATCGCGCGCAGCTCGGCAAGCCGGTACGGCTGCTGCACGACTATCTGCAAACGCGCTGTTCGGCACTGCTGGCGCAGGCGCCCTGGCGCAATGGTGCTTACGTTCTGGCTGGTGCCTAGGCGCAGCGGCAATCGGTCCGCCTGAACTCTGCCGGCGCTTGGTTATCCTTATGCAGTAACCCACCACTGAAATGGACGAGCGGATCATGCAGACGCAGCGCTTCAGATCTACCTGGCAACTGGCGATTTTGCTGTTTTTCTCCGCGCTGCTCAGCGGCTGCGGCATCAACAACATTCCGCAGTACGACGAGCAGGTGAAATCCGCCTGGGCGCAGGTGGAGAACCAGTATCAGCGCCGCGCCGACCTGATCCCCAACCTGGTGGAGACAGTCAAGGGCTTCGCCCGCCAGGAGCAGGAAACCCTGACCGCAGTGATCGAGGCGCGGGCCAAGGCCACCTCCATCCAGGTGGACGCCAGCACCCTGGACAATCCCGAGCAGCTGCAGCAGTTCCAGCAGGCGCAGAACCAGCTGACCGGTGCGCTGAGTCGCCTGATGGTGGTCTCCGAGCGCTACCCGGAGCTGAAATCCAACCAGAACTTCCTCGCCTTGCAATCGCAGCTCGAAGGCACCGAGAACCGCATCGCCGTGGCACGGCGTGACTTCATTGCCGCGGTCGAACGCTACAACACCGAGATTCGCACCTTCCCCGGGCGCATCTGGCACACGCTGATGTACAGCGACATGCCGATCCGCGAAACCTTCGAGGCCACCGCCCAGAACGCCGAACAGGCGCCGCAAGTGAAGTTCCAGTGAGATTCGCGTCGGTTCTGCTGCTCGGCCTGCTGTTCTGGGCGGCGGGCGTCGCCGCGCAGCCGCTGGCGTTGCCGGGGCTGAGCGGTCGGGTGGTGGATGGCGCCGAGCTGCTCGACGCCGCGACCGAGGCGCGCCTGACGCGCATGCTCGCCGCGCACGAGCAGGCCACCACCGAGCAGGTGGTGGTCGTGACCGTGCCGGATCTGCAGGGCCGCAGTATCGAGGAGTTTGGCGTGGCGCTGGGACGCGCCTGGGGGATCGGTCAGCGCGGCGAGGATAACGGCGCGCTGCTGATCGTGGCGCGCGACGAACGGCGAGTGCGCATCGAGGTCGGCTATGGCCTGGAAGGGCGGCTGACCGATGCGCAATCTTCGCTGATCATCAACGGCATCATCGTGCCGGCCTTTCGCGAGGGCGATTTTGCGCGAGGCATCAGCGCCGGCGCCGAGGCGATGATCCAGGTGCTCGGCGGCGATCCGCTGCAAAGCGCGGCACTGCGCCCGGCAATGCCGATGGGTTCGCAGGAGCCCGGCGGCCTGGGCATCCTCGGATTCTTCCTGATGCTGGTGGCGATCTTCCTCATCGGCGGCGGTCGTGGCGGGCGCGGTGGTCGCCGCGCGCTGCTGCTCGGCGCGTTGCTGGGTGGCATGGGTCGCGGCGGTGGGGGCGGCTTCGGCGGCGGTGGAGGTTTTGGCGGAGGGGGCGGCGGCTTCGGCGGCGGCGGTGCCTCTGGTGGCTGGTAATCAACGATGGACGCGTAATGACCTTACTGAGCGAGAGCGAGCTGCAACAGGTAGCCGCGGCGATCGAGCGCATCGAGCGCGACACCGATGCCGAGGTGGTGACTGTGCTGGCCGCCCAGGCCGACGACTACCGCTACATTCCGCTGCTCTGGGCAAGCCTGATCGCCTTGCTGCTGCCCGGCGCGTTGCTGTTCTTCGGCGGCTGGCTGAATGCCTGGCAGCAGCTGCTGGTGCAATGGGCGACGTTTCTCGTGCTGGCCGTGGCGTTCCGCGCGCCGGCGCTGACCAGTCGGCTGATTCCGCGCGCCGTGCGCAACTGGCGGGCCTGCAACCTGGCGCGACGGCAGTTCATCGAGCTGAACCTGCATCACACCGAGGCCGATACCGGCGTGCTGATCTTCGTCAGCGAGGCGGAGCGTTATGTGGAGATCCTCGTCGACCGCGGCATCGCCAGCCGTATCGACAATGCCGCCTGGGAGACGATTGTCGCCGCCTTCACCGAACGGGTGAAGCAGGGCCGGGTGCTCGAGGGCTTCCTCGGCTGCATCGAGTCGGCCGGCGCGCTGCTGGCGCGGCATGTGCCGGCCACCCATGCGCGCAACGAGCTGCCCAATCGGCTGGTGGTGCTGGACTAGCGGCGTTCGAGGGGGCCACCGCAGCCATTGCCGCGATGGGCAAGGCTGCGCCGCCGTTGCCCACCCTACGTCCAGGCACAGGTTGCGTAGGGTGGAAAGCGCGCGCAGCGCTTTTCCACCGAACCCGTTCCCGAGGTGCGCCTCGCGCCGGCCTCAGGCCATCCCCGGCCCGTCGTCGCACGGCTTGTCCTGTGGCGCAGGCGAGAGCTCGAAGTGCTCAGCATGCTCCAGCGTGCTGGCGGCGACGCGATCGAGGGTGCCGATCTGGCCGCCGATGCTGCTGATGCTGGCGTCGCGGTGATGCGCGGGCAGCCGCTCGATAGCCGCCAGCACCTCTTCGCCGGGCACGGTTTCGCTGGCCAGCAGCCGCGCGGACACCTCGTCCAGCGCCGGCCGCAGCCGCTGCAGCAGTGCCTGGCAGTCACGTTCGAGCTGGCGGAGCAGATCATCGGCGGCGCGGATGGTGTCGCCCGAGTCGAACTCGATGTGCGCATCACGCACCGCCTGCAGGCTGAGCAGCGAGCCTTTCGGCCCCATGCCCAGCGCGCCGACCATCGACAGGGCGATCTTCGAGGCCTCCTGCAGGTCCTGCCCGGCACCGGACGAGACCTCATGGAAGTACAGCTGCTCGGCGCAGCGCCCGGCCAGCAGCATCTGGATGCGCGCGCGCAGCTCGGACTCCATGTGCAGGCGCTTGTCCTCCACCGGCGTCACCAGGGTCACGCCCAGCGCCTGGCCGCGCGGCAGGATGGTGACCTTCTCTACCCGGCCGACCTTGAGTTCGGCTGCCACCAGCGCGTGGCCGGCCTCGTGCACGGCGATGCGCTTGCGGTCGGTCGGCGACATCGGCGTCACGCCCGACGGCTGTTCGCCGATGCGGCAGGTTTCGACGGCATCGACGAAGTGGCCCATGTCGACCTGCGTGGCGCCCGTGCGGGCCGCCAGCAGAGCGGCATGGTTGACGATGTAGGCGATGGCCGCTGGCGTCAGCCCTACGCTGTTGCGTGCCAACTGGGGGAAGTCCAGATCGCTGGCGGCGCTGATCCGCCCGGCGTACAGGCGAAACAGCGCCTCGCGGTCGTCCAGCCCCGGCAGACCGACAGCGATGCTGCGGTCGAAACGGCCCTCGCGCACCAGCGCCGGGTCGAGCGAGTTGGGGAAGTTGGTCGCGCCCAGCACCAGCACGCCGCTGGCGCCGTCGAAGCCGTCCAGCTCGGCGAGGAACTGGTTGATGATGCGGTTGCTCTCGGCATCGCTGGAGCGTTGCTGTTCGGCGCGCTTGCCGATGCCGTCGATCTCGTCGATGAAGATGATGCACGGCGCCTGCTTGCGCGCGGTGCGGAACAACGCCTTGACTTTCTGGATGCCGACGCCGAAGTACATCGAGGAAAAGTCGCTGCCGGTCACCTGGATGAAACTGGCATTCGATTCGCTGGCCAGTGCCTTGGCCAGCTGGGTCTTGCCGGTGCCGGGCTCGCCGGTCAGCAGCACGCCCTTGGGCGGCCGTGCACCGAGGCGCGCGTAGGCGGCCGGATCGCGCAGGTAAGCGGTGACATCGGCGAGCGCCTGCTTGGCCTCCGCGGCGCCGATGACATCGGCGAAGGTCACGCCGCTGCCCTTGCGCTGTACCTCGAAGCCGCGGGTCTTGAGGATGAAGAACAGCGCGCCGCCGAGCAGCAGCAGGACCATGGGCGAGTAGGGCAGCAGGGACAGGTAGAACGGCTTGTCCGCCGCGGTTTCGAACAGCGTCAACGGAAACAGCTCGCCGCTGCTGGCGTAGTGGTCGAGCAGCAGTGCGGCGACCTGCCCGGACTGCTCCGGCACCCAGTAGCGCTGGCCGTCGCGGGCGCTGATGTAAACCGCGTCGGCGCCCAGTGCGGCGCTGGCGATGGCGCCGTCGCGCAGGTCGGCGAGCAGTCGGGAGAGGTCGCCGCGATGGGCTTCCCAGCTTTCGCGCGAGGTCTGCAGTTCGGCCAGCATGGCGGCCGCGGAACCGGCGGCCGGCGGTTGCACGGGTGTGGCGGGACGAGTCGCCCAGAAAGCCAGCACTGCGAGCAGCAGCAGGGCGAACATGGACAGCGCAAGACCCGGACGGCCCTGGTGCAAACGTGGTTTCTTCATTTCACATCCAATCGGGGCAGGCCCGACGCGTCGATAAAAACACTGCCCGACAGGGCAGACCACAGTTTTCTGATGCGGGCGAAACCCGCCGGCGCACAGCACGCTGTGCGTGCGGTCGCTAGCTTATGGATGCTGTTCTGTGCCAGACCGCTGGTCGGTTTTTAATCAACCGCCAGCGGCGAGGATACGGCAAGCGAGGTCGCCCGGACCGTCACGCGACGAACGGACGGCAGGTTTGCGACGAATGACAGGTCGTCGACGGAACCCTTTCGTGCTCTTGGGAGCAAGAGCGTATGCAGACCCGACACCGCTCGCGCCGGTGCGATTGCATGCGGCGCTGCGGAATCTTTTGCCGATTTCGACTGCCTTAGTGGTTCGGCTTAATCATTGCCGTTCCGCTAGCTGTCGATTCGAGAGACCGATGAACGATCCGCACCTGAAGCTGTTGCGCTGCGTGGCCGGTTTGCCGGCGTTGTGGCTGGCTACGGCCGCTGCAACCGACCTGCCCGAGCCCAGCGGGCATGTGGCCCGCGTCGAGGGCGCGGCCTATGTCAGTAGCCGTGGTTATACCAATGCTGCCCGGGTCGGCCAGGCGATCATCCCCGGGGTAACGCTGAGCACCGGCGAAGGCGGCGCGCTGGGCGTGATCCTCAGCGACGGCAGTGTGCTTTCGTTCGGTCCGCACAGCGAGCTGGTGCTGGACGACTATCGCTTCGCCCCGGCCGAGGATCAGTTGCGGTTCGATGCGCGCCTGCAGCGTGGCACGTTGAATCTGCTCGGCGGCGATATAGCCCGTCTGGCACCGGGCGCCATTGCCGTGGACACCCCAGACGGCCGTGTGCGGCTGCACGGCGGCCAGATGTTGCTGAAGGTGGTGGAACGATGACCGGCTGGCGTGGGTGGGGCTTGGTCCTGCTGGCGGCGGTGCTCGCCGGTTGCAGTGGACGCTCCTACGTGATGCTGCCTGGCGCCGGCAGCGTGGCGCTCGCCGATCAGGAGCCACCGCAGCTGACGCAAGCCGGGCAGGGCATGACGCTGGCCGATGCGCGCCCGTTCAGCGTGAGCGCGTTGCGTCGCGAGCGGGACTTCCAGCGGACACTGGCGGCGCAACCGGCACTGCCGGAGCGCCACATGCTCCAGCTGCGCGCCGACGGCCAAGTCGACGCCGCCGCCGAGGCGGTCGTGCAGCAGATTCTGGAAGCCGTACGGCGTCGCGATTACCCGGTGGTTACGGTGATCGGCCATACCGATACGCTCGGCGCCGAGGCGGCCAATGTGCGGGTCGGCCTGCGTCGCGCGCAGGCGGTTGCCGAGCTGTTGAAGGCCCGTGGGCTGGAGACGATGGAGTTGCGGGTGACCAGTCACGGCGAGCGCAATCTGCTGGTGGCGACGCCGGATGCGACCGCCGAGCCGCGCAATCGTCGGGTCGAGGTCTTGATTCGCTGAGCGCGGTCTGCGCTGAAGAAGGGGGCGCACCGGCTGGCGGTGCGCCAATCAGGTCAGTCGATGACCAGGATCGCGTCCATTTCCACCTGCGAACCCTTGGGCAGCGCAGCGATGCCAATGGCGGCGCGCGCCGGATAGGGTTGCTGGAAGTAACGGCCCATTACCTCGTTGACGGTCGCGAAGTTGCCCAGATCAGTGAGGAAGATGTTGAGCTTGACGACATCCTTCAGCGAACCGCCAGCGGCTTCGGCCACGGCCTTGAGGTTCTCGAAGACCTGCACCGCCTGGGCCTCGAAGCCCTCGACCAGCTCCATCGTCTTGGGGTCCAGCGGAATCTGGCCGGACAGGTAAACGGTATTGCCGGCCTTGATCGCCTGGGAGTAGGTGCCGATGGCAGCGGGGGCCTTGTCGGTGTTGATGACGGTCTTGCTCATGGAAACTCCTCTGCGGAATAGGCAATTGGCCGGTCAGCATAATGGCTTGTGACAACCGCAGCCACCGTCGGCGATGACGTGCGAGTTGGCGGCTCCGGTGCCTTGCGGGACGAAACTCAGGCCCTGAGTCGCGTGATCCGGGTGACGCCCTTGATTGCGCGCAGTTTCTTGATCACCCGCGCGAGGTGCACGCGATCGTGCACGCTGACCACCAGCTGGACCACGCTGACACGCCCGTCGCGCTCGTCCATGCCGATCTTCTCAATGTTGCCGTCGGCGGCGTTGACGCTGCCGGCGAGCAGGGCGATTAGGCCACGCTGGTGCTCCAGCTCGATGCGCAGCTCGACGTTGAATTCGCCGGTGACGTCCTTGGCCCAGGACAGCTGGATGCATTTGTCTGGGTTGTGGCGGAATTCGGCGATGTTCCGGCAGGTGTCCAGATGCACCACCATGCCTTTGCCGGCGGACAGGTGGCCGACGATCGGGTCGCCCGGGATCGGCGTGCAGCACTTGGCGTAGCTGAGTACCAGGCCCTCGGTGCCGCGAATCGCCAGCGGGCCTTCGGCGCTGGGGGCCTGCTCGCCGTCGCTGGCCAGCAGGCGCCGGGCGATCACGTAGGCCATGCGATTGCCCAGGCCGATGTCCTCGAGCAGATCCTCGATGAATTCGACGTGGTACTCGGCGAGAACCTGGCGGATGCGTTCGGCGCTGATCTTGTCCAGGCTGGTCTCGAAGCCGGTGAGTGCCTTGTTCAGCAGGCGTTCACCGAGGCTGATGGATTCCGAGCGACGCTGGAGTTTGAGCGCATGGCGGATATGGGTGCGCGCCTTGCCGGTGACCACGAAGTTCAGCCAGGCCGGATTCGGCCGTGCGCCCGGCGCGGTGACAATTTCCACCGTCGAGCCGCTTTCCAGCGCCTGCGACAGCGGCGCCAGGCGCCGGTTGACGCGGCAGGCGATGCAAGTGTTGCCGACGTCGGTGTGCACCGCGTAGGCGAAGTCCACCGCGGTGGAGCCCTTGGGCAGCTCCATGATGCGACCCTTGGGCGTGAAGACGTAGACCTCGTCCGGGAAGAGGTCGATCTTCACGCTCTCGATGAATTCCAGCGAGTTGCCGGCGCGCTGCTGCAGTTCCAGCACGCCCTTGACCCACTGCCGGGCGCGGGCATGGGTACCCTTGGGCACGTCGTTCTCGTCGGATTTGTACAGCCAGTGCGCGGCGATGCCGTTGTTGGCCATCTCTTCCATCTCGCGGGTGCGGATCTGGATTTCGATGGGCACGCCGTGCATGCCGAACAGCGTGGTGTGCAGCGACTGGTAGCCGTTGGCCTTGGGAATCGCGATGTAATCCTTGAAGCGGCCGGGCAGCGGCTTGTACAGGCTGTGCACGGCGCCGAGCACGCGGTAGCAGGTATCGACCTTGTCGACCACGATGCGGAAGGCGTAGACGTCCATGATCTCGTTGAATGCCTTGCGCTTGCCGCGCATCTTCTTGTAGATGCTGAACAGGTGCTTCTCGCGGCCCATCACCTCGCCTTCCAGGCCATCGCGCGCGAGGCAGTGAATCAACGACTGCTCGATCTTCTCGACGATCTCGTTGCGGTTGCCGCGGGCGCGCCGCACCGCGGCGCGAATGCGCTCGGAGCGCATCGGATGCATGGCCTTGAAGCCGAGGTCCTCGAACTCCACGCGCATCGAGTGCATGCCCAGGCGGTTGGCGATGGGCGCGTAGATTTCCAGGGTTTCCTTGGCGATGCGCCGGCGTTTCTCGCCGGCCAGCACTTCGAGGGTGCGCATGTTGTGCAGGCGATCGGCGAGCTTGACCAGGATGACGCGGATGTCGCGCGCCATGGCCATGGCCATCTTCTGGAAGTTTTCGGCCTGCGCCTCGGCCTTGGTTTCGAAGTTCATCTGGGTCAGCTTGCTGACCCCGTCGACCAGTTCGGCAACGGTTTCGCCGAATTGCGCAACCAGCGCTTCCTTGGGAATGCCGGTGTCCTCGATGACGTCGTGCAGCATTGCGGCCATCAGGCTCTGATGGTCCATGTGCATGTCGGCGAGGATGTTGGCTACCGCGAGGGGATGGGTGACGTACGCTTCACCGCTGCGCCGGCGCTGCCCGTCGTGGGCCTGCTCGGCGTAGAAGTAGGCCCGGCGGACCAGGTTGACCTGGTCCGGGCCGAGGTAGGTCGACAGGCGATCGGCAAGCGTATCTATGGCTGGCAAGGCTGTGCTCCTTGCCGGCGCGATGTAGGCTCGGCGGTTCGACTTCGACCTGGCATTTAATCAGATGGCCTCGTTGGGCTCTTCCTCGTACTGGATGAAGAGCGGCTCGTCGTCGACGATTTCATCCTGTGCAATGACATCGTAGTCGACCAGGCCGGAAGCGATCTCGCGCAGGGCGACGACGGTCGGCTTGTCGTTTTCCCAGGCCACCTTCGGCTCCTTGCCGCCGGTCGCCAGCTGGCGTGCACGCTTGGTGGCCAGCATGACCAACTCGAAGCGGTTATCGACGTTGTCCAGGCAATCTTCAACGGTAACGCGGGCCATGGTGTTCCTCGTGAGCAATAGCGGTATAGCGGGCCCGGATGGGCGAGCGGACGGAATAGTCTAAAAAATCACCATCGCGAATGGAAGCGCTGTTTGGGCGTGGGAGCGGGCGCGGATGCCCGTCGGCGCACGCTCAAAGGTATTCCGGCTTGAGAATGCCCTGGAGTTGCGCATGCGGAATGAACAGCTCCGGATGCCCGCTGGAGTAAGGCGCGATGCTGTAGACGTCATACTTGAGCAGCACGCCGTCCTCGAGCAGGGCGATATGCGCGGTCTGCTGGAACGGCCACTGCTCGCGGAAGTCGGAGTTCTGTGCCTGGTCGTTCTGCGTCAACCAGCGCTGGTGGGCCTGGCGGGCGGCGCGCCAGAAATTGCCTTCCTGGCCGGGGATCAGCAGGTCTTCCAGGCGCAGTTCGCGGTGCCGTGCGCTGTCGTAATTGATGAAGCCGCGCCCCGGCATGCCGTGGGCGCCTCCGGTATAGAGGTAGCTGGACAGCTCGATCACCGTGATGTCGCCATGTTGCTCACGCACCTTGGCCTGCAGATAGCTGGCCCAGCCAGGTTCGGCGTCGCGCAGGAACTCGGTCTGGTAGGCGTCCAGCGACGCCGGCAGCCGTGCATCCGGTGCGTTGAGCGTCATGCGACGCAGGCGCTCGTCGATCAGACGGTCGAGTTGCGGCTCGTCGGCAAAGTGCAGCGTGTCGATATTGACCAGCGGACAATCCTCGCCTTCGCAACCGTGCGGACGTTCCTCGGTGAGGCGCTGCGTGGCCTGCGGCGCTTGTTGTAATGGGCTGTGCTGGCAGGCGCCGAGCAACAGCAGGCTGGCCAGCAGGGCGTAGACGGGAAAACGTGCGGTAGCGGTCGGATGGCTCATGGTTCGCCTGTCGGGGTGAGGTGCCGTTTCGAGTTCGTCGGGTGTCTGAAGTTCGGCCGTGAGCGAATCCGGGCGCCTTGCATCGGTCAGCTGAGGGCTGCGGCGGTGTTGACGGCGCGCTAGGATGATCACGGAGACGGCTCACGATGTGCGGCTGTAGTCATGCCAGTGCCGGCGCAGTGCGGATCATGTCAGCCGCTGCGCGGGTGCGGTCCAACCGAATGTGAGTGATGTCCAGATGAGCGAGACTTTCAAGCCCGGCCCGGATGATGTCCAGATCCTGCGACGCGAGCAATGCTTCAGCGGTTTTTACCGCCTGGAGCGCCTGCACCTGCGTCATCGCCAGTTCAACGGTGCGATGGGCGCGGAGCTGAGTCGTGAGCTGTTCGTGCGTCATGATGCGGTGTGCGTGCTGCCCTATGATCCATGCCTGGACCGGGTGGTGCTGATCGAGCAGTTCCGCGTCGGCGCGCTGGGCAAGGCGAGCAATCCCTGGTTGATCGAGCTGGTCGCCGGGCTAATCGATACGGATGAACAGCCGGAGGAGGTGGCGCGCCGCGAGGCCATCGAGGAGGCCGGGCTGGAGCTGGGCGAGCTGTGGCCGGTGACCCGCTACTTTCCGTCGCCGGGCGGCAGCGACGAGCAGGTCCACCTGTTCGTCGGTCGGTGCGACAGCCAAAACGCTGAAGGTATATTCGGCCTGGCCGAGGAGGGCGAGGACATTCGTGTGCACGTCTGGACGCTGCAGCAGGCGCTGCAGGCCGTGCGTGACGGGCGCATCGACAACGCTGCGAGCATCATCGCCCTGCAATGGCTGGCGCTGAACCGCGATGACGTGCGGGGAGCCTGGCAATGAACCGGCGCCGCGAGCGCTACCGGGTCGACCTGCCCGAGCTGCAGGCGACCTGCGAGGCCAATTACCTGCGCCTGCTGCGTCTGCTGCCGGAGATGCGCCAGCCCGGCCGTACCCGGCGCATCGCCATCAGCCAGGGCGATCAGCTGCTCGGCGTGCTGGTGCTGCAGGTGCTGGAAAACTGCCCCTACACCACCACCGTGCAGGTCAGCCAGGAGCACTGCCTGAGCTGGCTGCCGGTGCCGAGGATGGAGGTGCGCGTGTATCACGACGCGCGCATGGCCGAAGTGGTTCGCGCGGAGAATGCCCGGCGCCTGCGTGGCATCTACCATTACCCCAACGCACAGATGCATCAGCCGGACGAAAAGAGCCAGCTCAACCTGTTCCTCGGCGAGTGGCTCAGCCATTGCCAGGCGTGCGGCCACGAACTCGAGCCGGTGCTCTGAGCGTCCGTCGCCGGCGCCGTTCTGTGATCCACGCCCACTTCCCGCGGTTTCCCTCCCGTGTGGAGCCAACCATAATTCGGTTGCGATTTTCCCGAGGAGAAGGGCCTTGCTTGGTGCATCCCTGACCGCTGCTGAAGAGTCGGTGCTGCTGGTGCAGCTGACCGATAGCCATTTGTTCGCGCCGGCGCAGGGCACCCTGCTGGGCATGGACACCTGCGACAGCCTGCAGCGGGTGATCGATCTGGTGCTCGAGGAGCAACCGCATATTGACCTGCTGCTGGCCACTGGCGATCTCTCGCAGGACGGCTCGCTCGAGTCGTACCAGCGCTTTCGCGAACTGTCGACGCGCATCGCCGCGCCTGCGCGCTGGTGCCCGGGCAACCATGACGAGCGCGAAGCCATGCGCGAGGCGACCCGTGGGACCAGTCTGATGGAGCCGGTGTTCGAGTGCGGCAACTGGCGGGTGATCCTGCTCGATACCCTGCAATCCGGCGAAGTGTTCGGCGTGCTGGACGAGCCGCAGCTCGAGTGGCTCGACGCGACGCTGCGTGCTGCGCCCGAGCAGCACCACCTGATCTGCCTGCACCACCATCCGGTGACGATCGGCAGTCGCTGGATGGACAGCATCGGCCTGCGTGAGCCCGAACGCTTGTTCGAGGTGCTCGACCGCCATCGCAACGTCCGTGCACTGCTCTGGGGGCACATTCATCAGGAATTCGAGCAGGTGCGCAACGGCGTGCGGCTGCTCGCCTCGCCCTCCACCGGCGTGCAGTTCGCGCCGCGTAGCGAGCGCTTCAAGGTCGATAGCCTGGCGCCTGGGTATCGCTGGCTGCGCCTGCACGGCGACGGTCGTCTGGACACTGGCGTGTCGCGCGTCAGCGGCATCGACTTCGAGGTGGACTACAGCGTCAAGGGCTACTGAGCCGCGCCGGCAGGCAGCTTGCACCGTGCGGCGTCCGCCTTGTAGCCTTCCCCGTCCCTTGCCTGCCAGCGAATCGAATGACCAGCGATCGTCCCGCCATCCTCTATATACACGGGCTCAACAGCTCGCCATTGTCCCAGAAGGCCCGTCAGCTCAGTGCCGCGCTCACGCGCATCGGCCTGGCCGGCTGCCTGCGGGTGCCGGCGTTGCACCATCATCCGCGTCAGGCCATCGCCCAGCTGGAAACGGAGCTGGCCGCGCTGGGCCGGCCGCTGCTGGTCGGCAGCTCGCTCGGCGGCTACTATGCGACCCACCTCGCCGAGCGCCATGGTCTGCGTGCGCTGCTGATCAATCCGGCGGTGCTGCCGCATCGGCGTTTCGATGGCTACCTGGGGCCGCAGACCAATCTCTACAGCGGCGAAGTCTGGGAACTCACCCATGACCATGTCGCGGCGCTGGCAGAGCTGGAAGTGCCGCCGCCGCAGGATGCCGGGCGCTATCAGGTCTGGCTGCAGACCGGCGATGAAACGCTGGACTATCGCCAGGCCGTCGACTTCTACCGTGGCTGCGCGCTGCGGATCCAGGCTGGGGGTGACCACGGTTTTCAGGGCTTCGCCGAGCGTCTGCCGGCGCTGCTGGCGTTCGCCGGGTTCGCTCCGACGCTCTGGCTCGAGACCGATTTTTCCGATTCATAAGCTATCGAGACGCCCATGTCTTACACCGCAGAAGCCATCGAAGTCCTTTCCGGCCTCGATCCGGTGCGCAAGCGCCCGGGCATGTATACCGATACCTCGCGGCCCAATCACCTTGCCCAGGAAGTCATCGACAACAGCGTCGACGAGGCGCTGGCCGGCCATGCCCGTTCGGTGCAGGTGATCCTGCACGCCGACAATTCGCTGGAAGTCATCGACGATGGCCGCGGCATGCCGGTGGATATCCATCCCGAGGAAGGCGTTCCTGGTGTCGAACTGATCCTCACCAAGCTGCACGCTGGCGGCAAGTTCTCCAACAAGAACTACCAGTTCTCCGGCGGCCTGCATGGCGTGGGCATTTCGGTGGTCAACGCATTGTCGACGCAGGTGGTGGTCACCGTCCGCCGCGACGGCAACGAGTACCGCATGAGCTTCGCCGACGGCTACAAGGCCAGCGACCTGCAGGTCATCGGCACGGTCGGCAAGCGCAACACCGGCACCAGCGTGCACTTCTGGCCGGATGCCAAGTACTTCGACTCGCCGAAGTTCTCCATCAGCCGGCTCAAGCACGTGCTCAAGGCCAAGGCGGTGCTGTGTCCGGGGCTGAACGTCAGCTTCGAGGACAAGGCCAGCGGCGAGAAGGTCGAATGGCATTACGAGGACGGCCTGCGTTCCTATCTGGTCGATGCTGTCAGCGAGTTCGCCCGCCTGCCTGACGAGCCCTTCGTCGGCACGCTTTCCGGCAATACCGAGGCGGTCGACTGGGCGCTGCTGTGGTTGCCCGAGGGCGGCGACAGCGTGCAGGAAAGCTACGTCAACCTGATTCCCACCGCGCAGGGCGGCACCCACGTCAACGGTCTTCGCCAGGGCCTGCTCGATGCCATGCGCGAGTTCTGCGAGTTTCGCAGCCTGCTGCCGCGCGGCGTAAAGCTGGCGCCGGAGGATGTCTGGGAACGTATCGCTTTCGTGCTCTCAATGAAGCTGCAGGAACCGCAGTTCTCCGGGCAGACCAAGGAACGGCTGTCCTCGCGTGAGGCTGCCGCGTTCGTCTCCGGGGTGGTCAAGGATGCCTTCAGTCTGTGGCTCAACGCCAACCCCGAGCTGGGCCTGCAGCTCGCCGAACTGGCGATCAACAACGCCGGCCGGCGGTTGAAGGCGAGCAAGAAGATCGAGCGCAAGAAGATCACCCAGGGCCCGGCGCTGCCGGGCAAGCTGGCCGACTGTGCCGGACAGGACCCGGCACGCGCCGAGCTGTTCCTGGTGGAAGGTGATTCCGCCGGCGGCAGCGCCAAGCAGGCGCGCGACAAGGAATTCCAGGCGATCCTGCCGCTGCGCGGGAAGATCCTCAACACCTGGGAAGTGGACGGCGGCGAGGTGCTGGCCAGTCAGGAAGTGCACAACATCGCCGTGGCGGTGGGGCTCGACCCCGGCTCCAGCGATCTGTCGCAGCTGCGCTACGGCAAGATCTGCATCCTCGCCGACGCCGACTCCGACGGTCTGCACATCGCCACGCTGCTCTGCGCGCTGTTCGTCCAGCATTTCCGCCCGCTGGTGGAAGCCGGCCACGTCTACGTCGCGATGCCGCCGCTGTATCGCATCGACCTGGGCAAGGACATCTTCTACGCCCTCGACGAGGCCGAGCGCGACGGCATCCTCGAACGCCTGGTGGCCGAGAAGCGTCGCGGCAAGCCACAGGTCACGCGCTTCAAGGGTCTCGGCGAGATGAACCCGCCGCAGCTGCGCGAAACCACCATGGATCCGAACACCCGTCGGCTGGTCCAGCTGACTCTCGATGACTTCGACGGCACCCGCGAAATCATGGACATGCTGCTGGCCAAGAAGCGTGCCGGCGACCGCAAGAACTGGCTGGAGTCGAAGGGCAACCTGGCCGAGGTGCTGGTTTGATTCGCCGCTGCCTGGTGCTGCTCGGCCTGCTCGGTGCGGCCGTGCCGGCCAGCGCGGCGCCGGTCGAGCTGCCGCTGGTCAGCGAGCATGTGGTCGCCGGCTTGAGCGGTGGCAACCTTTCCGGCCTGGCCTGGTGCGGCGATGCGCTGTGGGCCGTATCCGATCGCGACGACGACCGCCTCTACCGACTCTCCGGCGGCGCCGGCGAATGGCAGGCGGAGGCGGAGCGTTTCGATCTGCCTCCGCCACCGGCCAGCGGCCTGCCCTGGGGTATGCGTATGCGTACCTGGGTCAGCGGCCAGCTGCGCGGCGGCCAGATGGATTTCGAAGGCCTGAGCTGCGACAGCCTGGGCAATCGTTACCTGGTCAGCGAGGCGCACGCCAGCGTGCTGCGGGTCAATCCGGCGGGCAGCGCCGAATGGCTGCGCCTGCCATCGTCGCTGGTACGCCAGGCGCGGGCCAGCGGCATGCTGCTGCATTTCAATGCGATGTTCGAAGGCATCGCTGTCGATCCGGCTGCCGAGCGCATGTGGCTGGCGGCCGAGCGTGAGCGCCGCGGGCTGCTGGTGCTGCATCGCCAGCAGAACAGTTGGCACTGCACCGGCGGTTGTGTGCTGCTGGCCGAGGGCGGTCAGGAACTGCCGCCGCCAGCGCTCGGGCAACAGCCCACGGCGCCTGGTTTCACCGCCGTGGCTTTCCATCAGGACAAGCTGTTCACCCTGGAGCCGCTGGCGCATCAGGTCTGCCGTCGCGCGCCAGCGACCGGTGCTGTGGAACGTTGCTGGTCGTTCGTCGCGACGGCATTGAGCGAGGCGCGGCGCTACCCGACGCGCTTCGGTACCGCCGAAGCGCTGTGGCTCGACGCCGAAGGCGCCTGGATCGGCGTCGACAACAATGACATGCGCCGTGCCGATGGCGAGCAGCGCCCGATCGTCTGGCGTTTCGCCGCGCCGGCCGGCGGCTGGAACGCGCCGTGAGCCAGACGGCCGGTCGCCGCGCCGGGCGGGTGATGCTGGTGCTCGCCTGGGCTGCCGGCCTGTTTCTCGCCACGCGTTTCTTCGCCGATTGGGAAGGTGAGCGTACCAATCCCAATCGCGAGCCAGTCTCGCGCGTCGAGAACGGCCAGATCGAGGTGCAGCTGGCGGGCAACCGCAGCGGGCACTTCGTCGCCGATGGTCGAATCAACGATGCGCCCGTCACCTTTCTGCTCGACACCGGCGCCACCGACGTGGCGGTACCGGTTGAACTGGCCGGGCGTCTGCAGCTCGAGCGCGGCGCGCCGGTTCAGCTGCAGACCGCCAATGGCCGCACCACCGGCTATCGCACGCAGATCGAGCGCCTGCAGCTGGGCGACATCATCCTGCGCGACGTACGCGCGGTCATCGCTCCGGGCTTCGACAGCGAGCAGGTTCTGCTCGGCATGAGTGCCCTGAAACGTCTCGAATTCACCCAGCGCGCCGGCACCCTGGTGCTGCGCCAACACGCCACGGATCGACCATGAGCGAAACTCTCGACCTGAGCCTGGACGGCGTGGAGCGCCGCTCCCTTGCCGACTTCACCGAGCAGGCCTATCTCAACTACTCCATGTACGTGATCATGGATCGCGCGCTGCCGCACATCGGCGACGGCCTCAAGCCTGTGCAGCGGCGCATCGTCTATGCCATGAGCGAGCTCGGCCTGAACGCCGACGCCAAGCACAAGAAGTCCGCGCGCACCGTCGGCGACGTGCTCGGCAAGTTCCACCCGCACGGCGACAGCGCCTGCTACGAGGCGATGGTGCTGATGGCCCAGCCGTTCAGCTACCGCTACACACTGGTCGACGGCCAGGGCAACTGGGGGGCGCCGGACGATCCCAAGTCCTTCGCCGCCATGCGCTACACCGAGGCGCGGCTGTCGCGCTATTCCGAGGTGCTGCTGTCCGAGCTGGGACAGGGTACGGTGGATTGGGTGCCGAACTTCGACGGCACCCTCGACGAGCCGGCGACGCTGCCGGCGCGCCTGCCCAACCTGCTGCTCAATGGCACCACCGGCATTGCCGTGGGCATGGCCACCGATGTGCCGCCGCACAACCTGCGTGAGGTCGCGGCCGCCTGCGTGCGTCTGCTCGACGAGCCGAACGCCACCGTCGAGCAGCTCTGCGAGCACATCCTCGGCCCGGATTTTCCCACCGAGGCGGAAGTCATCACGCCGCGTGCGGAATTGCTGAAGATTTACGAAAGTGGCCGTGGCTCGGTGCGCATGCGCGCCGTGTATCGCGTCGAGGACGGCGATATCGTGGTCACCGCGCTGCCGCACCAGGTGTCCGGCGCCAAGGTGCTGGAGCAGATCGCCGCGCAGATGCAGGCCAAGAAGCTGCCGATGGTCGCCGACCTGCGCGACGAATCGGACCATGAGAATCCCTGCCGTATCGTCATCATCCCGCGTTCCAACCGCGTGGATGCCGACGAGCTGATGACCCACCTGTTCGCCACCACCGAGCTGGAGTCGAGCTACCGGGTCAACACTAACGTGATCGGCCTGGACGGCAAGCCGCAGGTGAAAAACCTGCGTGTGCTGCTGGGCGAGTGGCTGACCTATCGCATCGGCACGGTGCGTCGCCGTCTGCAGTTCCGCCTGGACAAGGTGGAGAAGCGCCTGCACCTGTTGGACGGTTTGCTGGTCGCCTTCCTCAATCTCGACGAGGTGATTCACATCATCCGTACGGAGGACCAGCCCAAGCCGGTGCTGATGGCGCGCTTCGAGCTGTCCGAGCTGCAGGCCGACTACATCCTCGATACGCGTCTGCGCCAGCTGGCACGCCTCGAGGAGATGAAGATCCGTGCCGAGCAGGACGAGCTGATGAAGGAGCGCGAGCAGCTGCTGGCACTGCTCGGCAGTGAGACCAAGCTGAAGAAGCTGGTGCGTAAGGAGTTGCTGACCGACGCCGAGACCTACGGTGATGCGCGGCGCTCGCCGATCATCGAGCGCGCCGAAGCCCGTGCGCTGTCGGAAAACGAACTGCTGCCCTCCGAGCCGGTCACCGTGGTGATTTCCGAGAAAGGCTGGGTGCGTTGCGCCAAGGGTCACGACATCGACGCGACCGGGCTCTCCTACAAGGCCGGCGACGGCTTCAAGGCCGCCGCTGGCGGGCGCTCGAACCAGTACGCGGTGTTCATCGACAGCACCGGGCGCAGCTATTCGCTGGCGGCACATTCGCTGCCCTCGGCGCGTGGCCAGGGCGAACCGCTCACCGGCCGCCTGACGCCACCGCCAGGCGCGAGTTTCGAATGCGTGCTGCTGCCCGATGACGATGCGCTGTACGTGATTGCCTCGGACGCCGGCTACGGCTTCGTCGTCAAGGGTGATGACCTGCAGGCCAAGAACAAGGCCGGCAAGACACTGCTGTCGCTGCCGGCCGGTGCGAAAGTGGTGGCACCGCGGCCGCTGCACAGCCGCGACGACGACTGGCTGGCGGCGGTGACGACCGAAGGGCGTCTGCTGGTGTTCCCCGTGCGTGACCTGCCGCAGCTGGGCAAGGGCAAGGGCAACAAGATCATCGGCATTCCTGGCGAACGTGTGGCCAGCCGCGAGGAGTACCTGGTCGATCTGGCGGTGCTTCCAGCGGGCGCGACGCTGACGCTGCAGGCCGGCAAGCGCACGCTGTCGCTCAAGGCCGACGACCTGGAACATTACAAGGGCGAGCGTGGGCGACGTGGCAACAAGCTGCCGCGTGGCTTCCAGCGAGTCGATGGCTTGCAGGTCGAGCGCCAGGGCTGAGTGGCACGCTTCAGTGCTGGCGTCCGGGGTCGGATTCACGGAAGATAGCCACCTTTCAAACCGGCGACGCTCTGTCGATCCGACTTTCGGACCGTCCAGCAGTCGCATGGCTGGCCGTCACCGACGATCGGGGTGGCCGGCGTCTACCGCGGCATAGCCTGGATCATGGTGTAAGAGGGTAATGAACAAGTTGCTGCGTCTTTCGACTGTCTTGCTGGTACTCAGCGCCAGCTTGTCTGGCTGCATGCTGCAGCAGCCGCTGCCCATGTACCGCCTGGAGAATGGTTCGGCCACCATGCCGGAACGGATCGATGGCCCGGCGGTGCTGCTGGGGCCGGTGACCCTCGCCGATTATCTGCAGCGTGATGCCATGCTGCAGCGCCTGCCCGACGGCAGCCTGGCGGCCGATGCGCAGCACGCGCGCTGGGCCGGCAGCCTGCAGGGTGACATCGAACAGCTGCTGTTGCGCCAGCTCGCCGCCGGGCTCGAGACCCAGCGTGTGCAGTTGAGTCCGGCCGCCGCTGGATTCACCCCGGATGTTCAGGTTGAACTGGCCATTACCCGGCTGGATTCCGGCCCGGCGCATCCAGCGGTGCTGGAGGCGCAATGGCGACTGCTGGATAAGCAGGGCAAGCTGCAGGGCAGTCGTCTGGTTCGCCTGCAGGAGGAGCATCAGGGCACGCCGGCCAACCAGGTGCATGCGCAGAGCGTGCTGCTACAGCGTCTCGGTGAAATGCTGGCGACCGCGGCAAAGCCGCTGGCTGTCGCCAAGCCGGCTGCACCCAAGCGCGAACCGGCCAGGCCGAACAAGGCCGCCGAGGCGAAGGTGCCGCGCATCCCCGCACTGGAGCCGATCCGTACCGATATGGAAGTATTCCGCTTCTGATAATCGCCCACGAGCCGGCCCTGAAAGACGCTGGCCGGCTCGTCAGCTTCCCGATTCCTCATGTTTCGTGCAGCCGCGGCCGGCTCTGGCTCTGTGTGGCCAGGCTCCGTGTGGCCATCTGTCGGTACGGAAGCGCCGGCTAGCGGCGCGAGGGGAGGGATGAAGGGCACGCAGCGACTCAGCTGCGCTGGCGCAGCTCGTGCATACGGGTCAGCTGGCGCTCCAGCAGCGACGGGTACGGCTCCAGCAGGCGCTCCACGCAGCAGGCACCTTCCGGGCTGGCGATCGGGCGGATGCGCGCGCGCTGCCTGATCAGCGGGTCGTCGCCGATGCTGCGCTCGACCAGCAGCAGGTTGCGGCTGTGCAGCGACATCGCCAATGCCGCCTGAGCGGCATCGCTGAGCAGCAGATCGCCCTGACTGAGTTCGTACAGACCTTCGCCTTCGGTCAGGCCCAGTTGCAGCTGCAGGGTCAGCCCGCTGTCGGCGACCTCGATCTGCAGCGCGTGGCTCAGCGCGCGCATCAGCTCGCCGCAGCAGATCGCGTGGGTGAGGTAGTTCTGTTCATCGTCCTGGCTATGAAACAGCATCAGGCTGCTGCCGTCGTTGAGCGTCTGCAGTTCCGCCTGATAGAGCGTTGCCGCTTGCTGCAGGGAGTCACGATAGCGCTGCAGCAGATCGGTCAGGCGTTCGCGCGGCAGGCGCCGCAGCTGTTCCTGGCCGCCGAGCTGAATGGCCAGCACTGCGCTCTTGCGCGGTGCGACCGGTGGTGTCGGGACCGGCGGCGCCGGGGCGGCGAAAGGCGGATCTTCGTCGTCGAAGGCGCCGAACGGTTCGAAATCATCGTCGGCGCGTAGGGCCGACGGCGCGCCGAATGACGGCTCGATCGACTGTGTCGGCGCCACCGCCGGCGGTTCGCCGACGTAACGCGGGTCGGGCTGATCGAAATAGCCATCGTCGAGCATTTCGCCGAGATCCAGTTCCGGCTCGGGTTTTTCCGGCACCAGACGCGCCTGCAGTTGACGCGCGAGGTCGCCGATCTCGTCCTGGCGCCCGGCGCCCGGTGCCGGATCGTCCGGATCGCGCAGCCACAGGCGCAGCTGCAACAGCGGCGTGGACAGCTGGCGGCCCAGGCGCATGCTCAGCACCAGTGCGAGCGCCAGCAGGATCAGGCTGAGCAGCCCCATGCTCTGCAGGCTGATGGTCATCGGTTGCTGGAACTGCTGCATGTCCAGGCTGATGCGCAGATGGCCAGCGATCACTTCCTGGAAGCTGATCGGCGTGGAATACAGGCCTTTGTCGTCACCCAGCAGGCTGTGCTGCGGCCGCGTACCGGATTCGGCCAGCACGCGGTTGTCCACGCTGTAGATGGCGGCATGGGCGACCAGCGGATTCTTCACCAGATTGCTGAGCAGCACGTTGAGGCTGAGGATGTCGTTGGCCACCAGCAGATCGGTAGCCGAGGCGGCCGTCTGCGTGACCAGGCTCTGGCCGAGCGCATCGGCCTGCTGCTCCATCGCCTGCTTGAACTGCATGCCGATCACCCACGCATAGATGACCAATGCCAGGGCGACCAGCAGCAGCGTGTGGCTGGCGATGCGCAGCACCAGTGGGACGCGGTGCTGGCGCACGGCACGGTAGAGCATGAGGAAGAAATTGTCTGGCTTGACGGATGCGGGCCGGTTCACAGAGCGCGGCTCTTCTCGAAGGAAATTGGCGGGCAGTATACGGAAAGCGCGATGGCGGCTGAAGGTCTGCGCGGTAAAGCGGACGAAACGTCGACGTCCCGTGCGTACCGGATAGCCCGGCGTGGATGTTGTAGAATGCGCGCCTTCTTTGTCATGGGAGTTGCGCCTTGCGCGAAATCGTCCTGATCAACATCACCGGGGAAGATCGTCCCGGTCTGACTGCGGCCATCACAGGCGTCCTGGCGCAGGGTGGCGTGAACATCCTCGACATCGGTCAGGCGGTGATCCATGACACGCTGTCCTTTGGCATCCTGGTCGAGCTGCCCGATAGCGAAGGCGCTTCGGCGGTGCTCAAGGACGTGCTGTTCATGGGCTACAAGCACGACCAGCAGGTGCGCTTCACGCCGGTGTCCGAAGACGACTACCAGCACTGGGTGGCCGGTCAGGGCAAGTCGCGGCATATCGTGACCCTGCTGACGCGCAAGGTCACCGCCGAGCAGCTGCACCGGGTCAGCTCGATCACCGCGAAGTTCGGCCTGAACATCGACCACATCGACCGCCTCTCGGGGCGCATGCCGCTGGACGTGCCCGAGGAGCTGGGCAAGGGCTGCATCGAATTCTCCGTGCGCGGCGAGCCGGAGGACACCGCGGCGCTGCGTGCCGAATTCCTCAGCGTGGCGCAGGAGCTGAATGTCGATATCGCCTTCCAGCGCGACTCGATCTTCCGCCGCAATCGGCGTCTGGCGGTGTTCGACATGGATTCGACGCTGATCGAGGCGGAGGTCATCGACGAGCTGGCCAAGGCCGCCGGCGTCGGCGAGCAGGTGGCGGAGATCACCGAGCGCGCCATGCGCGGCGAGCTGGATTTTCGCGCCAGTTTCAAGGAGCGCCTGGCGCTGCTCGAAGGGCTCTCGGAGGACGTGCTGGCGGACATCAGTGCCAGCTTGCGCCTGACCGAGGGCGCCGAGCTGCTGTTCGCCGAGCTCAAGCGGCTCGGCTACAAGACCGCAATCCTCTCCGGTGGTTTCAGCTACTTCGCCCGGCAGCTGCAGGCCAAGCTGGGCATCGACTACGTGTTCGCCAACGAACTGCAGATCGTCAACGGCAAGGTCACCGGCGTGGCAGTCGAGCCGATCGTCGATGCCCAGCGCAAGGCTGATCTGCTGCGCCAGCTGGCGGAGCAGGAAGGGCTGCGCCTGGAGCAGACCATCGCGGTCGGCGACGGCGCCAACGACCTGCCGATGCTCGGTCTGGCCGGGCTCGGCGTGGCGTTCCGCGCCAAACCGCTGGTCAAGCAGTCGGCCAAGCAGGCAATTTCCACCCTGGGGCTGGACGGTATCCTCTACCTGCTCGGCTATCGCGACCGGGAAGGCGCGGAGTAGCACGGTCGCCGTCAGGCATAGCGGCAGAAACGACAAGCCCCGAGTCGATCCCGACTCGGGGCTTGTCGTTTCCGGGGGCTGGCTGCTTCAGGGCTTGATTGCGACCTTGAGCACGCCGTCACGCTGGTTGGCGAACAGATCGTAGGCCGTTTCGATGTCCTTCAGCGCGTACTGGTGGGTCACCAGCGGGCCGAGGTCGACGCGCCCGGATGCCACCACGTTGAGCAGCCGGCGCATGCGTTCCTTGCCTCCGGGGCACAGCGAGGTGACGATCTTGTTGTCGCCGAGGCCAGCATGGAACGCGCCCAGCGGAATGGTCAGATCGCTGGAATAGACGCCCAGGCTCGACAGTGTGCCGCCGGGCTTGAGCGCGCGCAGCGCCTGCTCGAAGGTGGTCTGGGTGCCGAGTGCTTCGATGGCGGCATCGACGCCACGGCCGCCGGTCAGCTTCATGATTTCGTCTACGACGTCGACGCTGCGGAAGTTCAGCGTCACGTCGGCGCCCATGCGCCGCGCGATATCCAGCCGTGCATCGACGCCATCCACCGCGATGATGGTGCTCGCGCCGCGCAGCTTGGCGCCGGCGGTGGCGCAGAGGCCGATCGGCCCTTGGGCGAAAATCACCACGATGTCGCCGATCTTGATGTTGGCCGCCTCGGCGCCAGCGAAGCCGGTGGACATGATGTCCGGGCACATCAGCACTTGTTCGTCGGTCAGTCCGTCAGGCACCGGCGCCAGGTTGGCCTGAGCGTCGGGCACCAGCACGTATTCGGCCTGGGTGCCGTCGATGGTGTTGCCGAAGCGCCAGCCGCCCATCGGCTTGTAGCCGTGGCAGCTGCAGCCGCCATCCTGCGAGGAGAGGCCGTCCTGGCTGGCGTAGGAGGAGAAGTTCGGGCAGATGGCGCCGGCGATGACCCGCTGGCCTTCCTGGTAGCCCTGCACGTTGCTGCCGAGTTTCTCGATGATGCCCACCGGCTCGTGGCCGATGGTCAGGCCGCGGGCGACCGGGTATTCGCCCTTGAGGATGTGGACATCGGTGCCGCAGATGGTGGTGGTGGTGATGCGCAGCAGCGCGTCGTTGGGGCCGATCTCGGGAATCGGCTTGTCCTGCAGTTCGATACGGCCCGGTTCGACGAACACCGCGGCTTTCATCATGGCCATGATGGCGACTCCTCTCGGATCAAAAGAACGTCAGCGCACTCTAGTCGAGTGGTGTGACGCCTCGCTGATCCCGATCAAGGTCGTGCCTGATGCCGGGGGGTGGTCACTCCTCGTCCGAGGAGAAGTTGTAGTCCATCGACTGGCTGGGGCCTTGCAGATAGTGGCCCTGGATATAGTTGACGCCCGCCTGCCAGAGTGTCGCCAGCACCGTGGCGCTTTCGACGAAGGGCACGATGCTCAGGCGCTTGTGTTCGTGCAGATCGGCGAGCAGCTGCTTGAGCGCTTCCTGATTTTCCTGGCGGCTCAGATCCTGGGTGTAGGAGCCGTCGACCTTGACGAACAGCGCGTTCAGGTGGCGCAGCGTGTTGAACGGATTGAGCGCGCAGCCGAAGTTGCTCAGCGCCAGATGGCAACCCAGCTCGCCGAGGCCCTGGCCCAGCGCCTTGGCGGGTTTGAGATAGGCCACCGCATCCGGTTCGTTGAGTTCGAACACCAGCGCGTCGCCCGGCAGGCGGGCGGCCTTCAGCACGACGCCGAGCCAGGGCAAGAGGCCGGCATCCTGCAGACTGGCGCTGGACAGGTGCAGGAACAGCCGCGTGCTGTGGCCCTTGGTGCGATGTTCGGCGAGCAGCTTGATCGAGTTGAGGATCACCCAACGGTCGATCTTGCCCGCCAGGCCGGCGTCGCTGGCGGCGCTGAGGAACTGGGCCGGCGGGACTTCGACGCCTTGTGGGTCGAGCAGGCGCAGCAGCACCTCGTAGTGCTCGTGACTGTCGCCGCGCAGGCTGATGATCGGCTGGAACAGCAGGCGGAAACTGTTGGTGTCCAGCGCCTGCTGCAGCATGGCGGCGAGATTGCCGCGACTTGCCGCCGCCGCCAGTTCGTCGGCCGGGTCATAGCGCTTGAGCGCGTTGCCGTCGGTGAGTTCGTCGGCACAGCGATGGGCGCGCTCGATGACGTCCTGCGCGCGCGCGGTCTTCTCGTCCAAGCCAGCGACGCCAATGCTCAGGGTGGTCTGCACGGTGCGACCGCCGATGTCGAACAGGTGACCCTCGATGCGAGTCAGCAGCTTGCGCAGCGAAGCTTCGGCCTGGTCCGGTGCGATACCTGGCTGCAGCGCGGTGAACACATCGTCGGCGAAGCGGGCCAGCGGCGTCTGGGCGTCGAAGTGCGCGCGCAGCACGTCGGCCAGCTGGCGCAGCAGCTGATCGGCATCGCTCAGGCCGATTTCGGCCTGCAGGCTGGCAAAGCGGTCCACTCGAATATAGGCCAGACTGGCGATCTGGCCGGCATTGACCGCACGCTCGACGGCGCTGTCGACCAGTTCGGTGAAATGGTTGCGGTTGTGCAGGCCGGTAATCGGGTCCTGCGTGCTGATTTCGCGCAGCTTCTGCAGCTCGGCGCTGTCGCTTTCGGCGCGGATCACGACCTGGATGCACGGCTCGCCATCGTAGGTGGCCGGCGAGAAGTGCATGCGAGCCTTGAAGCTATCGCCATCGGCGCGCACGCCACTGCAGGTCAGCTCGCAGTGGCCTTCCATCGTCTGGTAGTTCTTCAGGAAGGTCTTGAAACTGCCCTGATCGCAGGCTTCGATCAGGTCGATCATCGGCATGCCTTCCAGGTCTTCGACGTCGGCGTAGCCGAACAGCTCCAGGTAGGCGCGGTTGGCATAGATGTGCATGCCGTCGTGCACGTAGGCAATGGCGTCCACCGAGCTGTCGAGCAGCAGCTGACAGCGTTTCTCCGCCTCGCGCAGCGCCACCTCCGCTGAGCGCCGAGCGCGCCGCTGCTCGAGGTTGGCCAGCTCGCGGTTAGCCACCAATAGCAGCCACTCGTCCTCGCCTTGCGGCAGCGCATCCTGGGCGCCGAGCGTCAGCGCATCGATGATCGCTTCGGCGTCGTTGCTCGCGGTGAGCTGGATGATCGGAATGTCCTTGGCCTGCCGGCGGATGGTGGCGATGGCCTCGCTCGGCTCGAGATTTTCGCTGCTCGGCGCGGCGATCAGCAGGTCCCAGGTCTGTTGCAGCGCGCTCGCGAGGTCGTCGCTGGACGTGAGTCGATGCACCCGGGTGGCCTGTCCGGCATTGCGGAACAGACTGACCAGACGCTCGGCTTCGTTCTGCGAATCTTCGAGAATCAACAGGCGGATGGTTTTCTTTTGCAGGGCCATGACGACAGATCAGAAGCGCGCCGAAGGTGCGCGGGCGGGCGAAAATACGGGTGCCGGCAATCTACAGCGACTTCCAGAGTGAGTCAAAATCTGCGTCCCCATTGACTCCGCGGGTTCCCCAGGCTGTGACCGGCATCTCCGGCTCGGCCGGCGGCTGGCCGAGGAGCTGGTACTCGAACTGGTTGTAGTTGCCGGTATGGCTCTGGCGGCGCTGCAGCACGGCGCGCTGTTCATTGCCTTCCTGATTGATCAGCACCTTGTGGCCCTGCTGAAACGGCAGGCATGGAGCGATCAGGGTCGCCGCCTGGCCGATGGCCGGGATTGCCGGCAGCAGCAGCGCGCGCAGGTATTCGCTGCCCAGTTCGGTCTTGCGCAGCAGACGCAGGCCGCAGGGTTGCGCTTGCGGCGCGATCAGCTCGACGCCCATCTGCGTGCCGCCGCCGCGCACCTGGCGAACCCAGCGCACCACGGCGACGCTCCAGCCGTTGTCGCCGTCGCGCAGTCCCAGCAGCTCGCCGGTCTGCAGTTGTGCGGGAACCTCCGCCGGCCAGGCCAGGCAGTAGCCGCCGGGGCTGTGGTTGACCAGGCGAACCTCGAACTCGGGATAGGTCTGCTCGCTGGCTTGCGTGGCCGCCGGGGCCTGGCTGGGACTGGTCGGGCGAACGAACTCGATGTGTTCGTCAGGCAGCAGTCCGTCGCTGTTGAGGCTTTGCGCGTCGAAGGCGTTCGCCCAGATGTCGGGGGCGCCGTTGTTGGCCTTGAACACCGCCGAGTTGGGCTCCTCGTGGCGCTCCAGCACGGCGTTGAACGGGCGCCGGCCGGCGAGCTGGTAGTGCAGGGCGGTCATGCCGATGCACAGGTGCAGGGTGCCGTTGGCCGGAGTGCGCTGGAAGGAGCGCTCGGACATGTCGCCCCAGGCCGCGCTCAGGTGCAGCAGCAGGTCGTCGCCGATGCCGCTGGCGTCCGGCAGCGACGAGCGCTCGCGATGCTCTTGCGGCAGGCGCAGGTGCTCGGCGAGCGCTGCGACCAGCCGGCTGGTGTCGACGCCGCACATGCTTGGCAGCGCGTCGCGGGCGAACAGCGAGCGATAACGCGGCGCACTGTCCTGCTGCGGCGAGAAGACGAACAGGCTGGACGGTGCGCTGGCCGGCTGAAGGACCGCCAGCGTGCTCCAGGCCTCCAGGGCCTTGGCCAGCCGGGCGATGCCGGACTGGCGCAGTTGGTTGCAGCGCGCGCAGCCCAGCAGCAGGGCGGCGAGGTAGCACTGTTCGGTGCTCAGGCCCGGGCCGTGGTGCGCCAGCGGGTCGCGCACCGCAGTACCCTGCACGGCGTACTGCGCGGCGAGCTGATAGAGCTGGTGCAGCTCGAGCCAGAGGCTCTCGGCGGCTGGGCTGTAGAGCTGGGCAGAGCGCGTCAGCAGCGCGCCGAGGCTGTGCACCGCGCGCTGCAGGGCGATCGTCAGAAGCTGCCGGCGATCCTGCTCGGGGCGTGCAAGGGCGCGCACGACGATCAGCTTGTAGCCGGTGGCCAGGTGATTCTGCAGCGCTTGGCAGAGACCGGCGACCTTGCGTGGTCGCTCGTCGAGCACGATCGGTTGATTCAGGTAGTGCCGCTCGAGGTGCCCGCAGACGTAGTGCACCTCGGGGCGTAGCAGTTCCAGCAGTTGCAGACGGGTTTGCGACGGCACACGCAGCTGGTTGATTTCCACCAGCGCCTGGTAGAGCTGGCGTGCCATTTCTCCCAGATTGGCCTTGGGCAGGCCAGCGAGCCACACCTGCAGTGCGCGCACGCTCGCCTCGCAGAAGCTCAGGCTCTGCTGGGTCGGCGTGGGTACGCGCAATGGCAAATGAAGACTCTGCAACCGGAAACTCCCGCAGCACCGACCATCGGTGCCTTGTCAGCGAACTCTATCAGCTGCGCTTCGTCGTGTTGATGGTCGACGATGGCATTTTGATATTATCCGATGATTGGTCGTTCCGGTACGCGGGGTTGTCGCAGGGCGTGTCGGGTGCGGCGCCGCGCGCGGGTTGGCCTGCTCATTCTGCAGGCCCTGCCGGCATCATTCTGTCTGCGCCTGGCCGAGCGCTTCGCCCATGCACACCGGGCTCAGCGGGCCCAGTTGCTCCGCCCAGCGAACCTGCTCCGGTCCGAACAGCAGGATCACCGTGGAGCCGAGCTTGAAGCGGCCCATTTCCGCGCCTTTTTCCAGCCGGATCGGTGCGCGCGCGGATTCGTCGTACAGGAACGTCTTCAGCGTGCGCTTGGGTGGCGTGACAAGGCCGGCCCAGACGGTTTCGATGCTGGCGACGATCATCGCGCCGACCAGCACCATCGCCATCGGTCCGCGTTCAGTGTCGAAAATGCACACCACGCGCTCGTTGCGTGCGAACAGTTCCGGCACGCCCTGGGCGGTTACCGTGTTCACCGAGAAAATGCGTCCCGGTACGTAGACCATCTCGCGCAGGGTGCCCGTGATCGGCATGTGCACCCGGTGGTAATCCTTGGGCGACAGGTAGACGGTGGCGAAGTCGCCGCCCATGAACGGTGCGGCGCGCTGGTGATCGCCGCCGAGCAGCTCCGTGACGCTGTAGCTGTGGCCCTTGGCCTGGAAGATGCGGCCCTGCTCGATCTTGCCGAGCTGGCTGATGGCGCCGTCGCAGGGATTGAGAATGGCGCCGGGCGTCGGGTCCAGCGGGCGGGCGCCATCTCTCAGTGCGCGGGTGAAGAACGCGTTAAAGTGCTCGTAGGCGCTCAGGTCTTCGATCTGTGCCTGGCTCATGTCCACCTGGAAATGCCGGGCGAAACACTTGATGAAGGCGTTCTTCAGCCAGGGAATGCGGCATTCGGCCAGGCAGCCGGCCAGGCGCGAAATCAGGTGATGCGGCAGCAAGTACTGGCTGATGACGAACAAGCGATCTTTCATGGATGACCTTTTCATGACTGGATCGGCGTATCGGGCAGGTTGCCCCATTCGCCCCAGGAACCGGCGTAGCCCTTGACTCTGGGGTAGCCCAGAGCCTTGGCCAGGAGGTAGGTGAAGCCGGAGCGGTGATGCGTCTGGCAGTGGGTGATGATTTCCTTCTCCGCCACGATGCCGATTGCCTGGAGCTGTTCGGCGATGTCGCTGCGGATGCGCAGCGCGCGTGCCGGGTCCATGCCGGCGGTCCATTCGAAATTTACGGCGCCGGGAATGTGCCCACCGCGAGCGGCGAGCACCTTCTCGCCGCGGTATTCCTGCGGCGAGCGGGCGTCCCAGACCACCAGGTCATCCGCGCCGAGGCGGCTTTCGAGGTACTCGCGCGTGGCGATGGGTGCGCTGTCGAGGTGCAATGCGACCGGGCCGCCAGCGGCGGCCGGCACTTCGCGCGACAGCGGGCGGCGTTCGGCCAGCCAGGCGTGCAGGCCGCCGTCGAGGTAGTGGTAGTGGCGATGGCCGATCACGTCGAGCAGCCAGATGAAGCGTCCGGCCCAGCCGCCGCCCTCGTCGTCATAGACCACATAGACCGCATCGGCGCGATGACCGAGGAGGCCGAACAGCGCTTCGAGTTGCGCCTTGGGTGGTAGCAATCCCGGCGCCGGTGGCTGGCCCAGCTGGGTCTGCTTGGGGTCGACGAAGCGCGCGCCGGGCAGGTGGCCTTCGGCATAGCGGGCGGCGCTGGTGAGGTCGACCAGGATCAGTTCGGGGGCGTGCAGGCGCTCGGCCAGATCGGCAGGCTCGATTACCAGTGGCAGGTTTGCGAAGACGGACACGGCAGGTCTCGGCGAGTCGGTGAAGGCGCAGTCTAGCGAAAAACCTCAGCTGCCGCGCTTGCTGAAATTGCCCAGCGCCCGCTCGATGCACTGCGCGGTCTTGTCGAACGCCTGCAGTGTCGGGGCACTGAGTGCGGCGTTGTCCTGGTCGGCGATCAGCAGCATCAGCACACGACCGTTGCTGCCCAGCGAGCGCAGCAGCAGATGCTCGCCGGCGAACAGCGCCTTGAGCGTGCCGGGCAGCAGCGCCGAGAAGGTCGCGATGTTGTCTGGCTGCAGGTGCAGCTGCGCCGGCTTGTCCAGCAACCGGCGCAGCACCTGGCTGTGCTGCGGATTGAGGATCAGGTTCGCGGCATGCTCCGGCAGGCCGACGTCCTGCTGCGCGACCAGCCGCTGATTCTTGCGATCCAGCAGCATCAGCAGCACGCGCTGCATGCCGATGCTGACCAGCGCGGTGCGCGCGCAGGCGGTCAGTTGATGCACGTTGGTGAAGGGGCTGGGCGCGCTCAGCAGCTCACGGCAGCAGTCACGCCAGCGCGCCAGCGCCTCGGCGTCGGGTACGCTGGCCGTGCCGGTCTTCTTGTGCTGGAAGCGGCTGTCCCACGGCCACAGCAGTCCTTGCGCCGGGTGCCAGAGGTCGGTCGGGCCGATGGCTCGCGCACTGTCGACGGCCTGCTGGTGGACCAGCTGCTGCACCTGCGCCATCGGCAGTTGCAGGTACAGGCCGATCAACTGCTGCCAGCGCAGGCTGTGCACGCCACTCCAGCTGTGATGCGCGGCGAGCGCCAGGCCGTTGGCCAGCACGATGGTGTTGCTCGGCAGGGTCAGCCAGCGACGCAGTTCGGGGTCGGCGTCCAGCCGTTGCTGCTGCTGCAAGGGGTGAGCATTGTCGCGGGCGATGTGCAGCGCCTTGACCAGCAGGCGACGATTGCCGCCGAGCAGTCGGTAGCCCTGGATGATCCAGTCGGGCAGATGCCAGTGCTCGGCGATTCTCAGGCACAGCTCCAGCAGCGGCACGCCGAGCAGTTGCTGTTCGACGCGCCGCAGCGGCTCGCCGCTGACCAGCACGCGCTGTTCCCAGGCCTCGAACAGCTGCGGGCGCGCGGCCAGCAGTGCCCAAACCGGCGAGAGAAACAACAGGCTACCCCAGTGGATGTCCTGCCACAGACGTGCCAGACGGCCGGCGAACAGGCCGCTGGCCTGCTGGCTGGCGTGCCGGCTGATCAGCACCATCTGCCGCAGCGCCGGCGGCATGTCGGCGGTTGCCGTGGCGGGAATGCGGTCGAGGAGGCGTTCGGCGCGCTCCACGCCGATGCGGCTGAGCGCGGTTTCGAGATTCTCCGCAGGCTGGCCATCGCCGCCATGCCGGTTGGCTTCGCGGATAAAACTCAGCGCCAGTACCGGGCTGGGCTGCACCCGCTCGGCAATCTGGCGCATGGACTGGCTGTTGTCGCGCAGCGCCCGGCGCACGCTTTCGTGCACCGCGGCGAATGCCGGCAGCGGAGAATCGTCGAGAAGCTTGATCCAGGCGGGGATACTGCGAGGGAGCGAAGTCGTTGTGGTCATGGCGCCGAACTGGCTTTTCGTCGGGATGCTCTTTAGTCTGGCGCAAAAGTTCCGATAACCCGAACAATTCTTTCAGATACCCCTCCTTGACGGAGCGCCGAGCCGCTGTGCGAACGTGCTTCGATTCGTTTCGAGCGGTTGGTAATCAGGCTTCCCAGACGTACCTATGGTCAAGATTCTCGGCATCCTCGTGGTAATCGGCAGCGTGCTCGGCGGCTTCATGCTCTCCGGCGGCGCCCTGGCGGCACTCATGCATCCGTTCGAAGTGCTGATCATCGGTGGCGCCGCGCTTGGCGCGTTCCTGCAGGCCAATCCGGGCAGCACGACGAAGATCGTGTTTCAGAAGTCGCTGAAGATGTTCAGCAGCCGCTTCACCCAGACCTATTACCTGGAAGTGCTCGGTCTGCTCTATTCGGTGCTCAACAAAAGCCGTCGCGAAGGCATGATGGCGATCGAGGCCGACCTCGAGGACCCCGCCGCCAGCCCGCTGTTCAGCAAGTATCCTGGTGTGCTCAAGGACGAGCGCATGACGGCGTTCATCTGCGATTACCTGCGCATCATGTCCACGGGCAATATGGCCCCGCACGAACTCGAAGGGCTGTTCGACATGGAGCTGGCCAGCCTCAAGGAAGAGCTGGAGCATCCCTCGCATGCGGTGAATCGCATTGCCGACGGCCTGCCAGCGATGGGTATTGTTGCTGCGGTGCTCGGCATCGTGCTGACCATGTCGGTGCTGGCCGATGCCAACAACGCCGAAATCGGGGAGAAGGTCGGCGCCGCACTGGTCGGTACCTTCCTCGGCATCCTTGCCGCCTACGGCTTCTTCGGCCCGCTGTCCGCCTCGCTCGAGCACGACGCGCGCGAGGAGCTGAATCTCTACGAGGCAATCAAGGCCACTCTGGTCGCCTCGGCTTCCGGCATGCCGCCGACGCTGGCCGTCGAGTTCGGCCGCAAGGTGTTGTTCCACGCCCACCGCCCGAGCTTCACCGAGCTTGAGCAAGCCATGCGTGGCGGCTAAGCGCGGCTATGGATAACAATCAACCGATCATCGTCAAGCGGGTCAAGAAGACCGCCGGCGGCCATCATGGCGGTGCCTGGAAGATCGCCTTCGCCGACTTCATGACCGCGATGATGGCGTTTTTCCTGGTGATGTGGTTGATGAGCTCGGCGACGCCGGAGCAGAAGCGCGCCATTTCCGGCTATTTCCAAGACCCCATCGGCTTCACCGAAAGCGCCAGCCCGCACGTGATCGACCTGGGCGGCACGCCGACGCCGTCGCCGGACCGCACGCTCAATCCGGAGATCGACCCCACGGTGCCGCAGGCGGATGTGCAGATCGACGGCGATCAGGTGGAAACCCTCGCCGAACAGATCGAACGCGAGCGCCTGGAGCTGCTGCTGCAGGAGCTGCAGAACAAGGTCGACGAGAACCCCGAACTGGAGCGCTTCAAGGACCAGATCCTGTTCGAGATCACCAAGGACGGGCTGCGCATCCAGATCATGGATGACGAAAACCGCCCGATGTTCGCCCTCGGCAGCGCGCAGCTGCAGCCGTATTTCGAGGACATCTTGCTGGCGATGGGCGACACCATTCGCGCGGTGCCGAACAAGATCAGCATCAGCGGGCATACCGACGCCAAGCCGTACGCCGGCAATGGCGATTTCGGCAACTGGGAACTGTCCGCCAGTCGCGCCAACGCCGCGCGTCGCACGCTCGTCGCCGGGCGTTACCCTGAGGAGCAGATCGCGCGTGTCGTCGGCTACGCCTCCTCGGCGCTGTTCGACCGCAAGAATCCGCTCAACCCGATCAACCGGCGCATCGACATTCTGGTGCTGACCAAGAAGGCGCAGCGCAACATCGAGAACGAGCAGTTCGTGCCGGCTGATGGCGACGAGGCGAACAAGGCACCAGCGGCGCCATCGAACCCGTCCGCTCCGGCGGGCGCCGCGGGCGAGCCGCTGCAGCCGGGGCAGTTGCGCGAGCGGTTGAACATCTTCGATGAAGGCGTGCTCAAGCTCGACCAGCCGCTGCCCGCCGGCGGCGACGATCAGTAGTCGGGGTCGGGCAGGCTGCTGAGGATGTGCCGGTAGCTGTTCATCCGCTGCGGCTGGATGCGCCCGTCCTCGAGTGCCTTTAGCAGCGCGCAGCCCGGCTCACGATCATGCTTGCAGTCGCGGAAGCGGCAATGCCCGAGCAGCTCGGCGAACTCGATGAAACCGGCTTCGACATCGTCGCGGCTGACATGACCGAGGCCGAATTCGCGAATGCCGGGCGAATCGATCAGCTCGCCGCCGCCGGGGAAATGGAACAGCCGCGCCGTGGTGGTGGTGTGGGTGCCTTTGCCGGTCTGCTCCGAGAGCGCGCCGACGCGGGTGTCCACGCCTGGCAGCAGGCTGTTAACCAGCGACGACTTGCCCACCCCGGATTGGCCGACGAACACGCTGACGTGGCCGTCCAGCGCCGCACGCAGTTCGTCCATGCCGGCGCCGCCGTGGGCCGACACCTCCAGCAGCGGATAGCCAAGCGTGCGGTAGACCGCCAGCAGCGCGTTGAGCGCGCCCTCGTTGTGCTCGTCGATCAGGTCCGCCTTGTTCAGCAGCAGCAGCGGCCGGATGCCGGCATGTTCGGCGGCGACCAGGTAGCGGTCGATCAGGTTGGCGTGCGGTTCGGGCAGCGGCGCGAAGACGATGACGATCAGGTCGACGTTGGCCGCCACCGGCTTGAGCTGGCCGCGGGTGTCGGGACGACACAGTTCGGAGTGGCGCGGCAGCTGCGCGACGATCACGCCGATGCCCTGGTTGCCCGGGCGCCATACCACGCGGTCGCCGGTGACCAGCGCCGGCAGGTTGGCGCGCAGGTGGCAGCGGAAGACCTGGCCACTGTGCTCGCCTTCCTGTGCTTCGACCTCGACCTGCACGCCGAAGTGCGCGATCACCAGGCCGAACTGCTCCGGCCCCAGATCGCCGCCTTCCAGTTCTTCCAGCGCGCGAGATTCGCGGCGTGCCGCGCGGGCGGCGCGTTCTTCCTGGATTTTCTCGATGCGCCAGTTCTGGCGGCGGTTGAGTTGGCGTTTGGCCATGTGCGGGGCGTCGGTCGATAAAGGTGCGCGAGTCTAGCACGGCCGGCCGGCGCCGCTGACCGCCTGTTTCGGCGCGCAGGCGGCAGGTAGACTGGCCTGCCGTTCCGTCTTCGTGTTCGTCATGTCCGACTCGCCGCGCTTTCGTCCGCCGATCTTGCTCGCCCTGGGTACGCAGCTGGCGGCGCTGCTGCTGACCTGGTTGATGCTGCTGGCCGCGGCGCGCCTGCTGGGTCTGCACGTCTCGCTGCTGCAGGCGGCCGTCATGCAGGGTGCGCTTGCTGCGTTGCTGGGCGCACGGCTGGGCCTGTCGCGCTGGTGGTGGCCGATCAACCTGGCCTTCGTGCCCGCGCTGGTTGCGCTGCGTGATCACAGCCTGCCGGGATGGCTGCCGCTGGCGGTCTTCGCCGCGCTGTTATTGCTGAACTGGAACGTCTTTTTCGAGCGTGTGCCGTTGTATCTGACCGGTCGGGCGGCCGAGCGGCGCCTGGCCGAGCGCCTGGCCGGGCTGCCGGCGGACTTCCGTTTCGTCGATCTGGGCTGTGGTCTGGCCGGTAGTCTGTCGCGCCTGGCGCGGATCTATCCGCAGGCGCGCTTCGTCGGCGTGGAGACCGCGCCGCTGGCGTTCATCATCGCCTGGCTGCGCTGCCTGCCGCGGCGCAATTGCCACATCGTCCTGCGCAGCCTGTGGCGCGTCGATCTGGCGCAGTACGAGGTGGTCTACTGCTTTCTCTCGCCGGCCCCGATGCCGGCGCTGTGGCGCAAGGCCAGCGCGCAGATGCGGCCGGACGCGCTGCTGATCAGCAACAGCTTCGCGGTGCCGGACGTCGAGCCCGAAGAGCGGCTGGCGGTCGACGACTGGCGGCAATCACAACTGCTGCTCTGGCGCCCCGGTGTGCCCCGGCCTGACGACCCGCAGACGAGCGGCTAAACTGCGCGCCACAGCCAAGGAGCCCATCATGCAGAACCCGCAGAACCTGATCTGGATCGACCTGGAAATGACCGGTCTGGACCCGGATACCGACGTCATCATCGAAATGGCCACCATCGTCACCGACAGTCAGCTCAACGTGCTGGCCGAGGGACCGGTGATCGCCGTGCATCAGAGCGACGAGGTGCTGGCACGCATGGACGAGTGGAACACCCGTCAGCACGGCGGTTCGGGCCTGACCCAGCGGGTGCGTGAGAGCCGCATCGGCACCGCCGAGGCAGAGGCCCAGACCCTGGCGTTTCTCGAACAGTGGGTACCGAAGGGCAAGTCGCCGATCTGCGGCAACAGCATCTGCCAGGATCGGCGCTTCCTCTATCGGCAGATGCCGGAGCTGGAGCGCTACTTCCACTACCGCAATCTGGACGTCTCGACACTCAAGGAGCTGGCCGCGCGCTGGGCGCCGCAGATCATGCAGGGGTTCAGCAAGAGCGGTACGCACCTGGCGCTGGATGACATCCGCGACTCCATCGCCGAGCTGCGGCATTACCGCGAGCATTTCATCAAGGTGTGATCCTGTCGGCGGCGTCCGTGCTGCCGGGGCGCCGCTATTTGCCGAGCTTGCGCAGCTCGTCGGACTCGACGATGCGCACGCCGTCGCCTTCCTCCAGCGCCAGACGCCACAGCGCGCGGGCCAGCGTACAGGCCTCGATGCCGTGGTACTTCCCCGGCAGCAGTTGCGACAGCGGCGCGGCGATCCGCTCGCTCAGGCGCAACTCCAGGCGCGGGCCGAGCAGCTGTGACGGCCGCGCGATGGTCAGCTGCGGCCAGTCCTGGGCCTCGAGCGCTGCCTCCATCTCGCCCTTCACCCGGCAGTAGAAGATCGGGCTGTCCGGGCTGGCGCCCAGCGAACTGATCACCAGCAGGTGCCGCGCGCCCAGCTCGCGTGCGCGGCGGGCGAAGGCCAGCACCAGATCGAAATCGATGGCACGGAACGCGTCCTGGGTGCCGGCCTGCTTGAGCGTGCTGCCCAGGCAGCAGAACGCGGTATCGACCGGACCGTTGAGCTGTCCGAGCAGCGACTGCAACGGCCCGACCGGGTTTTCCAGGCGCGGGTGCGCCGCCAGCGGCTTGCGCGTCGGCGCCAGCACGCGTTCGACGGTGGGTTCGTTGAGCAGTCGGTCGAGCAGGTGTTCGCCGGTCAGTCCGGTGGCGCCGGCAAGCAGAATGCGCTGGGGCGTCAGATACATGGTCATGCTCCTTGGCGAATCAGTGTGAGGCGGCGCGTCGTTGCTGCAGGCTGCGCCAGTGTTCGACGACCGGCTCGGGCGCCCATATCTGGGGTTCCGATGCCTGATAGTCGTCGGCCTGCTCGCGTTCGGCAACCCTCGCCTGCGCCAGCGTGAAGGCGTGCACGATGTCGTCGGTCTGCTGCAGCGCCTCGGCGAACAGCGCGCGGCCGAAATAGGTGAAATCGCTTTCCTCCGAGCAGCCAAACGACACGCGGTCGGCGCGCGCGGCGGTCATCACCAGCCGCCTCGGGTCTTTCAGCGGTTCGATGAAGCCGCCGGAATAGCAGGCGGAGATCACCACCACCTGGTTGCGCTCGGCCAGCGGGGCGAGCAGATCGGCCAGCTCCGGCGCGCTCAAGTCGTCCAGCCCCAGGCGTGGCTGCTGCAGGATCAAGTGGTGATCGGCCGTGCCGTGGCTGGTGAGGTAGATGAACACCAGATCTTCCGGCCCGCTGCGTTCGGCCAGGGTGGCGGCGGCACGCGCCAGGTTCTCGCGGGTCGCCAGCGGGCGATCGCCGAGGTGATCGCGGTGGTTGACCAGACTGACCTGTCCGCGCGCGGCGAAGCGCTCGGCCAGCAGGCGCTGCACATAGTCGGCCTCGCGCAGGAACACGCTCTGGCGACCGTCGCCGGCGAGCACCAGGCTGTACAGCTCTGCAGCGGGCGTGGAAGCCGGAACTGCGGTGAGCGCCAGGTCGAGCAGCGCGCCCTGGCGCAGCAGGCCGATTTCCAGCGGGTCCGGCAGCCGCCTGCCGTGCTCGTCGCGCACGCGGCGCCCGTTGCGCCAGCTGCCGCGCTGCACGCTGCCGTTGGCGAGGGTCAGCTGGCCGTCGCCGCTGAATTTGCCGTGTCGAAACCCGCCGCGGTAGACGCTGCCGTCGGCACGTTCCAGCACGCCGCTACCGTGGTACTGCCAGCGGCGGAATTCACCGCGATACTGGCTGCCATCGGCGCTGGCGTGGCGGCCGGCGCCGGTGAGTTCGCCGTGAACGAACTGGCCCTCCCAGACATCGCCGCCGCCATCTTCATAGCGGCCCGCGCCGTGGAAACTGTCGTCGGCGAAGCCACCGCGATAGCGTTCGCCGTCCTCGGAAAGGTAGACGCCGTCGCCGTTGAGCAAACCGTCGCGGAATTGCCCGCTGTACGAGCCGCCTGCATCGCTGCGCGTGCCGGTGCCGTCTGGCTGGCCGTTGGCGAAGCGCCCCTGATAGCGCGCACCGTCGGCATATTCGAGGACACCTTCGCCGTGATAGAGGTCGTTCTGGAATTCGCCGCTGTAGCGGGCGCCGTCCTGGCTGAAGGTGCCCAGCCCGTGCATGCGGCCCTGGCGGAACTGGCCTGCATAGACGCCACCGGCGGCGTAGCTGAAGCGTCCCTCGCCGTGGAACAGGCCGTGTTCGAAGGCGCCTTCGTAGCGGTCGCCGTTGGCGCCGGTCCAACTGCCCTGGCCGTGCCACTGGCCTTCCTTGAACTGCCCGCGGTAGCTGCTGCCGTTGGGGTAGTCGATGCGTCCCTGCCCCTGCAGCAGGCCATTTACCAGCGTGCCGCGGTAACGCCCGCCATCGGGCAGCACGGCGTCCGGCGGCAGCAGCGGTTCGCCGTCGCCGCAGGCGGCGAGCAGGCAGGCAAGGAGCAGGGGAGTCAGGTGACGCATGCGGGCATCCAGACGACGGAACACCCGCAGTATGCCGCATCGCCTCAGACGAAGCAGAGTGCCAGCGACTGCGCGATATAGGCAGGTTTCTCCGCGCCTTCGATCTGCATCTCGGCGCGGGTCTTGAGCAGCCACTGGCCGGGGTTCTTCTCGTGGGCGTCGAGCAGCGTGGCGTGCAGGCGCACCCGCGAGCCGACCCGCACCGGCTGGATGAAGCGCAGGCTGTCCAGCCCGTAGTTGACTGCCATCTTGGTGCCCTGCGGCACCACCATGAGGTCTTCCATGAGCAGCGGCAGCAGCGAGAGCGACAGGAAACCGTGCGCGATAGTGCCGCCGAACGGCGTCTGCCGGGCTTTCTCCGGATCGACATGAATGAACTGGTGATCGCCGGTGCACTCGGCGAAGTGGTCGACGCGGCTCTGGTCAATGGTCAGCCAGTCGGAGTGGCCGAGTTCCTTGCCGATGTAGTCCTTGAGTTCATCGAGCGGTACCTGGGGCATGGGGCGGTTCCTCTGCGGGGCGTGGATGTCCTTGAAGATCAGCACGCACCCTTTGCCCGCGCAATCACCCATGACCGGGCGAATGGCGCGTCATAGCGAAGCCGCCGCTGCGTGAGGCGCGCCGTTGCGGCTTATAATCGCTGACATTTGCCGGAGGGGGCTCCCATGCTGCTGCGCGGTCTGACCTGGCTGGTGCTGTTCCAGTTGCTCGGCACGGTACTTAATGTGTTGCTGGTGCCGATGCTGCCGGGGCCGATCATCGGCCTGTTGCTGTTGTTCGCGGCGCTGCTGCTGCGCGGCAGCGCGAGCGAGTCGCTGCAGGTGGCGGCGAGCAGCCTGCTGCGTTATCTGCCGCTGCTGCTGGTGCCGCCTGCCGTCGGCGTGATGGTCTATACCGAGGCGATCCTGCAGGACTTCTGGGCGATCGTCGGTGTGCTGGTGATTTCCCTGCTGCTCTCGCTGGTGTTCACCGGCTGGTTGATGCAGGCGCTGATCCAGCGGCAGACCCGCCGGCGGGAGGACGCATGACGACGATGCTCGACTGGCATGCCGCCTGGCAGGCGCTGATCCATCACCCGCTATTCGGTGTCGGCGTCACGCTCGCCGCGTTCCAGCTGTCGTTTGCCGCCTACGAGAAGACTCGCTGGGTATTTCTGCAGCCGGTCCTGCTCTCGGCGCTGCTGGTCATCGGCGTGCTGCTGCTGTGCGGGCTCAGCTATGCCGATTACGCCGACAGCGCGCAGCTGCTGACGGTCATGCTCGGCCCGGCGACGGTGGCGCTGGCGGTGCCGTTGTATCTGAATCTGCGGCGAATCCGCGAACTGTTCGCGCCGATCGTGATCACTCTGTTGGTAGCCGGCGTCACCGCCACCGCGCTGGGCATGGCGCTGGCGTGGCTGTTCGGCGCCGAGCGGATGATCCTCATGACCCTGGCGCCGAAGTCGGTGACATCGCCCATCGCCATGCTGGTGGCCGAGCAGATCGGCGGGGTGGTCGCGCTGGCGGCCGTGTTCGTGATGATCACCGGCGTGCTCGGGGCGATCTTCGGCCCCGCGCTGCTGCGCCGCTGTGGTGTGCGCCATCCGGCGGCCCGCGGCATGGCCCTCGGCCTGACCGCCCACGCGGTAGGTACCGCCCAGGCGCTGCAGGAGAGTGACGAGTGCGGCGCCTTCGCCGCGCTGGCAATGAGCCTGATGGGCGTGATGACGGCGGTGCTGCTGCCGCTGGTGGTGACCCTGTTGCTGTGATGGAGCCTGCATGAAGCTGCCGCTGTTTCCGCTCGATACCGTGTTGTTTCCTGGCTGCACGCTGGATCTGCAGGTTTTCGAACCGCGCTACCTGGACATGCTCAGCGGCTGCTTGAAGGCCGGTCATGGGTTCGGTGTGGTGCATATTCTTGAGGGCAGTGAAGTCGGTCCGGCGCCGGCGGCGTTCGCCCGGATTGGCTGCGAGGCGCTGATCCGCGACTGGCAGCAGCAGCCCAACGGCCTGTTGGGTATTCGCGTCGAGGGCGGGCGGCGCTTCTGCGTGGAGTCTTCCGAGGTCCAGCGCGATCAGCTCAGCATTGCCCACGTCCGCTGGCTCGGTGAGTTAGCCGAGCGGCCGCTGGACGACAGCCATGCCGATCTGCTGGTGCTGCTGCAGGCGCTGGGTCGCCATCCGATGGTCGAAAGCCTGGGCATGGGCGGCACGCCGGCCGGGCAGCGCGATCTCGCCGCACAGCTGGCCTATCTGCTGCCGTTCCAGCCCCGGCAGAAGCTCGACCTGCTGGCACTGGAGGCGCCGCAGGCGCAGCTCGAGCTGATCCAGTCCCTGCTGGAAGCGCTGCAGGGCGAGCTGGCCGGCTAGGAGTACCGATACATCAGCATCGCCGTTGGCAGTGCCCAGAGCGAGAAGGCGCCCAGCAGGCCGAGGCACGCCGGCAGAATCAGCCACCATGCGCGCGGCGACAGCGCCGGCAGCGGTGTGCGCCATTGCACCAGCGTCAGGCTGAGCGAACAGAACGTGGCGGCGAGCAGCGCGCCGGCCAGTACGTCGGTGCTCCAGTGCACCCCCAGATAGACCCGCGACAGGGCGATGGCGGTGGCCGGCAGCCCCGCCAGCAGCAGCCATGCCAGGCGTAGGCGTGGCGGCTGCTCGCGGCTGGCCAGCACGCCGAGGGTGAGGAACAGGGCGAACGCCGCCGAGCTGTGTCCGCTGGGGAAGCTGTAGCTGCCCAGCGGTTCGAGCAGCACTTCCGGCCGCACGCGGGCGAAGGTCGCCTTCAGCGCGCCGTTGGCCAGTGCTGTGCCGAGCAGCGTGGCGATGGCGAACAGCGCGGCGCGCCACTGGCGCAGCAACAGCAGCAGCAGGCTCAGCAGCACCGCGGCCCACAGCTGCGTGTGGAAATCGCCCAGGCGGGTGATCAGCACCATGACACGGTCCATCGGTGCGCTGCGTTCGGCCTGGATCACCGTCAGCAGCCCTTCGTCGAACTCGCGCAGGTGCGGCCAGCCAAAGAACAGTCCTAACAGGATCAGCGTGCTCAGCCCGGCGGCGACGGCGCTGACCCAGCGCTGGTGGCGGAAACTGCCGTGAATGATCGCACCGATCAGCAGTACGATCGCGCCGACGACCGCCCCCGCTTCGCCCCAGAAACCCTCGGCCAGCGGCAGGCGCAGCGCCGCACCGGCGGTCCAGCCGGGCAGCAGGTAGGCCATCGACCAGCCGGCCGCTGCCACCAGACTGACCAGCAGGAAGCGGCCGAACGGCATGTCGAGCATCCCCGCGGTCATCGGCAGCATCGGTCGCAGCGGGCCGATGAAGCGGCCGACCAGCAGGCTGGCGACGCCATAGCGGGCGAAGTAGTGTTCGGCGCGTAGCAGCCATTCGGGATGGTGGCGCAGCCCCGGCAGACGGCGGATGCCCTGGTGGTAACGGCGCCCGAGGCCGTAGGAAATCAGATCGCCGAGCAGGCCGCCGGAGAAGCCCAGCAGCAGCGTCTCGCTCAACGTCAGCGCGCCGCTGCCGGCGAGCATGGCGACGGCGAACAGCAGCACGGTACCGGGGACCAGCAACCCGACCACCGCCAGGCATTCGACGCAGGCGGCGATCAACAGCACCAGACCGAGCCATTGCGGATGGGCGCCAAGCCAGGCGGTGAACGGATCGAGCCACTGGCTCATGCGCGATTCCTTGTTCGGGTGAGGCCTTTTCGACCCGTCGCTGACGGCGCGGGTTTCACCGCGCGGATGATAGCGATGCCACTGCGCGCCGACGAGGCCGGCCCGTTCGCCCGACGCGGCTGTGCGGCACGGGCTGGGGTGGCTATAATCAGCCGCTTTCCCTTTCGTCAGGCCAGCAAGACCATGACCGAGTCCGTGCTCGACTACATGACCCGCCTGGGCCGCGCCGCGCGCGACGCCTCGCGGGTGCTCGCGCGCGCCAGCACCGCGCAGAAGAACCGTGCCCTGCAGGCCGCCGCCGCCGCGCTCGATGCCGCGCGTGCCGAGCTGGTCGCCGCCAATGAACTGGATCTGGCCGGCGGCCGTGCCAATGGCCTGGACGCGGCAATGCTCGACCGCCTGGCGCTCACGCCCAAGGTGATCGACAGCATGATCGAGGGCCTGCGCCAGGTCGCCGCGCTGCCCGATCCGATCGGTGAAATCCGCGACATGCGCTACATGCCCTCGGGCATCCAGGTCGGCAAGATGCGCGTGCCGCTGGGCGTGGTCGGCATCATCTACGAGTCGCGGCCCAACGTGACCATCGACGCTGCCAGCCTGTGCCTGAAGTCGGGCAACGCCACCATCTTGCGTGGCGGTTCCGAGGCCATTCATTCCAACCAGGCCATCGCTCGCTGCATCCAGCTCGGTCTGGCCGAGGCCGGCCTGCCCGCCGCTGCCGTGCAGGTGGTGGAGACCACCGACCGCGCGGCCGTCGGCGCGCTGATCGCGATGCCCGAATACGTCGACGTGATCGTGCCGCGCGGCGGCAAGGGGCTGATCGAACGCATCAGCCGCGATGCCCGAGTGCCGGTGATCAAGCACCTGGATGGCATCTGCCATGTGTATGTCGATATCGCTGCGGACGTCGACAAGGCAATCCGCGTCGCCGACAACGCCAAGACCCAGCGCTACGCGCCGTGCAATGCGATGGAGACGCTGCTGGTACACCAGGGCATCGCCGAGCGTGTGCTGCCACCGCTGGCGGCGATCTACCGCGAAAAGGGTGTCGAGCTGCGCGGTTGCGAGCGCACCCGGGCGCTGCTCGGTGGCGACGTGCTGGCGGCCAGCGAAGAAGACTGGTCCACCGAGTACAATGCGCCGATTCTGTCGATCCGCATCCTCGATTCGCTGGATGAGGCCATCGAGCACATCAATCGCTACGGCTCGCAGCACACCGATGCGATCGTCACCGAGAACTTTACCGATGCGCGGCGCTTCCTCACCGAAGTCGATTCCAGTTCGGTGATGGTCAACGCCTCGACGCGTTTCGCCGACGGCTTCGAGTACGGTCTGGGCGCGGAGATTGGCATCTCCACCGACAAGCTGCACGCCCGCGGGCCGGTCGGTCTGCACGGGCTGACCAGCGAGAAGTATGTGGTCTTCGGCGACGGTCACGTCCGCACCTGATGCGCCACGGCAGCGGCGCACGGCGCATCGGCATCCTCGGCGGTACCTTCGATCCGGTACACATCGGTCACCTGCGCGGCGCGCTGGAGGTGGCCGAGATGTTCGGTCTCGACGAGTTGCGGCTGATCCCCAATGCGCGCCCGCCGCACCGCGAAACGCCGAGCTGTTCGGCTGAGGACCGTCTGGCGATGGTCCGTCTGGCGGTGGCCGACCTGCCGCCGCTGTGCGTCGATGCCCGTGAGCTGGAACGGGCGAAGCCGTCCTACACCATCGAGACGCTGATCTCGCTGCGTGAGGAGTTGGCGGCCGACGACCAGCTGCTGCTGATCGTCGGCTGGGATGCGTTCTGTGGGCTGCCGACCTGGCATCGCTGGGAGGAGCTGCTCGACTATTGCCACATCCTCGTGCTGCAGCGGCCGGATGCCGGCAGCGAGGCGCCGCAGGCGTTGCGCGATCTGCTGGCCGCGCGCAGTGTTTCCGATCCACAGGCACTGGCCGGCGCTGCCGGGCAGATCGCCTTCGTCTGGCAGACACCGCTGGAGGTGTCCGCCACGCAGATTCGTCAATTGCTGGCCAGCGGCAAGTCGGTGCGTTTTCTGGTGCCCGACGCCGTTCTGGCTTACATCAACGCGCACGGACTCTACCGGGCGTCGAACTGAGGTTGTTTTCACGTTATGCAAACTGAAGCTTTGGTCCAGTTGGCGGTCGCCGCGCTGGAAGATTTGAAGGCCCAGGACATCGTCACCATCGATGTGCGCGGTAAGACCAGCGTCACCGACTACATGGTGATCGCCAGCGGCGGCTCCAGTCGCCAGGTCAAGGCGCTGGCCGACAACGTGCTGGAGAAGGTCAAGGAACAGGGCGTGCGCCCGCTGGGCAGTGAAGGCCTGGAAGGCGGCGAGTGGGCCCTGCTCGACCTGGGCGACGTGGTGGTGCACGTCATGCAGGTGCCGACTCGCCAGTTCTACGATCTCGAACGCCTCTGGCAGGGCGCCGAACAGAGCCGCGCGCAGCACAGCCACGATCCGGAGTAACCCGTGCGGATCAAGCTGATCGCCGTCGGCTCGAAGATGCCGCGCTGGGTGGAGGAGGGCTGGCAGGAATATGCCCGCCGCTTGCCATCCGAGCTGCCGCTCGATCTGGTGGAGATTGCGCTCAACACCCGTGGCAAGAACGCCGATGTGGCGCGCCTGATCCGCCAGGAAGGCGAGGCGATGCTGGCCAGAGTGCAGCCGGGCGAGCGCATCGTCACGCTGGAGGTACACGGCAAGCCGTGGAGCACCGAGCAACTGGCGGCAGAGCTGGAGCGCTGGCGGCTGGATGCGCGCAACGTCAACCTCATGGTCGGCGGCCCGGAAGGGCTGGCGCCGGAGGTCTGCGCGCGCAGCGAGCAGCGCTGGTCGCTGTCGCCACTGACGCTGCCGCATCCGCTGGTGCGGATTCTGGTGGGTGAGCAGATCTATCGTGCCTGGACGCTGCTGTCCGGCCACCCCTATCACAAGTAGTCCGACGACCGATCCATGCCGCAACCGATCCCCCTCAAGGACCACGAAAAGGATGCCCTGCTGGTGCGCAGTCGCGCGCTGGTCGGCATTGTCGTGGTGGTGCTGCTGATCGGTGTGCTGGTGGCGCGCATGTACTACCTGCAGGTAGTGCAGTTCGAGCACCATTCGACGCTGTCGGAAAACAACCGTGTGCACGTGCAGCCGATCCCGCCCAACCGCGGGCTGATCTTCGATCGCAACGGCCGGGTGATCGCCGACAACCGCCCGAGTTTCAGTCTGACGGTCACCCGCGAGCGCGCCGGGCAGGACTGGCGCGGCGTGCTTGACCGGGTCGTCGAGGTGCTGGAGCTGCCGGCCGAGGAGCGCGAGCTGTTCGAGAAGCGCGTATTGCAGGGGCGCCGGCCGTTCGAACCGGTGCCGATCATGTACGAGCTGTCGGAGGAGCAGATCGCCCGCATCGCGGTGAATCAGTTCCGTCTGCCCGGTATCGAGGTGTCGGCGCAGCTGGTACGGCACTATCCGCAGGGGCCGCACTTCGCCCACTCGGTCGGTTACGTCGGGCGGATCAACGAAAAGGAGCTGCAGTCGCTCGACCCGGTGAACTACAGCGGCACCCATCACATGGGCAAGACCGGCATCGAAAAATTCTACGAGGACGTGCTGCACGGCCAGGTCGGCTACGAAGAAGTCGAGACCAACGCCCGCGGCCGCGTGCTGCGCGTGCTCAAACGCACCGACCCGATTCCCGGCAAGGACCTGACGCTGACCCTTGACCTCAAACTGCAGGAGGCCGCCGAGGCCGCGCTGGGCGGCCGGCGTGGGGCGATCGTCGCGCTGCTGCCGGATACCGGTGAGGTGGTGGCGATGGTCAGCCAGCCGAGCTTCGATCCCAACCTGTTCGTCACCGGCATCAGCTTCAAGGCGTATGGCGAGCTGCGCGACTCGATCGATCGGCCGCTGTACAACCGCGTACTGCGCGGTCTCTATCCGCCCGGCTCGACGATCAAGCCGATGATGGCGATCGCCGGGCTGGATGCCGGGGTCATCACGCCGACCAGCCGGGTGTACGACCCGGGCTACTACCAGCTACCCAACGTGAAACACAAATACCGCAACTGGAATCGCGGCGGCGATGGCCCGGTGGATCTGGAAGTGGCGATCATGCGTTCCAACGACACCTACTTTTACGACATGGCGCACAAGCTGGGCGTGGATCGCATGCACGACTACATGACCCGTTTCGGCCTCGGCCAGCGCGTGGCGCTGGACATGTACGAGGAAACCGCCGGGCTGATGCCGTCGCGCGAGTGGAAGCGTGCGCGCTATCGCCAGGCCTGGTATCCCGGCGAGACGGTCATTCTCGGCATCGGCCAGGGCTACATGCAGGCCACGCCGCTGCAGCTGGCGCAGGCGACCGCGCTGATGGCCACGCGCGGCAAATGGATTCGCCCGCACCTGGCCAAGCGCATCGGCGACCAGCCGCCGGTCGATCCGAATCCGCTGCCGGACATCGAGCTGCGCGATCCGAAGTTCTGGGACTATTCGATCCGCGGCATGGAGCAGGTGCTGCACGGTGCCCGCGGCACCGCGCGCAAGGTCGGCGACAGCGCCGCCTATCGTATCGCCGGCAAGAGCGGCACGGCACAGGTGGTGGCGATCAAGCAGGGCGAGCGCTACGACAGCGGCAAGCTCAACGAGCGTCACCGCGACCACGCGCTGTTCGTCGCCTTCGCCCCGGTCCATGATCCGCAGATTGCCGTGGCGGTGATGGTGGAGAATGGCGAGTCGGGCTCGGGCGTCGCCGCGCCGGTGGCCAAACAGGTCATGGATGCCTGGCTGCTGGATGAGAATGGCCAGCTGAAGGCCGAGTACGCCGCGCCGACCACCACGGGCGCCAAAAAGCCATGAACAGCAATTTCGACCGTACCCTGTCTCGCGAAGACGTCATGCGCCGCCGCGCCAGCCTGCTGCAGCGGTTGCACATCGATGCGCAGCTGCTGTTGCTGTTGCTGCTGCTGGCCGCCGGCAGTCTGTTCATCCTCTATTCGGCCAGCGGCAAGAACTGGGATCTGCTGCTCAAGCAGGCGTCATCCTTTGGCCTGGGGCTCGGCGCCATGCTGGTCATCGCCCAGCTGGAGCCGCGCTTCATGGCGCGCTGGGTGCCGCTGGGCTATCTCGCGGTGGTGGGGTTGCTGCTGGCGGTGGAGTTCATGGGGCACACCGCGATGGGCGCTACGCGCTGGATCAACATCCCCGGGGTGATCCGCTTCCAGCCTTCGGAATTCATGAAGATCATCATGCCGATGACCATCGCCTGGTACCTGGCGGCACGCCCGCTGCCGCCGCGCTTCAAGCACACCCTGGTGAGTCTGGCGCTGATCGTGGTGCCGTTCGTGCTGATCGTGAAGCAGCCGGACCTCGGCACCGCGCTGCTGATCCTCGCCTCCGGCGCCTTCGTGCTGTTCGTCGCCGGCCTGCGCTGGAGCTGGATCATGGGCGCGGCCGCGGCCGTGGTGCCGATTGCCGTGGCGATGTGGTACTTCGTGCTGCACGATTACCAGAAGCAGCGGGTGCTGACTTTCCTCGACCCGGAGAGCGATCCGCTGGGTACCGGCTGGAACATCATCCAGTCCAAGGCCGCCATCGGCTCGGGCGGTGTGTTCGGCAAAGGCTGGCTGCTGGGCACGCAGTCGCACCTGGATTTTTTGCCGGAAAGCCACACGGACTTTATCATTGCGGTCCTCGCCGAGGAGTTCGGCATGGTCGGCGTCTGCTTGCTGCTGCTGGTGTATTTGCTGCTGATTACCCGCGGTCTGGTGATCACCGTGCAGGCGCAGACGTTGTTCGGCAAACTGCTGGCTGGTGCGCTGACGATGACCTTTTTCGTTTACGTCTTCGTCAATATCGGTATGGTCAGCGGGTTGCTGCCGGTGGTGGGCGTGCCGTTACCCTTCATTAGCTACGGCGGAACTTCACTGGTGACCCTGCTGTCAGGGTTCGGGGTTTTGATGTCGATCCACACCCATCGCAAGTGGATCGCCCAGGTTTGACGAGAGTGTATTTCTTGATTTCATTACGGCGTGGCTGGACGGCGCGAATCCTCTGCATGGCAGGAATCCTTGGGGCTGCGGGCGGGCAGACAGCCCTCGCCGCCGATTACCAGGGGCCGAACGTGGACGAGTTCGTCGCCGAGATGACCCGCGATTACGGTTTCGCCAGCGAGCAGCTGCTCGACCTGTTCGCCCAGGCCGAGCGCAAGCAGGCGATCCTCGATGCCATCTCGCGTCCGGCCGAGCGGGTCAAGCCATGGAAGGAGTACCGGCCGATCTTCATCACCGACTCGCGGATCGCCCAGGGCGTGGACTTCTGGCGGCAGAACGAGGAGGCGCTGGCCCGCGCCGAGCAGGTCTACGGCGTACCGGCCGAGGTGATCGTGGCGATCATCGGCGTGGAAACCTTCTACGGCCGCAATACCGGCAATTACCGGGTCATCGACGCGCTGTCGACGCTGGGCTTCGATTATCCGCCGCGCCAGCCGTTCTTCCGCCAGCAGCTCAAGGAGTTCCTCCTGCTTGCGCGTGAGGAGCAGGTCGATCCGCTCACACTCAAGGGCTCCTACGCCGGCGCGATGGGCCTGCCGCAGTTCATGCCGAGCAGCTTTCGCGCCTATGCGGTGGATTTCGACGACGACGGACGCATCGACATCTGGAACAACCCCGTGGATGCCATCGGCAGCGCGGCCAGCTACTTCAAGCAGCACGGCTGGACCAGTGGCGAGCCGGTGGTGGCACGCGCCGAGGTCGACGGCGAACGCGTCGCCGAGGGTCTGAGTCCGGGTCTCGATCCGGTGAAAAGCGTGGCCGAGCTGCGCGAGCTGGGCTGGAACGTTAATTCTCCGGTCGCCGACGATACGGCGGTCACCGCCTTCCGCCTGGAGGGTGCCGACGGCGAGGAATACTGGCTGGGGCTGCCCAACTTCTACGTCATCACCCGTTACAACCGCAGCGTGATGTACGCGATGGCCGTGCATCAGCTGTCCGAGGCGTTGGCAGCGGCGCGAGGGCAACAACCATGACGCGTACCACAGCGCTACTGGCGCTCGGTCTCGCCGGCGTGCTGCTCGCCGGCTGCTCGTCGTCGCCGACGACGCAGGCGCCCGCGCGCAAGCCAGGCATCAGTGGTCCGGGCGATTTCACCCGGCCGAGCAAGGACGGCGCGCCCTGGTGGGATGTCGACGTCTCGCAGATTCCCGATGCGACGCCGATGCCGCACTACGGGCCGGTCAAGGCCAATCCCTATACAGTGCTGGGCAAGACCTATTTCCCGATGAGCGACGGTCGCCGCTATTCCGCGGTCGGTACCGCCTCTTGGTACGGCACCAAGTTTCATGGCCAGCCGACCGCCAATGGTGAAAAGTACGACCTGTATGGCATGAGCGCGGCGCACAAGACCCTGCCGCTGCCCAGCTACGTCAAGGTCACCAATCTGGACAACGGCCGCAGCGTGACGCTGCGGGTCAACGATCGCGGGCCGTTCTACTCCGATCGGGTCATCGACCTGTCCTTCGCCGCGGCGAAGAAGCTCGGCTATGCCGAGACCGGCACGGCACGGGTCAAGGTCGAGGGAATCGACCCGCAGCAATGGTGGGCCGCACAGGGCAAGCCAGTGCCGCTGGTCATGGCGCAGGCTCAGACAGCCGCGCCCAAGCCCGCCAGCAGCACCCTGGCGCAACCCATCGAGCAGTACACGCCGCCGCCGCAACAGCATGCAGCCGCGGTGCTGCCGGTCGAGCTGGAGCGCTCGCCTGACGCGGTGCAGTCATCGGGACTGTTCCTCCAGGTCGGTGCGTTCGCCAACCCGGACGCCGCCGAACTGCTCAAGGACAAGCTGAGCGGCGTGGTCTCCGCGCCGGTGTTCATCAGCTCGGTGGTGCACAACCAGCAGACCCTGCACCGTGTCCGTCTCGGCCCCATCGGCAGCGCCGACGAGGCGTCGCAGCTGGAGCAAAGCGTGCGCCTGGCCAATCTCGGACAGCCCCGCCGGGTGCAGGCCGATTGATCCGCCGTCGCAGCGCGAACCCCTGTCTTACCTGAAACCAATTCGAGAAACGGATGAACATCAAGACTTGCATGCCTCGCTTCATAGTTTTCGCCTTGCTGGCGATCGTCACCACTGCCACCCCAGTGGCCTGGGCGGCTCCCGCCATCCCGTCGCCGCCGCAGCTGGCGGCCAAATCCTACATGCTGATGGACGCGGCCAGCGGCAAGGTGCTGATTGAAAGCAACAGCGACGAGCGCCTGCCGCCCGCCAGCCTGACCAAGCTGATGACCGCCTACATCGCCACGCTGGAGATCCAGAAAGGGCAGATCAGCGACAGCGACATGGTGACCGTCAGCGAGAAGGCGTGGCGCACCGGCGGTTCGCGCATGTTCATTCAGGTCAATACCCAGGTCTCGGTGGACGACCTGCTGCACGGCATCATCATCCAGTCGGGCAACGATGCGAGCGTGGCGATGGCCGAGCACATCGCCGGCAGCGAAGAAGCCTTCGCCGACATGATGAACACCACGGCGCAGCGCCTGGGCATGAGCAACACCCACTTCATGAACGCCACCGGCCTGCCGGACCCGGATCACTACTCCTCCGCCCATGACATGGCCAAGCTGGCGCGCGCGATCATCTACCAAGACCCGGCGCACTACGCCATCTACGCGCAGAAGGAATTCTTCTGGAACAACATCAAGCAGCCCAACCGTAACCTGCTGCTGTGGCGCGACAAGACCGTCGACGGCCTGAAGACCGGCCATACCGAAGAGGCTGGCTACTGCCTGGTTGCCTCGGCCGTGCGCGATGGCATGCGCCTGATTTCGGTGGTGTTCGGCACTGACAGCGAGCAGGCGCGCGCTGCCGAAACGCAAAAGTTGCTGACCTACGGCTTCCGTTTCTTCGAGACCCGGACCTTCTACCAGAAAGGTGTCGAACTGGCTCAGCAGCAGGTCTGGAAAGGGCAGCAGAGCCAGGTCAAGGCCGGCCTCGCCGAGGATCTGACGCTGACTCTGCCGCGTGGCCAACTGGACAAGCTCCAGGCCAGCATGAGCTTCAGCGACACGCTGATTGCACCGATCAGCCAGGGCCAGGTAGTCGGCAAGGTCGAGGTCAAGCTCGGCGAGGAAGTGCTGCACAGCGCCGATCTGGTCGCGCTGGAAGCGGTAGAAGAAGGTGGGCTGTTCCGCCGTCTTTGGGATAGCATTCGCCTGTTCTTCTACAGCCTGTTCAACTGACAACGCGTCGGCACGTCAGCGCCTATCCCGCGCCGGCGTGCCTGCGGATCACGAGTCCGTCGCCATGACCGATAACCACAGCGAACCTACTGCGCCGAAAATCGAATTTCCCTGCGAGCGTTATCCGATCAAGGTGATCGGCGAGGCCGGCGAGGGCTTTCGCGAGCTGGTGCTCGAAGTCATCCAGCGCCATGCGCCGGATTGCGACGAGACCACACTGGTCACCCGTGACAGCCGCAACGGGCGCTTTCTCTCCGTACAGGTGCTGATCACCGCCACCGGCGTCGAGCAATTGCAGGCGATCCACGTCGATTTGCGCGCCACCGGCCGCGTCCACATGGTGCTGTGATGGATGCCGAGGTGCTCGGCATCCGCGAGCTTGGGCTGATCGACTACCAGACGGCCTGGCAGGCCATGCAGCGGTTCACCAATCAGCGCGGTCCGCAAACCGGCGACGAGCTCTGGTTGCTGCAGCATCCCCCGGTGTTCACCCAGGGCCAGGCCGGTAAGGCCGAGCACGTGCTGTTTCCCGGCGACATCCCGGTGGTGCAGGTCGATCGCGGCGGTCAGGTGACCTATCACGGCCCGGGGCAGCTGGTCTGCTACCTGCTGATCGATGTCCGTCGGCGCGGTATCGGCGTACGCGCGCTGGTCAGTCATATCGAACAGAGCCTGGTCGATCTCCTCGCCAGCTACGACGTCGCCGCGCTGGCCAAACCGGATGCGCCGGGTGTATATGTCGACGGCGCCAAGATCGCCTCGCTCGGCCTGCGCATTCGCAACGGTCGCTCCTTCCACGGCCTGGCGCTGAACGTGGACATGGACCTGGAACCTTTCCGGCGCATCAATCCCTGCGGTTATGCGGGGCTGGCGATGACACAGCTGCGCGATCTGATCGGTCCGGTGGACTTCTCCGAAGTCGTCGGTCGACTGCGCACGCAACTGGCCCGGCACCTCGGATACGCGCAACAGAAGACCCTCGCGGGCGGAATCGAAAACATATGAGTACTGTTGATACGGCCGGCAAGCGCCCGGCGAAGGTTGAGGCCGGGGTCAAGCTGCGTGGCGCGGACAAGGTCGCGCGCATTCCGGTGAAGATCATCCCCACCGACGAGCTGCCGAAGAAGCCCGACTGGATCCGCGTGCGCATCCCGGTCTCGCCAGAGGTGGACCAGATCAAGAACACCCTGCGCAAGCACAAGCTGCACAGCGTCTGCGAAGAGGCCTCCTGCCCGAACCTGGGCGAGTGCTTCTCCAGCGGCACCGCGACGTTCATGATCATGGGCGATATCTGCACGCGGCGCTGTCCGTTCTGCGACGTCGGCCACGGCCGGCCCAACGCCCTGGACCCCGACGAGCCGAAGAACCTGGCCCAGGCCATCGCCGACATGCGCCTTAAGTATGTGGTGATCACCTCGGTGGATCGCGATGACCTGCGCGACGGTGGCGCTCAGCATTTTGCCGACTGTCTGCGCGAAATCCGCAAGCTGTCGCCGAACATCCAGCTGGAAACGCTGGTGCCGGACTACCGCGGGCGTATGGACATCGCCCTCGACATCACTGCCAGCGAGCCGCCGGATGTCTTCAACCACAACCTGGAAACCGTGCCGCGGCTGTACAAGTCGTCCCGTCCCGGTTCGGATTTCGAGTGGTCGCTGGATCTGCTGGAGAAGTTCAAGCAGCGCGTGCCGGGCGTGCCGACCAAGTCGGGACTGATGCTCGGCCTCGGCGAGACCGACGAGGAGGTCATCGAGGTCATGCAGCGCATGCGCGAGCATGACATCGACATGCTGACCCTCGGTCAGTACCTGCAACCGTCGCGCAGCCACCTGCCGGTGCAGCGCTTCGTCCATCCGGACACCTTCGCCTGGTTCGCCGAGGAAGGCATGAAGATGGGCTTCAAGAACATCGCTTCCGGCCCGCTGGTGCGCTCGTCGTACCATGCCGATCAGCAAGCGCACGCCGCCAAGGACTAATGCGCTCCGAGCCGTCCCGGCGCAACGCCGGGCGGTTCGCCCGTCTACGGCCCTCGCGCGAGTCCTCCACGCGGTTTCGCATAGTCTTCCCCGTCGCGTTGGCAACCTGTTTGTGTTTCCCGTTGCGCTTGGCAAGAAAATTGCGCCATTTCGCCGCATTAGACTTTGGTCTATAGTGCCCCGCGTCTGACATCACAAGGCCGAGGGCCACCGCACATGAGTTATCCCCAGCTGAAGAACCTGCTCGATGATCTGGACGCCGCCAAGGTTGAATGCGACGCCATGAGCCGTCTCGTGGTGACACGCCTGGCGCGTCAGCACATCCCCTATCAGGCGATGCTGGGGCAGGTCGAGCTGGACGGCAAGGTGCTGTCGCCACACTTCTGGGTCGAAGCCGATGGGTGTGTGATCGATTACCGTGCCCGCCAGCGCCTCGGTGGCGATGAACGCGCGCCGCACGGTGTGGTGCCGCGCGAAGCAGTGCAGGCACATTACGTCGGCCACCAGGTGGTGATCGATCCGCTGCCGGACTACCTCTACGAAGTGGCCGTCAAGCACTGAACCCGATTGCCGAAACGCAAAAACCCTGCTCCGGCAGGGTTTTTTTGTGGCTTGAATTCGCCGGTTAGCCAGTCGATCGGTGGCCTTGAGGCTACCGCAGACATTATGGCCGGTCGCGCAAGCGCCCCAGCAGCTCCTGACTGGGATGGCCGTCCGCCGGCCAGCCCAGCTGTTGCTGGAAGCCACGGATGGCCTTGCGGGTATTGGCGCCGATGATGCCGTCCGGGGTGCCGGGATTGAAGCCCTGGCGATCCAGTCGCTCCTGCAACTCCAGCCGCTCGGAGCGGCTCAGCGGCTGCTCGCCGCGCGGCCAAGAGGCTGCAATCTGGCCGCTGCCCTGGAAGCGCTCGCCGAGCAGACCGATGGCCAGCGCATAAGCCGAGGAGTTGTTGTAGCGCAGGATGGCGCGGAAATTATCCAGCACCAGGAATGCCGGCCCGCGATGGCCGGCTGGCAGCAGTAGGCTCGCGCTGCGCTCATCGGAGCCTGTCGGCAGGCCGCGCAGGCCCAGGCGGCGCCATTCGGCGAGCGATTTGCGCAGCTCCATGTCGGCCAGCGCATAGTCGAACGGTTCCGGCAGGCGCACCTCGAAACCCCAAGGCTGGCCCTGCTGCCAGCCGGACGCCTGCAAGTAATGCGCGGCCGAGGCCAGAGCATCGGCCGGGCTGTTCCAGATGTCGCGGCGGCCGTCGCCGTCGAAATCCACCGCGTGGGTGTTGTAGGTGGTCGGAATGAACTGGGTCTGGCCCATCGCGCCGGCCCAGGAGCCACGCAGTTGTTCGAGCGGGATGTCGCCGGTCTCCAGGATCTGCAGCGCCGCGATCAGCTGGCTCTTGGCGAACTGCGGCCGGCGGCCTTCATGCGCCAGGGTGGCCAACGAGCGGATCACCGATTTGTCGCCCTGGATCTGGCCGAAGCTGCTTTCCAGCCCCCAGATCGCGACCAGTGCCTGGCGGTCCACACCATAGCGCGCCTCAATGCCCTGCAGCGTCGCGGCATGTTCGGCGAGCAGCCGCTGGCCGTTGCGCACGCGTTGGTCGGAGAGCGCGCCATCGAGGTATTGCCAGACCGGCCGGGTGAATTCGGGTTGGCTGCGATCGGCGGCTATAACGCTGGCGTCGGGCGTCACTCCGACAAATGCGCGATCGAACAGCTCCGGCGAGATGCCGGCGGCGAGCGCCTCGGTGCGAAAGGCCTCGCGCCATTCGCTGAAGCTGAGCGGCGTGGTGACGATATTCGCCGCGCTGGCCTCCGACGCGGCGATCGTCCGGGGACTGGTTCCCGAGGCGGCGCGGGCCAGTGGTTCGGCGGCGCAGGCAACGATCAGGCTCATGCCGGCTGCGGTGACCAGCGTGCGCAACAGCAGGACGGGAACGAAGGGGTAAAACATGCACAACTCTCGGACCGTGTCGTAGGTCGCAAACCTTAACACGCTTTGCTGGGCTTGGTTTTTCAGCCTGCCAGAAGGACCGAAGCCTCCCAGTGGGAGGCTTCGCGGCGGTAGCTGCCTTTGCCTTTCTTCGGCGTTTCCTGGCGGCTGCGGAACAGCGGTTGGGCAATCAGGCGCTTGGCCTTGTTGGTGTGCTTCGTGCTTTTGCTCATGGTATGCCCTCGTGTCGTGGGAGCAGGCGAGCGCATCATAGGCGTTGTGCAAAAAATGTCCAGTGGCTGGGCTGGCGAACGCTCAGGCGAGCCCGAAGCGCTTGCCGGCCAGGCGCAGGCACAGTTGGGAAAGGCCGATCCAGGGATCGCCCTCGGCTTGCCCCTTGACCTGAGCATCGATCTGCTGCGCCTCCACCAGCATCTGGTTCCAGGCGGTTGCGCTGTGGCGTTGCAGCGCTTTGCTCAGCAGCGGACGGCGCTTGTCCCACACAGGCGGGCGGGCCTGCGCGAAGGCGCGTTCCAGCGGCGTGCCCTGGCTGTACTGCATGGCGAGGTTGGCCAGCAAACGCAACTCGCGAGCCAGCGCCCAGAGAATCACCGGCGCCTCCACGCCTTCACTGCGCAGACCTTCGAGCACGTGTAACGCGTGGGCAGCCTGGCCGTGCAGTGCCGCGTCGATCAGGCCGAAGACGTCATAGCGGGCGCTGTCGGCGACAGCGGCCTGCACGGTCGCAGCACTGATCTGGCCACTTTCGGCCAACAGCTTGAGCTTCTCGACCTCCTGCGCGGCAGCCAGCAGATTGCCTTCGACCCGCGCGGCGATCAGCTCGATGGCGTCTTGGTCGGCGGATAGGCCGGCCTGCGCCAGTCGCTGGCGAATCCATTGCGGCAGCTGCGTCGCTTCCACCGGCCAGATCTGCAGGAACTGGACCTCCTTGCCGTCGATCAGCGCCTTGGCCCACTTGGTCTTCTGCGTGCTGCCGTCGAGCTTGGGCAGGCTGATCAGCAATACGGTGTCGTCGGCCGGGCGGGCAAGGTATTCGAGCAGTGCTGCAGCCCCCTTGTCGCCGGGCTTGCCGTTGGCGATGCGTAATTCGAGCAGACGCTTTTCGGCAAACAGCGAAAGACTGGCGCCGGCTTCGATCAGCTGGCTCCAATCGAAGCCGCTTTCAGCGTGGAATACCTGACGCTCGCTGAAACCCTGGGCCCGAGTTGCCGCACGGATGGCATCGGCGGCTTCCTGGCAGAGCAGGTGCTCGTCGCCGCTGACCACGTAGACCGGGGCCAGCGGGCCTTGCAGATGCTTGGCGAGCTGCGCGGGGGCGAGTTTCATGCGGGCAGGCGCGGGGACGTCGCCGTCCCCATGGGCATTACTGGATGGGCAGTTCGATGGGCGATTGCTGCGGCCGCGCATCCTGCGCGCGCCGCGCCGCTTCGAGGGCTTCGGCTTCGGCACGTGCTCTGGTTTCGGCCTCCTGCTGCAGGCGGTCGAGTTCGTCTGGGGTGATGCGCTGGATGCGCATGACCAGTTGCTGCAGCAGCTCGCGGCGCATTTCCTGGCGCAGCTGGTCGCCTTCCTGGCTGGAGCCGATCAGGTTGTTGCTGTCGTGCACATAAACCTTCTGCACCTCGACGCGGTCCTCCAGCAGCAGGCGATCCTGCGGTCCGCGGAACTGATAGTCGAGGGTGCTGGTGAGCTCGTACTCGGCGCTGCGTGCCGAGCTGGTATAGCTGGCGGTGCGCTGGCGGGTCTGCTCGTTGGCCAGGTTGAGGCTGTACTTGGCGCCCGGATGGACGCGAACGTCGTTGCGCTCGAGCAGCGTCTCCAGCTCGCGAACGGTGTCGCCGTAGCTGTTGCGTGCCTGCAGGTCGAGTTCCTTCAGGCCGAACTCCACATCGCCGGTGCCGCGAAGCTGGAAGCCGCAGGCGCTCAATAGCAGCGTCAGGCCCAGCACTACCAGATTGCCCTTGTTCATCTTGTATCCCCATTGCAGGCCAGGCGCAGGCGCCTGGACCGGATCAGTTTGCGACGATATTGACCAGCTTGCCCGGCACCACGATGACCTTGCGGATGGTCAGGCCTTCGGTGAAGCGCAGCACGTTTTCGTTATCGCGTGCGGCGGTCTCCACCTCTTCGCGGCTGGCGCTGGCCGGTACTTCGATTTGGCCGCGCAGCTTGCCGTTGACCTGCACCACCAAGGTCAGGCTGTCCTGTATCAGGGCCGACTCGTCGACCGTGGGCCACTGCGCATCGATGATCGCGCCGGTGTTGCCCAGCTGCTGCCAGAGTTCGTGGCAGATGTGCGGGGTGATCGGCGCGAGCAGCAGGGCGACGGCCTCCAGGCCTTCCTGCAGCAGGGCACGGTCCTGTTCGCTGACGGTCGACGCCTTCTCCAGTACGTTCATCAGCGTCATCACCTGGGCGATGGCGGTGTTGAACTTGTGGTGCTGGCCGACATCGGTGCTGGCCTGCTTGATCGCCAGATGAATCGCGCGGCGCACGGCCTTCTGCTCATCGTTAAGTGCGGCCACATCCAGCGCGCCCGGCAGTCCGGCGCTGACATGCGCGTGGGCCAGGCGCCAGACGCGGCGCAGGAAGCGGCTGGCGCCCTCGACGCCGGAGTCGGACCACTCCAGGCTCATGTCCGGCGGCGAGGCGAACATCATGAACAGACGGCAGGTGTCGGCGCCGTAAGCATCGATCATCGCCTGTGGGTCGACGCCGTTGTTCTTCGACTTGGACATCTTCTCGGTGCCGCCGATTTCCACCGGCAGGCCGTCAGTCTTCAGCTTGGCGCCGATGACCTTGGCCTTGGCGTCACGCTCGACCTCGACGTCGGCGGGGTTGAACCAGTCCTTGCCGCCGTTCTCCAGGGTGCGGTAGTAGGTCTCGGCGACCACCATGCCCTGGGTCAGCAGGTTTTTGAACGGCTCGTTGGACGACACCAGGCCTTCGTCGCGCATCAGCTTGTGGAAGAAGCGCGCATACAACAGGTGCAGGATGGCGTGCTCGATGCCGCCGATGTACTGATCCACCGGCAGCCAGTGGTTGGCCGCTTGCGGGTCGACCATGCCCTTGTCGTAGTTCGGGCTGGCGTAGCGGGCGAAGTACCAGGACGACTCGACGAAGGTGTCCATGGTGTCGGTTTCGCGCTTGGCCGCGGCGCCGCACTTCGGGCAGTTGCACTGGTAGAACTCGGGCATCTTCGCCAGCGGGCTGCCGGCACCGTCCGGTACCACGTCTTCGGGCAGCACCACCGGCAGCTGGTCTTCCGGCACTGGCACGTCGCCGCAGCTGTCGCAATGGATGATCGGGATCGGGCAGCCCCAGTAGCGCTGGCGGCTGATGCCCCAGTCGCGCAGGCGGAACTGGGTGCGGGCCTGGCCAAGGCCTTTCTTCTGCAGCGCCACTTCGATGGCGTCGAAGGCGCCTTCGAAATCCAGGCCGTCGAAGATGCCGGAATTGATCAGCTGGCCATGCTCGCCGTAGGCGTCCTGCCAGGGGGCTGGCGTCTCGTCGCCGGCGCGGGTGCGGATTACCGGCTTGATCGGCAGGCCGTACTTGCTGGCGAACTCGAAGTCGCGCTCGTCGTGCGCCGGCACGGCCATGACCGCGCCTTCGCCGTAGTTCATCAGCACGTAGTTGGCGACCCATACCGGCAGCAGCTCGCCGGTCAGCGGGTGCTGCACACGCAGGGTAGTGGCCAGGCCCTTCTTCTCCTGGGTGGCGATGTCGGCTTCGGCGACGCCGCCGCGCTTGCATTCGTCGATGAAGGCCTGCAGTTCGGGGTTGTTCTGCGCGGCGAGAGTGGCCAGCGGATGTTCAGCGGCCACGGCCACGTAGGTGGCGCCCATCAGGGTGTCGGGGCGGGTGGTGAAGACCTTCATCGCGCCTTCGCTGCCGATGCTGGCGACATCGTAGGGGAAGCTGATCTCCATGCCGCGCGACTTGCCGATCCAGTTGCGCTGCATGGTCTTGACCTGTTCCGGCCAACCGTCCAGCTCGTCGAGGCTGTTCAGCAGCTCATCGGCGTAAGCGGTGATCTTGAAGTAGTACATCGGGATTTCGCGCTTCTCGATCAGCGCGCCCGAGCGCCAGCCACGGCCGTCGATGACCTGCTCGTTGGCCAGTACGGTCTGGTCGACCGGATCCCAGTTCACCGTGCCGTTCTTGCGGTAGATCACGCCCTTCTCGAACAGACGGGTGAACAGCCACTGCTCCCAGCGGTAGTAGTCCGGCTTGCAGGTGGTGACTTCGCGCGACCAGTCGATGGCCAGGCCCAGCGATTTCAGCTGGGTCTTCATGTAGGCGATGTTCTCGTAGGTCCACTTGGCCGGCGCGACGTTGTTCTTCATCGCGGCGTTCTCGGCCGGCATGCCGAAGGCGTCCCAGCCCATCGGCTGCAGCACGTTCTTGCCCTGCATGCGCTGGTAGCGGGCGATCACGTCGCCGATGGTGTAGTTGCGCACGTGGCCCATGTGCAGCTTGCCGCTGGGATAGGGGAACATCGACAGGCAATAGAAGGTGTCCTTGCCGGGCTGCTCACTCACTTCAAAGGATTTCTGCGCGTCCCAGTGAGACTGCGCGGCGGCTTCGATTTCGCGGGGCTGATACTGTTCGTGCATGGCTACTGGCGTTGGGAATGGGGGCTGGCTCTCCGCAAATGCACAGGCTCGGCTGGCAGGTCCAGCGGGGCGGGACAGCAGCCGCGAGGCGGTTGCAGGCGGAGGGCATGGAAGCGCCGTAGCATACATGACCCCCCGCAGCCTAGGGAAACCGGATTTGCCGCCAGTCGCGTACTGCCGTCTGTCGTCCGCGACGCCTGCGCTCAACTCTCGTCTACGCTTGGATTGGGGGCGGGAAGAAGGCGAGGTGAATCATGGGTAAAGAGCCCTCGGAAGAAAGCAGTCTCTACGGCCGCGTGCTGCGACGCCTGACACAGGCCCTGGAAGAGGCGGAGCGTAATGCGGTGGCAGGGGAAACCGGGAATACCGAGCTGGAGGTCAGGGGGCTGACACCAGCCGAATTCGAGTTGATTCGTGCATATCTGCAGCGCGACGCGCAATGGCTCTCGGGCTGGCATGCGGCCGCCGAGGAGCAGGAGCTGCTGACGCGCCAGGCCCAGCGGCCGTCGTTGCGTAGCGTTTCGCGTGGACGTCATAGCGGACATGGCAAGCATGTGCCGCTGTCGCTGCAGCAGTCGATGAGCTGCGCGCTGTGCAGTAGCGAGGTGCACTGGCCTGATGGTCCTGGGCCGGCGATCTGCCCAGTGTGCGGTTCGCAGCTGCTGCGCGCGCGTCAGCGGCTGTTTTCCTACCGACGCCATTGAGCACGGCATAGCGGCACGGGCGCCGGCCACGTAGAGTTGCCGGCGGTCGACTCGGAGATGCCGCATGCCCCTTCGTTATATCTTCAAACAGCTGATGCTGCCGCCGGGCGGCCTGCTGCTGCTGTTGCTGCTGGGCTGGTGGCTGCGCCGGCGCGCACCGCGGCTGGCGGCGCTGTTTTTCATCGGTGGCTTCGGCGGGCTCTGGCTGATGAGCCTGCCGATCGTGGTCGAGTGGACGGCGCGCGCGGTCGAGCGCGAGCCGGCGCTGGAAGCGGCGCAGTGGCCGGACTTGGCGGCGCGAGCCGGCGCCATCGTGATCCTCGGCGCGGGGCGTGAACAGGCCGATCCGGCCTGGGGTGGCGATCAGCCGGGTTACATCGCGCTCGAGCGCCTGCGCTATGCGGCGCGGGTGGCGAAGGCGTCCGGCCTGCCGATTCTCGCCAGCGGCGGTCTGCACTACGGTCAGCCGCCGAGCGAAGCGGCGATCGGGGCCCAGGTGCTGCAGGAGGATTTCGGCGTGGCGACCCGTTGGCTCGAGGAGCGCAGCCGTACCACCTGGGAAAATGCTGTCTACAGCGCTCGCATGCTCAAGGCCGAAGGCATCGAGCGGGTGGTGCTGGTGACTTCCGCGGCGCACATGCCGCGTTCGCGCTGGTGCTTCGAGCAGAACGGCATCGAGGTGATCGCCGCGCCGGTGGGCTTCGTCGGGGTGCCCAACGGCCGGCCGCTGGGTGGCTGGCTGCCGGAGGTGAAGGCGTACTGGCAGAACGGCATGCTGCTCAACGAGATCGTCGGGATGGCGGTCTACCCGCTGGTGTACCGCTCGGCGAACGACTGAGCGGTACAGGTTGTCTGGGGCGTAGGGTCGCGGTGTGCACGTTCAGCCCTCTGGTAATGGGCGTGCGCAGGATGGTGGTGGGCTGAAGCCCACCCTACAGCCTGAATGTCCTCACGCAAACTTGCGCCTGAGCAGCGCAAAGCCGAGCAGCAGCGTGCAGACCACGATCAGCGGCCATGAGCGCCAGCGCAGATAGGGCGTTAGCCCCTGCATCGGCGTGACCTCGCCGTAGAGCACCGCTTCCTCGAACTGCGGCACCTGCTCGGTGATGCGCCCGCGCGGGTCGATCAGCACGGTGATGCCGTTGTTGGTGGCGCGGATCATCCAGCGTCCGGCTTCCAGTGCGCGCATCTGCGCCATTTGCAGATGCTGCAGCGGGCCGATGGAGCGGCCGAACCAGGCATCGTTACTCACCGTCAGCAGCAGATCGCTCTGCGCCGCGAGGCCGGCGGCGAACTCCGGATAGACCACTTCGTAGCAGATGTACGGGGCGATCTGCAGGCCCTTGGCCTGCAGCAGCGGCTGGCCCGGCTCGCCGCGGGCAAAATCGGACATCGGCAGGTCGAAGAAAGCGATCAGCCCGCGCAGCACCTCCTGCAGCGGCACGTACTCGCCGAACGGCACCAGCTTCTGCTTGAGGTAGGTGCCAGCGCCTGCGCCAACCGTGGTCAGGCCGTTGTAGTAGCGCATCTCGCCTGCGGCGTTGGGCTGGCGCACCGGCACACCGGTGATGAGCGCGGCGTCACGCTGCTGGCTGAAGCCCGCCATCATGTCCAGATAACCCGCGGCGTGTTCCTTGAGGATCGGTACGGCGGTTTCCGGCCAGACGATCAGGTCGGCCGGGCGGCTGCGGAAGGTCATGTCGCGATACAGCAGCAACTGCATCTCGAGCTTTTTCGGGTCCCACTTCATGCTCTGGGCGACGTTGCCCTGTACCGCGGCGACGGTTAGCGGTGCGCCCTTGTCCTGCGTCCAGGCATGCCCGGCGAGCCACCAACCGGCCAACCACGGTGCGGCCAGCAGCGCCAGGGCGATCACCAACTGCGTGCGCGCTGCCAGCAGGCGCGGCAGATTCACCAGCAGTGCGGCACTCAGCGCAATGGCGAAGCTCAGCAGCCACACGCCGCCGAGCGGTGCCAGCCCGGCCAGCGGCCCGTGCAGCTGGCTGTAGCCGACATACAGCCAGGGAAAGCCAGTGAGCAGCCAACCGCGCAGCGCATCGAGCGCCAGCCATAGCGCGGCGAAGGCCAGGGCATCGGTCAGCGGCACCTGCTCGCGGCGCAGCACGCGCGCCCAGAGCCAGCCGAGGAGCGCGAAGAACAGCGCCAGCCCGGCGACGAAACCGAGCGTCAGCAGCCCGGCCAGCGCCGGCGAGGCGGCACCGAAGTCGTGGATACTGACGTAGACCCAACTGACGCCCGAGGCGAACAGGCCGAAGCCGTAGCACCAGCCGCGCCCCGCGGCGGCCTTGGGCGTCAATCGCCGCAGACCGAGATAGAGCAGGGCGATCGACAGCAACGCCAGTGGCCAGAGATCGAACGGCGCCAGCGCCAGCGTGGTCAGCGCGCCGGCCGCCAGCGCCAGCAGGTTGCCCGGCCAGCCGGGACGGGTGATCCAGAGCATCGGAAACCTCGAAAGGACAATGGGGGCGGCGCGCGGCGGGCGAATGCCGCGGCACTCGCCAACCGCAGGCCTGCCGCGATCAGGCGTTCAGTCGGCTGACTCGCAGCATGTGCACGCGACGGCTGTCGGCGTTCAGCACGCGGATGCGGAAGCCGTCGATCTCGGTGATCTCGTTGCGTTTGGGCAGGTGGCCGAAGGTGCTCATCACCAGCCCGGCGACGGTGTCGAATTCGTCGTCCGGGAATTCGCTGCCGAAGAACTCGTTGAAGCTGTCGATCGGCGTCAGCGCCTTGACCAGGAAGTCGCCGCTGGGCAGCGGGCGGATGTAGCTGTCTTCCTCGACGTCGTGCTCGTCCTCGATGTCGCCGACGATCTGCTCCAGCACGTCCTCGATGGTCACCAGGCCGGCCACGCCGCCGTACTCGTCGATGACAATGGCCATGTGGTTGTGATTGGCGCGGAACTCGCGCAGCAGCACGTTGAGACGCTTGGATTCCGGGACGAAGGTCGCCGGCCGCAGCAGTTCCTTGATGTCGAAACCGTGCTGCTCTTCGCGAAGGATCAGCGGCAGCAGATCCTTGGCCAGCAGCACGCCGATGATTTCATCGAGGCTTTCGCCAACGACCGGGTAACGCGAGTGCGCGGCCGAAATCACCGCTGGCAGGAACTCCCGGGGCGACTGATCGGCGCGGATGCTGATCACCTGCGAGCGCGGCACCATGATGTCGCGCACCTGCAGGTCGGCGACCTGGATGGCGCCTTCGACGATGGCCAGCGCCTCGTTGTCGAGCAGCTTGTTCTGATGGGCTTCGCGCAGGATATCCAGCAGGTCCTGACGCGTCTTCGGCTCATGGACAAAAGCCTGGGTGAGTTTTTCCAGCCAGGACTTCTGCCCGCTGGTCGATCGATCTTCGCTCATGGTGTACGACTCAAGAGTCCTTGTCGGTGCCCGTCTCGGGCGAAAGTTCGGCGTAAGGGTCGGGATGGCCGAGTTCGGCCAGGAGTTGACGCTCCAGTGCTTCCATTTCCTCGGCCTCGGCATCCTCGATGTGGTCGTAACCGAGCAGATGCAGACAGCCGTGGATGACCAGATGCGCCCAGTGCGCGGCCAGCGGCTTGCCTTGTTCGGCGGCCTCACGCTCGACCACCGGCACGCAGATCACCAGGTCGCCGAGCAGCGGGATATCGAGCAAACCGTCCGGCACGTCGGCGGGGAACGACAGCACGTTGGTCGGGTAGTCCTTGTGCCGCCAAGTGCGGTTCAGCTCGCGGCCTTCGTCCTCGTCGACCAGACGGATGGTCAGTTCGGAGGCGCCGCTGCGCTGGCGCAGCGCCAGTTCGCACCAGCGCTGCAGTTCCGCGGTCGCCGGCACCGTACCGCTGCTGGCCAGCTGCAGATCCAGCTCGATCATGAGGCTTGTCCCGGACGACTCGCCTGGCGGTCCTCGAACGACTCGTAGGCCTCGACGATGCGCTGCACCAGCGGATGGCGTACCACGTCCTTGGGCTGGAAGTGGGTGAAGCTGATGCCGTTGACGCCCTTGAGCACCTCGATCACGTGAGCCAGGCCGCTCTTGGTGCCGCGCGGCAGGTCGACCTGGGTGATGTCGCCGGTGATCACCGCGGTGGAGCCGAAGCCGATGCGGGTCAGGAACATCTTCATCTGCTCCTGGGTGGTGTTCTGGCTTTCGTCGAGGATGATGAAACTGTTGTTCAGCGTACGGCCGCGCATGTAGGCCAGCGGAGCGATCTCGATCACCTGTTTCTCGATCAGCCGCGCCACGTTCTCGAAGCCGAGCATCTCGTAGAGCGCGTCGTACAGCGGGCGCAGGTAGGGATCGATCTTCTGCGCGAGATCGCCGGGCAGGAAGCCGAGTTTCTCGCCCGCTTCCACCGCCGGGCGCACCAGCAGGATACGGCGAATCTGTTCGCGCTCCAGCGCGTCCACCGCAGCGGCCACCGCCAGGTACGTCTTGCCGGTACCGGCCGGGCCGATGCCGAAGTTGATGTCGTTGTCGAGGATCGCCTTGACGTAGCGCTGCTGGTTGGCGCCGCGCGGGCGGATCATGCCCTTCTTGGTGCGCAGGGCCACGCCTTGATGGGCGCTTGGGTTGGCCAGCTCTTCCAGACCCGATTCCTGCAGGTACAGATGCACCATGTCCGGCGACAGCTCGGTGGTCTTGGTTTCGCGGTACAGACGGCGCAACAGGTTCTCGGCGGACTTGGCCGCGTCGGTCGGGCCGACCAGCTCGAACTGGTTGCCGCGGTTGCGGATTTCCAGCGCGAGGCGCTGTTCGATCAGGCGCAGGTGCTCGTCGAACTGGCCGCAGAGATTGGCGAAGCGGCGGGCTTCAAAGGGTTCGAGGGTGAAGCGATGAGGTTCTATGGGTGCGTTCAAGGGCTTGTAGGTATGGCCGGACTCGGCGGATAGATGAATGGAGGATAGCGCTGCGCGCGCGATGCGAAAAGCGCAGTTGCGTGGGCGGCACGGCCCCCGCTGCGTTCACATGGGGGCGTGCGGCGCGCGACTCAAGACAGCAAAGTGCCACGCAACGAATGGGGCAGGGCGTCGTCGATGTGAACGTCGACGAACTGCCCGATCAGCCGCGGATTGTCGCAGCGGAAATTGACGATGCGGTTGTGCTCGGTGCGGCCCTGGAGCATGCCCGGGTCCTTCTTCGAGTAATCGCTGACGAGGATGCGCTGGGTAGTACCCACCATCCGCCGGCTGTTCTCGAAACCAAGCTCGTTGATGCGGTGCTGGAGTCTGGCCAGGCGCTGCTTCTTTACCTCGTCCGGGGTGTCGTCGGCCATGTCGGCGGCCGGCGTGCCCGGGCGTGCGCTGTAGACGAAGGAGTAGGAGAAGTCGAAGCCGACCTCTTCGATCAGCTTCATGGTCTGCTCGAAGTCCTTCTCGGTCTCGCCGGGGAAGCCGACGATGAAATCCGAGCTGATCAGAATGCCCGGCACCGCCGCCTTGAGCTTGCGGATGCGCGATTTGTACTCCAGCGCCGTGTGGTTGCGCTTCATCGCCGCAAGAACGCGGTCGGCGCCGGACTGCACCGGCAGGTGCAGATAGCGCACCAGCTGCGGGATGTCGGCATGGGCCTGGATGATGGCGTCGGAGAATTCCAGCGGGTGGCTGGTGGTGTAGCGAATGCGCTCGATGCCCTCGACCGCCGCCACCGCATGCAGCAGATCGGCGAAATCGTGGCCGTCGTGGCGGTAGCCGTTGACGTTCTGCCCGAGCAGGGTGACTTCTTTCACGCCGTTTTCGGTCAGGTGAATGATCTCGGCGAGCACATCGGCCATCGGCCGGCTGACTTCCTCGCCGCGGGTGTAGGGCACCACGCAGAACGAGCAGTATTTGCTGCAGCCTTCCATCACCGAGACGAAGGCGCTGGGGCCGTCGACGCGTGGCTCGGGCAGGCGGTCGAACTTCTCGATCTCGGGGAAGGAAATGTCCACTTGCGGCTGCTGGGTGGTGCGCGCGGCGTCGATCATTTCCGGCAGGCGATGCAGCGTCTGCGGGCCGAACACGACGTCGACGTAGGGCGCGCGATCGCGGATCGCTGCGCCTTCCTGGCTGGCCACGCAGCCGCCGACGCCGATCACCAGCTGCGGGTTGTCTTGCTTCAGCTCGCGCCAGCGGCCCAGTTGGGAAAAGACCTTCTCCTGCGCCTTCTCGCGAATCGAGCAGGTGTTGAGCAGGATCACATCGGCTTCGGCCGGATTCTCGGTGATTTCCAAGGCCTGGTGTTCGCCCAGCAGGTCGACCATGCGCGAGCTGTCGTACTCGTTCATCTGGCAGCCGTGGGTTTCGATGAAAAGCTTGCGGGTCATGTTACGGGCCGGCGTTGTGCAAAAAATGACCGGCGATTATAGGCGCAGCGCAAGAGCGATAAAAGTATGGCGGTCAAGAAAGCCGGCCGCCGGTCAGGGGCGCAGCGGCTCGCGGCCTTCGGCGGCCTGCAGCTCCAGCAGATAGTCGCGGAAGATCTGGCCGAGCACCTGGGTGGCGATCTCCAGCTCGTCGCGGCGCATCTGCTCGGCGACCCGGTCGGCGGTGTCGAGGGCATCCTCGTCGCCGTTGACCGCGGCCATCTTGAGCACGACATAGGCTTGCACGTTGTTCGCGCGCACGCCTTCGCCGCGGAAGAACATCACGCCGAGCCGATGCTGGGCGGTCGCGTGCCCCTGCAGGGAGGCCTGCTCGAACCAGTGCAGCGCCTTGGCTAGGTCGCGCGGCGCGCGGCGGCCGTCGTAATAGAACTCGCCCAGCTCGAACGCCGCCTGCAGGTCGCCCTCGCTGGCCGCCTGCTGACACGCGCGCAGGGCTGCCGGCAACTCTTCGGGTACGGTGTTCAGCGCACAGCGCGCCGTCGCCGGAATCAGCAGCGAATTGCCACCGGCGTCAGCCAGCAGTGGCGAAAGCAGCAGACAGCCCAAAGACAGGATGCGGCCGGTGCGGGTCATGGATCGGGGCGCCTCGAGAAGCAGGGCGTTTACGGACGTGGCCGGCGCAAACGCGTCGGCGGTCACATTATGGATAAGTGACCGCGGGCTTACAAAGCCTTTCCGCCCGCCGCGACGCTTTATCCGTCGCATGTCGCCGCGACGGGCGACGAGGAGCACGCGATCGTGTGGGCGGGGAACGGTCCTGCCCACACGCGGAGGCTCACTTGAGGTTGGCGAAGGCCCGCTCGGCGGCGTCCAGGGTGATCTTCAGCTCGGCATCGCCGTGGGCGATGGAAGTGAAGCCGGCTTCAAAGGCGCTGGGCGCCAGATAGACGCCGCCCTCGAGCATCAGATGGAAGAAGCGCTTGAAGCGCTCGGCATCGCTGGCCATCACGTCGGCGAAGGTGACGATGTCGTCGGCGCCGCTGAAGTACAGGCCGAACATGCCTCCCACCTGGGTGGTGACGAACGGGACGCCGGCGGCATCGGCGCGATCCTGCAGGCCCTGCAGCATGCGGCTGGTGTAGTCGCTCAGCTCGGCGTGAAAGCCCGGGCGGCTGATCAGCTTCAGCGTGGTCAGGCCGGCGGCCATGGCCAGCGGATTACCCGACAGCGTGCCGGCCTGGTAGACCGGGCCGAGCGGCGCGACGCATTCCATGATGGCGCGCTTGCCGCCGAAGCAGCCGACCGGCATGCCGCCGCCAATGATCTTGCCGAAGGTGGACAGGTCCGGGGTTACGCCGAAGTGCGCCTGAGCGCCGCCGAGGGCGACGCGGAAACCGGTCATCACCTCGTCGAAGATCAGCACCACGCCGTGCTCGTCGCACAGCCGGCGCAGGCCGTCGAGGAAGCCCGGCGCCGGCGGCACGCAGTTCATGTTGCCGGCCACCGGCTCGACGATGATGCAGGCGACCTGCTCGCCCTTTTCCTTCAGCGTGGCCTCGACTTCGGCGAGGTCGTTGTAGGCCAGCGTCAAGGTGTGCTTGGCGAAATCCGCCGGCACGCCGGCGGAGCTGGGCACGCCCTGGGTCAGCGCGCCGGAGCCGGCCTTGACCAGCAGGCTGTCGGAGTGGCCGTGGTAGCAGCCCTCGAACTTGATGATCGCGTCGCGCCCGGTGTAACCACGGGCCAGACGAATCGCGCTCATGGTCGCCTCGGTGCCGGAGCTGACCATGCGCACCATCTCCATCGACGGCACGAGACTGCAGACCAGCTCGGCCATCTGGGTTTCCATGGCCGTCGGCGCACCATAGGACAGCCCGTGGTCGAGCTGGCGGCGTACCGCGTCGAGCACTTCGGGATGGCTGTGGCCAAGGATCATCGGGCCCCAGGAGCCGACGTAGTCGACATAGCGCTTGTCGTCCTCGTCGATCACATAGGCGCCTTCAGCGTGCTTGAGGAACAGCGGTGTGCCGCCGACGCTGCGAAAGGCGCGTACCGGCGAGTTGACGCCGCCGGGAATGTGGGTCTGGGCGCTGGCGAACAGGGTTTCGGAACGGGACATGCGGGGCCTCGCGAATGGCAGGGCGGGCCGGCGTGGTGCGGCTCGCCGTTGGGAGTCAGGATGGGCTGAACAGTTGGCTGAACGCCTCGGCGCGACGCTGCACCTCGGCGGCGGAGTCGGCGGCGAACAGCGCATGGATCACCGCGATCAGATTGGCGCCGGCGGCGATCAGTTGTGGCGCGGTCTGCAGCGTAATGCCGCCGATCGCGGCGATCGGCACGCCGAAGCGCTTGCGGGCCGCGTGCAGCAGTCCGACATCCGCGGCCGGCGCGCCGGGCTTGGTGCTGGAGTTGAAGAAGCGGCCGAATGCAACGTAGCTGGCACCTTCGGCGACGGCCTGCTCGGCGAGCGGCAACTGCGCGTGGCAGGTGGCGCCGATGATCGTGCGCGGACCCAGCAGTGCGCGCGCGGCGGCCAGCGAGCCGTCTTCCTGGCCCAGGTGCAGGCCGACGCCCAGCCGTGCCGCCAGCTCGGCGTCGTCGTTGATGATCAGCTGCGCACCGTGGCGAGCGCATAGCTCGCGCAACGCCTCGGCCTCGCGCAGGCGACGGGCCTGCTCAGCGGACTTGTCGCGGTACTGCAGCAGCCGCGCGCCGCCTTTGAGTGCGGCTTCGACATAGGGCAGCAGGCGGCCGTCGGCCAGCAGCTGGCTGTCGGTGATGGCGTAGAGGCCGCGAAGTGCGGTGGTGGTGCCCGTCATGCGCAGCGCTCCCCTCAGGCCAGGTCCAGCGGCAGGCGCCGCGGAATGTACTGACCGTGGCCCGGGGCCTCGGCGTCGCGCAGGGTGCGCCAGGTGTAATCGAGCGCGGACTGCACCGCGCTGCTCAGGCCTTCGCCGAGCGCCAGGCGGCCGGCGAGGGTGCTGGCCAGGGTGCAACCGGACCCGTGATAGCTGCCCGGCAGGCGTGCGCAGGTGAATTCATGGCGACTGCCGTCGCGGCTGTACAGCCGGTTGTGCACTTCGCGCTCGTCACCGTGGCCGCCGGTAATCAGCAGGTGACGGATGTGCGGCAGCAGGCGTTCGGCGCATTCGTCGGCGCTGCCGTCGGGCAGGTCGGCGAGAATGCGTGCTTCGGGCAGGTTTGGCGTGGCGATGGAGGCGACCGGAAACAGCCGTTCGCGCATGGCGTAACCGACGTCGTCCTTGCCCAGCGCGCCGCCGCCGCCAGCACGCAGCACCGGGTCGCAGATCAGCGGCACGCCGGGCAGCTTGCTCATGATCTCGAGCACGGTGTCGACCATCTCCACCGAGCCGAGCATGCCCAGCTTGACGGCCGCGATCGGCACGTCGGCGATTACCGCGTGCGCCTGGGCGAGCACCCACTCGCGATCGAGCACACGAAAGTCGCTGACATCGACGGTGTCCTGCACGGTGAGTGCGGTAACGGTCGGCGCGGCATGGCAGCCCTGGGCGAGCAGGGCCTCGATATCGGCCTGCAGGCCGGCACCGCCGACTGGGTCGTGGCCGGAGAGACAGAGGACGATGGGGCGGGAAGTATGCGTTTTCATGGCCGGCGAGCTTATCACCAAACCATGCGTGCGGGGCGCAGGGCGTGCCGTCGTGGCGGTGCGCCGGGGCACGGTCGATCATGGTGGCGGTTTACTGTCGCAGTGCTGTGCTAGATTGTCGGCACTTCAATTTCTCTCCGACCGCCGCGCCGATACCCGCGCGCCGGGTCGGTGGTGTCCTCGATCTGCGTCAGCGAGGCGACATGCGGTTCCTTCTTCTGTTGTTGCTCGCGCTGTCGCCGCTGCTGGCGGGGGCCGCCGAATTCGACGAGCACGCCCACCGCGTGCCGCTGGGCTCGCTCATGGATATCTATGAGGATCCGCGCGGTACGGCGACTATCGAGCAGGTCAGTGCGGTCGACTTCGCCGGGCCGTTTCGCCGGCACGAAGACGCCGTATTCAACGGCGGCTATTCGCGCGCGGCCTACTGGATCCGCGTCGATCTGAACTACCGACCAACGAACCCGGGACAGTCGCAGCGCTGGCTGCTGGAGCTGGGCTATCCACCGCTGGATCGTGTCGAGCTCTACCGTCCCGATGGCAACGGCGAATACCGTGCCGCGCAGCCCACTGGCGACACGCTGCCGTGGGCCAGCCGGGAAATCGGGCAGGGCAACTACCTGTTCGAGCTGGAACTGCCGCCGAACCAGCCGCAGCGCTTCTACCTGCGGGTGCAGAGTCAGGGTTCGATCCAGGTTCCGCTGACGCTGTGGAGCGTGCATGCGTATATCGAAGAGCGCCCCGGGCACATCTATGCGCTGGGACTCATCTATGGCGTGCTGCTGGCGATGCTGGTCTACAACCTGCTCATCTACGTCAGCATCCGCGATCGCAGCTACCTGTACTACATCCTCTATATCGCCTCGTTCGGTCTCTACCAGCTGTCGGTCAACGGCGCTGCGGTGCAGTACTTCTGGCCGGGCCATCCCTGGTGGGCGAACGTCGCCACGCCCTTGCTGATCGGCGCAGCCGGCCTGTTCGGCTGCCAGTTCACGCGCAGCTTCCTGCGTACGGCCGAGCACAGCCCCTGGGTCGACCGCCTGCTGTGGCTGATGATGGGGCTCGGTGCGCTGGTGATGACGCTGGCGCTGTTGACCGACTATGGGGTATCGCTGCGCCTGGCGACGATCATGGCGTTGCTGTTCACCCTGGCGGTGTTCGCCGCGGGCATAGCGGCGTGGTGGCGCGGCATGCGCATGGCGCGCTACTTCATCTTCGCCTGGAGCGCGCTGCTGATCGGCGGGCAGATCAACACGCTGATGGTGCTGGGCTATCTGCCCAACACCTTCCTGACGATGTACGCCAGCCAGATCGGCGCGGCGCTGGAAGTGGTGCTGCTGTCCATGGCGCTGGCCGACCGCATCAATGTGCTCAAGGACGAACGCGCCAGCCTGCTCGAAGCCTCGCGCGCCGGGCTTGAACAACTCAACCGCGAGCTGGCGGAAAGCAACCGCTTCAAGGACGAATTCCTCTCCAACATCAGCCACGAGCTGCGCACGCCGATGATCGGCGTGATGGGCGCACTGGAGCTGCTGCCGGGCTCGCAGACGCCCGAAGAGCGCGACGAATACCAGCGCATCGCCACCGAGTCGTCGCGCGACATGCTGCGCCTGGTCAACGATATCCTGCTGCTCAGCGAGCTGCGTGCCGGCAAGCTGCAGCCCGCCTGGGCGCCGTTCAGTCTGCATGAGTGGAGCCAAGCCCTGAAGCAGCGCTTCGCCGCGAGGGCCGGCGAGAAGGGATTGGCGTTTGCCGTCGAGCTGGACGGCGCGCTGCCCGATCGGTTGCTCGGCGATGCGCAGAAGCTCGCGCTGATCATCGGTCATCTGTTGGACAACGCGATCAAGTTCACCAGCGCCGGGAGCGTCACCTTGCGCGTCAGTCCGGCCGGCGAGGCTACGTTGCAACTGCCGCTGCAGTTCGAGGTGATCGACACCGGCATCGGTTTCGGGGCGGCTGCCGATGCGTCGCTGTATCAGCAGTTTCGCCAGCTGGACGCCTCGCTGACGCGCCGTTACGGCGGCCTCGGCATCGGTCTGGCGATCAGCCGGCGGCTGGCCGCGCTGCTCGATGGTCAGCTCGACCACCGGTCGCAGCCGGGCTGCGGCAGCTGTTTCCGTCTGCGCCTGGAGCTGGGTCTGCCGACATCGCACCACAGCCCGGTCGCGCCGTCCGGCTCGATTGCCTGAGACGCGGTGCTTTTGGCCGATACCGCGCCTCGGCTTTGCTGGCGGCGTGCTTCACTGTCCGCTGAGTCGGATCGAGGAATGCACGATGAACCTGCCGCCAGCCGAAACCCATGATGTGACCAACCAGGTGCCGCCGCTCGACGGCGCCAATCTCTATCGCATCGACCTGCCGCTGCGACAGTGGCTGCGGCGTTTCGAGGCCGGCTGGGCCGATGCCCGGCTGGACGCCTACGGCGCGCTTGCCGGCGGGCCGTTGATGGCGGCGGGCTTTCTCGCCAACGAGAACCGGCCGGTGCTGCGCACGCACGACCGCTATGGGCATCGCATCGATGTGGTGGATTTCCATCCGGCCTATCACGAGCTGATGCGCACCGCGATCGAGCACGGCATCCCCTCGCTGCCCTGGACCGCTCCGCAGCCCGGTGCGCAGGTAGCGCGGGCCGCGCTGATGTACCTGCACAACCAGGCCGAAGCCGGCAGCAGCTGCCCGTTGACCATGACCTACGCCAGCGTACCGGCGCTGCGCCTGCAGCCGGATCTCGCCGAACGCTGGTTGCCGAAAATTCTCGCCACCGCGTACGACCCGCGCAACCTGCCGATGGAGCAGAAGGCCGGCGTCACCATCGGCATGGCCATGACCGAGAAACAGGGCGGTACCGACGTGCGCGCCAACAGCACCCGCGCCTTTCCGGTCGGTGCCGGCGGCCCCGGCCAGCCCTACGAACTGGTCGGTCACAAGTGGTTCTGTTCGGCACCGATGTGCGATGCCTTCCTCACCCTGGCGCAGACCGACAAGGGGTTGTCGTGCTTCCTGTTGCCACGCCATCGCCCGGATGGCACGCGCAACCAGTTCTATATCCAGCGACTGAAGAACAAGCTGGGTAACTGGGCCAACGCCTCCAGCGAGGTGGAGTACCGCGGCGCGCTGGCGTGGATGGTCGGCGAGGACGGTCGCGGCGTGCCGACCATCATCGAGATGGTCGCCTCGACCCGTTTCGATTGCATGATCGGCTCCAGCTCGCTGATGCGTCAGGCGCTGACCCAGGCCTTGCACCACTGCACCTACCGCCAGGTCGGCGGACGCGCGCTGCTCGAGCAGCCGCTGATGCGCAACGTGCTGGCCGACCTGGCGCTGGAGAGCGAGGCCGCGCTGGCGCTGACCCTGCGCATGGGCCGCGCGCAGGACAATCGGCATGATGAGCGCGAAGGCAAGTTCGCCCGCCTGGTCACCGCCATCGGCAAGTACTGGATCTGCAAGCGCGCCCCGGAAATGATCGCCGAGGCCAGCGAATGCCTCGGCGGCGCCGGCTACGTCGAGGAAACCATCCTGCCACGCCTGTACCGCGAAGCGCCGGTCAACTCTATTTGGGAAGGCTCCGGCAATGTGCAGTGCCTGGATGTGCTGCGCGCGCTCTCCAGAGAGGCGGGCGTGCTCGATGCGCTGTTCGACGAACTCGGCGACGGCCACGGCGACGCGCGCCTGTCCGCGCATATCCAGCGCTTGAAACGCGACCTCCACGATCCCGATGACATCCAGTATCGCGCTCGCCAGCTCACCGAAGACATGGCGGTCGCCCTGCAGGCCAAACTACTGCTCGAGGCCGGCAACAACGCAGTGAGCGATGCCTTCATCGCCAGCCGGCTGGAGGGTCGCGGGCGCGTCGTCTATGGCACCTTGCCGCGCGGATTGCAGATCGATGCCGTGCTGCGGCGCAGTGCAGCGCAGGCGGACTAGGCTGCCTGCGGCGCGCGTTCTGCTGGATCGCACTGCCGTTACCGAACGCCGTTTGCAGACCGGCGCGTTCTGTTTAAGCTGCAGGCCCCTGCGGCCGCCGAATATCCGACTTGAAGAGTCGACCTTGGTATAGCTGCCAAAAAAGCAGAGCGGCCTAGAATAGGAGCGTTAAAGTGCGGCGTTAGGCCGCGGCAGGGTTTCCTTGGGGCTTTTGCACGGAGTCGGCCGGAGTGGTCGGCGTTCGCGCGAAGCAGCTGCACCAGGCCTGGCCCGTCGGATGTTATGTGAGCAGTTTGCAGAACCATCACGGACGAGCATTAGACAAATTCAGAGGTGATTTTTCATGGCAACGGATTTGAACAAGTACATTCGCAATGCGGCTTTTCTGGATAAGGTCGTTTCCGCAGAAGAGGCCGCGTCGTGGATCGAAGACGGCATGACGCTGGGTATGAGCGGTTTCACCCTGTTCGGTGAGCCCAAGGAATTCCCGCGCGCCCTGTCCGCGCGTGGCCAGAACGAGAAGTTCAAGGTCAACCTGTTCACCGGTGCCTCGATGGGTCCGGCTGCCGACCAGGCCATGGCTGAAGCCGGCATCATCAACAAGCGTATTCCGTACCAGGGCAACCCGGTGCAGCGCAAAAAGATCAACGCCGGCGAAATCCTCTACATCGATCAGCACCTGTCGCACACTGCCGAACTGATCCGCCAGGGCGTGCTGCCGCAGGTCGACTACGCGATCATCGAAGCCGCTGCCATCACCGAAGACGGCCAGATCATCCCGACCGGTTCGGTGGGCAACTCGCCGATCTTCGTCCAGACCGCCAAGCACGTGATCATCGAGCTGAACACCTCCGCTCCGCGTGAATACGAAGGCATGCACGACATCTACATCCCGGGGCCTGCCGGCGAGAACACTCGCGAAGCCATCCCGGTGTTCGACGTCAGCACCCGTATCGGCACCGTCGGCATTCCGGTCGACCCGGCCAAGGTGCGCGGCATCGTGCTGTCCAGCCAGCCGGACATCCCATCGCCGCTGTTCGAGCCGAACGAAGAAACCCAGAAGATCGCCGACAATCTGTTGGACTTCCTGCGTGCCGAAGTCAAATCCGGCCGCCTGACCAACAGCCTGGCGCCGCTGCAGTCCGGTGTGGGTTCCGTGGCCAACGCCGTGCTGAACGGCATGAAGACGTCCGAGTTCAAGGACCTGGTCGTGGCCTCCGAAGTGCTGCAGGACGGCGTGTTCGACCTGATCGATGCCGGCGTGGTGAAGTTCGCTGCCGGTACCGCGTTCTCCCTGTCGAAGAAGCGCGTGGAAAACCTCGCCTCGGACATGGCCAAGTACGCCGGCAAGGTGGTGTTCCGTCCGCAGGAGATCTCCAACCACCCGGAAGTCATCCGTCGCCTGGGCATCATCTCCTTCAACACCGCGCTGGAAGTGGACATTTACGGCAACGTGAACTCCACCCACGTCAGCGGCACCCACATGATGAACGGCATCGGCGGCTCGGGTGACTTCGCCCGTAACGCACGCATCACCATCTTCGTGACTGCCTCCACCGCGAAGAACGGCAACGTCTCGTCGGTCGTGCCGTTCGTGACTCATGTCGACCACACCAACCACGACGTCGATGTGATCATCACCGAGCAGGGTTATGCCGATCTGCGTGGCCTGGCACCGACCGAGGCGGCCCAGCGCATCATCGCTAACTGCATGCACCCCGATTACAAGCAGCAGGCGCTGGACTATCTGGAAGAGGCCAAGGTGCGCGGCGGTCATACCCCGCACGTGCTGGAGAAGGCGTTCTCCTGGCACACCCACCTGGCCGAGCACGGCACCATGAAGCTGAACAAGTAATTGTCAGCTGAGTGACGGGACCGGCCGCCCGACTTTTCGAGCGCCGTCGGAACCCTCCGAAGAAACCGATGCCGGGCAGCCGGCGTCGGTTTTTTTATGCCTGCGCGCAGGCGCCGTGGCGGTCGTGCGGCATGTACATTCGTAAAGGATTCCGGCCAAGATACCGCCATTCGCACAGACAGGACCTTACCGCATGACTCCCGATACCCAGCGTTTCACCGTCGCCAGCTCTGCCGAGGCTGCGGTCGATCACCTGGCCGAGCTTCACCAGCGCGCCACGGCTGCGCTCAACCGGGCACTCAAGCGTTACGTCGCCGACCGCACCGAGCCCAGCGCGGAGGAGCGCGATCTGTTCCGCTACCCGGAACTGCGTCTGACCTACGAATGCCACGGCGAGGTCCCGGCTTCCACCCGCGCCTACGCCAAGGTGCAGGCGCCCGGCGTCTACAGCGTCACCGTGACCCATCCAGCGGCATTCCGCGCCTACCTGCTCGACCAGCTGCGGCCGTTGATGCACGACTTCAACGTCAAGATCGAGGTTGGCATCAGCGAGCGCAACATTCCCTATCCGTACGTCATCGAACAGGGCGACGAGCTGGCCGGCAGCGGCGTGACTGCGGCCGAGCTGGCGCGGGTGTTTCCCAGCACCGATCTGTCGGCGGCGACCGACGACATCGCCGACGGTCTCTACGACTGGGAGCATGCCGATCCGTATCCGCTGGCGCTGTTCGACGGCGCGCGGGTGGATTTCTCCCTGCGTCGGCTGGTGCACTACACCGGCAGCGACTGGCGCCACGTGCAACCGTGGATCTTGCTGACCAACTATCACCGCTACGTCGACCAGTTCATCCGCCACGGTCTCGACATGCTGCGCGACGACACCCGCTTCATGCGCATGGTCTTGCCGGGCAACGTCGTCATCGAGCGCGGCATGGAGGAGGGCGAGGCGCAGGCGATCATTGGCGGCGTGCTGTGGCACCGCTACCAGATGCCGGCCTACCACCTGATCGCCAAGGACGGTCACGGCGTCACCCTGATCAATATCGGCGTCGGCCCGTCCAACGCCAAGAACATCACCGATCACCTGGCCGTGCTGCGTCCGCACTGCTGGCTGATGATCGGCCACTGCGGCGGGCTGCGGCAGTCGCAGTCCATTGGCGACTACGTGCTGGCGCACGCCTACATGCGCCGCGACGGCATCCTCGACCGCGTGTTGCCGCCGCACATTCCGTTGCCGGCGTTGGCCGAGGTGCAGCAGGCACTGCAGGAAGCTGCGGCGCAGGTCACCGGCGAAAAGGGCGATGCGCTGAAGAAACGCCTGCGTACCGGCACCGTGCTGACTTACGACGACCGCAACTGGGAGCTGCGCTGGGCGCAGGAACGGCCGCTGATCAACCTGTCGCGCGCGGTGGCGGTGGACATGGAAAGCGGTACCATCGCCGCCCAGGGCTATCGCCTGCGGGTGCCCTACGGCACCTTGCTCTGCGTGTCGGACAAGCCGCTGCACAGCGAGATCAAACTGCCCGGTTCGGCCAACGCGTTCTACGAGCGTGCCGTGACCCAGCACCTGAAGATCGGCATCACCGCGCTGGACCTGCTGCGCAGCCAGCAGCACTCGCTGCATTCGCGCAAGTTGCGCAGCTTCGACGAGCCGCCGTTCCGCTGAGCCGTGCGCAGAGGCGGGAATGGACGATACTCAAGATCGTCGCATTCCTGCTTCAGCCATCGGAGGTTCACATGGAACAGTCGATCCACGCCTTCCACAACCTGTTCGAGCAGTTGGGCTTGCCCCATGACGATGCCTCGATCCGCCGCTTCATCGACACGCACGCGCCATTGCCGGAGGGCATGCGCCTGGCCGACGCGCCGTTCTGGAACCCGGCCCAGGCGGCGTTTCTGCGTGACGAACTGCTCGAGGATGCCGACTGGGCCGAGGTGGTCGACCGGCTCAGCCTGGCGCTGCGCGGCGCCAGCGCCTGACGCCGCTCAAGGGTGCAGGTTGCGCACCATGTACAGCGCCGGAATCGGGTAGCTGGCGAGGTTGTCGGCCTGCTGCGGCTCCAGCCCATCGTGGGCGCGATAGCCCTGACGCGACCAGAATTCGGCGGAGTCCTGTACCGAGACCAGCGCCGAGTAGCGCAGCCGGGCGGCGTGCGCCTGCTGCAGGTTGCGCCGCACCAGCGCCGGGCCGATGCCGCGGCCGCCGGCGCGGCGCGCCACGGCGAGGTCGTGCAGATACAGACAGTCGGCCTCGGCGTGCGGCTCGAACTCACCGTCCAGCGGGGTGATTCTGCCCAGTCGCGACTGGTAGGCGAACAGGTAGGCGCACACGCCCTCGGCGTCTTCGGCAACCCAGGCCAGCTCCGGGCAGGCCGCCAGCCGCGAACGGATCACCGCCTCGTCTTCCAGCACCGCGGCGGCATAGGACTCTTCCTGGATCGCCAGGACGGCAGGGATATCGCGCTCCTGCATCGCTCTCAACTGATACATCTCGACTACGCTCAAACACCGCGAAACGCCGTGCGGCCCGGCAAAAGGCCGCGAGCATAACGCAAAAGTCCGGCGTTTCGGCCGCCAAGCGACCGCCAGCGGCGCGCCGGTCGAATTCCGCCTGCGCGCGGAGGCCGAGGCAGGCATAATGCTTAGCCTGCTAACAGGTGCTCGGAAGTTGCCTTGAACGATGGTCGTCACCCGCTCTACGGGGTTCTGCTGATTCTGCTCTCGGGCCTGCTGCTGGCCAGCCATGACGGCCTGGCCAAGCACCTGTCCGGGCTGTACCCGGTGTTTCTGGTGATCTGGGCGCGCTACATCGCGCAGACCGTGCTGATGACGCTGCTGTTCGTGCCGCGCATGGGGCCGCGCGTGCTGCGCACCCGGCGGCCCGGGGCGCAGTTGCTGCGCGGGCTGAGCCTGGTCGGTGTAAGCCTGCTGTTCATCAACGGCCTGCACTACATCCCGCTGGCCGAGGCCACCGCAGTGATCTTCCTCACGCCGGTGCTGGTCACCATCGCTTCGGCGCTGCTCGGCGAGCGGATCGGCCGCAGCCAGTGGATCGCCGTCGGCTTCGGCCTGCTCGGCGTGCTGATCATCGTGCGACCGGGCTCGGCGCTGTTTACGCCGGCCGCGCTGCTGCCGCTCGGCGCCGCGCTGTCGTTCACGCTCTACCAGCTGGTGACCCGTCGCCTCGCCGGCACGGAGCACCCGGTCACCAGCAACTACCTCACCAGCCTGGTTGGTTGCGTGGTGCTGAGCGGGCTGGCGCTGTTCAACTGGCGCACGCCGACCGTGCACGACGCCGCGCTGATGGCCGCGCTCGGTGGCATGGCGATGCTCGGCCACCTGTTGTTGACGCAGGCGTTCCGCTACGCCAGCGCCGCGATGCTGGCGCCGTTCACCTACGGGCAGATCGTCTTCGCCGGCATCGTCGGCTTCTTCGCCTTCGGCCATGCACCGGACGGCGGCGCGCTGCTGGGCATGGCGATCATCATCGCCAGCGGGCTGGGCATGGCCTATGTACAACGGCGGCGGGTACCAGCCTGAGCGGTTTTTCCGCAGGGTTCAGCGAATGTGTCGTTTGACCCCGCGGACAGCTTCCAACAAGGTGTTTCGACAGGGGCAATCCGACCCCTTTGCGTGCTGTTTGACCAGGTGACCAACAATGCTACGAATCTCGCACCACGATCTGCGCAAGAACTTCCGCCAGCTGCTCGCGGCTGACCGCTGCTTCCACACCGCCTCGGTATTCGATCCGATGTCGGCGCGTATCGCCGCCGACCTCGGCTTCGAGGTGGGCATCCTCGGTGGCTCGGTGGCTTCGCTGCAGGTGCTGGCGGCTCCGGACTTCAACCTCATCACCCTCAGCGAGTTCGTCGAGCAGGCCACGCGCATCTGCCGGGTCGCCCAGTTGCCGGTGCTGGCCGACGCCGACCATGGCTACGGCAACGCGCTCAACGTCATGCGCACGGTGACCGAGCTGGAGCGTGCCGGCATCTCTGCGCTGACCATCGAGGACACCCTGCTGCCGGCTAAATTCGGCCGCAAGTCTACCGACCTGATCGGCATGTTCGAGGCGGTCGGCAAGATCCGCGCGGCGCTGGAGGCGCGGGTCGATCCGCAGATGGCGATCATCGCGCGCACCAACGCCGGCGTGATCGGTTTCGAGGAAGTGATCGCCCGTGCCCAGGCCTACGAGAAGGCCGGCGCCGACGCGATCTGTCTGGTCGGCATCGAGGACTTCGACCACCTGCAAAGCATCGCCAGCCAGTTGACCCGGCCGTTGATGCTGGTCACCTACGGCAACCCCAACCTGCGTGACAACGCGCGCCTGGCCGCGCTCGGCGTGCGCATCGTGGTCAACGGCCACGCCGCCTACTTCGCCGCGATCAAGGCCACCTACGACTGCCTGCGCGAGCAGCGTCAGATCGATGCGCTGGACCTCAACGCCTCGCAGCTGTCGGTCAAGTACTCGACCGCCGACGAATACGTGGTCTGGGCCGAGGAGTACATGCAGGTCAAGGAATGAGCCGCGCTCAGAACAGCCGGCGCTCGGCGCGCAGGGTCAGCAGGCCGTCGCAGCGCGGGTTGCGCCCGGAATAGGCGCCACACTCGGTGCGCTCCAGATTCGAATCGCTGTAGGAGAGATCGAACTGCAGGCCGAGCCAGGGTCGCGACAGGTTGAGCGACCAGTCGCTGAACAGGCTGACGCTACCGTCGGCGAACCGGCGTGGCGTGGCCAGCGCATGGCTGGAGTAGCTCAGGCGCACCCCGACACCGAATGGCGTCACCCGGCCCAGATCGAGATACAGCGTGCTGTCGCGGCGCTCGGCCGTGCTGTTCAGCGCCGCGCCGAGGCTGCGGCTGCCCAGCGTGAGGCCGCCGTAATACTGCAGACGCCCCCAGTCGTCGCTCTCGGGGAAGCTGTAGCGCATCAGGCCGACTTCGTAGCCGAGCTGGCCGTCCACCGCGTGCTGCAGATAGCCGAGGTAGGAATTGACCTCCAGCTGGCGGCCCTCGCTGAGGCCGACGCTCGGCGTCCACTGGCCGACATACAGGCCGCTGGCGTGGCTGAGGTCGAGGCCGCCGTGGAACGCGCCGCTCGCGCCCGGCTGCACCAGGCCCTGGGCCATGCTGCGCGCGGGTTCGGTGCCGAGCCTGAGATCGAACGCGCCAAGGTCGCGCTCGAGCGTGCCTGGCTGACCGGCGCAGCCCGTCATCAGCAGCAGGCCGGTGAGGAGTGGAGTGAAGCGGTACATGGGCTTTGACGCAGATTTTGCAACCGGCGCAGGATAGGCGCTGGCGACGCGGCGGCGGCACCATCCGTCGGCCGCGCGGCAGTCATCGACCGGCGGTCGTGCCGGTGATGAGCACCGTCGCCGGGCGGGCGTCAAAACTCAGAGCAGCAACCGCGCGCTGCGGGAGGTGATCATGGCAACAGGTTGGGCCGGCGACGGCGCCGTCCAGGAGCAGATCGACAGCACCATCGAGGACGCGGTGCAGCGTGCACGCAGCAAACTGGCGCGTGGCGAAAGCCTGAAACACTGTGAGGAATGCGGCGTGGCGATACCCGAGGCACGCCGCCAGGCCGTGCCCGGCGTGCGTCTGTGCATTGCCTGCCAGGCCGAGGCGGACAAGCAGGAAGCCGCCTTCAGCGGCTACAACCGTCGAGGCAGCAAGGACAGTCAGCTGCGCTGATCGAGCGGCACGTGGTCACGGCGCGCGGCGTGCCGTATCGAGGATCAGTTGCATGAGCGTCAGGTCCAGCCAGCGGCCGAACTTACAGCCGACCTGGCGCATCTGCCCGACATGGATGAACCCCAGCTGCTGGTGCATGTGCACCGAGGCGCGATTCTCGCTTTCGATGGCGCCGACCATCACGTGCTGCCCGGCGCGGCGGGCGCGTTCGATCAGCTCGCGCATCAAGCCGCGACCGATGCCGCCACCGCGCTGGCCATCGCGCACGTAGACCGAATGCTCGACGGTGTGGCGAAACCCCTCGTGCGGCCGCCACGGGCCGTAGCTGGCATACCCGACCACCTGCTGGGCATCGTCCAGCGCCACCAGCACCGGATGCCCCTGTGCCTCTCGCTCGGCGAACCAGGCCTGGCGGTTGGCCAGATCGACCGGCGTGTCGTTCCAGATCGCCGTGCTGTTCAGCACGGCGTCGTTGTAGATGAAGAGGATGCCTTCCAGATCGGTTTCACGGGCGTCGCGTATCAGCACGTTGCAGTCCTTGGGAAATGGGCCGGAGAACACATTGACCAGTCTCTCAGACAATTGGTTGAGCGATGGCGACACGCTGCGCTGCGCTGCGGAAAAAAGGCGCGGCCGTCCGCGCGGCGCGAACGGCGCTCCAGGCACGGGGCGTCACGGCTGTCTGGAGCCGCTGAGCCGGGCGAAGAAGCGCTGCTTGGCCCATTCCGAACAGGCCGCGTAAAGCAGCGTGATCAGCAGCACCGCGATAAGCACCGTGGCCGGCAGCGGTTGCAGGGCGAACCAGCCGCCCACCGGCGTATAGGGCAGCAGCACGGTCAGCAGCGCGATGAGCAGCGAGCTGGCCAGCAGGAAGCGGCCCGGGCGGCTGCGGTAGAACGGTTTGTGCGTGCGCACGACGAAGATGATCACCAGCTCGGTGATCAGCGACTCGACGAACCAGCCGCTGCGAAACAGCTCCGGCTGCTCGCCCACCAGATACAGCAGCAGGCCGAAGGTCAGCAGATCGAAGGCCGAGCTGATCAGCCCGAACAGGATCATGAAGCGCCTCACCTCGCCGATGTCCCAGCGGTGCGGCGTGCGCGACCAGTCGGCATCGACACGGTCGCCGGCGATGCCGATGGCCGGGATGTCGGAGAGGAAATTGTTCAGCAGGATCTGCTTGGCCAGCAGCGGCAGGAACGGCAGGAAGAACGACGCCACAGCCATGCTGATCATGTTGCCGAAGTTGGCGCTGGTGGTCAGGTAGATGTACTTGAGCGTGTTGGCGAAGGTGCGCCGGCCTTCGTCGATGCCCTGGCGGACCAGCGCCAGTTCGTGGCGCAGCAGCACGAAGTCGGCGGCCTCCTTGGCCACATCCACCGCGGTGTCCACGGAAATGCCGATATCCGCCGCATGCAGCGCCGGCGCGTCGTTGATCCCGTCGCCAAGAAAGCCCACCACATGGCCGGTCTTCTGCAGCGCACGGATGATGCGCTCCTTCTGGTTGGGATCGACCTCGGCGAACAAGCTGATGCGCGGCGCCAGGTTGATCAGCGCCTCGTCGCGCATCTGCCCCAGCTCGCTGCCGGTGATGACGCGTTCGACCGGGATGCCGACGCTCTCGGCGACCTGCCGCGCGATCAGGCGGTTGTCGCCGCTGATGATCTTCACCGCCACGCCCAGCTCGCGCAGTGCGTCCAGCTCTTCGCGCACGCCTGGCTCGGGCGGATCGAAGAACAACAGGAAGCCGGCGAAGGTCAGGCCCTGTTCGTCATCGGCGCTGCAGTTCGGCTGCTCGAGCCAGCGGTAGGCGATACCCAGCACGCGGTAGCCGGCTGCGCTCCAGGTGGCGAAGCGTTCGCCAAGCGCTGCGCGCAGCGGCGCGCTCAGCGGCAGCACGGCATCGCCCTGCTGCACGGACTGCGATGCCTGCAGAATGGTTTCCAGCGCGCCCTTGCAGATCAGCCGGGGCGCGGCCTGCCCGGCCTCGCGCACCAGCACGCTCAAGCGCTTGCGGGTGAAGTCATAGGGCACCTCGTCGAGCTTTTCGGCAGCGGCCGGCGCCTGTGGCAGGCCGCGGGCATGTTCGCAGATCGCCTCGTCCAGCGGATTGCGCAACCCGGTCTGCAGCGCGGCGTTGAGCCAGGCCAGGCGCAGCACCGCAGCGCTGGCCTGGCCGTCGGCGTCGACCGCGCCGTCGAGCGCCACCACGCCGCGGGTCAGGGTGCCGGTCTTGTCGGTGCACAGGGTGTCCATCGCGCCGAGGTTCTCGATCGCATTGAGGTGGCGCACGATCACCCCGCGCGCGGCCATCCGCCGGGCGCCGGCCGAGAGGGTCGCGCTGAGAATCGCCGGCAGCAGCTCGGGCGACAGCCCGACGGCCAGCGCGATGGCGAACATCAGCGTGTCCAGCGGCGGGCGGTCGAGGAACAGGTTGAGGCCGAGCACCGCGGTGATCATCACCAGCATGACCCGCAACAGCAGCGCGCCGAAATGGCGCAGGCCGCGCTCGAACTCGGTTTCCGGCGGGCGCAGCACCAGCGAGCGCTCGATATGTCCCAGCTCGGTGTGCATGCCGCAGTTCACCGCCAGCAGGCGTGCCGTGCCGCTGCGCAGCGAGGTGCCGCGGAACAGGCAGTTGTCTCGCTGCGCGAGGCCGGCGGCGGCCTCCACCTGACCGGCCTGTTTGTGGACCGGAAAGGTTTCGCCGGTCAGCAGCGCCTGATTGACGTAGCAGTCGCGCGCCTCGACCAGCCGGCCATCGGTGGGAATCAGGCTGCCGGCGGAAAGTTCGACGATGTCGCCGGGGACGACTTCGCTGGCTGGCAGGTTCTGCAGGCGGCCGTCGCGCCAGACGTCGGCGCGACTGGCCACCTGCTTGCGCAGACGCTCGATCGCCCGGTTCGAGCGGATTTCGTGCAGGCTGCCGACCAGCGCACTGGCCAGCACGATGCTCAGCACGATCAGCGCGTCCAGCCAGTCGTGCGCCGCCAGCGCCACCAGCGCGCCGATCAGCAGGATCAGCACCAGCGGACTGGACAGCTGGCGCACCAGCGAGGCGCCGATCTGCCGCGCCAGGCTCGGCCGGTACGCGCGCCGCACGGATGGCTGGCGCATCGTCGCCGCCGCGCCGACGAGTCCGTCGGGGCCGCTCTGCAGCCCGGTGTACAGCGTCTCCAGTGGCACGCTCCAGTAATCCGTCGCCGCCGCCTCGGCAGCATCGATCGGGCCGCCGTGCAGTGCGTGGCGGGTGAGCCAGAGGCCGGGCAGCATCGGCAGCCAGAAGCTCAGCACGCGAAACAGCAAGGTTGCCGACAGCCCCGCCGCCAGCGGCACGCCGACCCAGCTGAGAGTGGCCACTGCCGCGGCCTCGAACGCGCCGAGGCCGCCCGGCACGATGCCGACGCTACGCAGCACGCTAGCCAGCATGAAGCTGGCGAAGATGCCGGCGAACGGCGCACTGTGCCCCACTGCGTGCAGCAGCGCCCACAGGGTCAGGGCATCGAACAGCACGATGGCCAGCGAGTAGCCGCTTGCCTTCAACAACAGGCGCGGGTCACGGGTCAGGCGCGGCTGCGCGGCAAACACCATCGCCAGCAATCGCTGCATCCAGCGCACCCGTTGCAGACGTCCGACCAGGCGGCTCTGCGGCAATCCGGCCATCAGCGGCGCGGCGACGGCCATCAGGCAGCAGAACAGCATGAACACGATGCTGGTCGAGATCACGGCCAGGCTCCCATGACCATTGCCGATCGCAATGACAAGCGCGGCGGCCAGGGCCAGCAGATAAGCGGCGAAGTAGCCCGAAAGGCTGATGATGAAGCAGCTGGAAACCTGTGACAGGCCGATGCCGCGGCGCTGCAGCAGCGCGCCCACTGCTACCGCGCCGCTGAAACCGGACGATGGCAGCGCCTGGTCGATGAACAGCTTGCTCAGGCTGAGCTTGGTGGCGTCCCACAGCGGCAGCGCGGCGCCGGCGGCGCTGAGGACCATGCGGTACAGCAGACCCTGGGCCAGGTAGGTCGCACACTGCAGGGCAATAGCGACGAGCAGCCAGCCGGGCTCGGCCTGACGAAAAATCGCCGCGAAATGGCTGGCATCCGACAGCTGCAAGACGCCGAGTACCAGCGCGCCCAGCAGCGCCGCGCCCAGCAGCCAGGACAGCCAGACCAGCGGCTTGGCATTCTCGGGTGGCTCGTGAAAGCCGGGCGCTTCGTGCATGCGTTAGATCCTGATGTGGATTGAGCCGGTGACGATGTTCCGCCTGGCCGTGCGCTGCGGCATTGACACTGATCAGGCGTCTCCCGCGCACCTCTTCAGCAATGCTAGATGGCGGTCACGCCCTGCACACGCTCGTTCATGCGTCCGGCGTGTGGCTTCGCACTGCGGGCCGCTTGCAGCCGCGGGCAGCGACTTCTAGCATGGCCGGCCCCTATCGGACCGAATCGTCATGCCTCGTCCCCCGCGTCCCCGTGCGCCCCATTCGCCGGCGCGCGCTGCCCGACCCGCCGCGCCGCGCCGTGTCGCCAAGGCGCCGCCGGCCGAGCCGCGCCTGCTGCTGCTGAACAAGCCATTCGACGTGCTGACCCAGTTCGCCGATGCCGATGGGCGTGCCACGCTGAAGGATTTCGTCGACGTGCCCGGCGTCTATCCCGCCGGGCGCCTCGATCGCGACAGCGAGGGCCTGCTGCTGCTGACCAACGACGGCCGCCTGCAGGCGCGCATTGCCGATCCCAGGCACAAGCTGCCCAAGACCTACTGGGTGCAGGTAGAGGGAGAGGTCAGCGAAGAGCAGCTGGAACGCTTGCGCAGGGGCGTCGAGCTGAACGATGGCCTGACGTTGCCGGCCGAGGCACGGCAGCTGGATGAACCCGAGCTGTGGCCACGCAACCCGCCGGTGCGCTTTCGCAAGAGCGTGCCGACCGCCTGGCTGGAACTGGTGATCCGCGAGGGGCGCAACCGTCAGGTGCGGCGCATGACGGCGGCGGTCGGGCTGCCGACGTTGCGGCTGGTGCGCGTGCGCATCGGACCGTGGTCGCTCGATGGGCTGCAGCCCGGCGAATGGCGGGAAGTGCCGGCGCGGCTGTAGCGCACCGGCTGCGGCGTCAGTAGTAGGACTTGATCACGTCGATGCCCTTGCCCAGCACCTCGCGCCAGGCTTGCAGGTCTTCCTTGCCAGCCGCCTCGTCGTGCTCGCCGACCGTGCGCAGCAGCGCCGCCAGCCAGAGATCGTACAGCTCGGGGCGAATGTCGAAGCCGCTGCGCGAATGGCTCTGGCCGAGCGCCTTGAGCTTGGTGTCCGGCATGCCGCGGGCGAACAGCACCAGATTGAGGATGCCGGCACGCAGCAGATGCTTCTGCGCGGCCATGTCGGTCTGCACGAACTTTTCGCGCACCATCGGCGAGCTGGCGAGGAAGTTGACGTAGAAGTCGTCGAAGAAGCTTGCGCTGGCGCAGCAGCGACCATAGCTCTGCATAACCCGATCAGTGGGTTTCATGGCTTTTCCTTGGCAAATAGCGACCCGGACCGCATCGGCATGACGCGGCCGCAGGTTCGGATGGGGAGGGCGATCAGATGCCTTCGAGGCTACCGATCACCAGGGTCTTGATGACGAAACCGAGTACGCCCAGCCCGAGCGCGCCGAACAGCACCAGCGTGCCGTAGCGTCCGGCCTTCGACTTTTTGGCGAGATCCCAGACGATGAAGGCCATGAAGGCCACCAGGCCACCGACCAGGATGATCATCATCCATTCTTCGAAAACAGCTGGATCCATCGAATCCTCCGCATGACTAGGTCTGAAAACAGACGACGAGAGCTATGACAGCGGCAGGCGGATAGTTGTCGAGCGGGGCTCTTATTGGATTGCGTGCGGGGCATAGCAAGGCGGCGCGGATTATACGCAATCACCTCGGCCGGTGGGGCGCGGGTTCGTGAGCGGTGTCTCAGCCGCGCAGGTGCTCCAGCGGCAGTTCGGTGCTAGAGGCCACCTGGCGCAGCACGAAGCTCGAACGCACGCTCGACACACCTTCAATGCGTGTCAGCGTGCCGAGCAGGAATTGCTGGTAATGCTCCATGTCCGGCACCACCACCTTGAGCTGGTAGTCGGCATCCATCCCGGTGACCAGGCTGCATTCGAGCACCTGCGGGCACTTGCCGATCACGCCCTCGAAGTGCTCGAAGCGTTCCGGGGTGTGCCGATCCATGCCGATCAGCACGTAGGCGGTGAGCGTCAGACCGAGCTTCTTGCGGTCGAGCAGGGCGACCTGGCGGGCGATGTAGCCGTCGTCCTCGAGCTGCTTGACCCGCCGTGAACAGGGCGAGGGCGACAGGCCGATGCGTTCGGCCAGCTCTTGGTTGGAGATGCGCGCGTCGTGCTGCAGCTCGGCGAGGATGCGCAGGTCGTAACGATCGAGTTTGCTCATTTTTGCTGTCGCCAACTGTGATATTGCGCCAAAGGATGATCCAGTTGCAGTTCGTTGCGCAAGAGGGGCTTATTTGAGCAATCTTCGCAAACATCTTTCGCCGCAGGGCGCGTAACCTGATCACAACTTCCGCTCCCGGCAGTAACGGTACCGGTCAACCGGCTGGTGCATCCCCGCTGCGCTTACCCTGCGTAGCGGTCCGGGACCCCACCGCCCACAAGGCGCTGGATGAAGATGCCGTTACCATCGGCCCGCCAGATGATCAGAGACCACGCTTCGGCGTGGTCTTTTTTTTGCCCGCTAACGTGCCTCGGGCTTCACCACTTCCTGGGGATCGGCGTGCACCAGCACTTCGGCGCGCGGGTAGCGTTGGTGAATGATCGCCTCGACCTCGTCGCACAGCGCATGCGCGCGCGACAGCGACAGCTCGCCGGGCAGCTCCAGATGCAACTGGACGAACCAGCGCGTGCCGGAAACCCGCGTGCGCAGGTCGTGGCAGCCGAGCACGCCGGGCACGCTGCAGACCAGCCGGTGCATGTCTTCGCTGATCTCCGGGGATACCTCGGTGTCCATCAGCACCGCACCGGCCTCGCGCAGGATGCTCGCCGCGCTCCACAGGATGTAGAACGCAATGGCGATGCCGAAGAGGGCGTCCAGCTGCTCCCAGCCGTAGCTGGCCAGCACCAGCGCCAGCAGGATGCTGCTGTTGAGCAGCAGGTCCGAACGGTAATGCAGCGAGTCGGCGCGGATCGCTGTCGAGCCGGTGACGCGCACCACATGCCGCTGATAGGCCAGCAGCGCCACGGTCAGCACCAGCGAAACGACGATCACCACGATACCCAGCAGCGGCGCGCCCAACGGTTGCGGATGCAGCAGGCGGTCGACGCCCTGGGCGCCAACCAGCAGCGCACTGACGCCGATGAACGCCGCCTGCCCGAGCCCGGCGAGTGCCTCCGCCTTGCCGTGGCCGTAACGGTGATCGTCGTCGGCCGGACGCAGCGAGTAGTGCACCGCCAGCAGGTTGAGCAGCGAGGCGGCGCCGTCGAGCAGCGAGTCGGTCAGCCCCGCCAGCAGGCTCACCGAACCGCTCAACCACCAGGCCACCGCTTTGCTCACGGCCAAAAACAGCGCCACCGCCAGCGCGGCGCCGGTGGCGCGGCGCAGCAGGCGAGCGTGCTCGGCGCTGATGTTACGGCTGCCCGCTGCCATCAGGCCGCAGTCCGCAGGCCGTAGGTGGCGAGCTGTTCGTGGCTGCCGTGCTGCTCGATCAGGCGCGGATCATCCAGCGGCAGGCTGCGGCCGATTTCCTGTTCGAGGATGGCCTTGAGGCGCGTCGGGTCGACCTGCCCGTCAGCGCCGAGGGCATCCTGCAGCTTGTTCGGCGCGACCGAATACTGGCCTTCGGGCAGGTAGATGGCGCCGGTGGCGAAATCGATGCCGAAGGCGATCAGCCCGGGGATCACATAGAACAGCAGGCCGATGGCGTTCAGTGCGGCAATCGCCGGGTCGATGCGACCCTCGATCTGGCCGCGACGGTCCGGATAGAACAGCGTGCCGCAGGCGGCCAGCTGGGTCAGCAGGGAGACGGCCAGCAGGCCGCCGATGACGCGGGAACGAGTACGCATGGGGACCTCCGCAGAAAGTGGCGCAACTATACAAGGGCTGCGTGATGTTTTCCTGATATCGGACCGCCGCGCGGGCATCGCTGTTCGCGAGGATGAGTGCCCGGCAATGCCGCTTACGTGCAGCCGTTCGGTGCGTGCCCGTTTGCTCTTACAATCGTGCGCCTTGAATGGAGCCGCCCATGACCCCGCTACCCATCGACGAAGCGCTGCCCGCGCTGCGCCAGGCCCTGCTACAGCGCGACGAAGCGGTGCTCGAAGCACCGCCGGGCGCCGGCAAGACCACCCGTGTGCCGCTGGCGCTGCTCGACGAGCCGTGGCTGGCCGGACAGAAGCTCATCATGCTCGAACCGCGGCGTCTGGCCGCGCGCGCGGCAGCCGAGCGGCTGGCCAGCGAGCTGGGCGAGCGGGTTGGCGAAACCGTTGGCTATCGCATCCGCCTGGACAGCAAGGTCGGGCCGCAAACGCGCATCGAGGTGGTCACCGAGGGCATTCTCGCGCGGCGCCTGCAGGACGATCCGGCGCTGGAAGGCGTCGGCCTGGTGATCTTCGACGAGTTTCACGAGCGCAGCCTGGACGCCGATCTGGCGCTGGCGCTGACGCTCAATGCGCGGGTGCTGCTGCGCGACGAGCCGCTCAAGTTGCTGCTGATGTCGGCCACGCTGGAGGGCGCGCGGCTTTCCAGTCTGCTCGCCGAGGCGCCGGTGGTGCGCAGCGAGGGGCGCATGCATCCGGTGACGTTGCGCTGGGGGCGACCATACCAGGCCGGCGAACGCATCGAGGCGCGGGTGGTGCAGACCGTGTTGCAAGCGCTGGAGGAGCAGCATGGCAGCCTGCTGGTGTTCCTCCCCGGCCAGGCGGAGATTCGCCGCGTCAACGAGGCGCTGGCCGAGCAACTGGGCGAGCGCGGCGACGTGCTGCTCTGCCCGCTGCACGGCGAGCTGGAGCTGGCCGCCCAGCGCGCGGCGATCGAGCCGGCGCCGACCGGCAAGCGCAAGGTGGTGCTGGCGACCAATATCGCCGAGACCAGCCTGACCATCGAGGGCGTGCGCGTGGTGGTGGACGCCGGTCTGGCGCGGGTGCCGCGCTTCGACCCCGGCAGCGGCATGACGCGCCTGGAGACGCGGCGCATCGCGCGCGCCTCGGCGACCCAGCGCGCCGGACGCGCCGGTCGCCTGGAGCCCGGCGTCTGCTACCGGCTGTGGTCCGAGGAGCAGCACGCCCAGCTGGCGGCCTATGGCGAGGCGGAAATCCTTCAGGCCGATCTGGCTGGCGTCGCCCTGCAGCTGGCGCGCTGGGGCGCCGAGCCGGATGAACTGGTCTGGCTCGATGCGCCACCGGCCGCCGCCTACGCCCAGGCGCAGGCGCTGCTGGAGCGCCTCGGGGCGTTGCGCCACGGTCCGCAAGGCAGCTGGCAATTGACCGGCCACGGCCAGGCGATGGCCGAACTGCCGGTACATCCACGGCTGGCGCATCTGCTGTTGCGCGGCCAGGCGCTGGGACAGGCGGCGCTGGCGGCGGACATCGCCGCACTGCTCAGCGAACGCGATACCCAGCGTGGCGGCGGCGCCGACCTTGCCCTGCGCCTGCATCAGCTGCAGGACGGCCGTGGCGCCAGCGTGCAGCGCGTGCGCCAGCTGGCCCGGCAGTTCCGCGGTCTGCTGCGTGGCAGCGGGGTGATGCCGGCCAGATTGGACGAGGCGCATGCCATCGCCGCGCTGCTGGCGTTCGCCTACCCCGACCGTGTTGCCCGCCAGCGCCGTGACGGCGGCGGTGCCTATCGCCTGGCCAACGGCCGCGCGGCGCAGTTCGACGAGCCCGATGCGCTGATGAAGGAACCCTGGCTGGTGATCGCCGAACTCGGCAGCCATCAGGGCCGGCGCGAGGAGCGCATTTACCGTGCCGTCGCGCTCGACCCGGCGCTGTTCGACGACGTGCTTGCGGAGCAGGTCAGCCTGCACGACGAGCTGGAGTGGGACGAGCGCGAGGGCGTGCTGCGCGCCGAGCGTCAGCGCCGCGTCGGTGAGCTGGTGCTTGGCCGTGAGCCGCTGCCGCAGCTGGACGACGACGCACGCGGGCGGGCGCTGCTCGGCCTGGTGCGGCGCAAGGGCCTGGAATTGCTGCCGTGGACGCCCGAGCTGCGCCAGTGGCAGGCGCGCATCGCCCTGCTGCGGCAGCTCGATCGGGATCGCGACGGCGACAGCGAATGGCCGGACGTCAGCGATGCCGCGCTGCTCGCACGCCTGGAAGACTGGCTGCTGCCCTATCTGGGCAAGGTGTCGCGGTTGGCGCACTTCGCCCAGCTCGACCTCGCGGCCATGCTCGCCACGCTGCTGCCCTGGCCGTTGCCGCAGCGCCTGGAAGAGCAGGCACCGCAGGCGCTTGCGGTGCCCTCCGGTTCGCGCATCCGCCTGGACTACAGCGAGCGGCCGCCGGTGCTGGCAGTGCGTCTGCAGGAGCTGTTCGGCCTGGCCGAGACGCCGCGCATCGCCGGCGGCCGCCAGCCGGTCAAACTGCATCTGCTGTCGCCGGCGCGGCGCCCGGTGCAGGTGACGCAGGACCTGGCGAGTTTCTGGGCCAACACCTATGCCGAGGTGAAGAAGGACCTCAAGGGGCGTTATCCCAAGCACTACTGGCCGGACGACCCGCTGATCGCCGAGCCTACCGCGCGGGCAAAGCCACGCGGGCAGTAGCGGGTGCACTCGCCGCGCCGGTCACGCTGACATCTTCACCGGCGTCGCGCAGTTCGGCATAGGCCTTGTCCAGGGCGGCGAGCACCGCCGCGCTGTCGCGGGTATGGCGCGAGACGATGAAGTGGATCGGTGTAGCGCCGATCGGCAGGAAGGGCAGTTCGTCCAGCTGCAGCCGCTCGCGCATCAGGTCTACCGACAGGCCGTAGTCGAGCAGGAAATCGGCGCGCCGGTAACGCAGCATCCGCAGGGCCGATTCGTGGTTGCTGGTGCGCAGCAAGCGCACCTTCAGCGCCGGATCGTGCAGCAACTGGGTGACGGCGGGCCAGTAACTGTGGCCGCCGATGACGATCACCCCCTGCCCGGTCAGCCCCTCGGGAAGGCGCGGCGCCGGCGTGTCTGGGCGGAAGTAGAGATTGAGCTGCGCATGCCCGAGCGTCTGCTGGCTTTCCAGCGTATGCGCCGCCAGCTCGGGTTTGCCCGGGGTGCCGACCCACAGATCGATGTTGCCGTTCTGCAACGCGGCGTACAGGCGAGCGCTGGGTAAGGCGCGAAACTGCGCACGGTAGCCGGCTCGCTGCGCGACCCGGCGAGTCAGATCAGCCATCGGCCCGCGGGCACGCTGCTGGGCGTCGCTGTAGATCACCGGGGCGAATTCGGCATAGCCGACGATCAGTCGCGGCTGCACGAGCGCATCGGCATGCGCCGGGAAATGGCTGACCAGCAACAGGGCGATGAACAGGAAAGAAACTTTCAAGGTGAAAAAACGCCATCCGTGGTGTGTCGCGGGGGGCAGAATGCGCACTCCTTCGGGGTTTGTCCATGCGCCGAATGTCAGCGGCGCAGGAAAGCCGCTTCCGCGGCGCCTATGCTCAAGGCGCACGAGCCGGATCGAGGAGACGCCTATGCGGCGCAAGGTTTTCACCAGCAGAGTGTTCGAGCGCAAGGTGGTGTTGATTACCGGCGGTTGCGCCGGCATCGGTCGCGCGCTGGCGGTGCGCATGGCGCAGGCGGGTGCGCGGCTGGTGATCTTCGATCTCGATCAGGTCGCGCTCGACAGTCTGGTGCAGCATCTGGCCGATCATCACAATGCCCAGGCACTGGGACTGCGCTGCGATGTCAGCGACCGCGAGGCGGTGCAGCAGGCGATCACACTGGTCATCGAGCGCTACGGCGGCATCGACGTGCTGGTCAACAACGCCGGCATCACCCATCGCAGCCGCGTGGCGGACACCAGCCTGGCGGTGTTCCAGCGGGTCATGGCGGTGAACTTCTACGGCGCGCTGCATTGCACCCAGGCGGCGCTGCCGAGCCTGCTCGCCCGTGGTGGGCAGATCATCGTGCTCAGTTCGCTGTCGCAGTACGCCCCGGTGCCGGACCGCGCCGCCTACAACGCCAGCAAGCACGCACTGCATGGACTGTTCGAAACCCTGCGCGGTGAACTGCAGGGCAGCGACGTCAACGTGATGCTGGTGTGTCCGGGCTATACCGCCACCGATCTGCGCAAGAACGTGCTGGTCGGCGACGGCTCCACTGCGCCGCAGCCGGTGCTGACCCTGGGGCGGGTGGCGTCGCCGCAGGATGTGGCCGAGGCGATTTACCGCGGCGCCCTCCGGCGTCGCAAGCTGCTGGTGCTATCCAACCTCGACTGGCGAGCGCAACTGCTGGCGCGTTGCTTCCCGCGTCTGTACCAGAGCCTGTTGTTGCCGCGCCTGCTCGGCGCGCGCGCGCGCTGAATGGCCCGGCCTCACCGCTAGGCCGGCGTGCCGTAGAGGCTGTGCATCAGGGCCTCGTCCCAGTAGGCTGCCTCGATCTTGTGGCCGTCGAGGTCGCGTACGAAGCAGCCGTAATAGGGTTCGCCATACTCCTGGCGGGGCCCCGGGGCGCCTTCATCGCGGCCGCCGGCGGCGAGCGCGGCGCGATGGAAGGCATCCACCGTCGCCCGGTCGGCAGCGAAGAAGCCGACGTGGCTGCCATTGCCCACCGAGGCGGGGGCGCCGTCGATCGGTGTCTGGATCCAGAACTCCGGGTATTCGCGGCCCCAGGCCACCGCGCCGGGATGCTCGAGGATGCGCTTGCAGCCGAGCGTGGCGAGTACCTGGTCGTAGAACGCAACCGCGGCGTCGAACTGCGCGGTGCCGAGCGAGATGTGCGAGAGGATGCTGGGGTTGGTTACGGTCATGGCGGTGCTCACATGGCGAGTGACGGAGCAAGCCTAGCAGGCCCCGGCGGTGCTGCCGGGGCGTCGGGCGAACGGTCAGATGTGGCCGCGATCGCCCGCCGGCGTATCGCTGCAGAGCATGAAGCAGCGGAACAGCATGATGGTCGGCAGCAGCTGCAGCACGCCCACCAGCGCATCGAGCGCCAGCCGCGGCAGCGGCTCGACCGCACCGTCGCCGACCAGCGCACCGGCCAGCCAGGCCTCGATCAGCCACAGCGGCAGCAGCACGCTCAGCACGCAGCCGAGCACCAGCAGGAAGCGTCCGCGGGTGAGCGCGAAGCTCGCCTTGATCGCCGCCAGCGGCGACAACCCGCGCAGCACCAGGAGGAATTCGGCGAAGGCGATCCTCACCATCACCCAGATGCCCGGCAGCACGAACAGCGAGGCGCCGAGCATGATCAGCAGCGTACCGAGTCCGGTGAGCACCGCCAGCGCCGGCCACAGCGGCAGCGCGCGTGCCAGCACGGCGCGCGGGCCGGGCGCATGGCCACGGCTGCGGGCGTCGAGAAAAAGGATCAGTGCGCCGGTGTAGAGCGGATAGAACAGCATGCCCACCAGCAGCTCCTGCGCCGGCAGCGAATCCTTGCCCAGCCAATGGTCCACCGCCAGCCGCGCGCCGCTCTCGAGCAGGATCAGCGGCAGGCACAGGCGCACGATCGCGCCGAAGTGGCGGGTATAGAAGAACCAGGCGTCACGCAGGATGGCTAGAACGTTCATCGCATCGAAGGCTGAGCAGCAAATCGGGGCGCCACTGTAGCCGATGCGCCGCGGGCAGGACATGTGCGATGTAGCCGTCCATACTGGCGGCCCCGTACCCAACGAGTCGCCGCGTGAAGAAGATCGCCCTGTTCGCCGATGTGCAGAACCTCTACTACACGGTACGCCAGGCCTATGGCTGCCACTTCGACTACGCCGCGCTGTGGGCCGACGTCAGCCGGCATGGCCGTATCGTCGAGGCTTATGCCTACGCCATCGACCGCGGTGATGCGCGCCAGCAGCAGTTCCAGCAGATCCTGCGTAACCTCGGTTTCACGGTGAAACTCAAGCCCTACATCCAGCGCAGCGACGGCTCGGCCAAGGGCGACTGGGACGTGGGCATCACCATCGACGTGCTGGACGCCGCGGCGCGGGTCGACGAGGTGGTGCTGGCCTCCGGTGACGGCGATTTCGATCTGCTGCTCGAACGCGTGCGCGCCGGCGGCGGCGAAGCGACTGCTTATGGCGTGCCTGGGCTGACGGCGCAGTCGCTGATCCGCGCGGCGACGCGTTATGTGCCGGTCGAGGGCGAGTTACTGCTGCGTGGCTGAATGCAGCGTGGATGGCGCTTTGTCCATCCACCGCAACGCCCGTCAGGCTTCGCCGAGAGCTGCCAGGCGCTTGCGCACGGCAGCTTCGATGCCGACGGCATCCAGGCCGCATTCGGCGAGCATTTCGCTCGGTTTGGCGTGTTCGACGTAGCTGTCCGGCAGGCCGAGGTGCAGCAGCGGCATGACGATGGCCTCGGCCGCGAGGAATTCGGCAACCGCACTGCCAGCGCCGCCCATGATGCTGTTCTCCTCAACCGTCACCAAGAGCTCGTGCTCGGCGGCCAGCTGGCGCAGCAGCGCCTCGTCCAGCGGCTTGACGAAGCGCATGTCGACCACGGTGGCGTCCAGCGCTTCACCGACCTGCAGCGCCTCGGGCAGCTGCACGCCAAATACCAGCAGAGCGACGCGTTCGCCCTGACGGCGCACCACGCCCTTGCCAATTTCCAGCGGCGCCAGGCCCGGCTCGATGGTCGCGTTCGGCCCGCTGCCGCGCGGGTAGCGCACCGCTGCCGGGCCCTCGAACAGATAGCCGGTGGTGAGCATGCGGCGCATCTCGTTCTCGTCGCTCGGCGTCATGATCAGCATGCCGGGGATGCAGCGCAGGTAGGACAGATCAAAGCTGCCGGCGTGGGTCGGCCCGTCTTCGCCGACCAGACCGGCGCGGTCGATGGCGAACAGCACGTCGAGATTCTGCACTGCGACGTCGTGGATCAGCTGGTCATAGGCGCGCTGGAGGAACGTCGAATAGATCGCCACCACTGGCTTCATGCCCTCGCAGGCCATGCCGGCGGCGAGCGTCACGGCGTGCTGTTCGGCGATGGCGACGTCGAAGTAGCGATCCGGGTAGCGTTCGCTGAAGGCCACCAGATCGGAGCCTTCCTTCATCGCTGGGGTGATGCCGGTCAGGCGCGGGTCCGCGGCGGCCATGTCGCACAGCCACTGGCCGAACACGTTGGAGTACTTCGGCCCGGAAGGTTGCTTCGGCTTGGCGGGCGCGCCGACCGGCTCCAGCTTGCTGATCGCATGCCAGGTGATCGGATCGGCCTCGGCCGGGGCGAAGCCCTTGCCTTTCTTGGTGACCACGTGGAGAAACTGTGGGCCATCGAGGTCGCGCATGTTGCGCAGGGTGGCGATCAGCGTCGGCAGGTCGTGGCCGTCGATCGGGCCGATGTAGTTCCAGCCGAGTTCCTCGAACAGCGTGCCGGGCACCAGCATGCCCTTGGCGTACTCCTCGGTGCGACGGGCGATTTCCCAGGCGCCGGGCAGGCGCGACAGCACCTTCTTGCTGCCCTCGCGCATGCTCGCGTAGGTGCGACTGGAGAGGATCTTGGCCAGGTAGTTGGACATGCCGCCGACGTTGCGCGAGATCGACATGTCGTTGTCGTTGAGTACGACGAGCATGTTGGCGCCGACTTCCGGCGCGTGGTTGAGCGCCTCGAAGGCCATGCCGGCGGTCAGCGCGCCGTCGCCGATCACCGCGATGGCCTTGCGCTTCTCACCCTTGAGGCGGGCGGCGATGGCCATGCCCAGCGCGGCGCCGATCGAAGTGCTGGAATGGCCGACGCCGAAGGTGTCGTATTCGCTCTCGCTGCGCCGCGGGAAGGCGGCCAGGCCGTCCTTCTGGCGCAGTGTGCCCATACGCTGGCGCCGCCCGGTGAGGATCTTGTGCGGGTAGGCCTGATGGCCGACATCCCAGACCAGACGGTCGTCAGGGGTGTCGAAGACGTAGTGCAGCGCGATGGTCAGCTCGATCACGCCGAGGCCGGCGCCGAAGTGGCCGCCTGTCTGGCCGACGCTGAACAACAGATCCTGGCGCAGTTCGTTGGCGAGCTCGTCGAGTTCCGCCTCGCCCAGTCGGCGCAGCTGCTCGGGCGTCGCCGCTCGGTCAAGAACGGGCGTCGCAGGGCGCACCCGAGGAATCTCATGGAACGTCTTGGGCATCAGGCGGATCGTTTTGTCGTTGAAAAAAGAGCGGCAGTTTACCCGATGGGGGCGACGATAAGAACGGCCGCGCGCTCGGTGGGGCTTCGTCGCGGCCGCGCTGCCTGCGGCCGGACGCTTCAGCTGCGGCGCTCGACGATGAAACGCGCCAGCTCGCGCAGCGGTTCGGCGGCGATATCGAAGGGGCGCAGCGCATGCAGGGCCTGATCGCGCAGCTCGATGGCGTAGGCCTTGGCCTCATCCAGTCCGAGCAACGCCGGGTAGGTCGGCTTGTCGCGGGCGATATCGGCGCCCTGGTGTTTGCCGAGCGTGGCGGTGTCGCTCTCGACGTCGAGGATGTCGTCCTGCACCTGGAATGCCAGGCCAATCGACCGGGCGTAGTGGCTCAGCGCGCCGAGGCTGTCGGCGTCGGCATGGCCGCTGGCCAGTGCGCCGAGCTGCACGCTGGCTTCGATCAGCGCGCCGGTCTTGTGCCGGTGCATCAGCTCCAGCGCGGCGCGATCGAGTTTCAGCCCGACCGAACCGAGGTCGATGGCCTGCCCGCCGACCATGCCGGCCGGACCTGCGGCACGCGCCAGCACGGCGAACATGCGCAGGCGCAATGCGGCATCGGCAGGATTGTGCTTTTCCTCGGCCATCGCCTCGAAGGCCAGGCTCTGCAGGCCATCGCCGGCGAGAATCGCGCAGGCTTCGCCGAAGGCCTTGTGGGTGGTCGGCTGGCCGCGACGCAGGTCGTCGTCGTCCATCGCCGGCAGGTCGTCGTGCACCAGCGAGTAGGCGTGGATCAGCTCGACCGCGCAGGCGGCGCCATCGGCCGTCGCGCGGTCGCCGCGCAGCGCTTCGCAGGCGGCGTACACCAGCAGCGGGCGCACGCGCTTGCCGCCGTTCATCACGCTGTAGCGCATGGCCTGGTAGAGGCGTTCGAGTTGCGGGCGCGGGGGGGCGAAGAGCGCTTCGAGACAGCTGTCGACGCGTTGCTGACAGTCTTTCTGGTAGTCGACGATGATCATGCCTGGGCGTCCGGCTCGAAGGGCGCTTCCTGCAGCGCGCCGTCGCGTTCGAGCAGGATCTGCACCTTCTGTTCGGCCTGGCTCAGCGCCGCCTGGCAGTCGCGGGTCAGGCCGATGCCCTGTTCGAAGCAGGTCAGCGAGTCCTCCAGCGACAGCTCGCCGCTTTCCAGGCGTTCGACCAGTTGCTGCAGTTCGGCGAGGGATTGTTCGAAGTCGAGGGCGGCTTTCTTGCGGGCCATGCGGGCACCTGTCGGCGGCGGGTCGGAAACGGGCGCGACATTAGCAAAGAAGCCCTGTCGCAGCCACCCGTTTGCCGGTATCCACTCAAGCGAGGTAGATGGCCCAGAAGTAGTAAAGCGTCATGCCGCTGCCGACCAGGATCACCAGCGCGCGCAGCCAGCTCGCCGGCAGTTTCTGGCTCAGCGCCCCGCCGGCGTGACCGCCGAGCGTCGCGCCGCCGAGCAGGATCAGCAGTTCGAACCAGCTGACCCGCCCGGCGAAGATGAAGGTCAGGCTGGCGACGCTGTAGATCACCGCCGAGATCAGGTTCTTCAGCGCGTTGGCGCGCACCAGCGCATGCCCCTCGATGGAGAACGCCGCCAGCTGCAGGATGCCCATGCCGGCGCCGAAGTAGCCGCCGTAGATCGACACCAGACCATGAGCGCCGAGCGACAGCGGCGAATGCGGTGGCACGGCACTTTCCTTGCGGCGCGCGGCCAGCCAGCGGCTGAGTCGCGGACTGGCGGCGAACAGCGCGGTGGCGGCGAGCAGCAGCCAGGGGATCAGCAGGCTGAAGACGTCATCGCCGCCGGCCAGCAGCAGCAAGCCGCCGAGCAGGCCGCCGGCCAGACCGGCCAGCAGCAACGGCAGCAGGTAGCGGCCGAGCGGCCGCAGGCTCGCACGTGCTGCCCAGGCGCCGGCCAGGCTGGCGGGCCAGAGCGCCACGGCATTGGTGGCGTTGGCGGTCACCGGCGGCAGGCCGATGGCCAGCAGTGCCGGAAAGGAAAAGAAGGTGCCGCCGCCTGCCAGTGCGTTCATCCCGCCGGCGGCGAAACCGGCGGCGACCAGCAGCAGAATCTCGAGGATCGACATGGGGCAGGGTCCTTGGCCAAAACGGCCAGGGTAGCCAGCCCGTCGCGCCAAGGCCAGCTGCACATGCTGCGGCTCAGCCGTCCAGCGGCAATAACAGCGCCGGCGTCGGCGGGATGACACCGCCCAGCAGGCACTCCCGCGCGGCGAGCGGGCGCGCGTAGTGGTAGCCCTGCAGGCTCGGGCAGTTGTTCAGCCGCAGAAACGCCGCCTGCCGCTCGTTCTCCACACCCTCGGCGACCACATGCAGGCCCAGGTGCGCAGCCATCGTCAGGATGCCGCGCACCAGCGCCACCGAGTGCTCGCTGTCGGGCAGGCCGGCGACGAATTCGCGGTCGATCTTGATGCCGTCGAAGGGGAAGCGCTGCAGGTAGGTCAGCGAGGCGTAGCCGGTGCCGAAGTCGTCGAGCAGCAGCGGCAGGCCGGCGGCCTTGAGGCGTGTCAGGGTCTGCTGCACATGCTCGTCGGCCTCCAGCAGCGCGCTTTCGGTGATCTCCAGCTCCAGCAGTTCCGCCGGAGTATCTTCCTCGGCGAGGATGGCGAGCAGACTGCCGGCCAGATCGGCCTGACGGAAATCCAGCGGCGAAAGGTTCACCGCGATCCGCAGTCGGTGACCCTGCTCACGCCACTGGCGCGCCTGCCGGCAGGCCTGGCGGAACACCCAGCGGGTGGTTTCGATGATCAGGCCGCTGTCTTCGAGCACCGGGATGAATTCGCCCGGCGGCACCAGACCGCGCTCGGGTGAGTTCCAGCGCAGCAGCGCTTCCATCACCTCGGGTTCGCCCGCGGCGTTCACCTGTGCCTGGTAATGCAGCACGAACTGCTCTTCGTCCAGCGCGCGGCGCAACGCCTGCTCGAGCTGGCGCCGGCGCTCGGCCGCGGCGCTGAGCTCCTGGCTGAAGAAGCGCGTGCAGTTGCGCCCGGCATCCTTGGCGGCATACAGCGCCAGGTCGACCTGCTTGAGCAGCTCGCTGGCGCTGCCGCGACCGTCGCTGCTGGCGATGCCGATGCTGGGGCTGACGAAGCATTCGTACTGGTTGATGCGGATGGGCGGCTGGAAGCCTTCGATCAGATGCTCGGCCAGTTGCCCGGCCTGCTGGGCGTCGCTGTGTTCGAGCAGCAGCATGAACTCGTCGCCGCCGGTGCGCGCCAGCAGCGCCGGCTCCGGCGCCAGCTGACGCAGGCGCTCGCCGACCTGGACCAGCAGGCGGTCGCCGATCTCGTGGCTGAGGGCGTCGTTGATACGCTTGAAGTGATCCAGGTCGAGGTACAACAGGCTCAGCGCCACGCGCTCGCTGAGCAGTTGCTCGAGTCGCTGGACCAGGAAGTTGCGGTTGGCCAGCTGTGTCAGCGGGTCGAAATGCGCGAGGAAGCGCAGACGCTGCTCGGCACGCAGATGGTCGCCGATGTCACGCAGCAGCATCAGCGCGTGCGTTTCACCGTTGCGCAGGAACGGCGTGCAGGTGATTTCCAGCGGCACCTGCTGGCCGTGCCGGTGCCCGGTCAGCTGCAGCACGCTGTTGGCCGGTGCGCGCTGCAGCCGCTCGGTGGCGTCCGGCTCGAGCAGACGGTCGGCCGGAACATTGCCCACCAGCTCGTCCGGTGCGCAGTCGAACAGGGCGGCGGCGGCCGGGTTGGCCTGTTGCACGCGCAGCTCGCCGTCGACCACCAGCATGCCGATCGGCGCCGTGTCGATGAGGTTGCGCATCAGCTGCTCGCTTTCCTGCTGGGCGAGCCGGCGCTGGTGCAGCTGGTTCATCATCTGGCTGAAAGTGGTGGCGAGCTGACCGATCTCGTCCTGGCCGCTGACGGCTGGCGGCTGCGGCTGCTGATCCTGGGCGAAGGTCCGTGCGGCCCGGTCGATGCGGGCCAGGCGGCGGGTGATCAGGTGGTTGTAGAGCAGGTTGAGCGCCAGGCCGAGCAATACCAGCAGGCTCAGCGTCTGCGCCAGGTAGAACCAGCCGTCGCGGCGGGTTTGCGCCACGACCGGCGCGAAATCGAACTCCACCAGCAGCGCTTCGCGCAGCGGCGCGCCTGTTTGGGTGGTACGGTCCAGCGGGTAGATGACCAGCTGCCGCGCCGACGAATCGCCCAGCCAGCCGACGCGACCACTGCGCACATACTCGGCGAGCGCGTCCGGGTCGATCAGCGCCAGCTTCGTCGGGTCCAGCCCCAGTCGGGTGCTGCCGATGACGCGCAGCTGCTGGTCGATGACCATCGCCCAGCGCACCCCCTGCAGGCTGGCGACATCGGCCAGCTCGGTCTGCAGCTCGGCGGTACGGCCCATGCGCTGGTGATCGCTGAGGCTGCTCTGCAGCAGCGCCAGGTGCTGGCGGGTATGGACGCGCCAGTGCTGCAGCGTCTCCTCGACGCGGCCCGGCAGGTGCCAGGCAGTCAGCAGCAGGGTGAACGTCAGGGCGAACAGGCCGAGCAGCAGCGGCAGCGACAGACGCAGGGAATAGCGGGTCAGCATTTCCTACCTCGGCATTCGGCAAGCAACTGGTGTGCGGGGCGCGGATTGGCGAGCAGGCCGCGCTCGTTCAGATAATCGCTCAGATGCTGGATGCTGCGCAGCAGCTGGCCGCTGTCGAGCCATTGGCGGTTGAGCGCGGCGTCGCCCATCACCACCCCGGCCAGCGTGACCTGCATCGCCTCGGCGCTGAGCCCGAGGCGCGCCTGCAGGCGCGGATCGGTTTCCGCACGGTTTTCCTGCCAGGTGCGCAGCGAGGTGAGCCACAGCGCCTTGAGCTGCAGGCGCCGCTCGGTGCTGACGTGCCGGCGGTCGACCACCAGCACGTCGACGATCTCGCCGGGTAGCTGGCGGCTGTCGAACAGCCGTCGCGCGCCGTGGCGCTCAAGGGCCGGTCCCTCCGAGGCGAAGGTGATGACTGCATCGACCTTGCCCTCGCGGAAAGCCCCGACGTGCTCGTGCACCGGCAGGCTGACCACGGTCACGTCGTCGATGCTCAGCTGCGCCTGGTCGAGCAGGCGCTCCAGGAAGAATGCGCCGAGCGCCGTGTTCTCGACGCCGATGCGCTGTTCCTTCAGCGCGTCCAGCGAGGCGATCGGGGCACGCGCGAACAGCACATCGGCACCCGCGGAGACGTTGGCGACCAGCACGATTTCCAAGTCGAGTTCCGGCGCGCGGTCTTGCAACAACAGCACTTCGTCCAGTGTCAGCAGCGCGGCGTCCAGCATGCCGTTGCGAAAGCCGCGCAGCACGCCGGTGGTCGTCGGGTACTCGACCAGGCGCACGCCGCCGGATTCGGTCCAGCGCAGATCGTCGGCCAGGTAGAGCGGGCCATAGCCCAGCCAGCGATTGCTGCCGACGCGGGTCGGTTCGGTGTTCGGCTGGCAACCGAGCACAATCAGTCCAAGCAGCAACAGAAGTGTCAGGCGCATCCTGCGACCTCGTGATGGTTGAGTGCCACCATAGCGGAGTCGCACAGTCGCGTGAATCCCGCAAAAAGTCTAGGGCCAATTCAGCTTCCGCGCAGGTGTCGGCGACGCCGGTCCGCCGGAGAGCCACAGCGTTTCGCAGGCAATAAAAAAGCCGGCTTGTGGCCGGCTTTCAGGGGTGGCGCTGGCTTACTTCTGATAAGCCTCCGCCGCCTTGATAATTGCCGCGCGGGCTGCGTCGGCGCCTTCCCAGCCTTCGACCTTGACCCACTTGCCCTTCTCGAGATCCTTGTAGTTCTCGAAGAAGTGCTTGATCTGCTCGATCAGCAGCGGCGGCAGGTCGGTGTATTCCTTCACGTCCTTGTACAGCTGGGTCAGCTTGTCGTGCGGGACGGCGATCAGCTTGGCGTCACCGCCGGCTTCGTCGGTCATGTTCAGCACGCCGACCGGACGGCAGCGGATGACCGAGCCCGGTGCGACCGGATAGGGGGTCACGACCAGCACGTCCAGCGGGTCGCCGTCGTCAGCCAGGGTGTGCGGGATGAAACCGTAGTTGGCCGGGTAGAACATCGGGGTGGCCATGAAACGGTCGACGAACAGGCAGTCGGTGTCGTGATCGATCTCGTACTTGATCGGCGCATGGTTGGCCGGGATCTCGATGGCGACGTAGATGTCGTTCGGCAGATCTTTGCCGGCCGGGACTTTGCTGTAGCTCATGAAGGAAAGGCTCCGTGATCGGCCAGCGTGGCCGGGGGGGCGGAAAAAAGTGGGCGCGATTATAGGCGCAATGTCGCGCGCAATGCACGCCGGGTTCGACGCGTACGGCCTAGGCAGGTTCCCGGTAGGCCGGGTGTTCGGCCTGCAGTCGTTGCAAGCGTTGTAGCGGGTTTTGGCGATAGAAATCGGCGAGCTGGGCGTAGACCTCGGGGAAGGCGGCGTGCAGCACGTCTGGCGCGCTGAAGAAGTATTCGCTGGTGACGGCGAAGAACTCCGCCGGGTTTTCCGCGGCGTAGGGATCGATCGGGGTTTCGGCGTCCGGATCGGCGTCGAGGGTGGCGTTCAGCTGGTCGTAGGCCTGCTGCATGGCCGTCGCCCAGGCGTCGATGCGCATGGACCGGTGCAGCGGCGGCAGGCCATTGGCGTCGCCGTTGAGCATGTCCAGCTTGTGCGCCAGCTCGTGGATCACCAGGTTGTAGGCCTCCCAGCCACCGCTCTGCTGCACGCCAGGCCAGGCGAGGATCACCGGGCCCTGCAGCCAGGCCTCGCCGCTGTGTTCGGCGTCCCACTCATGCTCGACGCCGGCGGCGTCGCGGTGCTTCTGCGGGCTGAGGAAGTCGTCCGGATAGATGACGATCTCGTGGAAGCCGCGATACCAGCCCAGATCGGCCAGATGCAGCAGCGGCAGCTGGGCCTGCAGTGCCAGGCGCAGGCGATCCTCGGCCTGCAGCTCGACGCCCGGCAGGGCGGTCAGACGCTTATCGTGCAGGAACAGCACGGCGCGTTCGCGCAAGCGGGCGAGTTCGTCGTCGCCGAGGCCATCGAGAATCGGCAGGCTGTCGAGCACCTGCTGCCACAGCTCCGGGGCCACCGGGTTGCGGGCGAGGATGCGTTTGCGCTGCCAGGCGCGAAAGGACCACATGCGTGCAGGTTCCAGCGAGGCGGGCGCTCACCATAAGCGCGGCGGCGATGTGCGGCAAGCCGCGCGCAGGCGCTCAGGTCGCCGCGTCCGGCGACGTCTGTCCGAGCTTGTGTGGGTTGAGCACTGCATAGATGCGGCGGATCTGCTGGCCATCGCTGACCAGCGTCATCGCCGCGTGGAGGTGCTCGCCGTGCAGCACCAGCACGCCGGGCTCGCCATTGATCCAGGCGACGCGTGCCTGCCATTGACCCGCCGCGCGACGAGCGATGCCGCGGGCCAGGCGCGTCGAAGCCCGCACGCCGTGCAGCGTCTTCGAGGCGGCCGAGACCAGACCACCACCGTCGGCCATCCAGCTCACGTCTTCGGCGAGCAGCTCGGCGAAGGCCGTGCTGTCCGATTCCAGCAGCGTGGCGGCGAAGCGCTCCACCAGCCGTCGATGCGCCTCGCCATCGACTGCGAAGCGCGGCCGCTCCTCGCGCACCCGGCGCCGTGCGCGGCTGATGATCTGCCGGCAGGCGGCCGCGTTCTTGCCGAGGGTCGCGGCGATCTGTTCGTAGGAATGTTCGAGCACCTCGCGCAGCAGCAGGGCTGCACGTTCCTCGGCGCCGAGGCGTTCGAGCAGCACCATGAAGGCCATCGAGATGTCCGCGCCGAGGTCGGCCAGCCGCTCGCCTTCGTGGCCGCCGAGGCCGAGCAGCGGTTCCGGCAGCCAGGGGCCGAGGTACTCCTCGCGGCGTGCGCGTCGCTGGCGCAGCTGGTCGATGCCCAGCCGCGTCACCACGGTGACCAGCCAGGCCTCGGCGTCGCGAATCGTCGCCGCATCCGCGCCGCTCCACTTGAGCCAGGCGTCCTGCAGCAGATCCTCGGCGTCGGCGCGGCTGCCCAGCAGCCGGTAGGCCAGGCCGAACAGCTTCGGTCGCAGCGTCTGAAAAAAATCGGTCCGGTCCTGCACGTCAGCTCCTCACGATGACCCGTCCAGTATGGACGGATCGGTCGTGCTCGCTGTGACAGCCGATCTTTTCGGCGCGGCGCTGTCACAACCTTGCGCGCGGCTGCGTCCTGGCTGGGTCATTACCGACAAACCGACTGGAGATCGCCATGACCGTTCGCCTCGACTACTTCAAGCACGCTGACGCACTGCCGCTGCAGGCGCTGACCGCGATCAGCGGCTACCTGCACGAATCCGACCTGGACCCGCAGCTGCTGGCACTGATCGAGTTGCGCGCCTCGCAGCTCAACAGCTGCGCCTACTGCATCGACATGCACAGCAAAGACCTGCTGGCGCTGGAGACGCCGCTGCCGCGCATCCTGCTGCTGTCGGCCTGGCGTGAAGCCAGCGTATACAGCCCGGCCGAACGCGCGGCGCTGGCCTGGACCGAGGCGGTGACCCGATTGCCCGACGGCGAAACCCTGGACCGCTGCTACGGTGAGCTGACCGCGCATTTTTCGCCGCGGGCGATCACTCGGCTGACCTTTGCCATCATCGCCATCAACAGCTGGAACCGCCTGAACGTCGTCTTCGGCCAAGAGCCGGGCCAGTACCGATCGGGCGACCTCAAGGGCGCGATGAACCGCGCACTGGAGCGTTTTGCCGATCTGCGTCCCACCACCAAAAGGAATATTGCATGAGCGAACAAACCGAGCGCAGCGGGCTGCGACTGATCAACCCGCCGGGTCTGTACGACCCGTCGCCCAACGGTTACTCGCACGTCGCGCTGTTGCCGGCCGGCGCGCGGCTGGCATTCATCGCCGGGCAGGGCGGCGAGACGGCCGACGGCAGCCTGTCGGCCGATTTCCGCCAGCAGGTGCGCCAGGCGCTGCGCAACCTGTGTGTCGCCATCGAGGCGGCGGGCGGCTCGCCAGCGCAGATCGCCAAGCTCGGCGTTCTGATCGTCGAGCACAGCGAGGCTCGGCTGCACGTGTTCGGCGAGGAGCTGGCGCGCGCACTGGGGCCGGGGCCGAAACCGGCCTGCACGCTGATCCCGGTGCCGCGCCTGGCGCTCGACGGCATGCTGTTCGAGATCGAAGCCGTGCTGGTGCTGACCGCCGAATAGGCGTGCCGCCGGTCGGCGCGTCACGGGACTGTCAAGCACGGTGGGTAGACCGGAACAAACCCACCCGCAAGGAGACCCCCGTCATGACCGCACCGGACCACAACCGCCGCCTGCTGCTGCAGGGCATCGGCGCCGGCCTCGCCCTGCCGGCCCTGGGCATCGCGCCCGCCATCATCGCCGCGCCGCGCGCGCGGCCACAGATGCTCGACGGTGTGCAGTCCGGCGAGGTCGAGGGCAACCGTGCGCTGGTCTGGAGCCGCTGCGACCGCCCCGGCCGGCTGATCGTCGAGTGGGATACGCGCAGTCGCTTCGGCAATCCGCGGCGCATGGTTTCGCCGGTCACCGACGCCAGCCTGGACTTCACCGCCCGCGTGGACCTGCGCGGGCTGCCGGCGGATCAGTCGATCTTCTACCGCGCGCGTTTCGAGGATGCCCGTAGCGGCCTGCTCAGCGAGCCCTGGTTCGGCCACCTGCGCAGCGCGCCGAAGCGTCCGCGCGACATTCGCTTCGTCTGGGGCGGCGACACCTGCGGGCAGGGCTATGGCATCAACCCCGACTTCGGCGGCATGCGCATCTACGAAACCATGCGCCAGCGTCGGCCGGACTTCTTCCTGCACAGCGGCGATGTGATCTACGCCGATGGACCGATTCCCGCCGAAGTGACCGCCGAGGACGGCAGCACCTGGCGCAACCTGGTCACCGAAGAGAAGAGCAAGGTCGCCGAGACGCTCGACGAGTTCCGCGGCAACTACCGCTACAACCTGCTGGACGAGAACCTGCGCGCCTTCAATGCCGAGGTGCCGCAGATCTGGCAGTGGGACGACCATGAAGTGACCAACAACTGGTCGCCGAGCAAGGTGCTGGATGACCGTTATCAGCAGGTGCGCGATATCGATACGCTGGTGCGGCGCGCGCGGCAGGCCTATCTGGAATACGCGCCGATGCGCATCGCGCGTGGCGACCGGCTCGGGCGCATTTGCCGCAAGGTCAGCTACGGGCCGCTGCTGGAGGTGTTCGTGCTGGACATGCGCAGCTACCGCGGGCCGAACACGCACAACCTGCAGGCCGAGCAGGGCGCGGATACGGCGTTTCTCGGCCGCGAGCAGCTGGACTGGCTCAAGCGCGAACTGCGCGCCTCGCACGCGACCTGGAAGGTCATCGCCGCCGACATGCCCATCGGCCTGCATGTGCCGGATGGCCCGCGCTGGGAGGCGATTGCCAATGGCAACGATGGTCCGGCGCTGGGCCGCGAGCTGGAAATCGCCGAGCTGCTGACCTTCATCCAGCGCGCGCGGGTGCGCAACACCGTGTGGCTGACGGCCGACGTGCACTACTGCGCGGCGCATCACTATCACCCAAATCGCGCCGCGTTCCAGCAGTTCGAGCCGTTCTGGGAGTTCGTCGCCGGCCCGCTGAATGCCGGCAGCTTCGGGCCGAATCCGCTGGATGCCACCTTCGGCCCCGAGGTGGTGTTCCACAAGGCCGCGCCGGTGGCCAACAGCTCGCCGCGCGCGGGCTTCCAGTTCTTCGGCGAGGTGGAGATCGATGCGCAGACAGGTGCGTTCGACGTCAGCCTGCGCGGCCTCGACGGCGCGGTGGTCTACCGCCAGACGCTGGAGCCCTGGCAGCCTGCCTGAGTCAGCCGAGGAGAAAATTGCCGGCGCGCGGTGCGCCTTCCAGCGCCGGCACTTCCGCTTCGTCCTTGAGCTGCACGCCGGAGAGCTGGCGACGGCTGGCTTCGCGCAGCAGATAAAGCAGGCGGTGCGCGGCGAGGTTGTAGCTCAGGCCTTCCGGGCGGATGTTGGAGATGCAGTTGCGCTGCGCGTCGTGACGGCCGACCTGCGGCGCCCAGGTGAAATACAGCCCGAGGCTGTCCGGCGAGCTGAGGCCCGGGCGCTCGCCGAGCAGGATCACCACCATGCGCGCCTTCAGCCGCTGGCCGATTTCGTCGGCAATCGCGACGCGGCCTTGCTCGACCAGGCCGATCGGCCCGAGGGACCACCCTTCGGTGCGGGCCTGTTCGGCGATTTTCAGGGCCATCGGCACGGCATGGCGCTGCACGGCAAGGGCGGAGAGGCCGTCGGCAATCACCAGCGTGAGGTCGCAGCCTTCCTTCGCGTGCGCATCGAGGATGGCGGCGCTGGCTTCGTCGAGTCGGCGGCCGAGGTCCGGGCGCTGCAGATAGGTTTGCCGATCGGTGGCGGCGCTGTGCAGCTGCAGATGGGCGAGGCCGTGCTTGTCCAGTTCGGCGGCCAGCGCTTCGCAGTCCAGCGGCAGGTGCACGGCATCGCGGGCCTGCGCATGGGCGAACTGGAAGTCCAGCTGCGCGCCGGTGGGCAGGCTGACGCCAGCCCGGCCAAGGGCGATGCGTGCCGGGGTCAGCTGACGCAGGTGCTGCCAGGGGTTGTCGATGGTGGGCGAGCGGTCGGGCATGGCTACCTCGGAGCGTGGCGGTCAGGCGCGTGAACAGACGCGTGAACAGACGCGTGGAAAAGACCTGCGGTCGTTTTCCACTCTACGGGGCCGGGCGAGGGCTTCGGCGTAGGGTGGAAAGCCGCGCAGCGTTTTCCACCTGGGGCTGGCCGAGACAGCAAGAGCGGCTTCATGCCTGCTGCTCCAGCGCCCGGCGGAAGGCTTCGGGCAGCTCGCGGCCGAGCTGCAGGCGATTGCCGTCCTGTCGGAGGATCTGCATCTTCGCCAGCCATTCCTCGAACTCCGGCGCGGGCCTGAGGCCGAGCACTTGGCGCACGTAGAGGGCGTCATGGAACGAGGTGGTCTGGTAGTTGAGCATCACGTCATCCGAGCCGGGAATGCCCATGATGAAGTTGATGCCCGCCGTGCCCAGCAGGGTGAGCAGCATGTCCATGTCGTCCTGGTCGGCTTCGGCGTGGTTGGTGTAGCAGATGTCGCAACCCATGGGCACGCCGAGCAGCTTGCCGCAGAAGTGGTCCTCCAGCCCGGCGCGGATGATCTGCTTGCCGTTGTAGAGGTATTCCGGGCCGATGAAGCCGACCACGGTGTTCACCAGCAGCGGCTTGTAGCGGCGCGCGACGGCGTAGGCGCGGGCTTCGCAGGTCTGCTGATCGACACCGTGATGGGCGTTGGCCGAGAGCGCGCTGCCCTGGCCGGTCTCGAAATACATGAGGTTGTCGCCGAGGGTGCCGCGCTTCTGCGACAGGCCGGCCTCGTAGCCTTCTTGCAGCGTTGCCAGGTTGATGCCGAAGCTGGCGTTGGCCGCCTCGGTGCCGGCGATGGACTGGAACACCAGGTCCAGCGGTGCGCCGCGGTTGATCGCCTCGATGGAGGTGGTGACGTGGGTGAGGATGCAGCCCTGGGTCGGGATCTTGTAGCGGCTGATCACCGCGTCGAGCATTTTCAGCAGCTCGCAGATGCCGGCGGTGCTGTCGGTGGCCGGGTTGATGCCGATCACCGCGTCGCCGTTGCCGTAGAGCAGGCCGTCGAGGATGCTCGCGGCGATGCCGGCGCCGTCGTCGGTGGGATGGTTCGGCTGCAGCCGGGTGGACATGCGGCCGGCCAGGCCGACGGTGTTGCGAAAGCGGGTGACGACGCGAACCTTCTGCGCCACCAGGATCAGGTCCTGCACGCGCATGATCTTCGACACCGCGGCGACCATCTCCGGCGTCAGCCCCGGTGCGAGGGCTGTCAGCGACGACTCGTCCGCCTCCTCGCCGAGCAGCCAGTTGCGGAAATCGCCCACGGTCAGGTGGCTGACCGGGGCGAAGGCGACGGCGTCGTGGCTGTCGATGATCAGCCGGGTGACTTCATCGCTCTCGTAGGGGATCAGGGCTTCTTCGAGAAAGCGCTTGAGCGGCACGGCGGCCAGGCACATCTGCGCCGCCACGCGCTCGGCGTCGCTGCCCGCCGCGACCCCGGCGAGCAGGTCGCCGGAGCGCGCCGGACTGGCCTTGGCCATCACCTCGCGCAGATCGTCGAAGCGCCAGGTAGTGCCGCCCACGCCGTGCGAGTACGCCATGTCAGCCTCCTTCTTCAGTGCAACGACGCTTCGGCTTTCTCGATCGCCGCGAATTCCTCTTCCGGCGTACCGGCCACCAGGTGATGCCGGCTGTAGAGCGCGAAGTAGGCGATGAAGACGCCGTAGATGATCACAGCGCCGATGACCACCCGCGGGTCGACCAGGAAGCCCGCCACCACCGCGACGCACGCCAGAATCAGCGCCACGCCCGAGGTAAAGATGCCGCCGGGCGTGCGGTATGGGCGATGCAGGTCCGGCCGGCGCAGGCGCAGGGTGATGTGCGAGGCCATCATCAGCACGTAGGAGATGGTCGCGCCGAACACCGCGACGAGAATCAGCAGATCGCCCTGACCGGTCAGCGACAGGGCGAAACCGATGATGCCCGGGATCACCAGTGCCAGCACCGGCACCTTCTTGCTGTTGGTCAGCGACAGGTTGCGCGGCAGGTAGCCGGCCCGCGACAGCGCGAAGATCTGCCGCGAGTAGGCGAAGATGATCGAGAAGAAGCTGGCGATCAGCCCGGCCAGACCGACCAGGTTGACGAAGCCGCTCATCCAGGTCGACGCGCCGTAGGCACTGGTCAGCGCCTCCACCAGCGGGTTGCCGGATTCCACCAGGGTGCTGGAGCCAGCGCCGCCAGGGCCGACCAAGAGGATCAGCGCGGCGAACGCGGCGAGGATCAGCATGGCGCCGATCAGTCCGCGTGGCATGTCGCGCTGCGGGTTTTTGGTTTCCTCGGCGGCCAGCGGTACGCCCTCGACAGCGAGGAAGAACCAGATCGCGTAGGGAATCGCCGCCCAGATGCCGACGTAACCATAGGGCAGGAAGGCGCTGGCGCCGGCTGCGGTGGTCGGCGCGATGTCCAGCAGCTTGTCGACGGAGAAGTGCGGCACCATCGCCAGGATGAACACCGCTAGCGCCAGCGCGGCGATGGCAGTGATGATGAACATCAGCTTCAGCGCCTCGCCGACGCCGAAGATGTGGATGCCGATGAAGATGATGTAGAAGGCCAGGTACACCATCCAGCCGCCGATGCCGAACAGCGATTCGCAGTAGGCACCTATGAACACGGCGATGGCCGCCGGCGCGATGGCGTATTCGATGAGGATCGCCGTGCCGGTGAGAAAGCCGCCCAGCGGGCCGAACGCGGTACGCGCGAAGCCGTAGCCGCCGCCGGCGGTGGGCACCATCGAGGACAACTCGGCCAGCGAGAAGCACATGCACAGGTACATGGTCGCCATCAGCAGCGTGGCGACGAACAGTCCGCCCCAGCCGCCCTGGGCGAGGCCGAAGTTCCAGCCGGCGTAGTCGCCGGAAATCACGTAGGCGACGCCGAGACCGACCAGCAGCACCCAGCCGGCGGCGCCTTTCTTCAGTTCGCGTTCCTGGAAATAGCTGCTGCCGACGGTTTCGAAATCGACGGTGTGTTGCGGGGGCGTTGAACTGCTGTGTTCGAGAGCCATGATTGTTCCTCGCAGGTGGTTGGCAACTCTCCCTAGCAAGCGTCATGCCCCGCGCCGCAAACCTGACGGTTGCGGTGTTTTGTCAGCCAAGTCTGGCAGAAACGCACCTTTATCGAGCTTCACGGCACCACGGCGGCGCTCGCAGGCGTCTTGTTCGAATCGGCGGCGGGCACGTTGCCCGCCGCCTTCAGCCCATCAGAAGAAGCCCAGCGGATTGATGTCGTAGCTCACCAGCAGGTTCTTGGTCTGCTGGTAGTGGTCGAGAATCATCTTGTGCGTCTCGCGGCCGACGCCGGACTTCTTGTAGCCGCCAAACGCCGCATGCGCGGGGTAGAGGTGGTAGCAGTTGGTCCACACCCGGCCCGCCTTGATGCCGCGGCCCATGCGGTAGGCGCGGTTGATGTCGCGTGTCCAGACGCCGGCGCCGAGGCCGAACTCGGTGTCGTTGGCCATCGCCAGCGCCTCGGCTTCATCCTTGAAGGTGGTGACGCCAATTACCGGGCCGAAGATTTCCTCCTGGAACACGCGCATCTTGTTGTTGCCCTTGAGCAGCGTCGGCTGGATGTAATAGCCGGTCGCCAGCGAGCCTTCCAGGTGTTCCACGTCGCCACCAGTGAGTACCTCGGCGCCTTCCTCGCGGGCGATCTTGAGGTACGACATGATCTTGTCGAACTGCTGCTGGCTGGCCTGCGCGCCGACCATGGTCTCGGTGTCCAGCGGGTCGCCGCGCTTGATCTGCGCGACCTTCTTCATCACTGCTTCCATGAACGGCGCGTAGATCGATTCCTGCACCAGCGCGCGTGACGGGCAGGTGCAGACTTCGCCCTGGTTGAAAAAGCCCAGCACCAGCCCTTCGGCGGCCTTCTCGATGAAGGTCGGCTCGGCCTGCATGATGTCCTCGAAGTAGATGTTCGGGCTCTTGCCGCCCAGCTCCACGGTGCTCGGGATGATGCTCTCGGCGGCGCGCTTCATGATGTGCGAGCCGACCGGCGTGGAGCCGGTGAAGGCGATCTTGGCGATGCGCTTGCTCGAGGCCAGCGCCTCGCCGGCCTCGCGGCCGAAGCCCTGCACGATGTTGAGCACGCCCGGCGGCAGCAGGTCGCCGATGCATTCGAGCAGCACGGTGATGCCCAGCGGCGTCTGCTCGGCGGGCTTCAAGACCACGCAGTTGCCGGCGGCCAGCGCCGGGGCGAGTTTCCAGGCGGCCATCAGGATCGGGAAGTTCCACGGAATGATCTGCCCGACCACGCCCAACGGTTCATGGAAGTGGTAGGCCGCGGTGTGCTCGTCGATCTCCGCCGCGGTGCCTTCCTGGGCGCGGATGCAGCCAGCGAAGTAGCGGAAATGGTCGGCCGCCAGCGGGATGTCGGCATTCAGCGTCTCGCGCACCGCTTTGCCGTTGTCCCAGGTTTCGGTGATGGCGAGCTTTTCCAGATTGGCTTCGATGCGGTCGGCGATCTTCAGCAGGATCAGTGCGCGCGCCTGCACGCTGGTCTTGCCCCAGGCGTCGGCGGCGGCATGCGCGGCGTCCAGCGCCCTTTCGATATCGGCGGCGTCGGAGCGCGGGAACTCGGCGATCGGCTGGCCATTGACCGGCGACAGGTTGGTGAAGTACTGACCGCCGACCGGCTCGACGAACTGACCGTTGATGTAGTTGCCGTAGCGGGGTTTGAATGTGACCAGGGCACCCTCGGTGCCGGGATGGGCGTAACGCATGGTGAGTCTCCGGTTCTTGCAAGGGTCGTGAAAACGGCGGTCGTTTCAGCGTAGATCAGCTTCAGGCAGTCTGCGACCGAGCCGACATTCGGGTGCGGCGCCGCCGTCGAGCGGCCGATGCGACGCGGCGCTGTGCTAATCTGCCGCGCAGTTTCCGGCCCCTGCCGGCCGCCCCCGACGGGCGTCGCGCAGGCATTGCAGAGGTCTTCAATGCACATCCATATTCTCGGCATCTGCGGCACCTTCATGGGTTCGCTTGCGGTGCTGGCCAAGGAGCTTGGCCATCGCGTCACCGGCTCCGATGCCAACGTCTATCCGCCGATGAGCACGCAGCTCGAAGCCCAGGGCATCGAGCTGATGCAGGGTTACGAACCGGCGCATCTGCAACCCGCGCCCGATCTGGTGGTGGTGGGTAACGCGCTGTCGCGCGGCAACCCGGCGGTCGAGTACGTGCTGAACAAGGGCATGCCCTATGTCTCCGGCCCGCAGTGGCTGGCCGATCACGTGCTGCAGGGCCGTTGGGTGCTGGCCGCCGCCGGCACCCATGGCAAGACCACCACCAGCAGCATGCTGGCCTGGGTGCTGGAGCATGCCGGCATGAGTCCGGGCTTCCTCATCGGTGGGGTGCCGCAGAACTTCGGCATCTCGGCGCGGCTGGGCGACACGCCGTTCTTCGTGGTCGAGGCCGACGAGTACGACAGCGCCTTCTTCGACAAGCGCAGCAAGTTCGTTCATTACCGCCCGCGCACCGCGATCCTGAACAATCTGGAATTCGACCACGCAGATATCTTCCCGGATCTCGCCGCCATCGAGCGGCAGTTCCATCACCTGGTGCGTACCGTGCCGGGCGAGGGGCTGATCATCCATCCCGAGTCGGAAACGGCGCTCAAGCGCGTGATCGGCATGGGCTGCTGGACGCCGGTGCAGACCACCGGCGAGGGCGGCCAGTGGCAGGCCCGGCTGCTCCGCGAGGACGGTTCGCGCTTCGAGGTGAGCTTCGACGGCGCCGTGCAGGGCGTGGTGGGCTGGCAGCTGACCGGCCGGCACAACGTCAACAATGCGCTGGCCACGCTGGCGGCGGCGCGGCATGTCGGCGTGGTGCCGGAGCTGGCGATTGCCGGGCTTTCCACCTTCAAGAGCGTCAAGCGGCGCATGGAGAAGGTCGTCGAAGTCAACGGCGTGACCATCTACGACGACTTTGCCCATCACCCGACCGCCATCGCCACCACCCTCGACGGCCTGCGCAAGCAGGTCGGCACGACGCCGATCATCGCCATCATCGAGCCACGTTCGAACTCGATGAAGCTTGGCGCGCACCGCGAAGGGCTGGCCGAGTCGGTGGCGCTGGCCGACCAGGCGATCTGGTATGCACCGCCGAACCTCGGCTGGGACCTGGCCGCGACGGTGGCCGATTCGCCGGTGCCGACCACGGTCTGCGACTCGCTGGAGGCGATCATCGCCAAGGTCAAGGCCGACGCCACGCCGGGTACGCAGGTGGTGGTCATGAGCAACGGCGGGTTTGGCGGGCTGCACGGCAAGTTGGCCGCGGCGTTGAGCTGATTGCTCAAGGTGGAAAACGCTTCGCGGTTTTCCACCCTACGATGACCGTGGGTAGGGTGGAAATCGCCGCAGGCATTTCCACGCGGATCGCACGAGGAGCAGATTGAATGAACGGACCGGAACGCATCACCCTGGCCATGACCGGCGCCTCCGGCGCGCAGTACGGCCTGCGCCTGCTCGACTGCCTGGTGCAGGAAGACCGTGAGGTGCACTTCCTGATCTCCAAGGCCGCGCAGCTGGTGATGGCCACCGAAACCGATGTGGTGCTGCCGGCCAAGCCGCAGGCGATGCAGGCGTTCCTTTCGGAATACACCGGCGCCGCGGCCGGGCAGATTCGCGTGTTCGCCAAGGAAGACTGGATGGCCCCACCGGCTTCCGGCTCGGGCGCGCCGACCGCCATGGTGGTCGTGCCCTGTTCCACCGGCACGCTGTCGGCAATCGCCACCGGCGCCTGCAACAACCTGATCGAGCGCGCCGCCGACGTCACCCTCAAGGAGCGCCGTCAGCTGATTCTGGTGCCGCGCGAGGCACCGTATTCGAGCATCCATCTGGAGAACATGCTCAAGCTGTCGAACCTGGGCGCGGTGATCCTGCCGGCCTCGCCGGGCTTCTATCATCAGCCGCAGACGATCGACGATCTGGTGGATTTCGTCGTCGCGCGCATCCTCAATCTGCTCAACATCCCGCAGGACATGCTGCCGCGCTGGGGCGAGCACCACATCGTCAGTGATGACTGAGATGCTCGGTCGGGCGCTGCTGTCCTTGCTCACCCTGACGCTGCTCGGCGGCTGCGCGACCGTGCGCACGCTGGATGCCGCCAAGCCCGGCGCGCCGATCATCTATTCCGGCACCCGCCTGGATTGGTACAGCCTTCACGGCGGCTGTTGCCCGCTGGAGCGCTTCGGCGCCGAGGCGCCACGGCATGCGGCGCTCGACCTGCCGGCCAGCGCGGTGCTGGACACGCTGCTGCTGCCATTTGCGGTGGCGGCCGAGCTGGGTGTCGGCCTGGGCGTGCGTGGCGGTCTCTGAGGCGTAACTGATCCAGGTCCAGGCCGGTTGATGGCGCGACAGGCATAATCCGGCCGAAGCCCTTGGCGCAAGGAGAGCAGGAGTGAAAGAGCAGGCCCAGTTCCACATGAGCTACTGGTTGATCGCCATCCTGGCTTTCATCGGTATCCAGTACCTGCTGTCGGCGCAGCAGGAGATCGCCACCATCCCCTACAGCGAATTCGAGCAGCATCTCAAGGACGGCCGCGTGGAGTCGCTGGCGATTACCGAGCGGCGCATCGAGGGCACGCTCAAGGAGCCGCTGCCGGGCGGCCAGCGCCGCTTCATCGCCAATCGCGTCGAGCCGCAGCTGGCCGAGCACCTGCAGCAGTTTCCGGTGCGCTACACCGGCAAGGTGGAAAGCACGCTGATGCGCGACCTGCTGTCGTGGATCGTCCCGGCGGCGCTGTTCTTCGGTATCTGGCTGTTCCTGCTGCGGCGCATTGGCAGCGGCATCGGCGGTGGCGGCATGATGCAGATCGGCAAGAGCAAGGCGCGGGTCTACGTCGAGACCGACATGAAGGTGAGTTTCGCCGATGTCGCCGGCGTCGACGAGGCCAAGGACGAACTGAAGGAGATCATCGATTTCCTGCGCGATCCGCAGAGCTACGGGCGCCTGGGCGGCCGCATGCCCAAGGGGGTGCTGCTGGTCGGCCCGCCCGGCACCGGCAAGACGCTGCTGGCGCGCGCGGTGGCCGGCGAGGCGCGGGTGCCGTTCTTCTCCATTTCCGGTTCGGAGTTCGTCGAGCTGTTCGTCGGCGTCGGTGCCGCGCGCGTGCGCGACCTGTTCGAGCAGGCGCGCGCCCAGGCGCCGGCGATCATCTTCATCGACGAGCTGGATGCCCTCGGCCGCGCCCGCGGTGCCGGGCCGCTGTCCGGCGGGCACGACGAGAAGGAACAGACGCTCAACCAGCTGCTGGTGGAGATGGACGGCTTCGACACGTCCAGCGGCCTGGTGCTGCTGGCGGCCACCAACCGCCCGGAAATCCTCGACCCGGCGCTGCTGCGTGCCGGGCGTTTCGACCGTCAGGTGCTGGTGGACCGGCCGGACAAGGTCGGGCGGGTGCAGATTCTCCACGTGCACCTGAAGAAGTCGAAGCTGGGCGCCGATGTCGATCCGCAGGCCATCGCCGCGCTGACGCCGGGCTTCACTGGCGCCGATCTGGCCAACCTGGTCAACGAAGCGACGCTGCTGGCCACCCGGCGCAATGCCGAGGCGGTAGGCATGGAGGATTTCAACGCCGCCATCGAGCGCATCGTCGCCGGCCTGGAGAAGCGCAACCGCCTGCTCAACCCGCGCGAGCGCGAGATCGTCGCCTACCACGAGATGGGCCACGCGCTGGTGGCCATGGCGTTACCGGGCGTCGATCCGGTGCATAAGGTGTCGATCATCCCGCGCGGCATGGGCGCGCTGGGCTACACCATCCAGCGACCCACCGAGGATCGCTTCCTGATGACCCGCGAGGAGCTGGAAAACAAGATGGCGGTGCTGCTCGGCGGGCGCGCCGCCGAGTGGCTGGTATTCGGTCATCTGTCCACTGGCGCGGCGGACGATCTGGCGCGCGTCGCCGACATCGCCCGCGCGATGGTCACGCGCTACGGCATGTCCAGGCGCCTCGGCCATCTTGCACTGGAGCGCGAGCCCAATTCGTTTCTCGGTAGCGAGGCGCTGCTCGGCTTGAAACCGCAGCACGATTACGCGGAAAGCACCGCGACGGCGATCGATGAGGAGGTGCAGGAGCTGGTGCAGTCCGCCTTCCAGCGCAGCCTGACGTTGCTCGAGGCGCGGCGCGAACTGCTCGAACGCTGCGCCCGCCAGCTGCTGCAGCAGGAAACGCTGGATGCCGAGGCACTGCGCGCGCTGAGCGCAGCGCAGCCGGCGCCGCACGTCTAGCGGTGGTCGGGCGCTAGCGCTCAGCCGCCTGACGCTGAGCATGTTGCGCCAGCGCCCACTCGACATGCTCGCGCACCAGCTCGGAAGGATCGTCACGCCGCGCCGCGAGTGCTTCCAGAACCGGAATGCTCGACGGTGCGTTGCCCAGGCCTACGGCCAGGTTGCGCAGCCAGCGCTCGTAGCCGGCGCGGCGCAACGGCGAGCCTTCGGTACGGCTGAGAAATTCCTCTTCGCTCCAGCGAAACAGCGCCGCCAGGTCGGCGTTGTCCAGGCTGTGGCGCGGTTGGAAATCATGCTGCTCGGTCGGCCGCGCGAAGCGGTTCCACGGACACACGATCTGGCAGTCGTCGCAGCCGAACACACGGTTGCCGATCTTGTTGCGCAGCTCGACCGGGATCGGCCCTTTCAGCTCGATGGTCAGGTAGGAGATGCAGCGCCGCGCATCCAGCAGCCGCTCGCCGACGAAGGCCTCGGTCGGGCAGACATCGAGGCAGGCGTGGCAGCTGCCGCAGTGGTCGCGCGTCACCGGCTCGTCGACCGGCAGGGCGATGTCGACGAACAGCTCGCCGAGGAAGAACCAGCTGCCGGCCTTGCGGTTCAGCAGCAGGGTGTTCTTGCCGATCCAGCCGAGCCCGGCCTGTTGCCCGGCGGCCTTTTCCAGCACCGGTGCGCTGTCGACGAACGCGCGAAAGCCCAGCGGGCCGACCACCTGCTGGATGCGCTCGGCCAGTTGCTGGATGCGTTTGCGGATCAGCTTGTGGTAGTCGCGGCCCAGTGCGTAGCGCGAGACATAGGCCTTCTCCGGATTGGCCAGCTGCTGGGTCATGCGCGTGTCGCCGGGCAGGTAATCCATGCGCAGCGAGATCACCCGTAGCGTGCCCGGCACCAGCTCGTCCGGTCGCGAGCGCTTGCTGCCGTGCGCGGCCATGTAATCCATCTCGCCCTGATAACCGGCCGCCAGCCAGGCATCCAGGTGCGCTTCATGCTCGCCGAGATCGACGCCGGTGATGCCGACCTGCTGGAAGCCGAGCTCGCGGCCCCACTCCTTGATGGACTGGGCGAGGGCGGCGGCGTCGAGGGCGGGGCTGGGCATCGGAGAGTACGGCGGCGTGGCGGGCGGGTGCGTATAATTCTGCCAGACATTCCGCCGCGATGATCCCAGCACCGATGACCGATTCCCTGCCCGTCGCCCTGTACACCGCCGCCCAGGTGCGCGAACTCGATGCGCGCCTGATCGCTGCCGGCACTCCCGGTTTCGAGCTGATGCAGCGTGCCGCCCATGCCGCCTGGCGCGCCCTGCGTCGGCGCTGGCCGGATGCCGGGGCGGTCACCGTCCTGGCCGGGCGTGGCAACAATGCCGGCGACGGCTATCTCGTCGCAGCCTTGGCGCATCGCGCCGGCTGGCAAGTCCGGGTGCTGGCGGTGGGGGATCCGCAAGCGCTGCAGGGCGATGCCGCGAAGGCGCTGGCCGAAGCGCAGGCGTGCGGCGCGAGCATCGAGGCCTGGCATGCCGCGGCGGCATTGCAGGGCGTGTTGGTGGATGCGCTGCTCGGAACGGGTATTTCCGGTGCTGTGCGTGAGTCCTATGCCGGAGCGATCACGACGATCAACGCCAGCGGCCTGCCGGTGCTGGCCATTGATCTGCCCAGCGGACTGTGCGCCGATACCGGACAGGTGCTCGGGCAGGCGGTGCGTGCCGATCTGAGTGTCACCTTCATCGGCCTCAAGCTCGGCTTGTTCACCGCCGACGGCCCTGATCGCGTCGGCACGCTGGTGTTCGATGATCTGCAGGCCGATCCGGGAATCGTCGCGCAGGTGGCGAGCGAGGCCGTGCGCCTCGATCACGGCTCGCTGGCGCGGATCGCGCCCCGTTCGCCGACCGCGCACAAGGGCAGCTTCGGGCAGGTGCTGGTGATCGGTGGCGATCTGGGCACTGGCGGCGCGGCATTGCTCAGCGCCGAGGCGGCATTGCGTGGCGGCGCCGGCATGGTGAGCCTGGCGACCCGGCCGGAGCATGTCACCGCTTCGCTGGTGCGTCGTCCGGAGATCATGTGCAGCGGCGTGGAGTCGACCTACAGCCTGACGACGCTCGTCGAGCGCGCCGATGTGTTGGTGGTCGGCCCCGGGCTTGGTCAGGCCCCTTGGGGACGCAGCCTGCTGTCGCTGGCGGCGCAGAGCGGACTGCCGCAGGTATGGGACGCCGATGCGCTGAACCTGCTGGCGGCCGGCGGCGTCCAATTGCCGACTGGGTGCGTGATCACGCCGCATCCGGGCGAGGCGGCGCGGTTGCTGCGATGCACGGTCGCCGAGGTGCAGGCCGATCGTTCTGCGGCAGCTCGCGAGCTGGCCCGGCGCTATGCCTGCGTGGCGCTGCTCAAGGGTGCCGGCACGCTGATCGCCGCACCGGATGGGCGGCTGGCGCTGTGCGACCGCGGTCATCCGGCGATGGCCAGTGCCGGCCTCGGCGACGTGCTGGCCGGGCTGATCGGCGCGCTGCTGGCGCAGGAACTGGCGCCCTTCGACGCGGCCTGCCTGGGCGCCTGGCTGCATGCTGCGGCCGGCGAGCGCCTCGGTGAGCAGGGCCGGGGGCTCGCCGCCGCCGATCTGATTCCCGTGATCCGTCAGTTGCTCGAGGAGCAGTCGCCATGCCTGAAGTGACGCTGTACGCCGAAGACGAGTCGGCCATGCTCGCCTTGGGCGCGCGGATCGCGCAGGCGACCGGTGGGCGCGGAGTGATATATCTGCATGGCGATCTCGGCGCCGGCAAGACCACGCTGTCGCGCGGGCTGATCCGCGGCTTCGGCCACGAGGGCAAGGTCAAGAGTCCGACCTTCACCCTGGTCGAACCTTACGAGATTGGCGACGTGCGGGTGTTCCACTTCGATCTGTACCGCCTGGTCGATCCCGAGGAGCTGGAGTTTCTCGGTATTCGCGACTATTTCGAAGGGAGCGCGCTGTGCCTGGTCGAGTGGCCGGAACGCGGTGCCGGCGTTTTGCCAAAGGCCGACCTTGACATTACCATTACGCCGCATGGGGCCGGCCGTACGCTGCGCCTGTCGCCGCGGGGCGAACGCGGTGACGCCTGGTGCGTCGTCCTGAGCGCCGGAAATCAATGAAACGCATGAGGTTGGGTATGCGCATACGCGCGCTGGTTAGCGGTTTGGCGGTCCTGCTGGCTGCCGTGCAGGTTTTTGCCGCCACCGACGTGCAAAGCGTGCGTCTGTGGCGGGCACCGGACAATACGCGGCTGGTGTTCGACCTGTCGGGCCCGGTGAAGCACAACGTCTTCACGCTCGAGGCGCCACACCGCATCGTCATCGATGTCACCGGCGCTACGCTCAAAGCACAGCTCGACCAACTGGCACTGCAGAACACGCCGGTCGCCGCCTTGCGCGCCGGGCAGCACGACGCGAACACGCTGCGCGTGGTGATCGACCTCAAGGCGCCCGTCGCGCCGAAGAGCTTCAGCTTGGCGCCGAATCAGCAGTACGGGCATCGCCTGGTAGTCGACCTGTTCGACCAGGGCGCCGCCGCGCCCGTCGCCCAGGTGCCGGTCAACAGCGCACCAGCGAAACCGGTGCCTCCGGTGTCGCCGACGCTGCCCGCGGTCAAGCTGCCGGTGTCGCCGGGCGGCAAGCGTGACGTGGTCATTGCCATTGATGCCGGTCACGGCGGCGAGGACCCGGGTGCCATCGGTCCGGGCAAGATCTACGAGAAGACCGTGGTGCTGCAGATTGCCAAGGAGCTGCAACGGCAGATCAATGCCGAGAAGGGCTTCCGTGCCGAGCTGGTACGCACCGGCGACTACTTCATTCCGCTGCGTAAGCGCACCGAAATCGCCCGCCAGAAGGGGGCTGACCTGTTCGTGTCGGTGCATGCCGACGCCGCGCCGCGCTCGTCGGCATACGGCGCTTCGGTCTTCGCCCTCTCCGACCGCGGCGCCACCTCCGAGACGGCACGCTGGCTGGCCGACAGCGAGAACCGTTCCGACCTGATCGGCGGTGCCGGCAACGTGAGTCTCGACGACAAGGATCAGATGCTTGCCGGCGTGCTGCTGGATCTGTCGATGACCGCCTCGCTGTCCTCCAGCCTCAACGTCGGGCAGAAGGTGCTGAGCAACATGGGACGCATCACGCCGCTGCACAAGCGCCGCGTCGAACAGGCCGGTTTCATGGTGCTGAAATCGCCGGACATTCCCTCGATCCTGGTCGAGACCGGCTTCATTTCCAACCCGTCCGAGGCGCGCAAGCTGCAGACAGCCAGCCATCAGCAGTCGCTGGCGCGCTCGATCCACAGCGGCGTGCGGCAGTTCTTCCACGAAAATCCGCCGCCGGGCACCTATGTCGCCTGGCTGCGCGATGCCGGCAAGCTCGCCATCGGGCCGCGCGAGCATCTGGTGCGTTCCGGCGAGAGCCTGGCGCTGCTCGCCGAGCGCTATCAGGTCAGTCTGACCTCGCTGCGTAGCGCCAATCAGCTGCGCAACGACACCATCAAGGTCGGCCAGACTCTCAGCATCCCGGCCACCACGCTGGCCTCCCAACCATGAGCGAGTTGCGCCGCATCCAGCTGCTGAGTCCGCGGCTGGCGAACCAGATTGCCGCCGGGGAAGTGGTCGAGCGGCCAGCCTCGGTGATCAAGGAGTTGCTGGAGAACAGCCTGGATTCCGGCGCAACGCGCATCGAGGTGGATATCGAGCAGGGCGGGGTCAAGCTGCTGCGCGTGCGCGACGACGGCTGCGGTATTCCGGCGGACGATCTGCCGTTGGCTCTGGCGCGCCATGCGACCAGCAAGATCCGTGACCTAGAAGACCTCGAGCGGGTGATGAGCCTGGGTTTTCGTGGCGAGGCGCTGGCGTCGATCAGCTCCGTCTCGCGCCTGACGCTGACCTCGCGCACGGTCGAAGCCGCTGAGGCCTGGCAGGTGGAAACCGAAGGCCGCGAGATGGAGGCGCGGGTGCAGCCGGCGGCGCATCCGGTCGGCACCTCGGTGGAAGTGCGCGACCTGTTCTTCAATACGCCGGCGCGGCGCAAGTTCCTGCGTACCGAGAAGACCGAGTTCGACCATCTGCAGGAAGTGATCAAGCGTCTGGCGCTGGCGCGTTTCGACGTCGCCTTTCACTTGCGGCACAACGGCAAGGGCGTGCTGGCGCTGCATCAGGCGAGCGACGATGCGGCGCGGGCGCGGCGAGTGGCGGCCGTCTGCGGACCGGCGTTTCTCGAGCAGGCGCTGCCGATCGAAGTCGAGCGCAATGGGCTGCGTCTGTGGGGCTGGGTCGGCCTACCGACCTTCTCGCGCAGCCAGGCCGACCTGCAGTACTTCTACGTCAACGGGCGCATGGTGCGTGACAAGCTGGTTGCCCACGCGGTGCGCCAGGCCTATCGCGATGTGCTGTTCAACGGTCGGCATCCGACGTTCGTGCTGTTCCTCGACGTCGATCCGGCGGTGGTGGACGTCAATGTGCACCCGACCAAGCACGAGGTGCGCTTTCGCGACAGTCGCATGGTGCATGACTTCCTCTATGGCACGCTGCACCGCGCGCTGGGCGACGTGCGTCCCGAAGACCAGTTGGCGGCGCCGGCGAGCGTGACATCGGTGAGCCCGCTCAGCGGTGTGGCTGCGGGCGAGTTCGCAGGGCAGAACGAAATGAGCCTGTCGACCAGCGTGCCTGAGCGCGCGGCGGGCGAAGCGCCAGCGTGGCGCGGTGCCGGGGTTGGCTATCAGATGCAGCGTCCAGCCTCCGGCGGCCACGTCGCCGAGGCGCAGGGCGCTTATCGGGAATTCTTCGCCCCGTTACCGGAAGCCGGCCCCGCGCCATTGCCTGCCAGTCAGGACGATGTGCCGCCGCTGGGCTATGCGCTGGCGCAGCTCAAGGGCATCTACATCCTTGCGGAGAATGCCCAGGGCATGGTGCTGGTGGACATGCATGCCGCCCATGAACGCATCACCTACGAGCGCCTGAAAACCGCGATGGCCAGCGAAGGCCTGCGTGGTCAGCCGCTGCTGGTGCCCGAATCCATCGCCGTGAGTCAGCGCGAGGCTGATTGCGCCGAGGAACACGCGCAGTGGTTCCAGAAACTCGGCTTCGAGTTGCAGCGCCTGGGCCCCGAAACCTTGGCGATTCGCCAGACGCCTGCGCTGCTCAAGCAGGCCGAGGCGACTCGGCTGGTGACCGATGTGCTGGCCGATCTGCTCGAATACGGCACCAGCGATCGCATTCAGGCCCATCTGAACGAGCTGCTGGCGACGATGGCCTGCCACGGTGCGGTGCGTGCCAATCGTCGCCTGACGCTGCCGGAGATGAACGCACTGCTGCGTGACATGGAGCAGACTGAGCGCAGTGGCCAGTGCAATCACGGCCGCCCGACCTGGACGCAGCTGGGCATGGATGAGCTGGACCGGCTGTTCCTGCGCGGGCGCTAGCCCTGGCTACACGCGGCGACGGCGAACCGATCGCGCAGCTTGCAGCTTCTGGCTGGCAGCTTGAAACTATGCCGCCCCTCGCCGCGAGCCCACCGATGTCCCGCCTGCCTCCCGCCATCTTTCTGATGGGCCCCACCGCCTCCGGCAAGACCGATCTTGCACTGGAGCTGGCGCGCGTGCTGCCCTGCGAGCTGATCAGTGTCGACTCGGCGCTGGTCTATCGCGGCATGGACATCGGTACCGCCAAGCCTTCCCGTGAGGTGCTGGCCGCTTATCCGCATCGCCTGGTGGATATTCTTGACCCCGCGCAGAGCTATTCGGCGGCGGAATTCAGCGCCGACGCGTTGGCGGCGATGGCGGAAATCACGGCGGCGGGCCGCATTCCGCTGCTGGTCGGCGGCACCATGCTGTATTTCAAGGCGCTGCGCGATGGCCTTGCGGACATGCCGTCGGCCGATGCGCAGGTGCGTGCCGAATTGGAGGCGCTGGCCGCGCAGGAGGGATTACCGGCGCTGCATCGCATGCTTGCCGAAATCGATCCGCAGTCGGCGGCGCGCATCCATCCCAACGATCCGCAACGGCTGGTGCGTGCGCTGGAGGTCTATCGCGTCAGCGGATTGACCATGAGCGAACATCGCGCCCGACAATGGTCGCAAAAAGCTGCCGCGGGCGCGCCTGGCTCGGGCGTCTTGCCTTATACTGTCGCGCACTTGTCCATCGCTCCGGCACAGCGGTCGGTTCTGCATCAGCGCATCGAGCAACGCTTTCTTCACATGGTTGAACAGGGCTTTATCGAAGAGGTCGAAGCCCTGCGTTGTCGTGGCGACTTGCACTCCGGAATGCCGTCGATCCGGGCGGTGGGCTATCGGCAGGTGTGGGACTACCTGGCTGGAAACCTGTCCAGGGAAGAGATGATTCAGCGCGGCATCATTGCAACCCGGCAGCTGGCCAAACGACAGTTCACCTGGCTGCGTGGCTGGGGGGAAGTTGACTGGTTGGACAGTCTGTCCCGCGACAATCTGCCGCGAGCATTGAAATACCTGCAATCGCTCTCCATATTGAGCTGACACTGCAAATTGACCGTCTATTCTCAGACAAGTGGATCGTCGGTTTACCCAGAAATTATTGAATAAAGATCCTCTAAGGAGTGCGGCACATGTCAAAAGGGCATTCGCTACAAGACCCTTACCTCAACACACTGCGTAAGGAACGCGTTCCGGTTTCCATCTATCTGGTCAACGGCATCAAGTTGCAGGGCCAGATCGAATCCTTCGACCAGTTCGTCATTCTTCTCAAGAACACTGTTAGTCAGATGGTCTACAAGCATGCGATCTCGACGGTCGTGCCGGGTCGTCCGGTTCGCCTGCCGACCGCAGGTGACGCCGAGCAATCCGAGTCGGGCAACGACTAAGGTAGGCGTCTTTGTTCTTCGAACGTCCCGGTGGCGGGGAGCGGGCCATTCTGGTTCATCTGGAAGGCCAGGACCCCGCGGCGCGCGAGGACCCTCAGGAGTTTCAGGAACTGGCCCGCTCGGCTGGTGCCGAGCAGGTCGGGTTCGTCACGGTGAGCCGACATCAGCCGTCGGCGAAGTTTCTGATCGGCACCGGCAAGGTCGAAGAGCTGCGCGATCTCGTCCATGAGGGCGAGGTTGAACTGGTGATCTTCAATCACACGCTGACTCCCAGTCAGGAGCGCAACCTCGAGCGCGTCCTGGAGTGCCGGGTGCTCGATCGCACCGGTCTGATTCTCGATATCTTCGCTCAGCGTGCGCGTACCCACGAAGGCAAGCTGCAGGTCGAACTGGCGCAGCTTGAGCATATGAGCACGCGCCTGGTGCGCGGCTGGACTCACCTTGAACGGCAGAAAGGCGGTATCGGTCTGCGCGGTCCTGGCGAGACCCAGCTCGAAACCGACCGGCGTCTGCTGCGGGTGCGCATTCGCCAGATCAAGCAGCGCCTGGAAAAGGTCCGCGGGCAGCGCGAGCAGGCGCGTCGCGGGCGCAAGCGTGCCGACATCCCTTCAGTCTCGCTGGTCGGTTACACCAACGCCGGCAAGTCCACGTTGTTCAACACGCTCACGGAAGCCGACGTCTACGCGGCCAACCAATTGTTCGCCACGCTGGATCCGACGTTGCGGCGCCTGGAGCTGCCGGATATCGGACCGGTGGTCCTGGCGGATACGGTGGGTTTCATTCGTCACCTGCCGCACAAGCTGGTCGAGTCGTTTCGCGCGACGCTGGAGGAATCCAGCAATGCCGATCTGCTGCTGCACGTGATCGACGCCCATGAGCCCGAGCGCGATCAGCAGATCGAACAGGTCCTGGCCGTGCTGGCGGAGATCGGTGCGGACGAGCTGCCTGTCCTGGAGGTCTACAACAAGGTCGATCTCATGGAGGGCATCGAACCGCAGATTCAGCGCGATGCCGATGGCAAGCCAGAGCGCGTCTGGGTATCGGCGCGTGATGGGCTAGGGCTGGACCTGCTGCGCCAGGCAATCGCCGAACTGCTCGGCAACGATCTGTTTGTCGGCACGCTCCGACTACCGCAGCGCCTCGGCCGCATGCGTGCTCAGCTGTTCGAGCTTGGCGCTGTGCAGCGCGAGAGCCACGACGAGGAGGGCGGTAGTCTCCTTGAGGTGCGCCTGCCGCGGGTGGAGCTGCATCGGCTGCTCAGTCGCGAAGGGCAGCAGCCGGCTGAGTTTCTGGAGCAACACACTTTGCAATAAAGCCCGGGCGGCGATCTGGCCGCTTGTTACAGGCTTTCGGTAGCATTGGTGGGTGCGCCACGGGGCGCGTCTTTAGCTTTATCTGAATGGAGAGCGCTATGGCTTGGAATGAGCCGGGTGGCAACTCGAACAACCAGGATCCCTGGGGCGGCGGTGGCGGTGGTCGTCGCGGCGGCGATCAAAAGGGACCGCCCGATCTCGACGAGGCCTTCCGCAAGCTGCAGGACAGCCTCAACGGCATGTTCGGTGGCAAGAAGCGCGGTAGTAGTGGTGGCAGCAGCGGTGGCAGTCGCCGCGGCGGCTTCGGTCTTGTCTGGATTTCGCTCGTGGTCCTGCTGGCGGTGTGGCTGTTCAATGCCATCTATATCGTCGACGAGCAGGAGCAGGCGGTGGTACTGCGCTTCGGCAAATATCATGAAACTGTCGGGCCGGGTCTGAATCTCTACTTCCCGCCGATCGACCGTAAATTCCAGGAAAACGTCACGCGCGAGCGCTCCTACAGCAAGCAGGGGCAGATGCTCACCGAGGATGAGAACATCATCGAGGTGCCGTTGACCGTTCAGTACAAGATCAGTGACCTGCAGTCGTTCGTCCTCAACGTCGATCAGCCGGAGATAAGCCTGCAGCACGCCACCGACAGCGCGGTGCGCCATGTGGTCGGTTCGACGGCGATGGATCAGGTGCTGACCGAGGGCCGCGAGGCCATGGCTGGCGAAGTGAAGGAGCGTCTGCAGCGTTTCCTCGATAACTACGGCACTGGTATCACCGTGACGCAGGTGAACCTGCAGAGTGCGGCTGCGCCGCGAGAAGTTCAGGAAGCCTTCGATGACGTGATCCGCGCCCGCGAAGACGAGCAGCGCGAGAAGAACCAAGCCGAATCCTATGCCAACGGCGTGATTCCCGAAGCGCGCGGCCAGGCCCAGCGCATGCTGGAGGAGGCCAGTGGTTATCGTGATGCGGTGATTTCTCGTGCCGAGGGTGAGGCCGATCGCTTCACCAAACTGCTGACTGAGTACAGCAAGGCGCCGGAGGTCACGCGCGAGCGCCTGTATCTGGAAACCATGCAGGAAGTCATGAGCAACACCAGCAAGGTCATGGTGACTGGCGAGAGTGGCCAGAACAATCTGCTTTATCTACCGCTGGACAAGATGATCAACGGCCGTGGCGCCGCTAGCAGCAACGCCGCGTCGGCCGGAACGGGATCAGGCGCGGCCAGCCAGACCACGCGGCTGCCGCCGGAGCTGGATCCGCGTGAAGTTCGTACGAGGGAGAGTCGCTGATGAGCAATAAATCCCTTACGGCACTGATCGTGGGTGTAGTGCTGGCGCTGGTGCTGTGGAACAGCTTCTATATCGTCTCGCAGACCGAGCGTGCAGTGCTGCTGCGTTTCGGTCGTATTGTCGAGCCCGACGTGAAGCCCGGTCTGCACATGAAGATCCCGTACGTGAACAGTGTGCGCAAGTTTGACGCGCGCCTGATGACGCTGGATTCGACGACTTCACGCTTCCTGACCCTGGAGAAGAAAGCGCTGATGGTCGACGCCTACGCAAAGTGGCGGGTCGCCGATGCCGAGCTGTTCTATACCGCAACGTCCGGCATGAAGCAGATCGCCGATGAGCGGCTGGCTCGTCGATTGGAAGCGGCATTACGCGACCAATTCGGCAAGCGCACCTTGCATGAGGCGGTATCCGGCCAGCGCGACGAGCTGATGGGGCAGGTGACCAACAGCCTCAATCGCGCCGTGCAGAAGGAGCTGGGCATCGAAGTGGTGGACGTGCGGGTCAAGGGTATCGATCTGCCGCGCGAGGTGAATCGCAGCGTGTTCGAGCGCATGAGCTCCGAGCGAGAGCGCGAGGCGCGCGAGCACCGCGCGAAGGGCAAGGAGCTGGCCGAAGGTATTCGCGCCGACGCCGATCGCCAGCGCCGCGTCTTGCTTGCCGAAGCGTTCCGCGAGGCGGAAGAGCTGCGCGGTGATGGCGATGCGCGTGCAGCGTCGATCTACGCGGCTGCTTATGGTCAGGACAAGGAGTTCTATTCCTTCTACCGCAGTCTGCAAGCGTACCGCGAAAGCTTCTCCAGCAAGGAAGACGTGCTGGTGCTGGATCCCAAGAGCGATTTCTTCCGCTATCTGGAGCAGTCCCGCTAAGCGCTTCGCAAGGTTCGACCGGCGGCCAATGTTGGCCGCCGGGTGACCCACCGGGAAAACATTGCTATGATCCGCCAGCCGGGAAAACCCCGGCTTTTTTGCGTCTGCGCCCACGGGAGCAGGCGATCTCCGAGCATGGGCAACCATGCCGCTCCCCTTGCGGGGCCTGGCGCTGATGTCAGGGTTTGAACAGAACTGCACGCGACCGATGGCCAGCCTCGACGGCAGCCCGGTTCTCGTCCGCTTGACTAGGCTTGCCGTATCGAGAGGTGATTGGCGAAATGGCAACGGTAGACCGCTGGCTGCTGCCAGATGGCATCGAAGAGGTGCTGCCGCCCGAGGCTGCACGTATCGAGACTGCACGGCGTCGCGTGCTGGACCTGTTCCAGCGCTGGGGTTACGAGCTGGTCATAACGCCTCATGTTGAATTCCTCGAATCGCTACTGACCGGTTCCGGTCAGGATCTCGATCTGCGTACCTTCAAGGTCACCGATCCGCTGTCGGGGAGACAGATGGGCCTGCGCGCCGATATCACACCGCAGGTGGCGCGGGTTGATGCGCATACGCTGCGTCGCGAAGGGCCGAGCCGCCTGTGCTACGCGGGTAGTGTGCTACACGCCAAGCCGCAGGCGTTGGCGACGTCGCGTAGCCCGATCCAGCTCGGGGCCGAGCTGTATGGCGACGGCAGTGCCTCGAGCGACATCGAGGTGATCAGCCTGATGCTGGAAATGCTGGAGCTTGCTGATGTGCCTGATGTGCACATGGATCTCGGGCATGTCGGCATCTACCGCGGCCTTGCTCGCGCGGCTGGGCTGATGGGTGAGGCTGAGCAGCGGCTGTTCGATGCGCTGCAGCGCAAGGCGATGGACGAGATCGAGTGCCTGACCGCTGCCTTGGAGCCGACGATGGCCGGAATGCTGCGCGCGCTCGCACGGCTGTGTGGCGGTCGCGAGGCATTAGATGAGGCGCAGGTCGCGCTGGTGGAGGCGCCAGTCGAGGTTCGTCTGGCGCTGCAGACGTTGATTCGTATTGCCGACCAGCTGGCCGCGCGTTATCCGCAAATGCCGCTTTACTTCGATCTGGGCGAGCTGCGCGGATACCACTACCACACCGGTGTCGTCTTCGCGGTGTTCGTTCCTGGCGTCGGTCAGTCGATCGCCCAGGGTGGGCGTTATGACGACATCGGCGCTGACTTCGGGCGAGCGCGCCCGGCCACCGGCTTCTCGACCGATCTGAAGACGCTGGTGAGTCTCGGTAACGCCGATCTGTCGACTCCGGTCGGCGGCATCTGGGCGCCGTACGGCGACGACCCTGCGCTATGGCAGGCGATCTGCCGCCTGCGTCGTGACGGTGAGCGCGTGGTGCAGGCCCTCGATGGTCAGACGGCTGGCGCTGCCGCGGGGCTTGGCTGTGATCGGCAGCTGCTGGCTCAAGACAATTCCTGGATCGTGGCGCCGCTGGCGTCCTGAGATTTGCCGCGATGCGGCCCAGGCTGGTTTCGATTTCTGCCGGTCAATGCCGGTACGCTTCTCCGAAGAGGACAGAGGGTTATGGGTAAGAATGTCGTGGTCCTGGGCACCCAGTGGGGTGATGAGGGCAAGGGCAAGATCGTCGATCTGCTGACTGACCAGGCGGCCGCGGTGGTGCGCTACCAAGGTGGTCACAACGCCGGTCATACCTTGGTGATCGACGGTGAGAAGACCGTGCTGCACCTGATTCCGTCCGGCATCCTGCGCGACAACGTGCAGTGCCTGATCGGCAATGGAGTGGTGGTTGCTCCCGATGCGCTGCTGCGGGAAATTACCAAGCTCGAGGAAAAGGGCGTGCCGGTGCGCGAGCGCCTGCGTATCAGCCCGTCCTGCACTCTGATCCTTCCGTATCACGTCGCGCTGGATCAGGCGCGCGAGGCGTCGCGTTCGGAAGGCAAGATCGGCACTACTGGTCGTGGCATCGGTCCGGCCTATGAAGACAAGGTCGCGCGTCGTGGCCTGCGCATCGGTGATCTGTTCAATCCGGAGCGTTTTGCGGTCAAGCTGCGCGAGTTGCTGGAGTACCACAACTTCGTTTTGCAGAATTTCTACAAGGTCGAGCCGGTCGATTTCCAGAAGACGCTGGACGAGGCGCTGGGCTACGCCCAGGTCCTCAAGCCGCTGATCACCGACGTTACTGCGCGCCTGCACGAGCTGCGCAAGGAGGGCGCGTGCATCATGTTCGAAGGCGCGCAGGGGTCGCTGCTGGATATTGACCACGGCACCTACCCGTACGTGACCAGCTCCAGCACCACTGCCGGCGGTACTGCGACCGGTTCTGGCTTCGGTCCGCTGTATCTGGACTACATCCTCGGAATCACCAAGGCCTATACCACGCGAGTGGGTTCCGGTCCGTTCCCCACCGAGCTGTTCGATGAGATTGGCGCGCGCCTGGCCGAGCGTGGTCACGAATTCGGCTCGACCACCGGTCGTGCGCGTCGTTGCGGCTGGTTCGATGCGGTGATTCTGCGGCGTGCCATTGAGATCAACAGCATCTCCGGCATCTGCCTGACCAAGCTGGACGTGCTCGACGGCCTGGAGACCATCCGTATCTGCGTCGGTTACAAGGACCGCAACGGTCAGGTGCTGGTTGATGCGCCGACCGATGCCGACAGCTACGACGGCCTGCAGCCGGTATACGAGGAGGTGCTGGGCTGGAGCGAGTCGACCCTCGGTGCCAAGAGCCTTGACGAGCTGCCGGCCAATGCGCGGGCCTACATCAAGCGTCTGGAGGAATTGATCGAGGCGCCGGTTGACATCATCTCCACCGGTCCGGACCGCAACGAAACCATCGTGCTGCGTCATCCGTACGCCTGATCGGGTGCGATGCTGAAAAAGGCCGCCGTCGGGCGGCCTTTTGCTGTCTGGCGGCCGGCTGCGGGTAAGTCTGCTCGGGCTGGTGGAAAGCTTTATGGCGCTGAAAACGAAAAAACCGAGCATAAGCTCGGTTTTTTCTTGAAGAGTGGTGCCCAGGAGAAGACTCGAACTTCCACGGTGTTGCCACCGCTAGGACCTGAACCTAGTGCGTCTACCAATTCCGCCACCTGGGCACATTGCGATGATTGCTCACCGGCTTTGCTGTCGTTTGTACCGAATCATCGGTCGAAGTCGACAATCTTCGTTACTACTTGAGACTCGCATCGATGATGCGGGTTTCATTTGAAGAGTGGTGCCCAGGAGAAGACTCGAACTTCCACGGTGTTGCCACCGCTAGGACCTGAACCTAGTGCGTCTACCAATTCCGCCACCTGGGCACGGAAACAGTATTGCTTGAGCGTTTCCGTGATACAACGTCTGTTGGACATTGTGGGCGCGAACTATACGGGCGAGGTTCGGGGTTGTAAACCCCTGATCCCGAAAAATAATTCAGCGTAAAGGTGCCGCCCGTGGGCATTTCGCGCTTCAATACACTTATGACGTTCCGTCTCGATAATTGAATAGAAAGGTGACACTTCTTAATGGCCGATTGGCAATCCCTCGATCCCGAGGCCGCCCGTGAAGCGGAAAAGTACGATAACCCCATTCCCAGCCGCGAACTGATCCTCCGGCACCTGTCTGAGCGTGGCTCACCGGCCGCGCGCGAACAGCTGGTCGAAGAGTTCGGCCTGGTTTCCGATGAGGACGTCGAGGCACTGCGTCGTCGACTGCGCGCGATGGAGCGCGACGGTCAGCTTATCTACACCCGACGCGGAACCTACGCGCCAGTGGACAAGCTCGATCTGGTCTGTGGCCGAGTCAGCGGTCATCGCGATGGCTTCGGATTCCTGATTCCCGATGACGGTAGCGATGACCTCTTTCTCGGGCCGGCGCAGATGCGCCTGGTTTTCGATGGCGATCGCTGCCTGGCGCGGGTGTCCGGGCTGGATCGGCGTGGACGTCGCGAGGGGGCGATTGTCGAGGTCATCAGTCGAGCCCATGAAACCATCGTCGGGCGCTATCAGATCGAGAGCGACGTCGGCTTCGTGGTTGCCGACAACCCCAAGATCCAGCAGGAGGTCCTGGTCACACCGGGTCGTGCGCTGAATGCCAAACCCGGTCAGTTCGTCGAAGTGAAGATCACCCACTGGCCCACCCCGCGCTTCCAGCCGCAGGGGGACATCATCGAGGTGATCGGCAACTATATGGCGCCGGGGATGGAAATCGACGTGGCGTTGCGCAGCTTCGATATCCCCCATGTCTGGCCCGAGGCGGTGCTCAAGGAAGCGGCGCGGCTCAAGCCCGAGGTCGAAGAGAAGGACAAGCTCAAGCGCGTAGACCTGCGGCATCTGCCATTCGTCACCATCGACGGCGAGGATGCGCGGGACTTCGACGACGCGGTCTACTGCGAAAGGCCCGGTGGTTGGAAGCTGCTGACCGGCGGGTTCCGTCTGTACGTCGCGATCGCCGACGTCTCGCACTATGTGAAGGTCGGTTCGGCGCTGGATCGCGAAGCCGAGGTGCGCGGCAACTCGGTGTATTTTCCCGAACGGGTGGTGCCGATGCTGCCCGAGCAGCTGTCCAACGGTCTGTGCTCGCTGAATCCTGGCGTGGACCGTCTGGCGATGGTCTGCGAGATCACCCTCAATAAGTCGGGCAAGATGACCGACTACCAGTTCTACGAGGCGGTGATCCACTCCCATGCGCGGCTGACCTACAACAAGGTCAGCGATATGCTCGAGCGGCCCAAGTCTCCCGAGGGCAAGCGGCTGAGCGAGGAGTACGCCGAGGTGCTGCCGCATCTCAAGCAGCTTTATGCGCTGTACAAGTTGCTGCTCAAGGCACGTCACACTCGGGGGGCGATCGATTTCGAGACCCAGGAGACTCGTATCGTTTTCGGCGCCGGGCGCAAGATCGCCGAGATCAAGCCGACCGAGCGCAACGACGCTCACAAGCTGATCGAGGAGTGCATGCTGTGCGCCAACGTGGCCACTGCCGCGTTCCTGCAAAAGCACGACATCCCCGCGCTGTATCGCGTGCACGACGGTCCGCCGCTGGAACGTCAGGAGAAGCTGCGCGCTTTCCTCGGCGAACTGGGCTTGAGTCTGCACAAGGGCAAGGAAGGGCCGACGCCGAAGGATTATCAGGCTCTGCTGGAGCGCATTCAGGATCGTCCGGATTTCCACGTGATCCAGACGGTCATGCTGCGTTCGTTGAGCCAGGCGGTCTACAGCGTCGACAATCATGGCCACTTCGGTCTGAACTACGAAGCCTACGCTCACTTCACTTCGCCGATCCGGCGCTATCCGGACCTGCTGGTACACCGCGCGATTCGCAGCGTGATCCGTTCGCGGCGTGACACGCCGCACGTGCGACGCGAGGGTGCGGCGAGCATGCCCAAGGCGCGTATCTACCCCTACGACGAGGCGGCGCTGGAACAGCTTGGCGAGCAGTGCTCAATGACCGAGCGACGCGCCGACGAGGCTACCCGCGATGTCGTCAACTGGCTCAAGTGCGAGTTCATGCGCGATCGCGTCGGCGAAACGTTCCCCGGCGTGATCACCGCAGTGACCGGGTTCGGTCTGTTCGTCGAGTTGACCGATATCTATGTCGAAGGGCTGGTGCACGTCACGGCGATGCCGGGCGACTACTACCACTTCGATCCTCTGCATCATCGCCTCTCCGGCGAGCGGAGCGGGCGCAGCTTCCGTCTCGGCGACAGCGTCGAGGTGCGGGTGATGCGCGTGGATCTGGACGAACGCAAGATCGACTTCGAGCTGATCAGTGGCGGCAGCAAGGTCGCCGGTGTGGGCGAAGGCGGTGCGCGCAAGGGTGGAGCGGGACGCGGCAAGGCCGATGACCGGCGTCCGGCGCGCAGCCAGGAGCCGGCCGATGCCAGCGTACGCAAGAGCCGCGAGCTGAAGAAGGCACTGCTGACCGAAGCCAAGGGCAAGAGCGGGCGCGACCATAGCGCGGAAAAACCCAAGCGCGGCGGGTCGAAACGCAAGGCTGACGGCAAGCCGGCTCCCGGCGGATCGAGCCCTGCCGGTGCGAGAAAACGCAAGGCCAAATCATGAGCGACTTGGAGAAAATCTACGGCCTGCACGCGGTCGAGGCGCTGCTGCGTCATCATCCCCGGCGGGTCAAGCAGGTTTGGCTGGCCGAAGGACGTGGCGATCCGCGTGTGCAGACGCTGATCGAGCTGGCCGGCCAGGCGCGCGTGCGCATCGGTCAATGCGAGCGCCGCGAAATGGACGCCTGGGTCGAAGGCGTGCATCAGGGCGTGGTCGCCGAAGTAAGTCCCAGCCAGGTCTGGGGCGAGGCGATGCTCGATGAGCTGCTTGATCGCGCCGAAGTTGCGCCGTTGCTGCTGGTGCTCGATGGGGTGACCGATCCGCATAACCTGGGCGCTTGCCTGCGCACGGCCGACGCCGCCGGGGCACTGGCGGTGATCGTGCCGAAGGACAAGTCGGCGACGCTCAACGCTACGGTGCGCAAGGTGGCCTGCGGTGCCGCCGAGGTGATTCCGCTGGTAGCGGTGACCAATCTCGCGCGCTCACTGGAAAAACTGCAGCAGCGTGGCATCTGGATCGTCGGTACTGCTGGCGAGGCAGAGCAGGAACTTTACGCGCAGGATCTGACCGGGCCAATTGCGCTGGTGATGGGCGCCGAAGGCAAGGGTATGCGCCGGCTGACCCGTGAGCATTGCGATTATCTGGTGCGGTTGCCGATGGCAGGCAGCGTGAGCAGCCTCAACGTGTCGGTCGCCACCGGCGTCTGTCTGTTCGAGGCGCTGCGCCAGCGCAGCGCGGTCGCGACACGCGGCTGACCAGCGGCGGCTGTCTGCAGAGATGGCTGCCGTACGCTTTTTCCACTGCAGGGAAACGCTTTGCCCGTTTCGCGGTCAATGGCTGACCTGTGCCTGACGACAGTCAGCGCCTTCTTCCGATCCGCTTGCATCCTGTGACGGCCGCCCGGCCAGGGAATGTCGTACGAGCAATCTAGACAATGGCGTCAGGCTCGTATCATGGAGGTTGTATGCAACGCCTGTCTTTTGAAAGCCTGTTCCGGGCTTCTCCGAATGCCTACCTATTGTTCGATCCGCAGCTGTGGGTGGTGGATGTCAATCCGGCCGCCCTGGCGCTGCTCGGGCGGGCGGACCACGAGCTGATTGGCCACCGCCTGGACGACGCGTTCGCCGATGACGTGCGCTTCGATGTTGCTGCAATGCTCGCATCCTGCACGCGGGCGCTCGACAGTGGGACCAGCGATACGCTGCCGCCGGTAGGCGAGGGGGCGCTTGGTGCAAGACTGGTGCATACACCGCTGCTGGACGAGCGTGGCGAGGCTGTGGCGCTGCTGCAGTGCCTCGCGCTGCAAGGGGCTTCGGAGCGTGACGAGGACCGGTATCGCTACCGCCGGCATCTAGAAGAACTCGTGGGAGCCACGACCGAGGAGCTGTCGCGCAGCGAAATGCAGCGCCAGGCTGCGGAATCGGCTTTGTTGCAGGCACAGAAGCTGGAGGCGATAGGCAAACTGACCGGCGGCATCGCGCACGACTTCAATAATATGCTGCAGGTCATCGGCGGCAACCTGCAACTGCTGCGCCGCAGTCTGGGCAACGACGAATCTGCGCTGCGTCGCCTGGATTCGGCGGTTGGCGGGGTCGAGAAAGGCGCCCGCCTGGCCTCGCAGCTGCTGGCCTTTGCCAGCCGCCAACCGCAGCGGCCGCAGCCGGTGCAGCTCGGTCAGCTTGTTGCGCAGATGCGCGAATTGCTTGAGGGCGCTCTTGGTGCCGGGGTGCGTGTCGAGCTCGATACCGACGAGGCACTATGGCCGGTATCGGTCGATATCGGCCACCTGCAGAGCGCGCTCATCCATCTGGCCACCAATGCCCGCGACGCCATGAGCGGAAGCGGGCGGCTGCTGGTGCGCTTGCGCAACCGCAAGCTGCAGGCCCAGCCGGCGACAGGCGAGTTCGTACAGCTGAGCGTGATCGATGAGGGGGGGGGCATGGAGCCTGAGGTCAGTCAGCGGGCCTTCGAGCCCTTCTTCACGACCAAGCAGGCCAGCAGCGCCTCGGGACTGGGGCTGAGCATGGTCTACGGCTTCGTCAAGCAGAGCGGCGGCTTCGTCACGCTGGATAGTGCGGCGGGCAGCGGCACGGCGGTGCATCTGTATCTGCCGCGTAGCTCGGAGGCCGATGCCGATGCCGGTGCTACGGCAAGCGTGCCGGCGGCGAAGGAGATAGATAGGGTGCTGAAAGTGCTTTTCGTCGAGGATGACCCGACGCTGCGCATGCTTACCGGCGAGGTGATCGCTGAGCTCGGCCATCAGGTCGTGCTCAGCGAGTCGGCCGAGGATGCGCTCGAGCAGCTGGCGGCGCAGCCCTTCGATGTTCTGCTCACCGACGTTGGTTTGGCCGGCATGAGCGGCATCGAGCTGGTCCGTCAGGCGCAGCAGCGACACCCGGGGCTGGCCCTGGTGATCGCCTCCGGCTATGCGGTGGATGCGCGTGAGGAGGGTATCGACTCGCTGCGGGTCATGCTCAAGCCCTACGACATCCATCAGGTGCGCGAGCTACTGGACACGATCGCGCACGAACGGGGCCGCGACCATGCGGGAGAGGGTGGTTAAAATTTCACCACTTCGCCTTGCGCCGGTCCAGGCCCTTCTCTAGAATGGCGCCCCTTGCCTGCATGGCAGGCGCTCGCGCGCCTTCGTGCCGGCAAGGTCAACAAGTCATTCACTCCTTGCCTGACCGCATTGTCGGCAGGCTGCAACCCGTAAGGAGCAGTTATGCGTCATTACGAAATCATCTTTCTGGTGCACCCGGACCAGAGCGAGCAGGTCGGCGGCATGGTGGAGCGTTACACCAAGCTGATCGAAGAAGATGGTGGCAAGGTCCACCGCCTGGAAGACTGGGGCCGTCGTCAGCTGGCTTACGCCATCAACAACGTGCACAAGGCTCACTACGTGATGCTGAACGTCGAGTGCAGCGGCAAGGCACTGGCCGAGCTGGAAGACAACTTCCGCTACAACGACGCCGTCATCCGTAACCTGGTCATCCGTCGCGACGAAGCCGTGACCGAACAGTCCGAGATGCTCAAGGCTGAGGAAAACCGTAGCGAGCGCCGCGAGCGTCGTGATCGTCCTGAAAACACCGACGGCTCCGCCGACAGTGACAGCGACAGCGACAACAGCGCTGACGAGTAATCCACGGATCTATTGAGGAGCCTATTTCATGGCACGTTTTTTCCGTCGTCGTAAGTTCTGCCGTTTCACCGCCGAAGGCGTGAAAGAGATCGATTACAAGGATCTCAACACCCTGAAGGCCTACATCTCCGAGACCGGCAAGATCGTTCCTAGCCGCATCACCGGAACCAAAGCCCGCTATCAGCGTCAGCTGGCCACCGCTATCAAGCGCGCCCGCTACCTGGCCCTGCTGCCCTACACCGACAGCCACGGCCGTTGATCGGGCTGGTCGACGAACGTAAGGGATAGATAGAGCGTATGCGTGCGCTGGCCGAATTCATCATGCGTGGCCGTATGCAGGCCATCCTGGTGGTTGGTGTTGCCGCCGCGCTGCCAATGCTGTTCTGGCTCAGTGCCGCCGCGGGCAGCCTGGTGCTGCTTCGCAGAGGGCTCAACGACGCGCTGAGCGTACTGGTCTGGGCGATTGTGCCGGCGCTGGCGTGGTGGTACTTCGGTGATCCGCGCACGCTGCTGGTGCTGCTCGGTTCGCTGGGACTGGCGCTTCTGCTGCGCAACCAGGCGTCCTGGGCGCGGGTGATGTTGTGCAGCGTGGGCCTCGGACTGCTGTATGTCTGGGGGCTCGCAGCGGTATTCGGCGAGCCCATCGCGGCGCTGGCCGGGGAGTTGCAGAAGGTATTGCCCGAGACGTTGTCGGGCGCCTACGAGCAGTTCTCTGACGAGGAGCGTGCGCGTTTGGGCGCGCTGCTGGCTCCGGTGCTGACCGGCCTGCTGGCGGCGCTGCTGCAAATCGTCACGCTGCTCAGCCTGATGCTGGCGCGTTACTGGCAAGCGGCGCTGTACAACCCGGGCGGATTCGGGGGCGAGTTTCGAGCGCTGCGTTTTCCGCCGGTGGTGGCAATCATGCTGCTGGTGGGCATGTTGCTCGGCCCGAGTCTCGGTGCGCAGTTCGCGGTGCTGACGCCGCTGTGCAGCGTGCCGCTGGTGTTCGCCGGGGTTGCGCTGATGCACGGTCTGGTGGCACAGGGGCGTCTGCCGCGGTTCTGGCTGGTGGGGCTGTACGTTACGCTGGTGCTGTTCATGCAGTTGATCTATCCGTTGCTGGCCGTGTTGGCCATCGTCGACAGTCTGTTTGATTTTCGTGGTCGCGCGGCCGGCAAGAACGGCGCGGGACCTGCGAACGGTGAAGGTTAAAAGTTAAGAGGTAAGACTCAAATGGAAGTCATCCTGCTGGAAAAGATCGCCAACCTGGGCAACCTGGGCGACAAGGTAAACGTCAAATCCGGTTACGGCCGTAACTACCTGCTGCCGCAAGGCAAGGCCACTGCCGCGACCGCTGCCAACATCGCAGCGTTCGAAGCACGCCGCGCCGAGCTGGAAAAGGCTGCTGCCGAGAAGAAGGCTTCGGCCGAAGCTCGCGCTGCGCAGCTTGCCGAACTGGAAGTCACCATCACCGCAACCGCGGGCGATGAAGGCAAGCTGTTCGGTTCCATCGGTACCCACGACATCGCCGATGCCCTGACCGCCTCCGGCGTTGAAGTGGCCAAGAGCGAAGTTCGCCTGCCGAACGGCACCATCCGCCAGACCGGCGAATACGACGTGGCCGTGCACCTGCACACCGACGTCGAAGCGACCGTCAAGCTGATCGTCGTCGCCGCCTAAGGTGTCGTCTGGCACCTCCGGTGCCTGACGCGTAACATCGGGCACGTTTCCGCGCGAGCGGGACGTGCCCTTTGTTTTTCTGCTGTTTCGAATCGCGAAAGAATCATGAACGACATCAGTGTGCCCCAGCAGTACGACTTGGAAACCGCCGCGCTCAAGGTGCCGCCGCACTCCATCGAGGCCGAGCAGGCCGTGCTGGGCGGTCTGATGCTGGACAACAACGCCTGGGAGCGCGTACTCGACCAGGTCTCCGATGGCGATTTCTACCGCCACGATCATCGTCTGATCTTCCGGGCCATCTACAAGCTGGCCGAGCGCAACTCGCCGTTCGACGTGGTGACGCTGTCCGAGCAGCTGGACAAGGAAGGGCAACTGCCGCAGGTCGGTGGTCTGGCCTATCTGGGCGAGCTGGCGAAGAACACGCCGTCGGTGGCGAACATCAAGGCCTACGCGCAGATCATCCGCGAACGCGCCACGTTGCGGCAGCTGATCGGTATCAGCAACGAGATCGCCGACAGCGCCTACGCACCGCAAGGGCGCACCGGCGAGGAAATTCTCGATGAAGCCGAGCGGCTGATCTTTCAGATCGCCGAGGCGCGGCCGAAAACCGGCGGCCCGGTGGGCATCAACGACATCCTAGTCAAGGCCATCGACCGCATCGATACGCTGTTCAATGCCGGCGAGGCGATCACCGGCCTGTCCACCGGCTTCACCGATCTGGACGAAGCCACCAGCGGCCTGCAGCCCGCCGATCTGATCATCGTTGCCGGCCGTCCGTCGATGGGTAAGACCACCTTCGCGATGAACCTCGTGGAGAACGCCGTGCTGCGTACCGACAAGGCTGTGCTGGTGTTTTCCCTGGAGATGCCCGCTGACTCCATTGTCATTCGTATGCTCGCCTCGCTCGGGCGTATCGACCAGACCAAGGTCCGCGCGGGCAAGCTGGATGATGACGACTGGCCGCGGCTGACCTCGGCAGTGAACCTGCTCAACGACCGCAAGCTGTTCATCGACGATACCGCGGGTATCAGCCCCTCCGAGATGCGGGCGCGTACCCGCCGGCTGGCGCGCGAGCACGGTGAGATCGCCATGATCATGGTCGACTACCTGCAGCTGATGCAGATTCCGGGTTCCAGCGGTGACAACCGGGTCAACGAGATTTCCGAGATTTCCCGCTCGCTCAAAGGCCTGGCGAAGGAATTCAACTGTCCGGTCATCGCGCTGTCGCAGCTCAACCGTTCGCTGGAGCAGCGCCCCAACAAGCGTCCGGTGAACTCCGACCTGCGCGAGTCGGGCGCCATCGAGCAGGACGCCGACATCATCATGTTCGTCTACCGGGACGAGGTGTATCACCCGGAAACCGAATACAAGGGCGTCGCCGAGATCATCATCGGCAAGCAGCGGAACGGTCCGATCGGCACCACCCGCTTGGCCTTCCTCGGCAAGTATTCGCGCTTCGAGAACCTCGCGCCGGGCAGCTATCAGTTCGACGACGAGTAAGCGCAGCGCGCGGACGGCAGTCCGCGCGCTTCCCGCGTCCGGCGGATCGGCCTAAGATTTGCGCCTCACCTTCGCCGACAGGAAAATCCCATGCGTCCGCTGGTTGCCACGGTCGATCTGACTGCGCTTCGCCACAACTATCTGCTCGCCAGGCAATGCGCGCCGCAGCGCAAGGCTTTCGCCGTGGTCAAGGCCAATGCCTACGGACATGGCGCGCACGAAGTGGTGACAGCGCTGCGCGATGTGGCCGATGGTTTCGCCGTGGCCTGTCTGGAAGAGGCCGAAGTGGTGCGCGCTGGTGCCCCGGACGCGCGCATCCTGCTGCTCGAAGGCTGTTTCGAACCTTGCGAGTACCGACGTGCCGCCGAGCTCGGTCTGGATGTCGCCGTGCAGGATCGGCGTCAGTCCGACTGGTTGCTGGATGCCGAGCTTGAGCGGCCGCTGAATGTCTGGATGAAGCTCGACTCGGGCATGCACCGGCTCGGTTTCACGGTCGATGGTCTGCGAGAGTGTTATGCCCGACTGAAGGGCGCCGCGCAGGTCGGCGAACTGAACCTGATCAGCCATTTCGCCTGCGCCGACGAGCGTGGCCATTCTCTGAACGAGAGTCAGCTCGAGCGCTACGGCCGGCTGCTGGAGCTGGCATTCGACCACTGCTCGCTGGCCAACTCCGCCGCGGTGCTCACGCTGCCACAGGCGCACATGGCCTGGATTCGTCCCGGCATCATGCTCTACGGTGCCACGCCGTTCGCCACGCTGAGCGCGCAGGAGCTCGGCCTCAAGCCGGTGATGACGCTGACCGGCGCGCTGATCGCTATTCGCGACGTGCCGGCCGGTGACAGCGTCGGCTATGGCGCCAGCTGGGTGGCGCAGCGCCCGTCGCGCATCGGCACCGTCAGTTGTGGTTATGCCGACGGTTATCCGCGCAGCGCACCGTCCGGTACCTCGGTGGTCATCTGCGGGCAGCGCGTGCCGCTGGCCGGGCGCGTATCGATGGACATGCTTGCGGTCGATCTGACCGACCTGCCGCAAGCGCAGCTTGGCGACGCGGTGGAGCTGTGGGGCGCACAGTTGCCGATCGATGAACTGGCGACGGCCTGCGGCACCATCGGCTACGAGCTGCTGACCAAGGTCACCGGCCGCGTGCCGCGTCGCTACATCGGCGGCTGACCGCCGGAGCAAATTTCCCTTCGTCCGCCAGGCAAAGGCCGAGTTGTGCACTCGGCCTTCCTGATCATTTTTTGTGCTATATTCCGCGCCCGTTTTCGTAGCCCGGTTTCCCGCCATGCCTGCCGCCAAGCCGCTGTTCGACTATCCCAAGTACTGGGCCGAGTGTTTCGGTCCGGCGCCGTTCCTGCCGATGAGCAGGGAGGAGATGGATCAGCTCGGCTGGGATTCGTGCGACGTGATCATCGTCACCGGCGATGCCTACGTCGACCATCCGTCGTTCGGCATGGCGATCATCGGCCGTCTGCTGGAGGCCCAGGGCTTTCGTGTCGGCATCATCAGCCAGCCGGACTGGCACAGCAAAGACGACTTCATGAAGCTCGGCGAGCCGAACCTGTTCTTCGGCATCGCCGCCGGCAACATGGACTCGATGATCAATCGCTACACCGCTGACCGCAAGGTGCGTTCGGATGATGCCTATACCGCCGGCGCACTGGCCGGCAAGCGGCCGGATCGCGCCAGTCTGGTGTACAGCCAGCGCTGCAAGGAGGCCTACAAGCATGTGCCGGTGGTGCTTGGCGGCATTGAGGCGTCGTTGCGGCGCATCGCGCACTACGACTACTGGTCGGACAAGGTGCGCCGCTCGATCCTGATGGACGCCACCGCCGACATCCTGCTCTACGGCAATGCCGAGCGTGCCATCGTCGAAGTGGCGCAGCGGCTCGCGCGTGGTGAGCCGATCGAGAGCATCACTGACGTGCGCGGCACTGCCTTCATCCGTAAGGACACGCCGGAAGGCTGGTTCGAGATCGACTCCACGCGCATCGATCGGCCCGGCAAGATCGATCAGATCATCAATCCCTACGTCAACACGCAGGACCTGTCCGCCTGTTCCATCGAACAGCAGAAGGGGCCGCAGGACGATCCCGAGGAAGCCAAGCCGGTCGAGCTGTTGCCGCATCCCAAGCTCACGCGCGAGCGCACGGTGATCCGTCTGCCGTCCTTCGAGAAGGTCCGCAACGACCCGGCGCTGTACGCCCACGCCAACCGCGTGCTGCATCTGGAAACCAATCCCGGCAACGCGCGCGCGCTGGTGCAGCGCCACGACGACCGCGAGCTGTGGCTCAACCCGCCGCCGATTCCGCTGACCACCGAGGAGATGGATTACGTGTTCGCCGCGCCTTTCCAGCGCGTGCCGCACCCGGTGTACGGTGGGGCGAAGATTCCGGCGTACGAGATGATTCGTTTCTCGGTCAACATCATGCGCGGCTGTTTCGGCGGCTGTACCTTCTGCTCGATCACCGAGCACGAGGGACGCATCATCCAGAGCCGCTCGCACGAATCGATCCTCCACGAAATCGAGGAAATGAAGAAGGTGCGCGGCTTCACCGGTGTGGTGTCCGATTTGGGCGGGCCGACCGCCAACATGTATCGCTTGGCCTGCAAGAGCCATGACATCGAAAAGCACTGCCGCAAGCCGTCCTGTGTATTCCCCGGTATCTGCGAGAACCTCAACACCGACCACAGCTCGCTGATCGAGCTGTACCGCAAGGCGCGCGCGCTGCCGGGCGTGAAAAAGATTTTGATCGCCTCCGGCCTGCGCTACGACCTCGCCGTGGAGTCGCCCGAATACGTCAAGGAACTGGTCACCCATCATGTCGGTGGCTATCTGAAGATCGCCCCGGAGCACACCGAGCGTGGCCCGCTGGACAAAATGATGAAGCCGGGCATCGGCACCTACGACAAGTTCAAGCGGATGTTCGACAAGTTCTCCAAGGAGGCGGGCAAGGAGCAGTACCTGATCCCGTACTTCATCGCCGCGCATCCGGGCACCACCGACGAGGACATGATGAACCTCGCCCTGTGGCTGAAGGCCAATGGCTTCCGCGCCGATCAGGTCCAGGCCTTCTATCCGTCGCCGATGGCCTCGGCGACCGCCATGTATCACACCGGCAAGAACCCGCTGCGCAAGGTGACCTACAAGAGCGAGGGCGTCACCATCGTCAAGAGCGAGGAGCAGCGCCGTCTGCACAAGGCGTTCCTGCGCTACCACGATCCCAAGGGCTGGCCGCTGCTGCGCGAAGCGCTGATCCGCATGGGCCGCGCCGACCTGATCGGCAGTGGCAAGCACCAGCTGATTCCGGCGCATCAGCCGGCGGTGGACGGTTATCAGAGCGCACGACGCAAGAACTCGACGCCGGCGGGCAGCAAGAAGGCCGGGCAGGGCGGCAAGATTCTTACCCAGCACACCGGCCTGCCGCCGCGCAGTCACGACGGCAATGCCTGGGACAAGCGCGAGCAGGCCAAGGCCGCCGCTGAGGCGCGGCGCAAGGCGGCCAATGGCAGCGGCAAGCCGGCCGGCAAGGGGCGCAAACCGCAACGGCCGGTGGCGCCGCGCTGATCGCGTATTGCTGACGCGCGAGCGTGCCGCATCGCGCCGGTACGCCCGCCGTCAGCCGCTTCCCCGAGCGCTCAGTCGCTCCGGCGTGATGGCCGCTGTGCGGCGGTGCGCCCGTCGAAACTAGAACCTGAACGCCTGAGTCGCCTGATCCAGCTCGCCCCCCAGACGCAGCATCTGCGCGCTCTGTTCGCGGCCGCGGCTGATGTGCGTCAGGTTGGCATCGCCGAGCTGGTGGATGCGCTCACTGTGCCCGCGAATCTCGCTGACGGCCTCGCCCTGCTGCGCGGTGGCCTGGGCGATCTGCTCGGCCATGCGGCTGATGGTGGCGATGGTGGCGACGATTTCGCCCAGCGCTTGGTCGGCGCTCTGCGCCAGGCTGGCGGTGCCTTCGGCGTGGGCGACCTGGCTGCGCATGGCTTCGACCGAGTGCGTGGCTGCCTGCTGCAGGTCGCCGATCAGCTGTTGGATTTCCGCGGTGGCGCCGCTGGTGCGCTGCGCCAGCGACCGCACTTCGTCGGCCACCACGGCGAAGCCGCGGCCGTGCTCGCCGGCGCGGGCCGCTTCGATGGCGGCGTTGAGCGCCAGCAGATTGGTCTGCTCGGCGATGGAACGAATCACCGTCAGCACGTTGCCGATGGTGGTGGTTTCGGCGGCCAGGCGTTCGATGGCCACGGCGTTGCCCTGCACCTCGCTGACCAGATCATGCAGCCCGGTCAGACTCTGGGCGATCACCCGTTGGCCCTGCTGCACGGCGTGCGCTGCGGCGCGGCTGGCCTCGGCCGCTTCGCCGGCACCGTCGGCCACCTGCTGGATGGTGGCTTCCAGCTCGCCGAGCGAATCGCGGATCTGTGCCGTGTCGCCGGTCTGACGTTGCGCGCCGTCGTGCAGGTCGCTGCTCATTTCGTCCAGATCGCGACTGCTGGCGGCGACCTGTTCGGCCTGCTGGCGCAGGGTGCCGACCAGCTGCAGCAGGTAGCTGCGCAGACGGTTGAGCGAGGTCTCGATATCGATGATTTCGCGAATCTTCGAGTCGATCCGCGCGTCCCGGCTGAAGTCGCCTTCGGCCCATGCCGACAGGGCCGGTACCAGCTGCCCGAGGGTGCGGGTGAGCTGGCGCTGCAGGCGGTCGACGGCCAGGGCGATGAGCAGGATCAGCGCGATGATCGCGCCCTGGATCAGCCGCACCTCGCTCTGGATGCGCCCATGTTCGGCGCGCACCGCCGGCTCCAGCTCGGCCAGCGCCTGTTGCACGGCGGCGACTTTGCGCGCGCTGCTGTCGTGCAGCTCGCTGCGCTGGCGGATCAGTTCGCGGGTGCGCTGCAGCTCGGCCGGGTAACGTTTGGTCAGGCTGGCCAGTTCGCGCTTGAGCGCGATGCCGCGGTCTTCGGCCTGCTGCTGGTTCGCCGAACCGTCGAGTTCGAGTAGCGCGGCGAAGCTGCTGGCGGCGGATTTCTGTTCGGCGGCGACGTCCAGCAGCGGCAGCGCGTCAAGGCGGCCGACCTCCTGCTGCAAGCCCTGCAATGCCTGTTCGACCTCGCCGGCCAGTTCGTCGCGACCGCTGCCGACCAGCTTGCCGCGGGCGTGGCTGAGGCGCAGCAGCTGCTGGCTGGCGGCAAACAACGGCGGCTGATAGTCCGCGGCGTTCGGATGGTTGGCGACGCTGCGGTACTGATCGAGCTGCGATAGTGCGCCGGCCATCTCGCGCTCGGCCTGCAGCAGCAAACCCTGTGGATCGCCCGCCAGCTTGCCAGCGGCGAGCAGATCGCTGGAGGTGAAACGACTCAGCTCGTCCAGACTGGGCTGCAGCCGCTCGGCGAACCCGGCCGGTAATCCGGCGATGTCCTGCTGCAGCGTTTCCAGTGCTTTTTGCGCCTGGCTGTGGCGCAGGGCATCGCCGCTGGCCAGGTAGGCGCTAATGTTCTCCGCGGCTTGGTGCTGGAACTGCTGGGACAATCCCAGGTAACGCGCCATGAGCTGGTAGGGTCGCTCCATTGCCCGCTCTGACCACCAGAGCGTCGCTCCGAGAGCCAGACAAACCGCGATGAGCAGGAGGGTGTTGAGCGTGGTGAGCGACTTCAGGCGCATCATCGCCTCTTCGAGCAGGCCAGGAAGGCTAGCAAGATATGGCGATTTGATGTCATTCGCGTGACAGCCGCGCCCGCCTCGTGATTTTGTGAACCGGTAGGCGCGGCTGGTCGGTTAGAAGCGTTCGACCCGGTTTCGGCCGCCGCGTTTGGCGCGGTATAGCGCCTCGTCCGCCTGCTGGGTGAGCGTCTTGACGTCGGTGTCGGCGCTCAGTTCGCTGATTCCGCAGCTGAAGGTGCAGCTCAGGTCTTGCGGCTGTGCGGGAAAGCGCAGCTCGGCGAAGCGCTGGCGAATGTCGTTGAGCACCTTGCACGCCGCTTCCACCGGCGTATCCGGCAACACTACGGCGAACTCCTCGCCACCATAGCGGCCGATGTGGTCGGTCTTGCGCAGGCGCTGCTTGAGAAACAGCGCCAGGCTGCGGATCACCCGGTCGCCCATCGGGTGGCCGTAGGTGTCGTTGACCCGTTTGAAGTGGTCGATGTCGAGCATGGCGAAGCTCAACGGGCGATTGTCGCGGCGGGCTTGGAAGCGCGCGTCTTCCAGCAGTTGCAGGCTGTGGGTGTGGTTGTATAGGCCGGTCAGGCTGTCGCGCACGATGCGTGCCTTGAGGCTGCGGGCACGAGCGGCGCGGGTGCGCACGGTGGCGATCAGATGGCTCGGCTTGATCGGCTTGGTAAGAAAGTCGTCGCCGCCTTCGCCCATCGCATCGAGCTGCTTATCCAGATCGTCCTCGGCCGACAGGTAGATGATCGGCACGCTGACGTAGCGTTCATGCTGGCGAATCACCTTGGCCAGTTCGGTGCCCATGCAGTCGGGCATGTACATGTCGAGGATGATCAGGTCCGGCTGAAACTCCGCTAGTGCGCCGATGGCCTGGATCGGCTCGATCAGCATGCGCGTGATGATGCCGGCGTTGTTCAGCACCCGTTCGGTGTGCGTGGCCTGGGCGCGGGAGTCGTCGACGATCAGTACGCGGATCGGTTCGCTGTGCGCGGTGCGGGTGAAGATTTCGATCTTCTCCAGCAGGGTCGAGGCGTCCAGCGTGCCGGTAAAGAATTCCAGGCCGCCGGCGCGCACGGCCGCCAGGCGGGTCGGGGTATCGGTTTCGCTGTGGCTGAAGAACAGGATCGGCAGCTTGTCTTCCAGCCCCTGCTGGACCTGCTCGGCCAGTCGCAGTCCGGCGCCGGGGCCGGTGAAGTCGACGTCCATGACGATCGCGGCGGGATGGCGCTGGTGCATGGCGGCGCGAAACGCCGCCTCGCTGTCGAAAGCCTGGGCCGACATGCTGAAGAACTCCAGCTGACGCATCAGGTAGTCCGCTCGCTGGCCGTTCTGCAGCGCCAGGTAGACCGGTTTGCTCAGCGGTGGCAGGAAAGGCTGTGTCAGCGGGTCATTGTGGCGCAGACCGGTGCGCGCCAGGCGGTAGATCAGCTGACTGAGCGTCGCGATGGTCTCGCTGGACAGCCGGCCGCGATTGTCGCGGATATCGCCCAGACAATCTTCGATGCCGATCGCCAGGGCGCTGTGCTCGGGCTGCTCGAAACGCTCGGCGAAGCGGCGTAGGCGTTGCGTGGCGTCGTCGAGCGCGCTGTGGTGCCGCTCGCTCCATTCGCCGCGCTGCAATTGCTGCCAGACGTCGAGCACTTCGCGAGCCTGATGAATCACGCGCTGGGCAAAGTGTTGCTTGAGTTCTTCCTGGTCCGCCATGAGCCTTTCCGTTGCGCTGGCCATTCGGGGGCGGCGCCGTTTTGTGGTGGCGCCATGCTATCACCGGTGTGCGGGTCTGGAGGCTGCCGCAGGCGGTAGTGGTTCGCAAATTGCGGCAGAGGATGCCTGGGAGCTACGTTATAGTGAGCATCCTTACCGCAACGCGGCCCGCCTCAGGCGGTCAGACCCTCTGAATCCAAGAGAAGGACATTTTGCCCATGCTGGACTGGAAGAACCGCTTTGCCCGTTTCGGCCGCTCGAGCGGCGGTGCGACGGCAACCGCTTCGCGCGCGGGAAGCCCGCTGTGGTCGGCACTTGCCGTAGTGGTCGGGCTGCTTCTGCTGGCGGCGCTGATCGTGGGCTGGTACTGGAGCCGCGAGCCCGCATTGTTCCAGGTCCCGCAGCACGCACGCGAGGCGGCGGCGAACTCGCAACGCCAGCTGGTCAATGGCTATACCACCGTCGAAACCCTCAAGCGTGTGGCCAGCACCTTGCTGGACAAGCCGGGTGGCTACCTGAGCAACGACGTCGCGCCGCCGGGACTCTGGCTGGACAACATGCCGAGTTGGGAATACGGCGTGCTGGTTCAGGTACGCGACCTGAGCCGCGCGCTGCGCAAGGACTTCACCCGCTCGCAGTCGCAGTCCACCGAAGACCCTGATCTGTCGAAGAGCGAGCCGCTGTTCAATTTCGACAATCGTAGCTGGGCATTGCCGGCGTCCGAGTCCGAATACCGCAACGGCATCCGCGCGCTGGATCGTTATCTGGCGCGCCTGAGCGATCCGGCGCCGAAAGCGCTGTTCTATACCCGCGCCGACAATCTGAACAACTGGCTGGGCGATGTCGCGACACGACTTGGCTCGCTGTCGCAGCGTCTGTCCGCCAGCGTCGGTCGCGTGCGTCTGGATACCAACCTGGCGCCCGAGCAGGAGCGCGCCGGCGTCGTGCCCGAGGTCCGCGAGCAGGTGGTCGAGACGCCCTGGCTGCAGATCGACAACGTGTTCTACGAGGCGCGTGGTCAGGCCTGGGCGCTGTCGCACTTGCTGCGGGCCATCGAGGTGGATTTTGCCGACGTGCTGGCCAAGAAAAACGCCACCGTCAGCGTCCGGCAGATCATTCGCGAACTGGAGGCGGTGCAGGAGCCGCTGTGGAGTCCGATGGTGCTCAATGGCAGCGGCTACGGGATGCTCGCCAACCACTCGCTGGTGATGGCCAACTACATCTCGCGTGCCAACGCGGCGATCATCGATCTGCGCAACCTGCTCTCGCAGGGGTAAGGCCTACGGCAGGCGGCATCGCGCCGGAGGATGGGCGCGATGCGTGACCTGCTGGCGGCTCAATCCAGGCCGAGCTTCTTCAGTCGATAACGCATCGAGCGGAAGGTCAGCCCCAGGCGCTGTGCCGCGGCGGTGCGGTTCCAGCGGGTTTCCTCGAGCGCCTGCATGATCAGCTTGCGTTCGATTTCTTCCAGATGGTCTTCCAGACTGTCGATCTGCGCCAGGCTGACTTCTCCGCTTTCTCCTGGGCCGGGGCTGTCGGCCAGGCGCAGGTCCGCAGCCTTGATCTCGTCGCCGTCGCACAGGGTGTAGGCTCGTTCGAGCATGTTCTCCAGTTCGCGCACGTTGCCTGGAAAGCGGTAGGCCAGCAATTTTGCCAAGGCGTCGGGGTGCAGGTGCGCCGGGCTGTCGCCGCATTCCTGCGCCAGGCGGCGCAACATCGCATCGGCCAGCAGGGCGATGTCTTCGCGACGCTCGCGCAACGGCGGCACGCGCAGTTCGATGACGTTGAGGCGGTAGTACAGGTCCTGACGGAAGCGCCCGGCGGCGACTTCGCCGGCGAGATCCTTGTGGGTGGCGCAGAGGATGCGCACATCGACCAGCACTTCCTGAGTGCCACCAACCGCGCGCACGGCCTTTTCCTGGATGGCGCGCAGGAGCTTGACCTGCATCGGCAGCGGCAGGTCGGCTACTTCGTCGAGGAACAGGGTGCCGCCATTGGCTACCTGGAACAGCCCGGGCTTGTCTTCGATGGCGCCGCTGAAGCTGCCTTTCTTGTGGCCGAAGAATTCGCTCTCCATCAGCTCCGACGGAATCGCTCCGCAGTTGACCGGTACGAACGGCCGCTCGCTGCGCGGACCCTGTTCGTGAATCAGCCGCGCCACCAGCTCCTTGCCGCTGCCGGATTCGCCGCTGATGTAGACCGGCGCCTGGCTGCGGGCGAGCTTGTCGATCTGCTTGCGCAGCACCTTCATCGGCGGCGAACTGCCGAGCAGGCGGCTGTCCACCGGTGCCGCTTCGGTGGTGGTGCTGCGTACGCGCAGTGCGGTGCTGACCAGCTCGCGCAGACGGTTGAGGTCGACGGGCTTGGTGAGGAAGTCGAAAGCGCCGGCCTTGAGTGCGCTGATCGCGGTATCCAGGCTGCCGTAGGCGGTGATCATCGCGACCGGCAGTTGCGGATGCTGTTGCTGAATGAGCTGCACCAGCTCCAGTCCGCTGCCGTCGGGCAGGCGCATGTCGGTCAGGCACAGGTCATAGTGCTCGCGTGCCAGCCACTCGCGGGCCTCCTTGAGGTTGCGGGCGCTGCGGGTGTCGAGCTTCATGCGCCCCAGGGTGATTTCCAGGAGTTCGCGAATGTCGGGCTCGTCATCGATGATCAGTGCTTTCTGGCGGGCGCTCATGGGTCCTGCTTCGTTGGTTCGGTTCGCCGATGGCGACGGTGGGGCATGTTAACGCCCCAGCTCGGCCTGGCGGATACCGGGTTGGTCGTTGTGTGATCGGGTACGCCCGGGATCGGCGCGTTCAGCCGGTCTTGCTCGCATGCGCAAAGACGATATGAAAGCAGCTGCCACCCTCCGGGCGCTCGCGGTAATCCAGGCGTGCCTGGTTGCTTTCGCACAGCTCGCGGGAAATATACAGGCCCAGCCCGGTGCCCTTGCTCTCGGTGGTGAAGAAGGGTTCGAAAATATTCTGCAGCTGCTCGGCGGCCACTCCGTCGCCATCGTCGAGGACTTCAACCACCGGCAGGTCGCTGGCCGGGTCGCGATACAGGCGCAACCATACCTGGGCGCGCGCATGGCGCAAGCCGCTGTAGCGCAGGCCGTTCTGCACGAGGTTGGTCAGCACCTGGGTGAGCTGGTTGGGGTCCATGCGTGTCTGCAGGGAGCTGCCGATGACTTCCAGGTGCACGCTCTGCTGCGGTGCCAGGGTGTTGCGCAGCTCGCTGACGAAGCGGTGCAGCCAGTACTTGAGATCCAGTAGCTGCGGTTCGGCCTGGCGTCGGCGTGAGAGCTGCAGGACGTTCTCGATGACCAGATTCATGCGCCGCGAATGATCCTGGATGATCTGCGCCAGACGGCGGTCCGCCGCATCCAGGGATTCGGACTCGTGCAGCAGCTGGGCCGCGTGGCTGATGGCACCAAGCGGGTTGCGGATCTCGTGGGCGATGCTGGCAGTCAGGCGGCCGAGCGAGGCGAGCTTGAGCTGCTGGGCTTTCTGCGCGATGTGCGAGCTGTCCTCGAGAAACACCAGCGTATTGCGTTTCTCGCCATGCTGCAGCGAGGCGAAACTCGGCTGCACGATCGGGCCGCTCTGGCCGATCTTCAGCGGCTCCGGGCGCAGGGTCGGGTTGCTCTGCCATTGCTGCAGGCGATTCAGCAGGTCCGGGCAATATTCGGCGAGCGGCAGCCCGCCGGTCTCCGGCTGCTCGAGCAGCTGTTGCGCGCCCTGGTTGGCCAGCAGCACCTGTCGTTGCGGGTCGAGTACCAGGATGCCGGTGCGCATGCGTTGCAGAATCAGCGCGTTCAGTGCTTCCAGGTTGGCGACATCCTCGGCACGCTGCCGTGCCAGGTGTTCGCTGGCCTGCAGGCGGCGGGTTAGCCCCTGAACCAGCAGGGCGGCGGCGAAGCACAGGGTGCCCAGCGCTGCGGCCTGGACGAACTGGCGCGCGGCTTCCGGTCTGCTCAGGCTGAGATAGAAGGTCAGGTAGATCAGGCCGATGGCCGCGACCGCCGCGACGAAGAAGCCCACCCGACCGCGCAGCAGAATGTTGGCGATGGCGACGGCGACGATCAGCAGATTGCCGATGCCGCTGGGGGTGCCGCCGGCGAAATAGAACAGGCCCGATAGCAGGATCACATCCATCAGCGCCAGGCCCAGCACCGGCATATCCCGTTTCGGATTCTGCACCAGCACGGACACGACGATGTTAAGGATCAGGTAGAGCCAGGCGCCGTTGCTGAACATCGCCGGGTTGCTCATCTGCAGCAGGCTGTCGTGCAGATCGCTGCTAATCAGCAGCACCAGCGCCAGACCAATGGTCAGGCGATAAAGATGATACAGCCGCAGGATGCGCCGGCCCTGGTCGCCCAGGAAGGCCAGGTTCTCAGTGCCCACCAGCCTCGCCATCCTGCAGATGCGCTTGGCTGCAGTACCAGCGCTCCTTGCCCTGTACCGCCTGCGAGCGCGGTAGGTGCACTCCGCAATGAGCGCAGCGCACCATCGGCTGCGCGCTCGGCTCGGGGCTGCGCTTGGGCTTGCGCGTCATGCGTCGCCACAGCCAGAAGGCCGCAGCGATCAGAGCGATCCAGAACAGTAGACGAATCAGGCCCATTTATCTCTTCCTGACAGGCGCAACAAGATTGCATAACGCCCGGCGGCGTTGGGGCTCACCGGGCCTGACGGTTGCTGACGCGGGTGTCAGTCGAACAGGCCGAAGGTCAGGTAGCTCCACCAGGAGCGTTCTTCACTCGGTTGTTCGGCTTCCTTGAGTACGGGGCGCAGCTCTTCTGGCAGGTCCTGCGCGGCGGCTTCGTACTGCCGAATCACGTCCCGATTGGCGCGCGAAGTGTCCGGACGCGGCGCTTCGCTTTCGATCAGGCCGAGGGTGGCCTGGCTCAACCAGCCGCGGGTGTCGGCCTCGGTTTCGCGTGGGGTGAAGGTGCCGTCTTCCAGGGTCTCGTGGTCCGGGTAGTTGGCCTCGAGGGTCTGCAGGCTGGTCGCCGCCAGCTCCTCGAGGCCCAGACGCTGATAGGCCTCGGTCATCACTGCCAGGCCGTCGGCGACTGCCGGCGTGCCCTGGAAATTTTCCACCACGTAGCGGCCACGGTTGGCAGCGGCGACGTAGGCCTGGCGCTTGAGGTAGTAGTGCGCCACGTGGATCTCGTTGGCCGCCAGCAGGTTGCGCAGGTAGATCATGCGCGCCTTGGCGTCCGGGGCATAGCGGCTGTTGGGGTAGCGGCTGGTAAGCTGGGCGAACTCGTTGAACGAATCGCGGGCGGCACCAGGGTCGCGCTTGGTCATGTCCAGCGGCAGGAAGCGGGCGAGCAGGCCGCGATCCTGGTCGAACGAGGCCAGGCCCTTGAGGTAGTAGGCATAGTCGACGTTCGGATGCTGCGGGTGCAGGCGGATGAAGCGTTCCGCCGAGGAGCGTGCGGCTTCCGGTTCGAGGTTGCGATAGTAGGCGTAGATCAGTTCCAGCTGGGCCTGCTCGGCGAAGCGGCCGAACGGATAGCGCGATTCCAGGGCCTTGAGCTTGCTGATCGCACTGGTATAAGCCTTGTTGTCCAGGTCGGCTTGGGCCTGCTGATACAGTTCGACTTCACCCAGGTTTTCGTCGACGGTCTCGGTGGAGGAGCAGGCGGCGGTAAGGGCGAGGATGGCGATCAGCAGCAGGTGTTTCACTTGCATGGCGGCTTGCGTCCCTGTGACGGCTGGCTGTCTCGCACGGAGCCGTCCTGTTATGATGAGCGCCCCGGTCAGCCGGGACAAAGACGCCGTATTTAAACACAAGCGTGCAGGCGAAACCAAAGCCTGCGCCCCCGCCGCAGTGCCCCTATGTCCGAGATTTCCAAACAGGCTATTCATATGCGTGCCGAGGTGCCGTTCGACCTCGGCGGCCAACGTCTCGACCAGATCGCGGCACAGTTGTTTTCCGAGCATTCGCGTTCGCGCCTGGCTGCCTGGATCAAGGACGGCCTGCTGAGGGTCGACGGCGCCGTGCTGCGCCCGCGCGATACGGTGCACGCCGGCGCGATACTCGAACTGAACGCCGAGCAGCAGGCGCAGGGCGAGTGGCTGGCGCAGGAGATTCCGCTCGATATCGTCTACGAGGACGAGCACATCCTGGTCATCGACAAACCGGCCGGCTTGGTTGTGCATCCGGCCGCCGGGCATGCCGATGGCACGCTGCTCAATGCTTTGCTGCACCACGTGCCTGACCTGATCAACGTGCCGCGCGCCGGCATCGTGCATCGTCTGGACAAGGACACCACCGGCCTTATGGTAGTCGCCAAGACGTTGCAGGCGCAGACGCGGCTGGTCGAGCAGTTGCAGGCGCGCAGCGTCAGCCGCATCTATGAGGCGATCGTGGTCGGGGTGGTCATCACCGGCGGCACCGTCGATGCGCCGATCGGTCGCCACGGCCAGCAACGCCAGCGCATGGCGGTGGTGGAGGGCGGTAAGCCGGCAGTCAGCCATTTCCGCGTGCTTGAACGCTTCCGTGCGCATACCCATGTGCGGGTCAAGCTGGAAACCGGGCGCACCCATCAGATTCGCGTGCATATGACCCACATCGGCTATCCGCTGGTGGGCGATCCGCTGTATGCCGGACGCTTCCGCATTCCGCCGGCGGCCAATCCGACGCTGGTGCAGACCCTGCGCGAGTTCCCGCGCCAGGCGCTGCACGCGCGTTTCCTCGAGCTGGATCATCCGGCCACCGGCGAGCGGATGAAGTGGGAGTCGCCGCTGCCGGATGACTTCGTCTGGCTGTTGACGCTGCTGCAGCAGGATCGCGAGGCGTTCGTCGGGTGAGCGGCTGGCCGCACGGCTGGCTGATGCCGGACTGGCCGGCCCCGGCGACGGTCCGTGCCTGCGTGACCACCCGCACGGGCGGTATGAGCGTGCCGCCGTTCGACAGCTTCAACCTTGGCGATCATGTTGGCGACGATCCGTCGGCGGTCGCCTGGAATCGCCAGCATTTGCAGGGTCTGCTTGGTTGTCGGCCGGTCTGGCTGAACCAAGTGCATTCGAGTACGGCGATCAAGGCCGACGCGGGCAGTTGCGCGACGGCTGATGCCAGCTGGAGCGATGTGCCGGGTGAGGCCTGCGCAGTGCTGACTGCGGATTGCCTGCCGGTGCTGTTCTGCAACCGCGCCGGTACGCGTGTCGCGGCGGCGCATGCGGGCTGGCGAGGCCTGGCTGGTGGCGTACTCGAGGCGACACTGGATGCGCTGGCGGTACCGGCTGAAGACCTGCTGGTCTGGCTCGGGCCGGCCATCGGCCCGGCGGCGTTCGAGGTCGGCCCGGAAGTGCGCGAGGCATTCGTGGCGCAGCATGTCGATGCGGCCGGGGCGTTTACGCCAAGCCGCAACGCCGGGCGTTTCATGGCCGATCTGTACCAGCTGGCCCGCATTCGACTGGCTGCAGTCGGCGTCGACGCCGTTTATGGTGGTGGGCTGTGTACGTTCAGCGACGCGCGCTTCTATTCGTACCGCCGGGCCGCGCGTACCGGCCGCTTCGCCAGCCTGGTGTGGATCGGCGGCTGAGCGACGCGCTGAGGCCGGTCGCGCTGGCCTGTCGCCGGTTCGCCCTGCCGCATGACATGCATCAATGCCGTCTGGCTTGAATCGCCAACAATCATCCTCATCTATTCTGCATCTCGCGGGCTTTTCTCATGGCGCGATTCGGTGTGCCGGCCCGCTTCACTTGAGGATGAACGTTCATGCGTATCGATCGTCTGACCAGCAAGCTCCAGCTTGCGCTCTCCGATGCACAATCCATTGCGGTTGGCCTGGATCATCCGGCCATCGAACCGCTGCACCTGATGCAGGCCCTGCTGGAGCAGCAGGGCGGCTCGATCAGGCCATTGCTGATGCAGGTGGGCTTCGATATCGCCGCGCTGCGTCAGGCGCTGACCAAAGAACTCGATCAGTTGCCCAAGCTGCAGAACCCGACTGGCGACATGAATATGTCCCAGGATTTGGCGCGCCTGCTCAACCAGGCTGATCGCCTGGCGCAACAGAAGGGCGACCAGTACATCTCCAGCGAACTGGTGCTGCTGGCTGCTCTCGATGCGAACACCCGTCTCGGCAAACTGTTGCTGGCACAAGGCGTATCGAAGAAGGCGCTGGAAAACGCCATCGCCAACCTTCGCGGTGGCGAGGCGGTCAACGACCCCAACGCCGAGGAGTCACGTCAGGCGCTGGACAAGTACACGGTGGACATGACCAAGCGTGCCGAGGACGGCAAGCTCGATCCGGTGATCGGCCGTGACGACGAGATCCGCCGCACCATCCAGGTTCTGCAGCGGCGCACCAAGAACAACCCGGTACTGATCGGCGAGCCGGGCGTGGGCAAGACCGCCATCGTCGAGGGCCTGGCCCAGCGCATCGTCAATGGCGAGGTCCCTGATGGCCTGAAGGACAAGCGCCTGCTGGCGCTCGACATGGGCGCGCTGATCGCCGGTGCCAAGTTCCGCGGCGAGTTCGAGGAGCGCCTCAAGGCGGTGCTCAACGAGCTGTCCAAGCAGGAAGGGCGGGTGATCCTGTTCATCGACGAGCTGCACACGATGGTCGGCGCCGGCAAGGCCGAGGGGGCGATGGACGCCGGTAACATGCTCAAACCAGCCCTGGCGCGCGGTGAGCTGCATTGCGTGGGCGCCACCACGCTGGATGAGTACCGCCAGTACATCGAGAAGGACGCCGCGCTGGAGCGGCGCTTCCAGAAGGTGCTGGTGGACGAGCCGAGCGAGGAGGACACCATCGCCATCCTGCGTGGCCTGAAGGAACGCTACGAAGTGCACCACGGTGTGACCATCACCGACGGAGCGATCATCGCCGCGGCCAAGCTCAGCCATCGCTACATCACCGACCGCCAGCTGCCGGACAAGGCCATCGATCTGATCGACGAGGCGGCCAGCCGCATCCGCATGGAAATCGATTCCAAGCCCGAGGCGCTGGATCGTCTGGACCGCCGGCTGATCCAGCTGAAGATCGAGCGCGAGGCGCTGAAGAAGGAAGACGATGAGGCGACCCGCAAGCGCCTGGCCAAGCTGGAAGACGATATCGCCAAGCTGGAGAAGGAGTACGCCGACCTCGAGGAAATCTGGAAGTCAGAGAAGGCAGAGGTGCAGGGCTCGGCGCAGCTGCAGCAGAAGATCGAGCAGGCCAAGGCCGATCTCGAGGCGGCGCGGCGCAAGGGCGACTTGGCGCGCATGGCCGAGCTGCAGTACGGGATCATTCCCGACCTGGAGCGCAGCCTGCAGATGGTCGATCAGCACGGCAAGACCGAGAATCAGCTGCTGCGCAACAAGGTGACCGACGAAGAGATCGCTGAGGTGGTCTCGAAGTGGACCGGCATCCCCGTGTCGAAAATGCTCGAGGGAGAACGCGAAAAGCTGCTGCGCATGGAGGATATGTTGCACCAGCGCGTCATTGGTCAGCACGAGGCGGTGGTCGCGGTGGCCAATGCGGTGCGCCGCTCGCGCGCCGGTCTGGCCGATCCGAATCGGCCGAGCGGCTCGTTCCTCTTTCTCGGTCCGACCGGTGTGGGTAAGACCGAGCTGTGCAAGGCGCTGGCCGAGTTCCTTTTCGATACCGAGGAGGCAATGATCCGCATCGACATGTCCGAGTTCATGGAGAAGCACTCGGTGGCGCGGCTGATCGGTGCACCGCCGGGCTACGTCGGCTACGAGGAGGGCGGCTACCTGACCGAGGCGGTGCGGCGCAAGCCATACTCCGTGGTGCTGATGGATGAGGTGGAAAAGGCCCATCCGGACGTGTTCAACGTCTTGCTGCAGGTGCTGGAGGATGGCCGCCTGACCGATAGCCACGGGCGTACCGTGGACTTCAAGAACACCGTGATCGTGATGACCTCCAACCTCGGTTCGATGCAGATCCAGGAGTTGGTCGGCGATCCCGACGCCCAGCGTGCGGCGGTGATGGATGCGGTGGGGCATCATTTCCGTCCGGAGTTCATCAACCGTATCGATGAGGTCGTGGTATTCGATCCGCTGGCGCGCGAACAGATCGCCGGTATCGCCGAAATTCAGCTGGCGCGCCTGCGCAAGCGTCTGGCGGAGCGCGAGCTGAGCCTGGAGCTGACGCAGGAGGCGATGGACAAGCTGATTGCCGTCGGTTACGACCCGGTATACGGTGCGCGGCCGCTTAAGCGTGCGATCCAGCGCTGGATCGAGAACCCGCTGGCGCAGCAGATCCTGGCCGGCCAGTTCGCGCCGGGCAGCACGATCAAGGCGCGGGTGGAGGGGGATCAGGTGGTTTTCGCCTGAGGTGATGGAACAGGCCTGCGCGGTGCCTCGGAGGTGCTGCGCGGGCGTATGAGTCGTCGAGCGACGCTTGGGCCAGTTCGTGTGAGTGCAACACATTGTCCTGAATCGCATTTCCAGGCTTGACAGCGTTATCGGGAACCGTAAAATGGCGCGCCTCTGAAGCGGGAACATAAGTACCGCCGAAGAGCTGGAATGTAAGTTGTTCCGCGATAGCTCAGTCGGTAGAGCAAATGACTGTTAATCATTGGGTCCCTGGTTCGAGTCCAGGTCGCGGAGCCAAATTCCAATCGGGGTATAGCGCAGTCCGGTAGCGCGCCTGCTTTGGGAGCAGGATGTCGGGAGTTCGAATCCCCCTACCCCGACCATTTTTGGGTCGTTAGCTCAGTTGGTAGAGCAGTTGGCTTTTAACCAATTGGTCGTAGGTTCGAATCCTACACGACCCACCATACAAGGCTTCGCGAGAAGTTATAGAAAGCTGGATGTCAGAAATGGCATCCGGCTTTTTTTATGGCTCGTTTTTGTGAAGACGGATCGCGCTCGCGCTAGTGCCTTGCCTCATGTCACCAGACGGCCCAGCAGGCGGCTCAGCAGGCCGAGGCCGAGAACCGCGCTCAGTACCAATGCGAGCAGGAGCCACGGGCGGAACGGCTGACGCTCGACCTGATGCTGTGGTGCGCTGAGATAGTCGTCTACGCGCTGCTGGTCTTCAGGATTCAGGCGGCTGGACATAAGCACCTCGAATGGCATGCGCTGAGTCTAGTCGTACCGGGTGAAATGCCAAGCGCGTGGCCGCGAGGCCCGCAAAGGGCTCGCGTCGCGGGGGAGGAGGGTCAGTTGTTCTTCAATTTGCGCAGGTTGCCGATCACGGACTCCAGCGCGCGGTCGAACAGCAGCGTGTCGTTGAGGAGGCGGATGGCGCCGCGCTGGAACTCGCTGGCCAGGCCCATGCGGGTTTTCTCCAGGACCTTCATGCCGGTGCGGTTGACGAAGATGTAGCGGCCGGTCGGTTTGATCACCGCAGCCAATTTGCAGCGCAGCTTGTGCTCTTCATCTTCCTGGAACTCCACCCAGCTACCCACACGCAGGTTGTCGACCTGGTTCAGTGCCTCGTCGTGCTCGGGCAGGCAGGCCTCGGGCTGGCGCTCGCGACTTTCGCCGGGCGTCAGCAGCTGAATCTCCTCGACCACTTCAACCATGACAGGCGTTGGCGGAGTGGTGGTTTCCGGTAGGGTCGCGGGCTGGGCAGCGTCCATGCTCACGGCCGCTTCGGTTACAGGCTGCTCAAAACGTTGCAGCGTCTGAACGTGCAGAGCCTCCAGCTGGGTGAAGAACTCTCCGGTGGAGAACGGATCGAATGCAGCGCTGGTCAGACCTTCGCGCAGGGACTTGAGCAGGTTAGGCACCAGCTGCATGAGCTGCTCGCGCGACTGTTCGTCGGCATGCGGCGTCACGCTCCAGATCAGTTCATCCATCGTCATCAGCGCATCGTCCCACTGCGTCGACTGCGTGCCATGTTTCAGGCAAATCAGCAGCAGGACTTTGCTCCAGGCCTCCTGTAGCAGGCGTACCACCACTTCAGGCAGGGTCTTGCCGAGAAGTCGCTGATTGAGTGCCTGTTCAACGGCCTGGCGGGCGATCTCGGCCTTGGCGCGTCCTTCCTCTGCATCGCGGGTGCGTTGCTCGAGCAGTTCACTGCGCCGGCGCTCGTCGCCGATGAAGGCGAGGAAGTCCGCCAGCAACTCGGAGAAAATGCTCGGGTCGTCGGTGAAATCGTTCAGCAGGCGCGCCACGATCTGCTCGATCTTCTGATACAGACTATCGCGCTGCGCTTCATCCTGGTCGCTCCAGCCCAAAGCTGCCGAGGCGATCTCGTTGAGCAGGCGGCGAGCCGGGTGACTGCCGCGGCTGAAGAACGTCTTGTCCAGTACCGCTACTTTGAGCAGCGGTATCTGCAGGCGGCCAATCAGCGCCTTGAGCGAATCCGGCAAATTGCGGTCGTCGAGAATGAACTCGAACAACATCGACACGAGATTGATCACGTCTTCGTCGACTTCGCCGACCACGCGCGATCTGCCGCTTTTGGCGCTCACGCGCTGGAGTAGCTGATCGAGCTGTCCCTGCAGGTTGTGCTCGTCAACGGTTTGCGGTGCGCGCGCCTGCATGTGCGATAGCAGGCGCAGCAGGTCGTTGCTGGAAATCGGGATCGCATCGCTGGGCGCGCTGCGTGGGGTCAGTGCGCTGCTGTTGCGAGCTTCGGAAAGCAGGTCAAGCAGTGCACTGAAGACGGCTTCCTGCTGGCCGCTCTCGTGCACGTTCGTCTGGCTGGCATGCGTGCTTGCGGAGCTGCTGGTGCTGGCGCCAGTGCTCGGCCGGTGAGAGCGATGTGGAGCGGTCGACTGCAGTTCGGGCAGGATGCCGGCTGCTGCGAGCGTTAGATTGGCTTCGGTGTAGAGTTGATCCAGTTCGGTCAGTACGTACTTTTCGAAGAGTTTGAGAATGATCAGCTTGACCTTGATCGGCACGCCGAGACTGCTGCAGGCGGCGAGGAAGTAGTCGCAGATCGCGCTCGGGCCGAGCGGGTTGGACTTGTCGTCGAGCTTTCTGCTGACCAGCGCGTTCATGCGCGTCGTCAGGTGGCCGAGCGCAGGAATGGTGCGCCCGGTCACTTTGGTCACCATCGTGTCGATCGCAACGGACTCTTCCAGTTCGTCATTCTGCACCAGGCTAAGGCTGTCGAAGGACACACCTTCCAGCGGCTGGGGCTTGCCGATCTCGTACTGGTTGAGCGTGGCGAAGGCTTCGAACAGCTGATGCAGGAAGCTGCGCTCGATGGTGCGTCGCTTCATGCGCAGGTCGCGCATGGCTTCGAAGAACGCGCTTTGTTCGGTGTTGCTGGTGGCGCGATCGGCGATCTCGAACAGCGAATCGTCGGCATTGTCGAACAGCGTTTGCAACGCCTGACGCAGTTGCTGGGCGGCCTTGTCGCGCACGCTGATCAGCGCCACCGGCAGCTTGGCGGCCGGTGACGTTGGTCTGAGCTCAGGGGTGGCCTTGTTCAGGTGCACCACTTTGGCATCGGTTCGCATCGAGACTCTCCTGTGGTCGCCGGCCGGTCGGGCGGTCACGTACGCTTCGTGGGCGTCAAGGGTAACAAAAGGAGCTGAATGGCGTCATTTATGTGGCGCCAGAATAATTAAGCCGATTATCGACCACCATTGTGGCTAATCGAATCCGGATTTTTGTCCGGCATGATCCAGGTCACAGATCCCCGGCGAGTTTCTGCCGAACGGTCAGCGCAGGCGGTCTATGTCGGAGGTCGCGCTACTTTGCGGGCCGCCTTTATACTTCGGATCAAACCATGTGGAGTCTGCCATGCCTAACCTGACACTTGCCGATCTTTCCGCTGAAATTGATGCCACCGTTCGTCGGGCTCTTGCGGAAGATGTCGGTAGCGGCGACATCACCGCGCAGCTGATCCCGGCGGAGCGCCTCGCGCACGCCTCGGTCATTACCCGGGAAGCGGCGGTAATCAGCGGTGTGGCATGGGTCGATGCGGTGTTCCGCCAGCTTGATCCGCGGGTCGCGGTGCACTGGCAAGTGGCCGATGGCGAGCGAGTCGAGGCCGATCAGGTGCTGTTTAATCTCGAAGGACCGGCGCGCGCGCTGTTGACCGGCGAGCGCACGGCGTTGAATTTTCTACAGACGTTGTCCGGCGTCGCAACGAATTGCCGGCACTATGCCGATCTGGTCGAGGGTACCGGCGTGAAACTGCTCGACACCCGCAAGACGCTGCCTGGCCTGCGTCTTGCGCAGAAGTACGCGGTGACCTGTGGTGGCTGCCATAACCATCGTATCGGCCTCTACGATGCGTTCCTGATCAAGGAGAACCACATTGCTGCCTGCGGCAGTATCGCTCAGGCGATCGTGGCGGCGCATCGTATTGCCCCGGGCAAGCCGGTCGAGGTCGAGGTCGAAAGTCTCGACGAACTGGAGCAGGCGCTGCAGGCTGGCGCCGATATCGTCATGCTGGACGAGCTGAGTCTCGACGACATGCGCACGGCGGTCGACCTGGCGCGTGGTCGCGCCAAGCTGGAGGCGTCTGGCGGTATCGGCGAGGAGACGCTGCTTGCGGTGGCGCAGACTGGAGTGGATTACATCTCCATCGGTGCGCTGACCAAGCACGTGCGCGCGGTGGATCTGTCGATGCGTCTGCGGCAGTAAAAAAAGGAGGGATGCGGGAACGCCATGGCGCTCCCGCCAACGCCTCAGTGGCGCTGCTTGAAACCAAAGTTCTCGTGCAGCGTGCCCGGCGCGTCGTCGTCCTTGGGCGCATAGTCCTTCGGTGGTTCGGTGAACGCCGGCGAGCTCAGGCGTTCGCGCGGGCTGGAATGGTCATCATTGCGCAGCGCGGCGAGCAGGCGTTCGCGGGTCTGCTCGTCGAGTGCCAGGCGGTCGGCGCCTTCGCTCAGGTGGTCCTGAATGTCCTGGTAGCTGCTGGTGAGCTTGCGCAGCAGGGCAGCAGTCGTGTTGAAGTGGGTAACCACTTCGCTCTGGTAGGTATCGAAACGCTCCTGCAGGTCGTCCACTTGGCGTTGCGTACGGTTGGGCGCGCTGTTGCGGGCCACCAGGTAGCCAATGGCGATGCCGGCGATGAGGCCGACGATCGGGAGCAACCAGGTCGCGAGGGTCTGTTCCACGAGTCCTTCCTTCTATGTAAAACGGCTGTGCTTACGTTAACTTCTCATACCTGCGCTGTACACCGTGGCAAGCCCGCGGCATTCGGCAACTGGTAAAGCAAGACGAGTCGACTCGTCCCAAGGTCACGGAGTTCCTTCCCTTGCTGAAACGCGAAACCCCCCTCTCTCTCGACGGCCCATGCGGTGCGCTCGAGGCCCTGTACTTCGATCAACCGCAGGCCCGGGGGCTGGCGCTGATCTGCCATCCCAACCCGGTCAAGGGCGGCACGATGCTGAACAAGGTTGTCTCGACCTTGCAGCGTACGGCGCGCGACCAGGGCTACAGCACGCTGCGGTTCAACTATCGCGGGGTCGGCGGCAGCGCCGGCGAGCACGACATGCAGGAAGGGGAGGTGGACGACGCCGAAGCCGCATTGCGCTGGCTGGCGGCGCAGCGTCCCGATCTGCCGCTCTGCCTGCTGGGGTTTTCCTTCGGTGGGTTCGTCGCAGCTGCTCTGGCTGTACGCCTCGAGGCACAGGGCAGGGCGCCGGATAAGCTGTTTCTGGTGGCGCCAGCGGTGTCGCGCCTGGCCGGCCAGGCACAGCCCGCGCAGGGCTCGCTGACCATCATCCAGCCGGAGCAGGACGAAGTGATCGACCCCGCCTCGGTGTACGCCTATTCGGCCGCGCTTACGCGCCCCCATGAGCTGCTGAAAGTGGCAGAATGCGGCCACTTTTTCCACGCCAAGCTGGTGGAGCTGAAGGAGCTGGTGGCACCCCGCCTGTAGCTTTTCGCCCGCCACGCGCAGGCACGTCCTTGTCCGTGCCTGCATCGCATCGATACGAGATCAACGCGATGAAGACCCGAATTCTCACCGGCATCACCACCACCGGCACGCCTCACTTGGGCAACTACGCCGGCGCCATCCGCCCGGCCGTGATCGCCAGCCGTGCGGCCTCGGCCGACTCGTTCTATTTCCTCGCGGACTACCACGCGCTGATCAAGTGCGACGACCCGCTGCGCATCCAACGCTCGCGTCTGGAAATCGCCGCGACCTGGCTGGCCTGCGGTCTGGACGCCGAGCGCGTGACCTTCTACCGGCAGTCCGACGTGCCGGAAATCCCCGAGCTGACCTGGCTGCTCACCTGTGTCACCGCCAAAGGTCTGCTCAACCGCGCGCACGCCTACAAGGCTTCGGTGGACAAGAATGTCGAGAACGGCGAAGACCCGGACGCCGGCGTGACGATGGGGCTGTACAGCTACCCGGTGCTGATGGCGGCGGACATCCTCATGTTCAACGCGCACAAGGTGCCGGTCGGTCGCGACCAGATCCAGCATGTCGAGATGGCGCGTGACATCGCCCAGCGCTTCAACCACCTGTTTGGCCAGGGCCGCGAGCTGTTCACGCTGCCCGAGGCCGTGATCGAAGAGAGCGTGGCAACGCTGCCGGGCCTTGACGGACGCAAGATGTCCAAGAGCTACGACAACACCATCCCGCTGTTCGGCAGCGCCAAGGAGCTGAAGGCTGCGGTAGCGCGCATCGTCACCGACTCCAAGCTGCCGGGCGAGCCGAAGGATCCGGACAGCTCGCACCTGTTCACGCTCTACCAGGCCTTCGCCACCCCGGCGCAACTGGCCACGTTCAGGGCCGAGCTGAGTGACGGTCTGGCTTGGGGCGAGGCCAAACAGCGACTGTTCGAGCTGCTCGACAATGAACTGAGCGAGCCGCGCGAGCTCTATCGTCAGCTGATCGCCAAGCCCGCCGAGCTCGAGGAAATTCTCCAGGCCGGCGCCGCCAAGGCGCGCCGGATCGCTACGCCGTTCCTCGGCGAGCTGCGCGAGGCAGTAGGCCTGCGCAATTTCTCCAGCCAAACGCAGAGCGCGGCACCGGCGAAGAAAAAAGCCGGCAAGGTCGCGCGTTTCGCCAGTTTTCGCGAGGCCGACGGCGCCTTCCGCTTCCGCTTCTTCGCAGCCGATGGCGAGGAGCTGCTGTTGTCGCGGCCGCTGAGCAATCCGAAGGCGATCGGCCAGTTGACGCAGCGATTGATCGCCGGTGGGCCGGATGCGCTGGAGCTGCGGGAGGACGAAGGCAGTCAGTTCACCCTGTGGCTGGACGACGAGTGCATCGCCGATAGCCCCAGCTACGACACCGCCGAGGCCATGGATGCAGCCATGCTGCGCGTGCGTGCGGCGCTGGCGACACTGGCCGAGTAAGCGGGACCACGCGGCGTTCGGCCGGTGCGTTGTGAGACCGATTCATAGAGGAGGGCGAGAGGTTTGACGAAGCTGAGCAAATTGCCAACGACCGAGGGCGCCGCTAAAGTGTCGGCCCCGTTTCACTACCCAGACTCCGCCATGACTCCTCTTGAGCGCTATCGGGCCGACCTGCAACGTCCTGACTTTTTCCACGATGCCGCCCAGGAAAATGCGGTGCGCCATTTGCAGCGGCTGTACGACGACCTGGTGGCCGACGAGCGTGGCGGCAGTGGATTGTTCGGCAAGCTCTTCGGCAAGAAACCGCAGGGGCCGATCAAGGGCATCTATTTTTGGGGTGGCGTCGGTCGCGGCAAGACCTACCTGGTCGATACGTTCTTCGATGCGCTGCCGTTCAAGCAGAAGATGCGCACGCACTTCCACCGCTTCATGAAGCGCGTGCACGAGGAAATGCGCACGCTCAAGGGCGAGAAGAACCCGCTGACCATCATCGGCAAGCGTTTTGCCGATGAGGCACGAGTGATCTGCTTCGACGAGTTCTTCGTCTCCGACATCACCGACGCGATGATCCTCGCGACCCTGCTCGACGAGCTGTTCAAGAACGGTGTGAGTCTGGTCGCGACTTCCAACATCGTCCCGGACGGCCTGTACAAGGACGGTTTGCAGCGCGCGCGCTTCCTGCCGGCCATCGAGCTGTTGAAGAAGCACACCGAGATCGTCAACGTCGACAGCGGCATCGACTACCGCCTGCGCGCGCTGGAACAGGCGGAGCTGTATCACTTCCCGCTGGATGCCGAGGCCGAGCTGAGTCTGGAAAAGAGCTTCCGCAGCTTGCTGACGGAAAACTGTACGGTGCTGGAAAACGAGGCGTTGCTGATCGAGAACCGCGAGATCATGGCGCGCCGCGTAGCCAATGATGTTGCCTGGTTCGAGTTCCGTGCCCTGTGCGACGGTCCGCGTAGCCAGAACGACTACATCGAGCTGGGCAAGATCTTCGAGGCGGTGCTGGTATCCAACATCGAGCAGATGAACGTGGCCAAGGACGACATGGCGCGGCGCTTCATCAACATGGTCGACGAGTTCTACGACCGTAACGTCAAGCTGATCCTTTCCGCCGAGGTCGAACTCAAGGACCTGTATGCCGGCGGACGTCTGGAGTTCGAGTTCCAGCGCACCCTCAGCCGTTTGCTGGAGATGCAGTCGCACGAATACCTCGCGCGGCCGCACAAGCCCTAACGCGATCGGGCGTTCCTTGCGCGGGAGGCGGACCGCTCGGACAGCCTCCCGACGTCAGCTGCTCTTGTGCCGATACTGCTGCCGATACTGGTTCGGCGACACATCGGTGTGCTGGCGGAACAGGCGGGCGAAGAAGCTGGCGTCGTCGTAGCCCACCTCATAGCTGATGGTCTTGATGCTCTTGCGCGTCGTCGACAGCAGGCTCTTGGCTGTCTCGATGCGCAGACGCTGCAGGTAATGCAACGGCTTGTCGCCGGTGGCGGCCTGGAATCGCCGCATGAAATTGCGGATGCTCATGCCGTGCTGCAGCGCGACGTCCTCGAAGCGGAATTTCTCGGCGAAGTGGTCTTCCAGCCATTCCTGAATTTGCAGCACGCGGCTGTCCAGATGCAGCTTCTGGCCGCCGAAGCCGAGCCGCCCCGGCCGGTAGCTGCGCTGCACCTCGAACAGCACATCGCGCGCCATGCCTTGCGCGACGGCAGCTCCGCAGAAGCGCTCGACCAGGTACAGATACAGATCGCACGACGACGTGGTGCCGCCGGCACAGTAGAGGTTATCGCTGTCGGTCAGGTGCTTGTCCGGGCTCAGCTGTACCTGCGGGAAACGCTCGGCGAACTCGCTGGCGAAGCGCCAGTGGGTCGTCGCCTCGCGATGATCCAGCAGCCCGGCCTGAGCCATCCAGAACGCCCCGGTGGCCTCGCCACAGATCGTGCTGCCGGCCGCATGGCGATGCCGCAGCCACGTCAGCACCTGCGGATAACGCGCGCAGAGTGCATCGAAGTCGCCCCAGAAGGCGGGCAGGATCACCACGTCGGCGTCTTCCAGCGCGCCATCGACGGCTATAGTGGTGCCGCTGAAAGTGGTCACCGGCTGGCCGTCGGGGCTGACCAGGCGGGTTTCGAAGGCGGGCGCGAGGTCCGCACCGCGCTGCCGGCCGCGGCGCAGGCTGGCCATGTGAAAGAAATCCTTGGCGTGCATGAGGGTCGAAGCGAAGACCCCTTCGGTGGCCAGGATGCTGATGCGACTGAGGGCGGGCGAGTTCATGGGCGTTTCTGATTGTTGTGTGGTAAACCGGCTGTAGGATGAAACTGCCGTTGTGCGGCGCAAGCGTCGTCTGTTTTTCCCTGACTGTCCAGCCGCCATTGCCGTCCGTCGCCCGATCGAGCGCACGATTTTCACCGAGGAGAAAACGATGAGCAGCCCCTATCCGTCGCAACCGTTCGCCGATTGGGATGGCACGCCCGCCGCCGCGCGCGCGCTGCAGCAGACGCTGGCGGCGCAGGTGCGGCTGGTGGACGACTTCCCGCCACTACGGCTAATCGCCGGTGTCGACGTGGGCTTCGAGGAGCAGGGACAGATCACCCGGGCGGCCGTCGTGCTGCTCGATGCGCAGACGCTGGAGGTGGTCGCGCAGAGCCTGACGCGCATTCCCACCTCGATGCCCTACATACCTGGGCTGCTGTCGTTTCGCGAACTGCCGGCAGTCTTGCAGGCACTGCAAGCGCTGCCGGCGGTACCCGACCTGATCTTCTCCGACGGCCACGGCATCGCTCATCCACGCCGGCTGGGGATCGCCGCGCATCTGGGCGTGGTGACCGGGCTGCCGACCATCGGCGTGGCGAAGAAGATTCTCACTGGCGAACACGAGGAGCTGGGCGAGGCGCGCGGCGCGCAGGTGCCGTTGCGCGATCGCAAGACCGGCGAGGTGCTGGGTACGGTGCTGCGCAGCAAGGAGCGCGTGCGTCCGCTGATCGTGTCGCCCGGCAACCGCGTCAGCCTGGCCAGTGCACCGCGGCTGGTGATGCAGTATGTCACCCGCTACCGGCTGCCCGAACCCACCCGGTTGGCCGATCGGCTGGCCTCGCGCAGGGATGAGAAGGCGGCTGCTGCGCGGCTGCGACGGTAGCAGGCCGACTTGCGGCGGCGGGGCCGCTGCGGCTAGCCTGCCAGCCTGCCGTCAACCAAGGTCACCCCATGTATCTGGATCGCGCGACCGGCTGGTGCGAGGGCGTTCGCCATTGCCCATCGCCGAACTTCAACGAGCGCCCGGACGGCGAGATCTCGCTGCTGGTCATTCACAACATCAGCCTGCCGCCCGGCCAGTTCGGCACCGGCCGTGTCCAGCAGTTTTTCCAGAACTGCCTGCCGTGCGGCGAGCATCCGTTCTTCGCCGAGATCGCCGAGCTGCGTGTGTCGGCGCATTTCCTCATCGAGCGCGACGGCACGATCACCCAATTCGTCTCCTGCCTCGATCGCGCCTGGCACGCCGGGGTGTCGCGCTTCGGCGAGCGCGAGGGCTGCAACGATTTTTCCCTCGGTATCGAGCTGGAGGGTACCGATTTTCAGCCGTACAGCGAGGCGCAGTACGTTGCGCTGATCGAGCTGTGCCGGCTGCTGCAGCGAGCCTATCCAGCGATCACCGGCGAACGGATCTGCGGCCACAGCGACATCGCACCGGGACGCAAGACCGATCCCGGTCCCGCATTCGACTGGCTGCGGCTGCGTGCCGCCGCCATCACCTGTTAACGAGGAAGCGAAGACGTGACGATGAGTTTTCTGGTGATTCTGCTGGTGCTGCTGATCGAGAAATTCTCGGATTGGCGGCATCGGCTGCAGCACGATGGCGCCTGGCTCACCCAGCTGCGTCGGCTCGAGGCGCGGCCACCGCAGGCCGCGTCGCCCTGGCTGGCACTCGCCCTGCTGGTGCTGCTGCCGGTACTGCTGCTGGGCGGCGTGCTGTGGCTGCTCGAACCGCTGGCCTATGGCTGGCTGAGCCTGCCGCTGCATGTGCTGGTGGTGCTGTACAGCCTCGGACGCGGTGCGGTAAAGCGCGAGCTCGGGCCGTTCCGCGATGCCTGGCGGCGTGGCGACGAGGAGGCCGCGGCGCTGGTGGCCGAGCGCGATCTGAAGCTGCGCGAGGCGCAACCGGCGAGCCTGCTGCAGGCGGCGCAGGGCCTGCTGCTGTGGCGCAGCTACGAGGGTTTTTTTGCGGTGATCTTCTGGTATGTGCTGCTCGGACCGATGGCGGCACTGGCCTATCGGCTGCTGGCGCTGACCGTCGAGCATACCCAGCTGGAGCCGCTGCGCGAACGCGCCGCGCAGGTGCGTCACGCCTTCGACTGGCTGGCGGTACGGGTGCTGCTGGCCACCTTCGCCCTGGTGGGCAATTTCGTCGCGCTCAACCGTGCGCTGTTGCACCGGCTGCTCGACTGGGACATGCCGGCGCGTCAGCTGCTCGCCGAGGTCGGCCCACAGGCGGCCGACCTCGAGCCGCAGATTGCCGGTGAAGCGGGGGTCGCCCGGCTCGATGCCCTCGGCGCGCTGCTGGTGCGCACGCGCATGCTCTGGTACGCGGCGCTCGCACTGTGGACGTTGCTTGCCTGAACCTTCACGCCCGGCTGAATGATGCGCCATAACCGCCTGCGGATACGCACGGGCCGGCGCACCGCAGGCTGGTAGCGGCGCGATGCCATATCGCCATTACCTTAAGTTACAAAAGCGCTTACCGATATCCCGTATAACTCGATCCGCTACTTCTCTCTGACGAGCCCCGCTGCGGCTGCAACAGCCGCAAGCACATACCAATAAGATTGGGAGACGTCGTGTGAAAACTCTGTTGTATCCCGCAGTCGCGTTCATGAACCGGCTGAGCTTCGGCATGAAGTTCAGTCTTGTCAGCCTGTTGTTCTTCGTCCCCATGCTGCTGACCAACTTCTACCTGGTGCGTGATTCGTACCGGGAGTTCGTCGGTACCCGCAACGAACTGCAGAGCCTTGCGCTGCTCGGCTCCGCGCTGCAGCTGCGGCGCGACGTGGAGGACTGGCACGACCTGGTGCAGATCGAGGCGATCATCGGCCAGACCGGCAATGCCGCGGTACTCGACGAGCGTCGCGGCCAGGTCGAATCCCAGCTGTCGGCGCGCCTGCAGGCGCTGCAACCGGTGAGCGACGATCCTGAGCAGATCGCCGAATTCAGCGCCCGCCGCGATGAGCTGAGCACGGCGCTAGGCCGCGCGCAGGCGGAGCAGTCGCTGCAGTCCAAGGCCGCGATGGCGGCGAGCCTGCTGGGGCGCGTGCAGGTGATGATCCGGCTGATCGCCGGGCAGTCCGGCCTCAGCCAGGACGCCCAGCGCGAAGTGCGCCAGCTGGCCGAACTGCTGACCAGCGTGACGCCGACCATCACCGCGACGCTCGGGCAGGGGCGCGCGGTGGGCTCCTACACTTTCGGCCAGGGCTACCTGAACTCCGATGCCAGCAACACGCTGGATAATCTGGTGCTCGAGCTGGAGCGGCTGCAGGCGCAGTACGCCGCGCAGCTTCAGGACAGCCTCGCCGGCAGCGCCGAGGCCCGCGCGCAGCTCGACCAGTACGCCAGTGCCAGTCGCGATTCGCTGGGGCTTGCCAGCGAGATCCTGCAGGACGAGGTGATCATGGCCGACGCCTTCGATCGCCCCTGGGCGCAGTTCTACGACCGGATCGGCGCCGAGATGGCGAAGACCTACCAGTTCAATGACCGGATCCTGCAGCTGCTCGAAGGCGACCTCGCCGAGCGGCTGGCGCAGAAGCGCCTGCTGATGACCCTGCTGCTGAGCGCGCTGGGCGTCGTGCTGCTGCTGGTGGCCTATCTCTACGGCGGCTTCTACGTTTCGACGCGGGCCTCGCTGCGGGGGCTCGGGCGGGTCATGGAGTGCGTCGCCGAGGGCGACATGACCGCGCGTTACACGGTGCAGAGCCGCGACGAGCTGGGTGAGCTGGGCCAGCTGTTCAACGACGGTGTGGCACGGATTCGCGAGCTGATCGAGCGGGTCGGCCTGACGGTCGGCGAAGTCGAGCGTCAGGCCGGGCGCGTGGAGAACGTCTCCGGCGAGAGCAACCAGACGGTCTCCGAGCAGCGCAGCCAGATCGAACAGGTCGCCACAGCGATGAACCAGATGTCCGCCACCGCCCAGGCGGTGGCCACCAGCGCCGAGGCGGCGGTGGGCAGTGCGCAGGATGTCAACGCCGAAACCGTCAGCGGTCGTGGCCTGGTCAGCGCGCAGGTCAGCGGGATCCAGCGGCTGGCCGAGGAAATCGAGCAGTCGGTGCAGGTTATCAACCGCCTGGCCGACGACAGCGCGGCGATCAGCCAGGTGCTCGACGTGATCAAGGGCATCGCCGAACAGACCAACCTGCTCGCCCTCAACGCCGCGATCGAGGCGGCGCGCGCCGGCGAGCAGGGCCGCGGCTTCGCCGTGGTCGCCGACGAGGTGCGCAACCTGGCGCGGCGCACGCAGCAGTCCACCGAGGAGATCGAGCAGATGATCGCGCGCCTGCAGGGCGGCGTCGGCGCAGCGGTGAAGACCATGCACGCCAGCCATGCGCTGGCTGAGGGCACGGTCAGCCAGTCGGCGCAGGTGGAGCAGGCGCTGGAGCACATCCTCGGCGCGGTCGGCAGCATCGTCGACCAGAGCCAGCAGATCGCCGCGGCGGCCGAGCAGCAGACGGCCGTGGCGCACGACATCGACCGCAACATCGTGGCGATCAACGAAGCCGGCAAGCGCACCGCCGAGGGCGCCGGGCATACCGAGCAGGCCAGCCGCGAACTGACTCAGCTGGTGGGCCAGTTGCAGCGGCTGATTGGCGCCTTCCGCGTCTAGCGGGGCGCTAGGACTCGCCGAGCGGCCAACCGAACAGTTCGTAGCTGTTGCGATAGCTGGCGGCGGCGAGTTCTGCGGCGCTGATGCCCTTGAGTTCGGCCAGCCGCTGGCAGATTTCCGGCAGCAGCTCCGGGCTGTTGCGCTCGCCGGCGTGGCCCGCCGGAGGCATGTCTGGCGCGTCGGTTTCCAGCACGATGCCGTGCAGCGGCAACTGTTCGAGCACGCGCTGCATGCGCCGGGCCTGTGGCCAGGTACCGGCGCCGCCGAGGCCCAGCCTGAAACCCAGCTTCAGATATTCGCGCGCTTCCTCCCAGCTGCCGCTGAAGGCATGCACGATGCCGCCGCGGCGCAGCCGATGGCGCTTGAGCGTGGCGATCATCGCCGCATGGGCGCGGCGCACGTGCAGCAGCACCGGCAGTTCGAAGTCGCTGGCCAGCTGGAGCTGGCGCTCGAGAAGGTACTGCTGACGTTCGTGGTCCGGCGCGTCGATGTAGTAGTCCAGGCCGATCTCGCCGATGGCGCACAGTTTCGCTTCGCCGCGCAGGCGCTGCAGCCATTCGCCCAGCGCCGCGAGGTGCTCGTCGCGGTGCTGCCGCTGGTACACCGGATGCAGCCCGAGCGCGGCGTAGACGGCGGGCTGCTCGACGGCCAGCTGCCAGACGCGCTGCCAGTTCTGCGCGTGCACGCCGAGCACGACGATGCGCTCGACACCCAGCGCCGCGCAGCGCGCCAGCACGGCCTGGCGGTCGGCGTCGAAGTCCTCGAAGTCCAGATGGGTGTGGGTGTCGATCAGTGGCACGGACGGTCTGCGCTCGATGGAGTCGGGTTCGGCGCTCATGCTAACGCTCAGCGGCACTCTTCTTCGATCTGGATATCGCTGACGCCCAGCTCGGCCATGCGGCTGTGCTCACTGGCGCGCAGCGGCGATTCCCACGGCGCGTCGACCGCCGCCTGCGGGTTGCGTACGTGCGCCAGGAGGATTTCCAGTTCGGCTTGTTCCAGGCTCGGTTCCTCGAAGGCACTCAGCAGCAGCGAGGCGGGCGCGCCGTTGATGCGGTAATGGATGCGGTAGCGTTTAAGGTCGGTCATGGCGCGGGTCCGGTGCGGCGGCGAGAAGCCTCGACACAACATCGGACCGCAAATACGCCGTCAGTCTCCCGGCTTCTCCCGCGCTTCGCCGGCGAGCAGCGCGGCCTTGCGCGCCAGCCCCCAGCGGTAGCCGGTCAGCGCCTGCTGTGCGCCGACCACACGATGACAGGGCACCAGCAGGCCAACCGGATTACTCGCGCAGGCGCGGGCGACGGCGCGGGCATGACTGTCGAGTGCGTTGGCGAGTTCTCCGTAGCGCCGCGTCTGCCCCGGCGGAATGGCCTGCAAGGCCTGCCAGACCCGCTGCTGGAAGGCACTGCCACGCAGATCCAGCGGCAGCTTGGCCGCGCGCGCCGGCTCTTCGAGCTGGCCGACCACGGCCTGCAGCCAGTCACCGAGACCGGCCTGATCGCGCTGCAGCCGTGCGGCGGCGAAACGTTCGCGCAGCTCCTGTTCCAGCGTCGGCTCGTCGTCGCCGAACAGCAACGCGCAGACGCCGCGCTCGCTCGCGGCGAGCAGCAGCAGGCCCAGCGGGCAAGGGGCGATGGCGTAGCGCAAGGTCTCGCCGGCTCCCTTGCGCAGGCGCTGTGCCGGGCTGAGCGCCTGCGCTTCGGCATACAGCGCGCGGGTGCTCGGGTAGCCGGCGGCCAGCGCCGCATCGAGCACGTTAGCGGCGGCGGGCAGTTGTGCCTGCAGGCGTTCGCGCCGGCGCGCGGCGGCCCAGGTGCGAGGTGTGAGGCCGGTGCGTGCCTTGAACGCACGCGCCAGGTGCGAAGGCGACAGGCCGATGCGCGCCGCCAGCTGGGCGAGCGTCAGCGCCTCGGGCGCTTCGTCCAGCAGGCGACAGGCGGCGGCGACCAGCGTATCGAGCTGCTCGGCCGGGCTTTGCGCCTGTGGCCAGCAGCGCCGGCAGGGGCGGAAACCGGCAGTTTCTGCCTGCTCGGCGTTGCCGAAGAACTGCACACGATCGCGTCGCGGCCGACGCGCCGGACAGCTGGGGCGGCAGTAGATGCCGGTCGAGCGTACGGCGAAGACGAACTCGCCGTCACAGCTGGCGTCGCGCGCGCAGAGTGCTTCCCAGCAGCGGTCATGGTCGAGCATGGCGGTGCTCCGATGAGAGTTGGGGTGATTGTCCGCCTTCGCTGTGCGAGCGCCAATCCGCAGCGCGCTTTCAAACTGCCGGGCGAGCATGGAAGCCCGCCGGGGTTTACCGTAACCTGCAGCCCCGCATTCACCGAGAAGGACCTGCAAGCCGCTGATGAAAACGCCTAAACGACTCGAACCGCTGATCGAGGATGGCCTGATCGACGAGGTGCTGCGGCCGCTGATGAGCGGCAAGGAAGCAGCGGTATATGTGGTGCGCTGTGGCGATGAACTGCGCTGCGCCAAGGTCTACAAGGAAGCCAACAAGCGCAGCTTCCGCCAGGCCGTGAAGTATCAGGAAGGCCGCAAGGTGCGCAGCAGCCGTGATGCGCGGGCGATGGCCAAGGGCTCCAAACACGGCCGCAAGGAGAAGGAAGAGAACTGGCAGAACGCCGAGGTGGCGGCGCTGTTCCGTCTCGCCGATGCCGGCGTGCGGGTGCCCAAGCCGTATGACTTTCTCGACGGCGTGCTGCTGATGGAGATGATCGCCGGCGAGGATGGCGATGCGGCGCCGCGTCTCAACGACGTCGAGCTGCACCCGGATGATGCCCGCGAGTATCACGCCTTCATGATCCACGAGATCGTCAAGATGCTCTGTGCCGGGCTGGTGCATGGCGACTTGTCGGAGTTCAACGTGCTGCTCGACGAGCACGGCCCGGTGATCATCGACCTGCCGCAGGCGGTGGACGCCGCCGGCAACAATCACGCCTTCGAGATGCTCGAGCGGGATGTCGGCAACATGGCGGCCTATTTCGGGCGTTTCGCGCCGGAGCTGAAATTCACCCGCTACGCCAAGGAGATGTGGGCGCTCTACCAGCAGGGCAAGCTGACCCCGGAGAGCGAGCTGACCGGCGAGTTCGCCGAGCCGGAAGACGCCGCCGATCTGGATGCGGTGATGCGTGAGATCAAGGCCACGCTGGCCGAGCAGGCGCGTCGCGAAGCGCTGCGCAATGCCGACGATGCGCCGCACGATGAGCCGCCGCCTCCGCCGTGGCTGCGCCAGTAGCGGCGAGCTTCATTCCAGACCGAACTGTCGCCAGGCCTGCGCTGCACTGATGTGCAGCTGCGCGTGGCGGCGGGCGAGCCGGGCGCGGTCCTTGTCGTAGCCGCCGCCGATCAGCCCGGCCACCGGAATGTCGCGCCCTAGGCAATGCTCGAGCACCGCACTGTCGCGCGCCGCCAGCCCGGCATCGCTGAGATCGAGCAGGCCGAGGGCATCGTCACGGTGCACGTCGACGCCGGCGTCGTACAGCACCAGGTCCGGTTGATACAGCGGCAGCAGGTAGTTCAGCGTGTCGTCGACGATGCGCAGGTATTCCGCATCGCCCAGTCCCGCTGCCAGCGGGATGTCCCAGTCGCTGGTGGCCTTGCGTGCCGGAAAGTTCTTCTCGCAGTGCAACGACACCGTCACCGCGTCCGCCACGCCGTCGAGGATGCGTGCCGTGCCGTCGCCCTGATGCACGTCGCAGTCGAAGATCAGCACGCGGCCGACTCGCCCGCTTTCCAGCAGATAGAGCGCCACCACCGCCAGATCGTTGAAGATGCAGAAGCCAGAGGCATGGTCGCGATGGGCGTGGTGGGTGCCGCCGGCCAGATGACAGGCCAGTCCATGCTGCAGCGCCAGCTCGGCGGTGAGCAGCGAACCGCCCACGGCGCGCACGGTGCGCTGCGCCAGAGCCGGGCTCCATGGCAGGCCGAGCCGGCGCAGCTCCGCCGGGCTCATGTCGCCGCTGCAGTAGCGCGCGACGTAATCGGCGTCGTGGGCGAGGTTGAGCACGTCATGGCGGCACAGCATCGGGCGCCGCAGCGCAGCGTCGGTGGTCAGGCCGCTGTCGACCAGGTGATCGCGCAGCAGGCGAAACTTTTCCATCGGGAAGCGATGCCCGGGTGGCAGCGGCGGGCTGTAGTCGTCGTGAAAGACCAGCGGGAGCGACATGGACGATGCAATCGGGCGGCGGTGGCGAATGAGTATGCGTGGCACCCGGTGCGTTGCTCAAGGATTGCGCGGCGCGCGACAGGTCGTTGCGATGGGCGTAGATGTCGGCTATTGGTGGAGCGTTGACGGCGAAGTCCGTAATATCGCCGACCCGCATCAACGCATATCCAGGACCCGCCATGACCCAGACACTCGATACCCTGGTCAACCTGCTGACGCTGGAACGCATCGAGGAGAATCTGTTCCGTGGCGCCAGCCAGGATCTGGGGTTTCCTCAGCTGTTCGGCGGTCAGGTACTCGGTCAGGTGATTTCCGCCGCCAGCCAGACGGTCGACGCCGCGCGCCACGTGCACTCGCTGCACGGCTACTTCCTGCGCCCGGGCGACTCGCATCAGCCGGTGGTCTACGACGTTGACCGCGTGCGTGACGGCGGCAGCTTTTCGACCCGCCGCGTCAGCGCGATCCAGAAAGGCCAGACCATCTTCACCGGCATCGCTTCGTTCCAGGCCGACGAGCACGGCTACGAACACCAGCTGGCGATGCCCGACGTGGTCGGCCCGGACGAGCTGCCCAGCGAGTGGGACCTGCTGCACAAGCTCTCGCCGCTGGTGCCCGAGCGGGTGATGGAAAAGCTGCGCCGGCCCAAGCCGATCGAGATCCGCCCGGTTACCGTGCAGGACCCGGCCAACCCGCAGCCGATCGAGCCGGTGCGCCATCTGTGGTTCCGTGCCGACGGCGCGCTGCCGGCCAACCCGGCGCTGCACAAGTACCTGCTGGCCTATGCCTCGGACTTCAGCTTCATCGGCACCGCGCTGCAGCCGCACGGGGTCAGTTCGTGGAGCAAGTTCATCCAGCTGGCCAGCCTCGATCATGCGATCTGGTTCCACCGCGAGGTGAAGATCGACGACTGGCTGCTGTATTCCATCGATAGCCCCTGGGCCGGTAATGCCCGTGGCTTCGCCCGCGGCAGTATCTTCAACCGTCAGGGCCAGCTGGTCGCCTCGGTGGCGCAGGAAGGCTTGATCCGCGTGCGCGAGGATTGGATGTGAACCTCGCCGGTGCGCGCCACTGGGTGTTCGACATGGACGGCACGCTGACCATCGCCGTGCACGATTTCGCCGCGATCCGCCGCGCGCTGCAGATTCCCGAGAGCGACGACATCCTCCATCATCTCGCTGCGCTGCCGCCGGAGCAGGCCGCGCCCAAGCGCGCCTGGCTGCTCGCGCACGAGCGCGAGCTGGCCTGCGCGGCGCGTCCGGCCACGGGTGCGTTCGAGTTGTTGCAGGCACTGCGCGAGCGCGATTGCCGCCTCGGCGTGCTCACCCGCAATGCCCACGAGCTGGCGCTGGTGACGCTGGAAACGGTCGGCCTGGGCGATTTTTTCAGCGCCGAAGACATCCTCGGCCGCGACGAGGCGCCGCCCAAGCCGCATCCCGGCGGCCTGCTGCAGCTGGCCGCGCGCTGGGGTATAGAGCCGTGCGCGATGATGATGGTTGGCGACTATCGCTTCGATCTGGAGTGTGCCCGCGCCGCGGGGGCGCGCAGCGTGCTGGTCAACCTGCCGGAGAACCCCTGGCCGGAGCTGGCCGACCTGTACGCGCGCGACTGCCGCGCGCTGCATGGGCTGCTGGAAACCGCCAGCCGCTAGTTCTGCCAGCGGTTCGCACTACAGGCGCGCCGCCTTGAAGGTGTCGCAGCGTCCCGGTTCGCCGTGCTCGAAGCCGGCGCGGAACCAGCGCACGCGCTGCGCCGAGGTGCCGTGGGTGAAGGCGTCGGGCACCACGCGACCCTGGCTCTGCTGCTGCAGGCGATCGTCGCCGATGGCGTTGGCGGCGTTCAGTGCCTCCTCCAGGTCGCCTTGCTCCAGCCAGTCCAGGCGTTGCTGCGCATGGTAGGCCCAGACACCGGCGAAGCAGTCGGCCTGCAGCTCCTGGCGCACCAGCAGGCCACTGTCGCCTTCCATCTGCGCGCCGCGCTGGCGGGCCGTCTGCATCCGTTGCGAGACGCCGAGCAGCGTCTGCACATGGTGACCGACCTCATGGGCGATCACGTAGGCCTGGGCGAAATCGCCGGCGGCGGCGAAGCGCCGGGCCATGTCGTCGAAGAACTGCAGGTCGAGATAGACCTGCTGGTCGCCGGGGCAGTAGAACGGGCCGACCGCCGAGCTGGCGAAACCGCAGGCCGAGTTCACCCCGCCGCGAAACAGCACCAGGGTCGGATCGCGGTACTGCGCGCCGCTCTGCTGGAACAGCGCGCGCCAAGTGTCCTCGGTGTCGCCGAGCACGGCGCGGACGAATTCCACCTGTGGATCGTCGCCGGCGGGTCGCTCGCCCTGCTGCGACACCGCCGGACCGCCCTGACTGGCCAACTGGCCGAGAATCTGCAACGGGTCCTGCCCGGAGAGCAGGCCGAGCACCACCACGATGGCGATGCCGCCCAGCCCCAGCCCACCGCCGAGGCGCATCCCGCTGCGGCCTCTGGCATCCACTACGTTGTCGCTGCGACGAGCCCGGTTCCAGCGCATGGTGGTGTTTCCTCTATTGAACGACTACCGGCATCAGACCGGCCGGACTAGAGAATAGCTGCACGCGGACGCCAGGCCTGCCACGCTTCGCTCATGCGCCAGCCGGCGACGCACGGCGAACGAAAGGCCCGATGAACGGTCCGATGGCGACCGGGAGTCCAAGTCGCACAGCAGGAGTTTTCGATGCGTTTTGCCCGTTTGGTTCTGGCGATCCAGGCGCTGATCATGTTCGCGCTCAGCCTGGCGTACTGGCTGCGTCCCTACGAAATGGCCAATCTCAACGGCATGCTGCTGATGGAGTCGGCGTCGATCAGCCATATGCGGGTGTACTACGGTGGCTTGCAGCTAGGGCTGGCGCTGTTCCTGTTCTGGGCCATGCGCGGGCCCGAGCGAGCGCGGGCGGCACTGGTGATGCTGGTGATCACCATGCTGGCGCTGGCGGGGGGACGCCTCGGTGCGCTGGCACTGGATGGCGGCGAGCTGATTGGCTTCGACCTGGCCTCGTTGCTCTACCGTCTCCTGGCTGCTGCCCTGGCGGCGCTGGCCCTGTGGTTGCTGCGCGAGCCGGCCGCGGTCGAGGCCGGCGAGGCACCGGCGCAACGGGTCGAGCCGCCGACGCGGCGGCTGGTCGACGAGCCGCCGCAGCCGTTCCGTGTGGGCGATGCGCGACCCGAGCCGCCGGCGGCGGACGCCGCGGCGCCGCAAGCGTTCCGCCGCGGCGATCCCCAGCCCTGAGTCAGCGCGTCGCCTGGGCCAGCTGGGCGTAGTCGGCGGTCAACGCTTCCAGCTTCTGCAGCAGCGATTCGGCGGTGGTGACGATCACCGTCGGCACGTAGCGACCGTCTTCCGTCAGCTTGAAACCGACGCGGGCGAAACGCCATTGGTTGCTGATGTGTTCGAGGCGATCGTTGATCTGCTCGGTGTTCTGCTTGGCCGCGTGCAGTTCGTCCAGGCCCCGGTCGAATTCCTCCACCGCCGTATCGAATTTGCTCCGCAGTTCGGCGTCCGGCAGGTTCCAGCTCAGTGCCAGGTAGAGCATGGCGATGCGCTGGCTGAGCATGCGCAGCCGGCCGCTGCGGTTGACCAGATGCGCGGGCTGGCTGCCGTTGTGCTGTTCGATCCGCAGCGCCAGCGTCTCGCTCTGTGCGAGGAAGCGTTCGGCCAGCTTGAGCATCTCCAGCGAGCGCGGCTTGTCCGGCGCGGCAAGCGCCTGTTCGCGCAGCTGCTGCCAAGTCAGCCCGGCCTCGTCGACTGCCCCGCGGATCGCGGCGCTGGGGGCGTAGTCGCCGAGCAGCTGGCTGTTTTCCTCGACACTGGCGACGCTGGCATCGAGCTGCGCCTGCGCAAGTTCGCTGCGGGTCTGGGTGCCGATCATCAGGTAGCTCTTGGCGATGCGCTGGCCGAGCATGCGTTGCTGGCCGGCGCGGTTGATGGCTTCAGCATCGCTGATGGCGGCTTGGCCGGGCAGGGCGCCGAGCAGCAGGCCGAGCAGCAGCGTGCCGCGAAGCAGGTGTTGAAACATGTGGACTCCTTCCATGTGGATTCGGCTGTCGCTGCCGTATCCGCGACAGCGGACCGGCGTGCGAGACGGCGCGAACGATAGGAGCCTTTGCCCGTTGGCCAATGATGCGAGTCAAGCGGTACGGGGTCGAAGGAGGTATTCCCCGGTGCGGCGGAGACGGGCGCGACAAGCGCCTGCGCGTCCTGCCTGTCGCGCTGCGAGGCAGGGCTGGCGGGCCTTGCGCGGCTGCCGGGCGACTATGTCTTTGGGGATACGCCGGGGCAGCCGGCGTGCGACGCCGTGTCAGCCGCGCTGGCGCTCGTTTTCCAGCGCCCACACGGCGGCCTCGACCCGCGAGCGCAGCCCGAGCTTGTGCAGCAGGTTCTTCACGTGGACCTTCACCGTGCCCTCGGTGATGCCCAGCTTGCGGCCGATCATCTTGTTGCTGTTACCGCCGGCGATCATCTTCAGCACCTGACGCTCGCGCTCGGTCAACTCCACCTCCGGCGCAACCGGCTGGCCGACGCGCAGCGCCTGCGCCATGACCCGCGCCAGTGCCGGGCTGACCACCAGGTCGCCTTGCAGCACCTCACGGATCTGCTGGATCAGTTTCTCCGGCTCCATGTCCTTGAGCAGGTAGCCGTCGGCGCCGAAGCGCAGCGCGTCGCGCACGTCTTCTTCGGCATCGGACACCGTGAACAGCAGCACCTTGCCGTCGTAGCCATCCTGGCGCAGGCGCTTGAGCGTCTCGATGCCGTTGAGCGTGGGCATGTTGTTGTCCAGCAGGATCAGCGCCGGCTGCAGTTCCGGCACCCGGCGCAGGGCCTCCTCGCCATCGCTGGCTTCGCCGACGATGACGAAGTCGTCTTCCAGTTCGAGCAGCTGGCGCATGCCGCGACGCATCATGGGGTGGTCGTCGACGAGCAGGATGCTGTGGCGGGAGTCGTTCATGCAGTGTCTCTCTCGAGATCGCGGCCGAGGAACTGCGGCGCGAAGTTCAGTTGCACGCGAGTGCCGTTGGGCTCGCGTTGTTCGATGCGCAGGCGCCCGTGCAAATTGCGGGCGCGCTCGAGCATGATGGTCAGGCCGTGGTGCAGGCGCGGGTCGAAATCCAGGGAAACCCCGCAACCGTCGTCCTCGATGAGCATTTCCACTTCCGAGCCGATCTGCTGCACGGTGAGCCAGACATGGCTGGCGCCGGAGTGACGGGCGCAGTTGGACAGCGCCTCGCGGGCGATCTGCAGCAGGTGGATCTGCTCGCTGGCCGACAGGCCGAACGGCAGCGTCTTGACGTTCAGCTGCACCGGGAATTGGCCGCGCTCGGAGAATTCGCGCGCGGTGTCGTCCAGCGCCTTGCGCAGCCCGCCTTCCTGGATCTTCAGACGGAAGGTGGTGAGCAGCTCGCGCAACTGGCGGTAGGCGTTGTTCAGCCCGTCGCGGATTTCCTCGGTGACCTTTTCCAGCTGCTCCGGCGGCTCACCGCGGTGCATCAGCGTCTGCAGGCGGCTGACCTGCAGCTTCATGTACGACAGCGCCTGGGCCAGCGAATCGTGCAGTTCGCGGGCGATGATGGCGCGCTCCTCGAACAGCAGCAGGCGGTGGTCTTGCTCGCGGCGACGCTCCAGCGACAGCGCGGTGCCGATCAGGTTAGCCAGTGCTTCGATCAGCTCCAGCTCCCATTGCTGCGGTGGCCGGCCGTCGGCGAAGGCGGCGCGCAGCTCGCCCAGCTCGCTGCCCTGGTTGACCACCGGGCTGGCCACGATATTGCGCCGCTGGTGCAGGGTGCAGGTGGCGCAGTCGCCCGGCGAGCAGATTTCGCGCAGCTCGCTGCCGTGCAGGGCGATCAGTTGCTCGGCCGGTTCGCGCGGATCGCCGTGCAGGCACAGGGTCAGGCGCAGGCCCGGCAGGCGGTTCTGGAAACTGTCGATCAGCTTGTCCAGCGATTCGGCGCTGGCCGGCCCGCTGGCCAGGCTGCGGCTGCCTTGATAGAGCAGTTGCAGCGCGGCGTTGGCCTGGGCGAGGTGCGCGGTTTTCTGGGCGACGCGGCTCTCAAGGGTGTGATGCGATTGCTCCAGCGCCTCGGCCATCGCGTTAAAGCTGTTGGCCATGTGCCCCAGTTCGTCCTCCGAGCGGTACTGCACGCGCGCGCTGAGATCGCCGGCTCGGAAGCGCTCGGTGGCGCGCACCAGCTCCTGCAGCGGGCTGAGCACGCTGCTCTGCAGGCTGTACATGCCGACCATCAGCACCATCACCGTGACGAACAGCGCGGTGCCCTGGATCGCCAGCTGCCAGCTCTGCTTGCGCTCGCTCTGGCGCTGCAGCAGCAGGACGAACTGGTTGAGTTGTTCGACGAAATCGTCGGCATTGGCATGGAAGACCGCGACATCGCCACGCTCGAGCGCGGGCGCGAGCTGGTTGTGCCAGCGCTCGCGCAGGCCGGCATAGGCCTGATTGAGCGGCGACTGCTGATCGCTGCGCAGGATGCGGGTCAGGTTGATGCTTTCCAGGCGGTGGCGGAAGTTGTCGCCCTGGCGCTGGATTTCCGCGTTGTCGGTGCCAGCCTGCAGCCGCCAGCTCAGTTTGTATACCGACATGCGCAGCGAACCGGCGGTATTGATCGCGGCGGCATCGTCCTCGCTCAGCCAGGCGATCAGCCCGGCGCTGACGGCGCTGCCCAGCGCGAGGGTGCCGATCAGCAGGACCGCGACCCCGGCCCTTGCCGGCAGCGACCCACGGAACCAGTGGAATATCCGCACGCTACCTCCAAAGAGTTCCAGGACCGCCGCTTCGCCTGCCGGTTCGGGCTCTGATTGAATAACTAGCTGAATTTGAAAGGAAAAAAACCAAAAAAACTAACTACCTCCAAGGTGGTAGCGGGCAAATCATACTCTTTTGGTCGGGAATTTCGTCTTGATCCAAGTCAACGGAATCCGGCCCGCGCGTTAATAGCTTGCAAGCCAGGTCGAGCGTTCGGGGGAGTCCGACAATGGCTAAGTTGAACATGCAACAGGGGCTGGTGCTGGGGATGAGCACCGTCGCATTCACGATCTGCTTCATGATCTGGATGATGTTTGCCGTGCTCGGGGTGCCGATCAAGGAGATCTTCCAGCTCAACGAAACGCAGTTCGGCCTGCTCGCCGCGACGCCGGTGCTTACCGGTTCGCTGGTGCGTCTGCCGCTGGGCATGCTCACCGACAAGTTCGGCGGGCGCATCGTGTTCTTCATGCTGATGCTGATCTGCGTGCTGCCGATCTACCTGATCAGCGAAGCGACCGCCTACTGGCACTTCCTCGTGCTGGGCCTGTTCGTCGGCCTGGCCGGCGGCTCCTTCTCGGTCGGCATCGCCTACGTCGCCAAATGGTTCGACAAGAGCAACCAGGGCCTGGCGATGGGCATCTTCGGCGCCGGCAACGCCGGTTCGGCGCTGACCAAGTTCATCGCCCCGGCGATCATCGCCGCTGGCAGCTGGCAGATGGTGCCCAAGGTCTACTCGGCGATCATGTTCATCACCGCGCTGCTGTTCTGGTTCCTGACCAGCGAGAACAAGGCGCACCGCGTGGCCAGCACCGTCACCCTCAAGAGCCAGTTGCAGGCGCTGAAGGATCCGGCCGTGTGGCGCTACTGCCAGTACTACTCAATCGTCTTCGGCGGCTACGTCGCGCTGGCGCTGTGGATGACCAAGTACTACGTGCAGGAGTATGGCTTCAGCCTGCAGGCCGCCGCGCTGCTGGCCGCCTGCTTCTCGCTGCCCGGCGGCGTGCTGCGCGCCGTGGGCGGCTGGATGTCGGACAAATGGGGCGCGCAGAGCGTGACCTGGTGGGTGATGTGGGTGAGCTGGGTGTGCCTGTTCCTGCTGTCCTACCCGCAGACCGATTTCACCATCCAGACCGTCGAGGGCTCGCGCACCTTCCACATCGGGCTCAACGCCTGGGTGTTCACCGCGCTGATGTTCATCGTCGGCATCGCCTTCGCTTTCGGCAAGGCCTCGGTGTTCAAGTACATCTCCGATGACTACCCCGAAAACATGGGCGTCATCTCCGGCATCGTCGGCCTGGCCGGCGGCCTGGGCGGCTTCGTGCTGCCGATCATGTTCGGCGCCCTGGTGGACCTCACCGGCGTGCGTTCCTCCGCCTTCATGCTGCTGTACGGCGTGGTCTGGGTCTCCCTGATCTGGATGTACTTCAGCGAAGTGCGCAAAACCCCTCTGATGGGCAAGGCCGGCCAAGGCCAGCAGCCCTCCGCGTCCTGATCCCACCTGGAGCATGTCCATGACAGCCATCGATTCATCCGCGGCCAAACGGCCGCCCAAACAGGGACCGGTCATCCATGACTGGCGCCCGGAAGACGCTCAGTTCTGGGCCGCCACCGGCAAGGCCATCGCCACGCGCAACCTGTGGATATCGATCCCCGCGCTGCTGCTGGCGTTTGCCGTTTGGATGGTCTGGAGCACGGTTATCGTGCGGCTGAATGCCATCGGTTTCGGCTTCAGCACCGACCAGCTGTTCTGGCTGGCGGCGCTGCCGGGGCTGTCTGGCGCGACGCTGCGCATCTTCTACTCGTTCATGGTGCCGGTGTTCGGCGGCCGCCGCTGGACCGCGATCAGCACCGCGTCGCTGGCCATCCCGGCGCTGTGGATGGGCTTCGCCGTACAGAACCCGGAGACGCCCTACAGCGTGTTCGTGATCATCGCGCTGCTGTGCGGCTTCGGTGGCGGCAACTTCGCCTCGTCGATGTCCAACATCAGCTTCTTCTATCCCAAGGCGCAGCAGGGCACCGCGCTCGGCCTGAACGCCGGCCTGGGCAACCTTGGCGTGTCGGTGATGCAGTTCAGCGTGCCGCTGCTGATCGGCATGGGCCTGTTCGGCGCCGCCGGTGGCCAGCCGCAGGAACTGGCCGATGGCGGCCAGCTGTGGCTGCAGAATGCCGGTTTCATCTGGGTGCCGTTCATCCTCGCGGTGACCGTTGCGGCCTGGTTCGGCATGAACGACCTGTCGTCCGCACGCGCCTCGTTCAGCGAGCAGGCAGTGATCTTCAAGCGCAAGCACAACTGGCTGATGTGCTGGCTGTACCTGGCCACCTTCGGCTCGTTCATCGGCTTCGCCGCCGCGTTCCCGATGCTGATCAAGACCTCCTTCCCGGAAGTCAACGCACTGAGCTTCGCCTTCCTCGGTCCGCTGGTCGGCGCCCTGGTGCGTCCGCTGGGCGGCTTCGTGGCGGACAAGCTGGGCGGCGCGCGCGTCACCCTGTGGAACTTCGTGGTGATGATCGCTGCGGTGTTCGGCGTGCTGCAGTTCCTGCCCGAGGCCGGACAGAGCGGCAACTTCTACGGCTTTCTCGCCATGTTCATGCTGCTGTTCGTTACCACCGGCATCGGCAACGGCTCCACCTTCCGCATGATCCCGGTGATCTTCCGCACGCTGCACGAGCGCCGTGCCGGCAAGAACGCCGCCGCCCGTGAGGAAGCGCTGCGTGCCGCCGGCAAGGAATCGGCCGCGGTGCTGGGCTTCAGCTCGGCGATCGGCGCCTTCGGTGCGTTCTTCATTCCCAAGTCGTTCGGCTCCTCCATCGCCCTCACCGGCGGCCCGGAGATGGCCATGTACGGCTTCGTTGCCTACTACGTGACCTGCATTCTGGTGACCTGGTGGTGGTACTCGCGCAAAGGCGCCGAGACCCCCTGCTGAGTCGACTTCGAGATTAAAAGTAGAGCGCAGGCACGACCTGCGCTCAGTCTGAGAGGAAAGAAACGATGAGTTACCTACTCGACCAGCTGCGCTTTTTCAATCGCAAGCAAGGAGAGTTCGCTGACGGACACGGCGAAACCCGCATCGAATCGCGTGATTGGGAAAACGTCTACCGCTCGCGCTGGCAGTACGACAAGATCGTGCGTTCCACCCACGGGGTGAACTGCACCGGTTCGTGCTCCTGGAAAATCTACGTGAAGAACGGCCTGATCACCTGGGAAACCCAGCAGACCGACTACCCGCGCACCCGTAACGACCTGCCCAACCACGAGCCGCGTGGCTGCCCGCGTGGCGCGAGCTACAGCTGGTACATCTACAGCGCCAACCGCCTGAAGTACCCCAAGGTGCGCAAGCCGCTGCTGAAACTCTGGCGCGAGGCACGCCGCAACATGGCGCCGGTGGATGCCTGGGCCAGCATCGTCGAGGACAAGGCCAAGGCTGAATCGTACAAGAGCAAGCGCGGCATGGGCGGCTTCATCCGCTCCAGCTGGGACGAGGTCAACGAGATCATCGCCGCGGCCAACGTCTACACCGTCAAGCAGTACGGCCCGGACCGCGTGGTCGGCTTCTCGCCGATCCCGGCGATGTCGATGGTTTCCTACGCTGCCGGTAGCCGTTACCTGTCGCTGATCGGTGGCGTGTGCCTGTCGTTCTACGACTGGTACTGCGACCTGCCGCCGTCCTCGCCGCAGGTATGGGGCGAGCAGACCGACGTGCCGGAATCGGCCGACTGGTACAACTCCAACTACATCATCGCCTGGGGCTCCAACGTCCCGCAGACGCGTACCCCGGACGCGCACTTCTTCACCGAAGTCCGCTACAAGGGCACCAAGACCGTGTCGATCACCCCGGACTACTCCGAGGTGGCCAAGCTCACCGACCAGTGGCTGAACCCCAAGCAGGGCACTGACGCCGCGCTGGCACAGGCCTTCGCCCACGTCATCTTCAAGGAATTCCACCTCGAGAAGCCGAGCGCCTACTTCACCGACTACGCCAAGCGCTACACCGACATGCCGATGCTGGTGCTGCTCAACGAGAAGGACGGCAGCTTCATCGCCGACCGCTTCCTGCGCGCCTCCGACCTGACCGGCAACCTCGGCCAGGACAACAACCCCGAGTGGAAGACCATTGCCGTCGACGCCAACGGCGAGCTGGTGTCGCCGCAGGGTTCGATCGGCTATCGCTGGGGCGAGAAGGGCAAGTGGAACATCGAGGCGCGTGAGGGCGGCGCCGGTCGTGACGTCGATCTGCGACTCAGCCAGATCGACAGCGGCGAAACCGCCGAGATTGCCTTCCCCTACTTCGGCGGGCAGGTTCACGAGCACTTCACCGCGGTCGAGGGCGACGAAATCCAGCTGCGCCGCGTGCCGGTACTCAGCGTCACCCTGGCCGACGGCCGCAGCGCCAAGGTCGCCAGCGTGTTCGACCTGATGGCCGCCAACCTGGGTATCGCCCGTGGCCTGGGCGGCGCCAACGTCGCTGCCAGCTACGACGACGCCAGCGTGCCGGGCACTCCGGCCTGGCAGGAGAAGATCACCGGCGTGGCGCGCGAGAAGGCGATCCAGATCGCCCGCGAGTTCGCCGACAACGCCGACAAGACCAAGGGTCGTTCCATGATCATCGTCGGTGCGGCGATGAACCACTGGTACCACATGGACATGAACTACCGCGGCCTGATCAACATGCTGATGTTGTGTGGCTGCGTGGGTCAGACCGGTGGCGGCTGGGCCCACTACGTCGGTCAGGAAAAGCTGCGTCCGCAGTGCGGCTGGCTGCCGCTGGCCTTCGGCCTCGACTGGAGCCGTCCGCCGCGCCAGATGAACGGCACCAGCTTCTTCTACAACCACAGCTCGCAGTGGCGTCACGAGAAGATGAGCATCCACGAAGTGCTCTCGCCGCTGGCCGACAAGTCGCAGTTCCCCGAGCACATGCTCGACTACAACATCCGCGCCGAACGTGCCGGCTGGCTGCCGAGCGCCCCGCAGCTCAACCGCAACCCGCTGCAGATCTGCCGTGACGCCAAGGCCGCCGGCATGTCGCCGGTCGACTACGTCACCAAGTCGCTGAAGGACGGCACGCTGCGCTTCTCCTGCGAGCAGCCGGACAGCCCGGAAAACTTCCCGCGCAACATGTTCGTCTGGCGTTCCAACCTGCTGGGTTCCTCCGGCAAGGGCCACGAGTACATGCTCAAGTACCTGCTGGGGACCAAGAACGGCGTGATGAACGAAGACCTTGGCAAGCGCGCCGACGGCTTCAAGCCGACCGAGGCCGAGTGGGTCGACAACGGTGCCATCGGCAAGCTCGACCTGGTCACCACCCTCGACTTCCGCATGTCCTCCACCTGTGTGTACTCCGACATCGTCCTGCCGACCGCGACCTGGTACGAGAAGGACGACATGAACACCTCGGACATGCACCCGTTCATCCACCCGCTGTCCGCGGCGATCGACCCGGCCTGGGAAGCCAAGTCCGACTGGGAGATCTACAAGGGCATCGCCAAGGCCTTCTCGAAGATGGCCGAAGGGCAGCTGGGCGTCGAACAGGATCTGGTCACCGTGCCGCTGCTGCACGACACCCCCGGTGAGCTGGCGCAGCCGTTCGGCGGCACCGACTGGAAGACCGAGGGCAAGGACCCGGTGCCGGGCAAGAACTGCCCGAACATCACCGTGGTTGAGCGCGACTACCCGAACACCTACAAGAAGTTCACCTCGCTCGGCCCGCTGCTCGACAAGCTGGGCAACGGCGGCAAGGGCATCAACTGGAACACCGAGCACGAGGTCGAGTTCCTCGGCGAGCTGAACTACAAGGTGCGCGAGGAGGGTGTCAGCCAGGGCCGGCCGAAGATCGAAACGGCCATCGACGCGGCGGAAGTGATCCTCTCGCTGGCGCCGGAAACCAACGGCCACGTCGCCGTCAAGGCCTGGGCCGCGCTGTCGGAATTCACCGGCCGCGACCACAGCCACCTGGCGCTGCCCAAGGAGCATGAGGCGATCCGCTTCCGTGACATCCAGGCGCAGCCGCGCAAGATCATCTCCAGCCCGACCTGGTCCGGCCTGGAAGACGAGCACGTCAGCTACAACGCCGGCTACACCAACGTTCACGAGCTGATCCCATGGCGCACCATCACCGGCCGCCAGCAGTTCTATCAGGATCACCCGTGGATGCTGGCGTTCGGCGAGGGGCTGATGAGCTACCGGCCGCCGATCAACACCCGTTCCACCGGCTACGTGCAGGGCAAGAAGTCCAACGGCAACCCGGAGATCGCGCTGAACTGGATCACCCCGCACCAGAAGTGGGGCATCCACTCCACCTACACCGACAACCTGATCATGCTGACCCTCAGCCGTGGCGGCCCGATCGTGTGGATGAGCGAGATCGACGCGAAGAAGGTCGGCATCGAGGACAACGACTGGATCGAGTGCTTCAACGCCAACGGCGCCCTGACCGCCCGTGCGGTGGTCAGCCAGCGCGTGATGGAAGGCATGGTGATGATGTACCACGCCCAGGAACGCATCGTGAACGTGCCCGGCTCCGAGACCACCAAGACCCGCGGCGGCCACCACAACTCGGTGACCCGCGTGGTGCTCAAGCCCACCCACATGATCGGCGGCTACGCCCAGCTGGCGTACGGCTTCAACTACTACGGCACGGTCGGTTGCAACCGCGATGAATTCGTCGTGGTACGCAAGATGAAGAACGTCGACTGGCTCGACGGCCCGAACGGCGATGCACTGCCGCAACCCCTGCCGCAAGATATCTGAGGAAAAAGGCCATGAAGATTCGTTCACAAGTAGGCATGGTCCTGAACCTGGACAAGTGCATCGGCTGCCACACCTGCTCGATCACCTGCAAGAACGTCTGGACCAGCCGCGAAGGCATGGAGTACGCCTGGTTCAACAACGTCGAGACCAAGCCCGGTATCGGCTACCCGAAAGAATGGGAAAACCAGGACAAGTGGAAGGGCGGCTGGGTACGCAACGGCGACGGCAGCATCAACCCGCGCATCGGTGGCAAGTTCCGCGTGCTGGCGAACATCTTCGCCAACCCGGACCTGCCCTCGATCGACGACTACTACGAGCCGTTCGACTTCGACTACCAGAACCTGCACACCGCGCCGATCTCCGATCACCAGCCGGTGGCACGCCCGCGCTCGCTGATCTCCGGCCAGCGCATGGAGAAGATCGAGTGGGGTCCCAACTGGGAAGAGATTCTCGGCACCGAGTTCGCCAAGCGCCGCAAGGACAAGAACTTCGACAAGGTGCAGGCCGACATCTACGGCCAGTACGAGAACACCTTCATGATGTACCTGCCGCGCCTGTGCGAGCACTGCCTCAACCCGGCGTGCGCGGCGGCCTGCCCGAGCGGTGCGATCTACAAGCGCGAGGAGGACGGCATCGTCCTCATCGACCAGGAGAAGTGCCGCGGCTGGCGCATGTGCATCAGCGGCTGCCCGTACAAGAAGATCTACTTCAACTGGAAGAGCGGCAAATCCGAGAAGTGCATCTTCTGCTTCCCGCGCATCGAGGCCGGCATGCCGACCGTCTGCGCCGAGACCTGCGTGGGCCGCATCCGCTACCTCGGCGTGCTGCTGTATGACGCCGACCGCATCCTCGAAGTGGCCAGCACGCCCAACGAGCAGGACCTCTACCAGAAGCAGCTGGACATCTTCCTCGACCCGTTCGATCCGAAGGTCATCGCCCAGGCCCAGGCCGACGGCGTGCCGATGTCGGTGATCGAGGCCGCGCAGAAGTCGCCGGTGTACAAGATGGCGGTGGACTGGAAGCTGGCCCTGCCGCTGCATCCGGAATACCGCACGCTGCCGATGGTCTGGTACGTGCCGCCGCTGTCGCCGATCCAGAACGCCGCCAGTGCCGGCCACGTCAGCATGGATGGCGTACTGCCGGACGTCGACAGCCTGCGCATTCCGCTGCGCTACCTGGCCAACCTGCTCACCGCCGGTGACGAGAAGCCGGTCAAGCTGGCGCTCAAGCGCATGCTCGCCATGCGCGCCTACAAGCGCGCCGAGCAGGTCGACGGCGTGCAGGACCTCAAGGTGCTGGAGAGCGTCGGCCTGTCGGTCGCCCAGGTCGAGGACATGTACCGCTACCTGGCCATCGCCAACTATGAAGACCGCTACGTGATCCCGTCGGCACACCGCGAGGAAGCCATGAGCGACGCCTTCGCCGAGCGTTCCGGCTGTGGCTTCAGCTTCGGCAGCGGCTGCTCCGGCGCCTCGGACACCAACATGTTCGGTGCGAAGAAGGCCAACCGTCGCGACGTGATCAAGACCGTCCAGTTGTGGGAGGACTGAGCATGCGCATCCTCAAGGTGATTTCCCTGCTGCTCGACTACCCCGAGCAGGCGCTGCGCGATGGCCATGCCGAGCTGGCCGAGGCCATCGCCGCGGCTCGCGAGATCAGCCCGGCGCAGCGCGCCGCGCTGCGCAGCCTGCTCGACGAGCTGGCTGCCGGCGATCTGATGGACGTGCAGGAGCGCTACACCGAGCTGTTCGACCGCGGTCGCACGCTGTCGCTGCTGCTGTTCGAGCACGTGCACGGCGAGTCGCGTGATCGTGGCCAGGCGATGGTCGATCTGATGGCGCAGTACGAGGCCGCCGGGTTCGCCATCGGTGTGCGCGAGCTGCCCGACTACATCCCGCTGTACCTCGAGTACCTCGCCACCCGCGAGGACCTCGAGGCCCGCGAGGGGCTGGCCGACGTGGCGCACCTGCTGGCGCTGCTGGCCGCGCGTCTGGAAGAACGCCAAAGCCCGCACGCGGCGTGCTTCCACGCGCTGCTGCAGATCGCCGGCGAGACCGTCGAACAGGCCGTCGGCGAGCTGCGCGAGCAGGTCGCCGCGGAGGAGCGCGACGACTCGCTGGAAGCGCTGGACAAGGTCTGGGAGGAGGAGCAGGTCAACTTCCTCCAGGCCGAGCAGCAGGACCGGTGTCCATCCATGCCGAGCGGGCCGGGCAAGGTTCGCGAGGAAAGCCCGGTGCCGCTGCACTGGACCGATTTCAAGCATGACGGGCAAGCCGCGCTGGCCCAGGAGGTGCGTTAATGTCTAACTTCAATTTCCTGCTGTTCGGGGTCTATCCCTACATCGCTCTGGCGATCTGCCTGATCGGCAGCTGGGCGCGTTTCGATCTGTCGCAGTACAGCTGGAAGGCCGGCTCCAGCCAGATGCTCCAGCCCAAGGGCATGCGTCTGGCGAGCAACCTGTTCCACGTCGGGGTGATCTTCATCCTCTGCGGCCACTTCGTCGGCCTGCTGATGCCTGAAGCGCTGTACCACTCCTTCATCACCAGCGGTCAGAAGCAGGTGGTGGCGATGGTTTCCGGTGGCTTCTTCGGCATCCTCTGCCTGATCGGCCTGGTCCTGCTGATCCAGCGCCGCCTCGGCGATCCGCGCGTGCGCGCCTCGTCCAGCCGTTCTGACATCGCGATCCTCTTCGTGCTGCTGGCCCAGCTGGTACTCGGCCTGCTGACCATCGTTGCCTCGCTCGGCCACCTCGACGGCTCGGTGATGGTGCTGCTGGGCACCTGGGCGCAGAGCATCGTCACCCTGCAGCCGCTCAAGGCCGCGGGCGCCATCGAGACGGTCAACGTGGTGTACAAGCTGCACGTGTTCCTCGGCCTGACCCTGTTCGTGCTGTTCCCCTTCACCCGCCTGGTACACATCGTCAGTGCGCCGGTGTGGTACCTGGGCCGGCGCTACCAGATCGTCCGGCAGAAGGGCGTCAAGCCGGCCATGCCGCGCCCGCAGCGGCCGCGTGGCTATGAGGCTCCGGCAGCAACCAGCGGTGTGGCTGTTCCGCAGCCGGGCTTCGCCGCGGGCAAACTCAAGGATGGCGTGAACTGAGTCGATGGGCGGCCGGTGCCGAAACCGGCCGCCGCGGCTGAACCGAATTTCGAGCTTGAGTGAGGTAACCATCATGGGTTGTGGATGCGGCGGTACGGGTGGTGGCGGTGGCTGCGGCGGTGAAACGCGGCCGGCGGTAGAGCTGCCGGTGGAGGCGCCCCTGTTCGAGGAGCTGCCCAACGAGAGCGACGAACAGGCCGATGAGGTGCAGCAAGCCGCGCCGGTGCTGATCGCCACCAGCGAACAGGAGTGGCCGCGGGCCAAGGTCAACGGCGTGGCGATCAGCCCCGAGGCGATTGCCCGCGAACTGCAGTACCACCCGGCCGATACGCGCAACGAAGCGGTATTCCTCGCCACCCAGGCGCTGGTGCTGCGCGAGCTGCTGCAGCAACGCATCGCCGAGCTGGGCCTGCAGGTGACTGCGGAGAACGGCGAGAGCGAAGAAGAAGCCGCTACCCGTGCGTTGATCGAAAAAGAGATTCCGCTGCCGCTGGCCGATGACGCGACCTGCCAGCAGTATTACCAGAGCAACCAGTCGCGCTTCTTCAGCGCCCCCCTGCTGGCCGTGCGGCACATCCTGCTCGCCTGCCCGGCGGATGACGACGAAGCCCGCAGCCTGGCGCGCGAACAGGCGCAGGCACTGCTCGACCAACTGGCGCAGGCGCCGCAGCGCTTCGCCGAACTGGCCGAGGCGCACTCGGCCTGCCCATCCAAGGCTCAGGGCGGTGCGCTCGGTCAGATCAGCAAAGGCCAGACCGTGCCCGAGTTCGAGCGCCAGCTGTTCCGCCTGCCGCAGGGGCTGTGCGGTCAGCCGCTGGAGAGCCGCTACGGCTTCCATCTGGTGTTCGTCGACCAGCGCATCGAGGGCCAGCAACTGCCTTACGAGGCGGTAGCCGGCACCATCCGCGCGGAGCTCAACCAGCGCGTCTGGCAGATCGGCGTCAGCCAATACCTGCAGAACCTGGTGGCCGCGGCGAACATCGAAGGCATTCGCATCCAGGGTGCGGAAACGCCGTTGATGCAGTAACGGCGGGTAGGGTGGATGGCGTTTCGACCATCCACCGTCTCGCGACGCGCCATCCCCCACGACGTACAGAGAGCTTGGCGATGACTCAACTACGCGATGCCCACGACCGCCAGATCGACTACCTGCGCATGTCGGTGACCGATCGTTGCGACTTTCGCTGCGTCTACTGCATGGCCGAGGACATGACCTTCCTGCCGCGCCAGCAGGTGCTCGGCCTGGAGGAACTGGAGCGCATCGCGCGCATCTTCGTCGGCCTGGGGGTGAAGAAGATTCGCCTCACCGGCGGCGAGCCGCTGGTGCGCCAGGGCATCGTCGGCCTCTGCGAACGCATCGCGGCCTTGCCCGGCCTGCGTGAACTGGTGATGACCACCAACGGCTCGCAGCTGGTCAAGCTCGCCGAACCACTGGCCCGCGCCGGGGTCAAGCGGCTGAATATCAGCCTGGATAGCCTGGATGCCGACAAATTCCACGCCATCACCCGCACCGGCGAACTGCAGCCGGTGCTCGACGGCATCAATGCAGCGCGTGCCGCCGGCTTCGAGCGGATCAAGCTCAACGCCGTGGTGATGAAGGGCCGCAACGCCGAAGAAGTCGCCGATCTGGTCGATTTCGCCATCGCCAGCGGGCTGGACCTGAGCTTCATCGAGGAAATGCCGCTGGGCGACGTCGGTCGCTCGCGCGGCGAGAGCTTCTGCTCCAGCGACGAGGTGCGCGCGCTGATCGCCGAACGCCACGCGCTGATCGACTCGGCCGAGCAGAGCGGCGGGCCGGCGCGTTACGTGCGCCTGCCGGCGCATCCGCAGACGCGCATCGGCTTCATTTCGCCGCATTCGCACAACTTCTGCGCCACCTGCAATCGCGTGCGGCTGACCGTCGAAGGCCGCCTGCTGCTGTGCCTCGGCCACGAGAATTCCATCGACCTGCGCGGTTTGCTGCGGCGCCATCCGACCAGCGACCAGCCGATCATCGACGCCATCCACGCCGCGCTGCAGCGCAAACCGCTGCGCCACGAGTTCGCCAGCAGCGGCGAGGTGCAGGTGCTGCGCTTCATGAACGCCAGCGGCGGCTGAGGGTGCCATGCTGCGCATCAGCTACTTCGCCCGTTATCGTGAGTTGCTTGGCTGCGAGTTCGAACGTTTGCCCTGGCGGCCGGAGTTCGCCACCATCGACGACCTGCGTCGCTACCTGCAGCGTCGCGGGCACGCCTGGGCGCTGCTCGCCGAACGCAATCTGCTGTGTGCGCGCAATCAGGCGCTGTGCAGCAGCGCCGAGACGTTGCACGATGGCGATGAGATCGCCTTCTTTCCGCCGGTCACTGGCGGCTGAGCGACACCTCGCGTGGCCCGCGAACGAGGCCGGCGACACGAACCACCCGCCACGGGGAACGGTCCCCGGGCAGCCGCAGGCCTGGCCTGCGCCACCTCTTCTTTTATGGAGTTTCGAGCAATGGCTCACCTGTCCAACACCGAGTTTCAGTCGCTGAACATCGCCGTGCTCACGGTGAGCGACACCCGCGACATCGATTCCGATACCTCCGGCCAAGCGCTGATCGACGGCCTCACGAGCGCTGGCCACACCCTGGCCGAACGCGCCATCGTCAAGGACGACATCTGGCAGATTCGTGCCCGCGTCTGCAGCTGGATCGCCAGCGAGAACGTGCAGGTCGTGCTGATCACCGGCGGCACCGGCTTCACCGCCCGCGACAACACCCCGCAGGCGGTGCAGCCGCTGCTGGACAAGTCCGTCGATGGTTTCGGCGAGCTGTTCCGCCACTTCTCGCTGGGTGAGATCGGCACCTCCACCGTGCAGTCGCGCGCGCTGGCCGGCATGAGCAACGGCACGCTGGTCTGCTGCCTGCCGGGTTCGACCAACGCCTGCCGCACCGCCTGGAACAAGATTCTCGTCGAGCAGCTGGACAGTCGGACCAAGCCGTGCAACTTCGTGCCGCACCTCAAGGCCTCGGCGGTCGCCTACTGCGGGCCACGCTCATGAGCGCCTGCGGCTGCGACACCAGCGGACTGAAGCCGGTCGACGAGGCCATCGAGGCGCTGCTGGCGCGGGTGCCGGCGCTGCCGGCGGTGGAGCACGTGGCGCTTTCCGATGCGCTCGGTCGGGTGCTGGCCGAGCCGCTCGCCGCTCCGTTCCCGGTGCCGGCGTGGGACAACAGCGCGATGGACGGTTACGCCCTGCGCGCCGCCGATCTGCCGGCCGAAGGTGGCTGGCTGCCGCTCGCCGGGCGCATCGCCGCGGGTGATGCCGCCGACCAGCAACTGCCGGCCGGCCACGCGGTGCGTATCTTCACCGGCGCGCCGCTGCCGCCGGGTGCCGACACTGTGGTGGCGCAGGAGGATTGCCAGATCGAGGCCGAGCGCGTGCATTTCCCCGGCGTCAGCCTCGGCGCCCATGTACGGCGCCAGGGCGAGGAACTGCAAGCCGGTGCGCCGGTGCTGGAAGCCGGCAAACGCCTGCGTCCGCAGGAGCTGGGGCTGCTGGCGAGCTTCGGCGTCGCCCGCGTGGCGGTCTACCGGCGCCTGCTTGTCGGCCTGCTGTCCAGCGGCAACGAACTGCGCGAACCCGGCCAGCCGTTGGCACCGGGGCAGATCTACAACTCCAACCGCTACTGCCTGCTCGGCGTGCTGCGCAGCCTCGGGCTGGAAGTGCACGACTACGAAGTGCTGGTCGACGACCTCGACGCCAGTCGCAAGGCCCTGGCGCAGGCGGCAGCCGAGTGGGACATCCTGATCACCTCCGGCGGCGTTTCGGTGGGCGAGGAGGATCACCTCAAGCAGGCGATCCGCGAACTCGGCGAGCTGCACCTGTGGCGCCTGGCGATCCAGCCGGGCAAGCCGCTGGCCTTCGGTGAAGTCAACGGCAAGCCGTGGATCGGCCTGCCGGGCAATCCGGCGGCGGCGCTGATCACCTCGCTGGTGGTGGCGCGGCCGTTCCTGCTGCGTGCGCAGGGCTGCCGCGATGCGCTGCCGACCCCGCTGCGCCTGACCGCCGGCTTCGCCTGGCGCAAGCGCAACAACCGTCGCCAGTACCTGCGCGCGCGGCTGGAGCAGGTCGATGGCGAGCTGCGCGTCTGCCTGCATCCGCGTCAGGGCTCGGCGATGCTGACCTCCGCCAGCTGGGCGGATGGCCTGGCCATCGTCGAGCGCGAGCGCACGCTGGAGGAGGGCGAAACCGTCGAGTACCTGCCGTTCAGCGCACTGCTCGGCTGAGACACGAAAACGCCCGGTCGATGACGAGTCGACCGGGCGTTTTGGCGTCGGCGGGTCAGGCCCGGTGGCGCTGCGGCAGCATCCGCTGCAGGGTGCCGTCGCGGCGCACGTACTGGTGGAACAGCGCGGCGGCGGCGTGCAGGCCGATCAGCCAGTAGCCGGCAACCGCCAGGGTTTCATGCAGCTCCTTGAACTGACCGGCGAGGTCCTTGTTGGCGTCGATCAGCGCCGGCAGCTCGAGGCCAAAGAACGGAATCGGCTTGCCGGCCGCGCTCAGCGTCAGCCAGCCCAGCAGCGGCAGGCCGATCATCAATGCGTACAGCGCCAGGTGCATCAGCTTCGCCAGCGCCTGTTCCCAGCCGGCGCCCGGTACTGCTTTCGGCGCCGGGTGCAGCCAGCGCGCCAGCAGGCGCAGCCAGACCAGCGCAAACACCGCCATGCCGAGCATGAAGTGCCAGTGCTTGAGCAACTCGCGCGGCTCGCTGCCCTTGGCGAAGTTGACCCGCAACTCGATGGTCGCATAGACCGCCGCGATCAACAGCAGCATCAACCAGTGCAAGCCGATGGACAGCCGTCCGTAGCTTGCCACACCCGTTTTACCGTTCATTTCACCTGCTCCACGTAGGGGTAACGGAGGGTGATTCTAGACGGCGAAACTTAAGCGAAACTTAGCCGGCCTGCCGCGCCAGCGCACCTCAACCGACGATCTTCAGCGCGCTCTGGCCGTTGCCCTGGCGCTGCACCTGGATCTGTACCGGAATGCGCTCGTGCATCTCCGCGACGTGGCTGATCACCGCCACCTTGCGGCCCTGGGCCTGCAGCGAATCCAGTGCGTCCATGGCTATCTGCAGCGACTCGGGGTCAAGGCTGCCGAAGCCTTCGTCGATGAACAGCGACTCGATCCTGAGCTTGCTCGAGGCCATCGAGGCCAGGCCCAGCGCCAGCGCCAGCGAGACGAGGAAGGTCTCGCCGCCGGACAGTGAATGCACCGAGCGCAGCTCGTCGCCCATCTCGGTATCCATCACCAGCAACCCCAGCGGGCTGCCGCCGCGCTTGAGCCGGTAGCGCCGCGCCAGCTGGCGCAACTGCACGTTGGCGTGCTGCACCAGCAGGTCGAGGTTGTAGGCCTGGGCGATCTTGCGGAAGGCGCCGCCGTCGCTCGAGCCGATCAAGGCGGCGATGCGGCCCCAGCGCTGATGCTCGGCCCGCGCGGCGTCGATCTGCGCCAGCAGCGCCCGGCTTTGGCTACGACGCTTGTCGTCGTCGAGCAGCGCGGCCCGGGTTTCGGCGCAGCGCTGCTCGGCCTGTTCGCAGCGCTGCAGCTGTTCGGCATGTGCCTGTTGCAGCTGCTCGGCTTCCGGCGCCTCGGCCTGTTGCTGCTGGTGGCTGGCCAGCCGATTGAGGCAGCCATCCAGCCGTTCGCGGCAGCGGGTCAGGGTTTCGGCGTTCTGCTGCAGGCGCTGGCGCGCCTCGGCCAGCAGCGCGTCGTCCATCTGCAGCAGCTGGGCGAGGGTGGTGTCGTCCAGCGCCGGATGGGCGGCGCGCCAGGCGTCCAGTTCCGCGTTCAGCGCGTCGCGTTCCTGCTGCAATTCGGCGTGGCGCTGGCGACAGTTCTGTTGCTCGCTGTGCAGGCGCGTCAGGCCAAGTTTGCTCTCGTTGAGTTGCTGGTCGATCTCGGCCTGGGTTTGCCGCGCAGCCTGGATGGTTGCGTCCAGCTGCTGTTGCCAGGCGCTGGCGCTGCCATGCTCGCCAAGGCTGGTCCGCAGCGCCTGCTGGCAGGCGAGCAGAAGCTTTTCGCGCTCAGCCAGCCGCGCGCTGCAGCCTGCCTGTTTCTCCTGACGATGGCGCTGCTGCAGCTGTTCGTCGCTGCGGCGCTGCTCGCACTGGCGTAGCTCCTCGGCCAGCTCGGCTTGCGTCTGCAGTTGCTGCAATCGCGTGGCGATGCTGGCGTCCAGCTGCATAAAGGTCTGCGCCGGATCTTCGCGCCAGCGCTGCAGTTGCTCGACGGGCAGCAGTTCGGCAAAGGCCGCCAGCTCCTCGTCGAGTTGTAGGCTGTCGCGGGCCAAGGTATCGCGCTGGCGCGCGAGCTGTTGAGTCGCCTCGACACAGGCCTCGCGCGCGGTCTGCCAGGCTTGCTGCAGGGTTTCGCTGCGCTGTTGCAGGGCGAGCAATTGCTGCTGACGCTGGCTGGCGCTGGTGATCTGGCCTTTGAGTGTCGTCAGCTGCGTTTCCAACCATGGCGAACGCTCGGCTTCAGGCTGCTCAAGCAATCGTGCGTGCGCAGGCAGGGCGAGCAGGTGCGGCGCCAGGGCCTGCAGCTGCGCGTCGACTTCGCTCTGGCGCTGCTGGGTCTGGCGCAACTGGGTGCTGAGCGCGACATGGCGATCGCGCAGCTCCTGCAGGCGCTGGTCCTGTTCTTGTAGTGCCTGACGCGCGCGCTCGGCCTCGCTGTCATCGTGCCGAGCAAGGCTGGCGACCAGCGCATCGGTCTGTTGCCAGGGATGCTCGTGGCTGCCGCAGACCGGGCAGGGCTCGCCGGGGATCAGCGCCGCGCGCAGCGCCTCGACATTCTCGCTGCGTGCCAGACGCTGGCGTTCGAGCAGCGCAAGGGTGACCGTGAGCGCCTGCTCGGCCGCATCTCGATCGATGCGGACCTGTTTGCCCAGCGGGACAAGGTTGTCCAGCTCGGTCTGCTGGACGGTGGCGGCGTCGGCCAGTTCGCGCTGGCTGGCGACGAGCGTCAGCTGCTGCGCCCAGAGCTGCTGTAGCGCATCGGTTTCGCGCTCGGCCTGGCGCCAGTCGTCGAGCTGTCGATGCAGCCGGGCCAGCTGTTCGGCCAGCCCGACGTCGCTGTCGCGCTCGCGTTGCAAGTTGTCCAGTGCCTCGCGGGCCACATTCTGCTGGGTTTCGGCGGCCTGGGCCTGCGCTTCCAGCGCGGGGAGCTCGCGCTGGCCTTGCTGCAAGCGTGCCGCCAGCTGGACGGCCTGTTGCAGACGCGGACGGTAACCGTCCCATGCCGCACAGAGTGGTTGCAGGGCTGCACTCGTTTCGAGTGGCTGTGCCAGCGCCGCGAGCTGTTCGGCGGTGCGCTGTTGCTGCTGCTCGAGCTGTTTGAGCGTTGCCGCGCCGGCGCTGGCCGCGGCATCGGCCTGTACGCTTTCTTCGCGGATCGCGGCAAGGTCGGCGTTCAAATGCTGCAGGCGTTCTTCTTCACGGCGCGCCTGGACGAGCCGCGGCTCGGCATCCTGGCGCGCCTGTTCGGCCGAACGCAGTTGCTCGCTGGCGGCGCTGCATTGGCTCTGCAGCTCGGCCAGGCGCTGCTGCACGGCCTGTTCCTCATGCTGCAGGCGCGCCAGGCTGTCGGCGGCCTTGTCCAGCAGCGGGCCGAGATCCTGCAGTCGCAGGAAACGATGGCGTTGCGGCGCCAGTTGCTCGAACAGGTCGAGGATGCGCCGGGCCTCGGCGAGGTTTTCGCGCTCGTCTTCGGCGTCCTGTAGCTGCTGCTGAGCGGCATCGCGCTCGGCTTGCAACCGCTGCAGTTCGGCCAGCCATTGCCGCTGGGCTTCGAGCGCCTTGAGCTGCTGTTGCAGCGCTTTCAGCGCATCGAGCTGCGCCTGGTGTTCCTTCTCCAGACCCTCGCGCTGCTCGGGCTCCAATGGCTGCAAGCCGCCGGCTTGCTGCTCCAAGCGGGCGAGGCCTTCCTTCGTCTCTTTGGCGGCCTCGAAGGCGGCCTGGCCCAGGCGGCTGTAGAGACCGGTATCGGTGAGCTTTTCCAGGAGAGTGCCGCGCTCGTTGTCGTCGGCCTTGAGGAAGGCGGAAAACTCGCTCTGGGCCAGCAGCACGGCGCGGGTGAACTGGGCCAGGGTCAGCCCAAGGCGGGCTTCGAGCAGCTCCTTGAATTCGCGTTTCTTGCCGCTGGCCAGGAGCGTGCCGCTGTCGATATCCGTAAGGCTCTGGCTGCTGGCCTGCAGGCGGCCGTCGATCTTCTCGCGGGCGCGCTTGACCTCCCAGCGTGCGCGGTAGCGGTGGTCGTCGACGCCGACGAAATCGACCTCGGCGTAACCGCTGCCGCAGCCGCGGCGCAGCAGGTTGCGCTCGTCGCCACCGCCGATCTCGGCTTCCACGTCGGGCACCTTGTTCAGCGGCGAAACGCTGTCGAGTCGCGGCGTGCTGCCGAACAGCGCCAGGCACAGGGCGTCGAGAATGGTGCTCTTGCCGGCGCCGGTGGGCCCGGTGATGGCGAACAGCCCGGCGCTGGCCAGGGGTTCCGCGGTGAAATCGATGACCTGCTCACCGGCCAGCGACGCGAGGTTCTTCAGGCGGATGGCGAGGATTCTCATCGGTCGTCCTCCGCATGGGCGAACTCGACCCGTTGCAGCAGGGTGGCGAAATCGTCCAGCGCCTGCTCGTCTGCCGGGTTGCCGTACTGTTCTTCCCAGGCGCGGGCGAACAGCTCCTGCGGGGTGATCTGGTCGAGGCCGAGCAGCACGTCCGATTCCGTCTCGCCGCGTTTGCCGGCGTACTCGCTGGCGATGCGCACCAGTCGGCAGGCCTTGCCGGTTATCGCAGTTTCGATGCGCTGGCGCAGGTCCGGCAGCGGCTCGTCGAGCAGCACGCGTACCTCCAGCCAGGGCAGGTTGTCGTCGAACAGCCCGGTGGGCGGCAGCGCCTCCAGCGCGGCGATCACCTCGGCCAGCGGGGCGCGGCCGATGCGGATCATCTCCACCGCACGCGGCACCGCCAGGCTTTCGACCTGTTTCAGGGCCTCGCCATCGAGCTCGACGAGCAGCACTTGGTGCGGGTAATTGACCTCCGCGAAGGACAGCGGCAGCGGCGAGCCGCTATAGCGGATGCGGGCCTGCCCGGCGACCTGCTGCGGCTTGTGCAGGTGGCCGAGGGCGACGTAGGCGACGGACTCGGGAAACAGGCTGGCCGGCAGGGCCTCGGCATTGCCGATGACGATATTGCGCTCGGACTCTTCCGACACCGCGCCGCCGGCCATATGCGCATGGCTCATGGCAACCAGCGCCTGGCCGGGCTGGCGCACGGCCTCGGCGGCGGCGATGAGGCGTTCATGCACCTGACGAATGCCGGCCATGTAGTCGTCGCCCAGCGCCATTCCGGTGACCTCGGCCGGGCGCAGGAAGGGCAGGGTGAGACACCAGGCGGCGGTGTTGCCAGCGGCGTCGTGCAGCGGCACCAGCAGCCGCCGGTGGTCCAGCTGGCCCTCGGCGACCCAGCTGATGCGGCCGACGGCATGGGCATTGAGGCGTTTCATCAGCGGCGCCGGCAGCTCGATGCGCCCGCCCGAGTCGTGGTTGCCGGCGATCATCATGATGTCCAGCTGCGGGAGCTTTTCGTGGGCGCGGACGATGAAGTCGTAGAGGCGCTCCTGGGCCTTGAGTGGCGGGTTGACCGTGTCGAACACGTCGCCGGCGATCAACAGGGCGTCGGCGCGGTGGGCTACCAGCTGGTCGAGCAGCCAGGCGAGGAACTGCACGTGTTCGTGGTCGCGGTCCTGGCCGTGGAGGGTCTGGCCGAGGTGCCAGTCGGAGGTGTGGATCAGGCGCATGGGCTCTGGGCTCTTGCTGAGCGAAGGGGGAGCGCCGCGGCGTTGGGCCGGGGCGTGATTTGGTTGTGGAGTGCGGTGGGGCACTTTCCTACGGCCACTTTCACGACAGGAAAAAATGACGCGCCGTCCAGGGCGCACTTTGTGGCCGCTGCCGAGCCAAGCCAGCCCCTCACGAGTACAACCACCCCTTCAACGCCTGCAGATTCCCCACCTGCAGCTGCTGCGCCGCCGCATTCGCCTGCACCGTATTCGGATCGATTCCGAAGCGCTGCAGCACGTACTGCACCAGCGCGCCGCGCGTCTCCACCGGCAGTTGGCCGTCGGCCATGCCGTAGTCAACCTCGATGATTGCCTTCTGTGCCGGGCTCAGGCGCGCATCCGGCTCGATCAGCACCGTCACCGGCGTGTTCCACGCCTCGTCCTGCTCGCGGGTGTGTTCGCTTGCGTCCATCAGGTCCGGCTCGCCGCGAAAGCGGCTGAGGACGAAGTCGCGGTATTCGCGGTTCTTCTCGCAGTAGGCGCGCACGTGCCAGCGCATGCCGGTGTACACCAGCGTGTGTGGCGCCATCACGCGGATTTCCACCGCCGGGTTGGCCAGCGATACATATTCGGTCTCCAGCCGCAGGCCTTCGCGGCAGGCCTGCAGGATCGGCCGCAGCACTTCCGGGCGAATGCTGCGGTCGGGCACCTGCAGGACCTCGGTATGCGCATAGGCCAGCGCCAGGCCTTCGATGTGCGGCGCGCGCATGCGGTTCTGGTCGAGCAGGTGCAGGTAGGCGCTGGCGCTGGCATCGATGAAGCGTGGGCGGAAGTTCTTCGCCGGCTTGTAGCCCTTCAGGTGACGGTCATATGTCAGGTTTTTCGGCGCATGCTCGTTCAGATAAGTGTTGATGTCCTTCGACGCCTGCTGCCGGCTGATGCCGAAGCTCTGCATCAGATGGCCCGTGGTCAGGCGGCCTTCCCACCAGGCGACCGTCTCGATCAGGCGGTAGCGCAGGGCGAGGTCCCAGCGGATATGGCTGAGCGATTGTTCCCTTTTCATGGCGGCGGTTCCGTTCGAAAACTTTACATGCCTATGTCTGCATGCTCGACGTGTCGTCGGACGCTACATATATTCGGGGCGTGATTCAAGCCGATTCAGCCGAGGAGGTCGCGATGAGTCTGTTGTGGCAAGCCGTGGGAATGTCATCCGTCGCCTTGGTCGCGATGGTGCTTCTGGCCTGGCTGGCATATGCCGAGCGCGAGGGCGGATAGCACCCGCCTAGAGCCGTTAGGTGACAGTTGAACGAGTGGTCGCGGCTTCCCGATGAGTGGCGGGAGATTCCGAGTAGAACACGTGGTCTTTGTCTGCAGGCTACCCGTGTCGAGATGCTGCATGAAAACGATGTCGCGCCACCTGGCAGAGAATTTTTCCGCGCAATACCGCACGCGCGTGGAGCCGCAATCCGATGGACAACTGCTGGTACGGGTGTCCTATCCCATCAATGGCGTCGAGGCGATCCGCGTGATTGCCGGGCGGCAGGTGCAGAACACTCTGCTGGTCGAGACGCTGCTCGAAGACATTCGCAACGAGCTGGCCCGCTCGGGCTGAGGTGCGCCGTCAGCCGCTACGGCCCGGTGGCTGCGCGGCCGGCAGACGAATCGTCACCCGCAGGCCACCCAACGGGCTTTCGCCCAGCTCCCAGCTGCCGCGCCAGGCGGCGATGATGTCGCCGACGATATCCAATCCCAGACCATGCCCTTGTGCTGCTTCGTCCAGCCGCATGCCGCGGCTCATTGCCTTGGAGCGCAGCGGCGCGGGAATGCCGGGGCCGTCGTCGTTCACTTCGATCTGCCAGTCGCTGGCGCTGCGCGTGATGTTCAGCGTGACGGTGTGGCCGGCCCATTTGCAGGCGTTGTCCAGCAGATTGCCGAGCAGTTCCAGCATGTCCTCGCGGTCCCACGGCAGGCGGCAGCTTGCCGGTGCCTGCCAGCGCAGGTCGAGATCGGCGCGGTGGATGGTCGCCAGGGTGTCGAACAGCGCGGGCAACTCGACGTCGCAATCGAAATGCGCGCCGGGTAGTACGTCGCCGGCCAGGCGTGCACGGCCCAATTCGCGGCTGACGCGCTGCTGGATCTGCGCGAGCTGTTCCTGCAGCGCCGCCTGCAGTTCGGGATGCGCGCCGAGTTCATTGCGCTGGGCCAGGCTACCGAGCACCGCCAGCGGTGTTTTCAGCGCATGGCCGAGGTTGCCCAGGGCGTTGCGTGAGCGTTTGAGGGTGTCGTCGGTGTGCTGCAGCAGATGGTTGATCTGCTCGACCAGCGGTTGCAGCTCCAGTGGCACGTTGCCTTCGAGCTGCTGACGCTGGCCTTGTTGCAGCTGGGCGATCTGCTGGCGGGCGCGCTCCAGCGGCCGCAGTGCCAGGCTCACCGCGTAGCGTTGCAGCAGCAGGAACACCAGCAGCGCCACGCCGACCAGGCCCAGGCCGCTCAGGCGCACGCGGGCGAAGCTGTCGAGGATCGGCGTGTAGTCCTGCGCCACGGCGATGACGATCGGCTGGCCGTCGCGCTGATACTCGGCGCGGTAGGCGAGCAGGCGCTGCTCCTGCGGGCCGTCGAGCAGGTCCGCGGCCATGCCGGGCTCGGTTGGCCATGCCGGAGCGGCGTCCCACAGCGAGCGCGAGCGCCACAAGCGACCCGGCAGTTCGATCTGGAAGTAGTGCCCGGAGAAGGCCCGGTGGTAGCGTGGGTTGAGCCGCTTGGTGTCGAGCTGAATGCCGTCGGGGCCGCGCACCACGGCGATCAGCAGCCCTTCGGCCTCCTCGCGCAGGTCGGTTTCCAAGCTGCGCTTGAGGCCGGCCTCGAACAGCCACAGGCTGGTCTGCAACAGCAGCAGACCGACGATCACCAGGATCGCCACCAGACCGAAGCTGAGACTGCGCTGAATCGATTTCAAGGCGCACTGCCGAAGCGGTAGCCCTGGCCGCGGCGGGTTTCGATCAGCTCGCGGCCGAGTTTGCCGCGCAGCCGGTTGATGTGCACCTCGATGACGTTCGAGTCACGCTCGGTTTCACCGTCGTATAGGTGCTCGGTCAGCTGCGTCTTGGACAGCAGCTGGCCGGGATGCAGCATGAAATAACGCAGCAGGCGGAATTCGCCGGCAGTCAGCTCAATCTCCTGGCCATCCTTGCGACAGCTCTGGCGCGCTTCGTCCAGCGCCAGGCCGCCGGCCTGTAGCAGCGGTTGGTTGGCCACGCCATGCGCGCGGCGCAGCAGCGCCTGGATGCGCAGCAGCAGTTCCTCGGGGTGAAAGGGCTTGGTCAGGTAGTCGTCGGCGCCGGCTTTCAACCCTTCGATGCGCTCGGCCCAGGAGCCGCGCGCGGTGAGGATCAGCACCGGTGTGGCGAGGCCGCGTGCGCGCCAGTCGCGCAGCACCTCCAGCCCCGGCTTGCCGGGCAAGCCGAGGTCGAGAATGATCAGGTCGTAGGGTTCGCTGGTGCCCTGGTAGTCGGCGTCGCGACCGTCCGCCAGCCAGTCGATGGCATAGCCCTGACGGGTGAGGCTGGCGGTCAGTTCGTCGGCCAGCGGTACGCTGTCTTCGACCAATAGCAGGCGCATCAGTCCACCTCATCCTTGAGCAGCGTGCCGTCGCGCGCATCGAGTTCCAGTTCGCGAGCCACGCCGTCGCGGGTCAGCAGTTCGATTTCGTAGACATAGCGGCCGTCCTCTTCCTCCAGTTCGGCTTCCAGCAGGCTGGCGCCGGGATGCCGCTGCAACGCCTGCTGCAGAAGGTTTTCCAGCGGCTGGATCAGGCCGTCCCGACGCAAGCGCAGGGCTTCGTCCTGATCCAGGTCGCGGCTCGCCGCCGGGTTGGCGGCGAGCAGCAGTGCCAAGGGGAGCGTCATGAGGAGAGGGGCACGCATGGCTGGCTTCAGTCGTCCTGTTGGTCCTGCAGTACTTCGCCGGTCTTGGCGTCGAGTTCTACGTCCCATTGCACACCTTTGTCGTCGCGCAGTTCAAGCTGATAGACGTAGCGGCCGTAGGCTTCTTCCAGTTCGGTGTCCTCGATGGTAGCGCCCGGGTGCTTGGCCAGCGCCGCTTCGTTGAGCTTCTCGAACGACTGGATGGTGCCGGCGTCGCGCAGTTTCAGGGCTTCGTCCGGGCCCAGGTCCTTGGCCATGGCCAGGTTGGCGCCGAAGACGAGGGTGGCAGCGGTGAACAGAGTAGTCAGGGTTTTCATGTCTGGATTCCTGTGGTTGGTTTCGACGGTTCACAGGTTATGCGCCCTGGCTTAAATGAAACTGAATGTCATCCACGGCGGTTTTTTGCATCGTTCGGGCGAGGGCGGGCGCAGGCGCAAGGACTAGGCTTGCTGTTGCCTCGGTCACTGGAGCCCGATCATGAACTACCTCGTCGCGACCCTCGCCGCCCTCTGCCTGACGCAGCCGGCGCTGGCCGAAGACCTGCTCAAACCCGAGACCGTGCCGCCGCCCATCGACGACAGCGCCGCGAGCGGCAGCCTGGAAGCCGAAGTCACGCACCACGCCAGCGGCACGCTGCGCGCCATCTACGCGACGCAGGGCAGCGTGACCATCGCCCTCGGCCCGGTGGTCGAGCTGAAGTGGCCGGCGATGGTCATGCCGTTTCGCATCGACGCGCAGCAGCTCGAGGGCCTGGCCGTCGGCGATGCGGTGGAATTCGAGTTCACCAACGGCGAGATGGACCCGCGCATCGTCACGATTCGCAAACGCTAGCCGGGCGCGCCGGTTGAACTTCGGCGCGGCGGTTGGGCTCGGATTCAGTGTCCGTCACTACTGAAGGAAGAGCGCCATGTACAACAAAAAACTCACCGCCGCCCTGGCCATCGCCGTTCTCGGTTCGGGTTCCGCCGTCGCGATTGCCGCCGACAAGCCGGGCGCCGACTGGATCACCCTCGAGCAGGCTGTGGAGAAGGCCAAGGCCGCCGGCTACACCGAGCTGTACGGCATCGAGGCCGACGACGATGGCTGGGAAGGCGAGGGCATGAAGCAGGATGGCAAGAAGTACGAGTTCAGCATCGACGGCAAGACCGGCGAAGTGACTCGCGACAAGCAGGAGTGATTCCAGCCGCATCCAGCCATCGCGCGGCGCGCGCAGCGGGTATCATCTGCACCCCCGACTACCGCGCCGCGCATCATGTCCGCCTCCCATTCCCGACCGAGCACGCTGCACCTGCCCCAGGGCGACTGGCGCAGCGTGCTCGATTGTCTGTGCGCGCACTTCCCGGCCATCGACCGTGAAATCTGGGTCGACCGCATAAACCGCCAGCGCGTGCTGGACGCCGCCATGCAGCCGATTATGCTCGACCAGCCTTACCGGGCCGGCCTGCGCATCCACTACTTCCGCGAGGTGCCGAACGAGACGCCGGTGCCGTTCGAGGAGCGCATCCTGCACGTCGACGAGCATCTGGTGGTGGCCGACAAGCCGCATTTTCTCTCGGTGATGCCGGCCGGCGAATACGTCAACGAAACCCTGCTGGCGCGTCTGTGCAAGCGCCTGGGCAACGATGAGCTGGTGCCGATTCATCGCATCGACCGCCTCACCGCCGGGCTGGTGCTGTTCTCCGCCAATCGCGACAGCCGCGGCGCCTATCAGGCGCTGTTCCGTGAGCGCGAGATCGCCAAGCGCTACGAGGCGATCTGCCCGGCGCTACCGCAGGTGGAGTTTCCGCTGCGTCGGCGCCTGCGCATGGTGCCCGGCGAGCCGTTCTTCCTCATGCGCGAAGGCGAGGGCGAGCCCAACAGCGAAACGCTGATCGAGGTGCTCGAGCGCCGCGGCGATCTCTGGCGCTACGGGCTGACGCCGATCAGCGGGCGCAAGCATCAGCTGCGTCTGCACATGGCGACCCTCGGTGCCGGTATCTGCAACGATCCGTTCTATCCCGAGTTGCTCGAACGCTGCGCGCGCGAGGCCGACGACTACGCGCGGCCGCTCAAGCTACTGGCGCGCGGATTGCGCTTTCGCGATCCACTGAGTGGTGAACCTCGCGAGTTCGAGAGCACCCTGCAGCTGGAGTGGTGACGGCGGCGGACGCACCTTCAGCGCCGGGGCGAGTCTCAACCGAGACAGGCCAGCCACTGGTGCCTCCATGCCCGAAGGTCCATCCATCGTCATTCTCCGCGAGCAAGTCGCGGCGTTCACCGGTCAACGCATCGAGCGCGCCGAAGGCAGTGCCAAGGTGGACAAGGCACGGCTGGCCGGCCAGGTGGTGCGTGGCTTTCACAGCTGGGGCAAGCATCTGCTGATCGAACTGGAGGATGTGTCCGTGCGCATCCATCTGCTGCTGTTCGGCAGCTACCGCATCAACGAGCGCAAGGACTCCACGCCGCGCCTGAGCCTCGGCTTCGCCAACGGCGAGCTGAACTTCTATGCCTGTTCGGTGCAGTTCATCGACGGGCCGCTGGATGCGACGTACGACTGGAGCATGGATGTGATGAGCGAGGCCTGGAGCCCGCGCACGACGCTCAAGCGCTTGCGCGAACGCCCGCGGTTGCTGGCCTGTGATGCGCTGCTGGACCAGACGCTGTTCGCCGGCTCCGGCAACATCATCAAGAACGAGGTGCTCTACCGCATCCGCGTGCACCCGCTGTCGCTGATCGGCGAACTGCCGCCGGCCAAGCTACGCGAACTGGTGCGCGAGGCGCGTACCTACAGCTTCCAGTTCCTCGACTGGAAGCGGGCCGGCGTGCTCAAGGCCAACTGGCTGGCGCACGGCAAGCGCACCTGCGTGCGCTGCCGGATTGCGCTGGTGAAGGTGAAAGAACTGGGGCGCAGCCGGCGCCGGGCGTTCTTCTGCGAGCGCTGCCAGAAGCGCTACGGCGATTCCGCGCAGGTCGGCGCCGACGAACCGAGGGCCTTGGATGAGGCGTAGGGTGGACAACGGCGCAGCCTTGTCCACGCGGTTGATCCGCCGCCGAGGTGGTTAGCCGGGTTCCGGTGGAAAAGCGCTGCGCGCGTTTTCCACCCTGCGTCAGCGCAGCAGCGGCCTGAGCGCCTCGGCCAGCTGCGGTGCCATGCACACCGCGTTGCTTTCATGGGCGATGCAATCGGTGCTCCAGACGTGCCCGACACCGGCGGCGCGGATCACCTGCAGCGCATCGCCGGCGAACAGCGCGTGGGTCACGGCCACGTCCACCGAGGCGGCGCCGGCGGCCAGCAGTTTCTGCGCGGCCTCGGCAAGGGTGCGCCCGGAGCTGGCGACGTCATCGAGCAGCACCACGGGGCGTCCGGCGAACGTCAGATCGGGCAGGGCGATGTCCACCTGATGATCGCCGTGGCGTACCTTGCGGCACACGCCGTAGTCGAAACCATGTTCGGCGGCCGCCGCTTCGATCCATTGCAGCGCCTCGGCATCCGGGCCGATCAGCAGGGCATCGGGATGCCGCTCGGCGATCAGTCGCGCCAGCGCCGGGGCCGCGCAGAGGGTGACGGCATCGGCCAGCGGCACCGCTTCCTGCAGGGTGGCGACGCGGTGTAGGTGCGGGTCGACGGTGATCAGACCATCGAACTGGCCGGCCAGCAGCTGGCCAATCACCCGCTGGCTGACCACCTCGCCCGGATTGAAGGCGATGTCCTGGCGCATGTAGGCGAGGTAAGGCGTGACCAGGATCAGCCGCTTGGCGCCGAGGCGGCGAGCCTCGCCGGCGACCAGCAGCAGCTCGACGAGCTTCTCGTTGGGATGATCGAGGCCGCGGTAGAGCACCAGCTGTTCGGCGATGGTGTCGCCTTCGGCCAGCGGCAGGCGCAGGCGCAGCTCGTCATCGGGGAAACGGTGGCGTTCGATCTGCGCCGCAGGCAGGCCACAGGCTTCGGCCAGGCGCAGGGCGGCGGCGCGCTCGTCATCGAAATACAGCAGCTGGCTTTGCATCAGAACTCCACGAATACGGTTGGGACCTGCTCGGCGCTGCCGAGGCTGACGCCGCTGGCGCGTTCGGTGGCCTGACGGGCGAAGGCGAGGTCGGCGGGAAAATCCGCGTAAACGCGATACAGACAGTCACCGGCCTGCACCGGTTCGCCGAGCTTGCGCAGGATGTCGACGCCGGCGCCCTGTACCTTCGGCGCGCCAGCCAGCCGGGCGATGCGCGCCAGCTGCAGGTTGTCGATGCCGGTGACCACGGCGTCGCGGTCGGCGAGCACGTCGAAGCTGAGCCGTGCCAGCGGCGGCTGGTTGTGGTCGAAGGGTTTGGCGCCCTGCGCGGCGATGATCGAGTGCATCTTCTTCAGCGCCCGCCCCGAGTCGAGGATGTCACGGGCAATGGCATAACCGTCGCCGCCGCGCACATCGGGATCGAACTCGAGCATGCGTCCGGCCAGGCGCAGCGCCTTCTGACGCAGGTCGATCGGCGCCGCCGGGTCGTTCTGCAGCACCTGCATCACGTCGCGCGCTTCCAGCACCGGGCCGATGCCATTGCCGATCGGCTGGCGACCGTCGGTGATGACCACGTCCAGGGTCAGGCCCAGGCGCGTGGCCACGAACTCGAACAGCTTGCGCAGGCGCTGCGCCTCGGCCATCGAGCGCACCTTGGCGGTCGGGCCGATGGGAATGTCCAGCAGCAGATGGGTGGAACCGGCGGCGATCTTCTTCGACAGGATCGAGGCGACCATCTGTCCCGGCGAGTCGATCGACAGCGGCCGCTCGACGGCGATCAGCACGTCATCGGCCGGGGAGAGATCGCTGCTGCCGCCCCAGGCCAGGCAGCCGCGTTCCTCGCGGACCATCTCGCAGAGGCGCTCGAAGGGCAGCTCGACGTTGGCCAGTACTTCCATGGTGTCGGCGGTGCCGGCCGGCGAGGTGATGGCCCGGGAGCTGGTCTTCGGGCAGAGCATGCCGTGGGCGGCGACGATCGGCACCACCAGCATCGAGGTGCGGTTGCCGGGGATGCCGCCGATGCAGTGCTTGTCCACCACCGGATGCTCGCGCCAGTCGAGGCGGCGGCCGACCTGGATCATCGCGTCGGTGAGGAAGTACACCTCCTCGCGGTCCAGCTCACCCTGGTTGCAGGCGACGACGAAGGCGGTCAGTTCGATCTTCGAGTAACGGTGCTCGGCGATGTCGCGGATGATCGCGTGGAAGTCCTCGCGGCGCAGGCGCTCGCCGGCGATCTTGCGGTGCAGCGCGGGGATCGAGGGTGCCGGCTCGGCCTGGGAGATCGACGCGGGCACGCCGGGCTCCGCGCCGAGCTGGGCGAAGGCGTCCTCGGACAGCCCGAGTTCGTTGCAGCCGACGATGGTGGAGTCGTCCACCACGTTGAGGCTGGCGAGGATGCGCTTGCCGTTGACGCGGATCTCGACCTTGGCCAGCGCCTGGAAACCTTCGGCGCGGCAGGCCGCGCAATCGCGGTGCAGGTAGGCGACGTTCTCACGGTAGGTGTCGATGGCGACCCGGCGCAGTGCCAGGTGCACCGGAGCTTTGCCGCTGTTCGGCGTTTCGCTGGTAATGGTGGTCATGCGCGGACTTTCGCTGGGAGATGCTGGCTATCTAGCCTCAGCCGCCGGGCGCTTGCCAAGCCGCAGCGGGCCTGGCCCGCCACGACGTTGTCGCAGGTCAGCGAAAAGCGGCTATTGCGCGGCCCAGCCGCCGTCCATGTTCCACGCCGCGCCGCGCACCTGCTCGCCGGCTTCGCTGCAGAGGAACAGCACCAGTGCGCCGAGCTGCGCAGGGGTGACGAAATCCAGCGACGGCTGCTTCTCGGCCAGCAGGTCGTGGCGCGCGCGCTGGGTGTCGCCATCGGCGCGGGCGCGTTCGTCGATCTGCTGCTGCACCAGCGGCGTGAGCACCCAGCCGGGGCAGATGGCGTTGCAGGTGATCGCCGTGGTGGCGGTTTCCAGCGCCACCACCTTGGTCAGGCCGACCAGCCCGTGCTTGGCCGCCACGTAGGCGGCCTTCTGCGCCGACCCCACCAGACCGTGCACCGAGGCGAGGTTGATGATGCGCCCCCAGCCGCGCTGGCGCATGCCCGGCAGCGCCAGCCGCGTGGTATGGAAGGCCGACGACAGGTTGATGGCGATGATCGCGTCCCAGCGCTCGACCGGGAACTGCTCCACCGGTGCGACGTGCTGGATGCCGGCGTTGTTGACCAGAATGTCGACGCCACCGAACTGCTGCTCGGCCGCGGCGAACATTGCGGCGATCTGTTCGGGATCGCTCACGTCGGCCGGCTGGTGGATGGCCTGCCCGCCGCATGCGCGGACCGCCGCCAGCGCCGCGTCGACGTCGCCGAAGCCGTTGAGGACCAGGTTGGCGCCGGCCTCGGCCAGCTTGAGGGCGATGCCCAGGCCGATCCCGCTGGTGGAGCCGGTGACCAGGGCGGTCTTGCCTTGCAGATTCATGTGTTGTTCTCCTCGCCGCGCGGGCTCAAACGATTCCGGTGGCGTAGAACACGCCGATCACTACGAACACCGCCAGGGTCTTGATCAGGGTGATGCCGAAGATGTCCTTGTAGGCCTCGCGGTGGGTCAGGCCGGTCACCGCCAGCAGGGTGATCACCGCGCCGTTGTGCGGCAGGGTGTCCATGCCGCCGGACGCCATCGACGCTATTCGGTGTAGCACCTCCAGCGGGATGTTGGCGGCATTGGCGGCGGCGATGAAGGTGTCGGACATGGCCGCCAGGGCGATGCTCATGCCGCCCGAGGCCGAGCCGGTGATGCCGGCCAGCAGGGTGACGGTGACCGCTTCGTTGACCAGCGGGTTAGGGATGCTCTTCAGCGCGTCGGCCAGCACCAGGAAGCCTGGCAGCGAGGCGATCACCGCGCCGAAGCCGTATTCCGACGCGGTGTTCATCGACGCCAGCAGGGCGCCGCCGACCGCGGTCCTGGTGCCTTCGGCGAGCTTGGCCTTGATCGCGCGAAAGCCGCAGATCAACACCAGCAGAATGCCCAGCAGCAACGCCGCCTGCACCGCCCAGATGCCGGTCAGCTTGGCCACTTCGCTGGTCACCGGCTGCGCCATGCCGGCCAGTTGCAGGCTGTGGGTCTTGCCGTAGACCTCGGGAATCCAGCGGGTGAACAGCAGGTTGGCCACGCCCACCAGAATCAGCGGTGACAGTGCCAGCCAGGGATTGGGCAGGGCGATGTCCTCGGCGGTCTCCGGCTCGTTGCGCAGCTCCGTGCCGTAGCCTTCGCCGCGCGCCTTGGCTTTGCGCAGCTGGCGATGCAGATAGAACATGCCGACGCTGAACACGAACAGCGTGCCGATCACACCCAGCCAGGGCGCCGCCCACGACGTGGTGCCGAAGAAGGTGGTGGGAATGATGTTCTGGATCTGCGGGGTGCCGGGCAGGGCATCCATCGTGAAACTGAACGCACCGAGCGCGATGGTCGCCGGGATCAGCCGCTTGGGCATGTCGCTCTGGCGGAACATCTCGGCGGCGAACGGGTACACGGCGAACACCACGACGAACAGCGAAACCCCACCGTAGGTCAGCAGCGCGCAGACCAGCACGATCACCAGCATGGCCTGACGCGTGCCGAGCAGGCGGATCGCCGCGGCGACGATCGAGCGCGAGAAACCGGACAGCTCGATCAACTTGCCGAACACGGCACCGAGCAGGAATACCGGGAAGTACAGCTTGATGAAGCCGACCATCTTCTCCATGAACACGCCGGTGAAGGCCGGGGCCACGGCGGATGGATCGGTGAGCAGCACCGCACCGAGGGCGGCGATGGGGGCGAAGAGGATGACGCTGTAGCCGCGGTATGCAGCCAGCATCAGCAGAGCCAGTGCGGCAAGGGCGATGACGACGCTCATCGGGACGATCTCCTGACCTGTTGCCGTGCGATCGGATGCTGCCGGGGCATTCGGGAGTCTCGCGGCGGTGACAGGCATGTTGTTGTTATTGTTCGGCGTGCGGACGATGCCGCCCGGACGGTTTAGCGAGTTCCGTGCCAGATCGCTAACTGTTTGATCCGGCTGGCTTTTCAGTCAAGTGTTCAGTTATCCGGACAGGTCTTGATGTCCGCCGGGCTGGACCCATGTGTCCGCCGTGATGGACATGCGCTGGCCGGTGCGGGCGGCGCAGGGCGTCTGCGCACTGGCTATGCTGGCCATTATCGGCCGCGCTGCGATGGATGCTGGCGTCGGCAGGCACGGCCGATTCGTTACGGGTTTGGGAGGATGTTCGATGCGTGTTGCGCTTGTGTTGTCGCTGCTGGCGCCGCTGGTACAGGCGGCCGAACCGCTGGCATTGCGCCTGGGGGAACATGAGTTGTCTGCCGAGTACGCGGTGACCGCCGAGCAGCGCCATCTCGGCCTGATGGGGCGCCGCGAGCTGGCCACCGACAGCGGCATGCTGTTCCGCTTCGACGAGGTGCGGCACAACTGCCTGTGGATGAAGGACACGCCGCTGCCGCTGTCCGCGGCGTTCCTCGATGAGCGGGGGGTGATCGTCGACCTGATCGACCTCGAGCCGTTCAGCCGGGAGATGCGTTGCGCCCAGGCACCGGCGCGCTACGCGCTGGAAACCAACCGCGGTTGGTTCACCGAGCGGGCGCTGGGGCTCGGCACGCCGGTGCAGGGCATTCCTGGCAACGCGCCGCTGTCGGGGCGCTGAGCCGGATGCCGGTCGCGCGTCTCAGTTCCAGCCCCAGAACTGCAGCCACCAGCCATAGCCGATCAACGCGGCGGCGCCGCTCATGCAGCTGAATGCCAGCAGCCGGCGCAGGCCGTTGGCGCCGTGGCGGCCGATGACCTTCCAGGCCAGGTACAGGCTCCAGATGATCGCGCCGACCAGCAGCGCCGCGCGTGCCAGCGGCACCCAGCTCAGCAGCAGGCCTTCGTAGCGCAGCAGCTTGACCGTGGTCGCGGAAAGACCGAGGAACAGCCCCGCGCCGCCCAGCGGCGTCAGGCTCAGCGCCAGATGGTGGAACACGTTGCCGCTGCGTCCCATCAGTCGCACGGCCGCCTGCACCAGCAGCCACAGTGCGCCGCCGAGCAGCACGGCGCTGCCGCCGATGTAGGCCAGGATCGCCGCGCCGTCGAGCCAGCTGAACGCGTCGTTGACCTGCGGATAGTGCGTCAGCAGCCACCAGGGCGCATCGGCTTCCAGCGGCCAGAACAGATCGTGATCGACCAGCCATTCGGCGGCGGCCTGCTTGAGGGCGATGAACCACGGGCTGACTGTCCACTGGAAGGCGCCCATCGCCAGGCCGAGCATGCCGAACAGCAGCAGGGTGCTGTCCCAGTGGCTGTGCTGCGGCTGGTTGCCGACGATGAGGATTTCCTGGTTCGGCGAGCGGGCGCTGAGCTGCACCGCACCGCGCTGGCCGCTGCACCGGCCGCAGGCGTGGCAGTCGCTGGCGCCCTGCATGCGACGGATGTCCAGCAGCGGCGCGCAGTTGGGGGTAGGCAGGTGCGGACCGCTGTTTTCCAGCCAGCGCTGTTCATCGACTTTGTAATGCAGCGGTGCGAGGCGCGCGAGCAGCGAGAACACGCCGCTGACCGGGCACAGGTAGCGGCACCAGACGCGTTTGCCGCGTCCGTAGAGGTAGCCCACCAGCATCGCCGCGACGGTGGAACCACCGAGGATCAGCAGCGCGGCCTGGGCGTAGTCGTAGACGCTGATCAGCTGGCCATAGACGGTGGTGAGAATGAACGCCACGGTCGGCCAGCCGCCCCAGCGTATCCAGCGCGGCGTGCCGCGGCCCAGCCCGCGCCAGCTGATCCACTCGCTCAGCGAGCCTTCCGGGCAGAGCACGCCGCACCACATGCGACCGAACAGCACCATCGACAGCAGCACGAACGGCCACCACAGGCCCCAGAAGACGAACTGCGCCAGCAGCGTGAGGTTGTCGAGCATGCCCGCCTGGGCGGGCGGCAGCGGCAGCACGGCGGGGATCACCAGCAGCACCAGGTAGAACCCCACCACCAGCCACTGCACCGCGCGGATGATTCTGGCGTGCTCACGCAGCCAGTCACCGACGCGCGCCAGCCAGGGCGCCTGGGCGATCATGCCGGCCTCGTCGCCAGCGCCACCGGCCGCGCCGGGCGCAGCCAGGTCCACACCGCCAGCCAGTACAGCAGCAGCGTCAGCGCCGCGGCCAGCGACGGCATCGCACGGTAACCGGTGAGGCCGGCGATGGTGCTGCCCAACGCGCTGCCGTCGTCCAGCCACGCCGAGGTGTCCCACAGCGGATCGCCGAAGAAGCTGTAGAACTGCTCCGGCACGTCCATGCCCATCAGCTGGCCGCTGAAACGATCCAGTCCGGCCATCAACAGCGCGCTGCCGAGCAACAGCAGGAGCACTTCGCTGACCTGGAAGAAGCGCCGCCAGCTGAAGAAACGGCTACCGGCCTGCAGCGCCGCGTAGCTGAGCAGCGCGAGGACGAAGCCCAGCACGCCGCCGATGACGAAGCCGGTGAGGTCGTGGCCCTGCTGCTGGTTGCCGATGCCGTAGAGGAACACCACCGTCTCGCTGCCCTCGCGCCCGACGGCGAGCATGGCGAGCAGCAGCAGGCCGAAGCCGCTGCCCTGGCTGAGCTGCTGCGCCGCGCTGTTCTGCAGGCTGCTCTTGAGGGTGCGACCGTGGTGATGCATCCAGCCGACCATGTGCAGGATCAGCATGCTCGCCACCAGCAGCATGCCGCACTGGAACCACTCGCCGCCGCTGCCGGCCAGCCAGTCGCCGGCGCGCAGCACGCCCCAGCCCAGCGCGCCCGCCAGGCCCAGGCCGGCTGCGACGCCGCCCCAGAGCATGCGCAGCGCGTGGCCCGCGCCCGGCTGCTGGCGCAGCCAGGCATGCAGGATGCCGATCACCAGCAGTGCCTCGACGCTCTCGCGCCAGACGATGAACATGGATTGGCCCATGACTAGCTCCTGCGAACTACTTGGCGACGATCTCGCCTTCGGGAAGGTCCAGATGGAATTCGTCGAAGAACGGGTAGCGCCCCGGCTTCAACGGATGGATCACGACGAACGAGGTCACCCCCGGCGACAGCACCTTCTCCACCCGCAGCGGCGTGCTCTCGAACTCGGTCGGGCCGCTGCCGGCGTTGTGCACCACGATCTTGAAGCGCTGGCGCGCCGGCACTTCGATCGAGGCCGGTTCGAAGTGGCCGTCGCGGATGGTCAGCTCGTAAGTCGGCAGTGCCGCCTGGGCGCTGCCGGCAGCGCCGGTCAGCAGCAGGGCGCCGAGCAGGAATGTACGCATGGGCCTTCTCCGCCTCAGTAACCGCCTTTCTTGCCGATGCCGGCGTAGGTGAACTCGTAGTTCAGCTCGCAGCCTTCGAACCACGGGGCGACGCCGGTTTCCTTGTCGACGTGGCGGCCGAACATGGCGTGGCCCGAACCCGGCGGCAGGATCTTGTAGGTCAGCTGATACTTGCCCGGGCCGAGCAGCTTGACGTTGTCGCCGTAGTGCGGACCGTCGTTGGCGACCATCGGATGGAAGTCGCCTTCGATGACTTCGCTCGAGCCCTTCTTGCGCAGCGTGTAGTGGATGCTCAGGTACGGCACGAAACTGCCTTCCTGCCAGCCGTTGCGGTTGTTTTCGGTGGCGGAGATGTCCGCTTCCAGGTGCACGTCGGATTTGGCCGCCGCGAGCATCATGCCGGCCGGGTCCATTTCCACCGGCTGCAGATAGACCGCGCCGACTTCCATGCCACCGCATTGCTGCGGCTCGCCGATGGGATACTCCTTGGCCTGGGCGAGCGGGGTGAGCAGCAGGGTGGTGATCGCGAGGGTGGCGGGGATACGCATGGAAGCCTCCGGTAGGGATAAGTACGGAAACAGACTCGCACTTGCGGCTTCTAATGATAATGATTCGTGTCAATTTCCGAAGAAATATTTTGTTACTGGCGCGCTCGGCGAGCTGCTGCCAGCCTGGATCCCAGCAGCGGCGGGTGCTGGCGCCGGTCCGCGTCCGGTTGTCGCAGCGCCGCGCGGGTGACCGCGTTGCGGCCGTCGGGCGCCGGTCGCGGCGCACCTTGCCCGGACGAATCCTCTAAGATGACGAACCCTTCGCCCTAGAGCCCGCCATGCTGCCGACCTCCGTTCTGGACGCCCGCACCGCCCGTGTCCTGCCCTGGCTGGTTGCCATCGCCTTCTTCATGCAGACGCTGGATGGCACCATCCTCAACACCGCGCTGCCGGCAATGGCACGTGATCTGGCCGAGGACCCGCTGCGCATGCAGGGCGTGGTGATCGCCTACATGCTCACCGTGGCGCTGCTGATTCCGGCATCCGGCTGGATCGCCGACCGCTTCGGCACGCGCAAGACGTTCTTCTCTGCGGTGGTGTTGTTCACTTTCGGCTCATTGCTCTGCGCATTGTCGGTGAGCCTCGATCAGTTGATCGGCGCCCGCGTCGTGCAGGCCATCGGCGGCGCGCTGATGTTGCCGGTCGGACGGCTGGTGGTGCTGCGGGCCTTCCCGCGCAGCGAGTTCGTGCGGGTGATGACCTTCATCGCGCTGCCCGGCATGGTCGGGCCGCTGCTCGGGCCGACGCTCGGCGGCTGGCTGGTGCAGTACGCCTCCTGGCACTGGATCTTCCTGATCAACCTGCCGGTCGGGGTGATCGGCTGCATCGCGGCGTTCCGCTTCATGCCTGATTTCCGCGCGGACAAGCGGATGCGCTTCGATACCCTCGGTTTCATCCTGTTCGGCGCGGCGATGCTGCTGATCACCATCGCCCTGGAAGGGCTCGGCGAGCTGCACATGCCGCACGCACGGGTGCTGGTGCTGCTGTTCGCCGGCGCTGCCTGCCTGGTGGCGTACTGGCTGCGTGCCGCACGCATCCCGGCGCCGCTGTTCAGCCCGCGGCTGTTCCATACGCGCAGCTTCGCGGTGGGCATCTGCGGCAATCTGTTCGCCCGCCTGGGCAGCGGTGCATTGCCGTTCCTGCTGCCGCTGCTGCTGCAGGTCGCGCTGGGCTACTCGCCGGCGCAGGCGGGGATGAGCATGATTCCGCTGGCGGTGGGCGCGATGCTGGTCAAGCCGCTGGCCAAGGGGCTGCTCGACCGCCTGGGCTACCGCAACCTGCTGATCGGCAACACCGCGCTGCTCGGCATGCTGATCGCCGGGCTGGCGACGGTGGATGCCGATACGCCCTACCTGTTGCTGCTGGCGCACCTGGGGCTGATCGGTGTGGGTAACTCGTTGCAGTTCACCGCGATGAACACCGTGACGTTGATCGGCCTCAGCAACGCCAACGCCAGCAGCGGCAACAGCCTGCTTTCGGTGGTGGTGCAGTTGTCGATGAGTCTCGGGGTCGCGACCGCAGGCGCGCTGCTGGGCGGTTTCACCGTGCCGGGTGCGCAGGGCGCCGAGGTGCTGCATGCCTTCGAGCTGACGTTCCTCTGCCTCGGCGGCATGAGCCTGGCGGGCGCGGGCATTTTCCTGCAGTTGAAGCGGCATGACGGCAGCCAGCCCCGCGAGGGGCGCGGCGCGCTGCCGATGGGCGACTAGGCACGGCACTGCGGCGGTCAATCATCTGTCCGGTTTCCTGACATATCCGTGCGTATGCCGACGCGTGGGCGTTGATGCCGGCAGCCGGCGCCGTCCGCCGGCCGGCGACTTCCAGGGTTGGGCCTGATGGCACGCCAGGGCCTGGCTAACCTGCTGCATTCCTTTACCTGTGCAAGTAAACATTATCGACCTGTCTTGTGAGACTACATATCGTCTCGCTCGAAGATGGCGTTTTGCCAATGCACAAGGAGTGGAGAGATGGAAGCGCTGAGCATGTCCTGGCTGGTGATGGGAGTGTCGCTGTGTGTCGTTCTGGTAGTGCTGATCGCGCTTTGCGCACTCGGGTTCGGCTATCGCCGGCAGCAGAGCGAGTTGCGTGTGTTGCGCGAACTGCTGATGAACGTTGGCGCAATCATCGAGCGCCTTGAGCGGGAGAAGGCCGAGTTCTTCGCGGGGCTGCGTGCGGAAAAGGCCCACGCGGCGCAGCTGCGTCGAAAGCTCGAACTGCTGAACCGGTGATCTTGTTATAAAAACAATATATTTACTTTTTTATGCGCTAGATCGTTGTTGAATACGGCTTATATTGGTATAAAACCAACAAAAATGATCTGGAGTCAGCCGCATGCACCCTCGTGTCCTCGCCGTTACCGAGCGCTTGATCGCCCGCAGTCGCCCAACCCGTGAGCGCTATCTGGCGCTGATTCGTGGGACGGCGGAGGCGGGGCCGGCGCGCAGCGGCGCCCAGTGCGCGAACTTCGCCCACGGCGTCGCCGGTTGCGGCGCGCAGGACAAGCAGCGCCTGCGCCTGCCCGATGCCGCCAACATCGCCATCGTCACCGCCTACAACGACATGCTCTCGGCGCACCAGCCCTACGAAGACTATCCCGAACGTCTGCGCCAGGCGCTGCGCGAGATCGGCTCGGTGGGGCAGGTGGCCGGCGGCGTGCCGGCGATGTGTGACGGTGTTACCCAGGGCGAGCCGGGCATGGAGCTAGCCATCGCCAGTCGCGAGGTGATCGCCATGAGCACCGCGGTGGCGCTGTCGCACAATCTGTTCGATGGGGCGCTGCTGCTCGGCATCTGCGACAAGATCGTCCCCGGATTGTTGATCGGTGCGCTGCGCTTCGGTCATCTGCCCGCTGTGTTCGTGCCGGCCGGGCCGATGCCCTCCGGCCTGGCCAACAAGGACAAGGCCGCGGTGCGCCAGCGCTACGCCGAAGGCAAGGCTGGTCGCGACGAGCTGCTCGCTGCCGAGATGCAGGCCTATCACAGTCCCGGAACCTGCACCTTCTACGGCACCGCCAACACCAATCAGATGCTGATGGAAGTGATGGGCCTGCACCTGCCGGGTTCCTCCTTCGTCAATCCGGGCACGCCGCTGCGCGATGCGCTGACCATCGAGGCGGCGCGCCAGGTCACGCGGCTCACGCCTCAGGGGGGCTGCCACACGTCCCTCGGCGAGCTGGTCGACGAGCGCGTGCTGGTCAACGCCATCGTCGCGCTGCATGCCACCGGCGGCTCGACCAACCACACCCTGCACATGCCGGCCATCGCCCAGGCGGCGGGCATTCAGCTGACCTGGCAGGACATGGCCGACCTCTCCGAGGTGGTGCCGACGCTGGCCCGCGTCTATCCCAACGGCTCGGCGGACATCAATCACTTCCATGCCGCTGGCGGCGTCGCACTGCTGGTACGCGAGCTGCTCGACGCCGGCCTGCTACACGAGGATGTGCATACCGTGATGGGGCGAGGCCTCTATCGCTATACCCAGGAGCCCTTCCTCGAAGATGGCCGGCTGACCTGGCGTGAAGGGGCTGCGGCGAGTCTGGACGAAAGCATCCTGCGGCCGGTGGCGCGGCCGTTCTCCGCCGAGGGCGGATTGCGGCTGATGAGCGGCAACCTCGGACGTGGGGTGATGAAGGTCTCCGCCGTGGCGCCGGAGCATCGCGTGGTCGAGGCGCCGGCGCGGATCTTCTCCGATCAGCTGGAACTGGTGGAGGCGTTCAAGGCTGGCGAGCTGGAGCGTGATTTCGTCGCCGTGGTGCGCTTCCAGGGGCCGCGCGCCAACGGCATGCCGGAGCTGCACAAGCTGACGCCCTATCTCGGCGTGCTGCAGGATCGCGGCTTCAAGGTCGCGCTGGTCACCGACGGGCGCATGTCCGGTGCGTCGGGCAAGGTGCCGGCGGCGATCCATGTCTGCCCGGAGGCAATCGATGGCGGGCCGCTGGCGCGGCTGCGCGATGGCGATCTGCTGCGCGTCGATGGCCAGGGCGGCGTGCTCGAGGTGCTGGTGGATGCCGCCGAGCTGGCCGATCGCTTGCCGGCAGCGGCGCCGGCGGCGAACGTGCAGGGTTGCGGCCGCGAGCTGTTCGGCTTTATGCGTGCGGCGTTCAGTTCGGCGGAACAGGGTGCCAGTGTGTTCACCGCCGGGCTGGAGGTGCTGCGATGAGGCTGGCGCTGGTCGGTGACATCGGTGGCACCAATGCGCGCTTCGCGTTGTGGCGCGACTCGCGGCTGGAGTCGGTGCGGGTCCTGGCGACGGCGGATTTCGCCACGCCCGAGCTGGCGGTCGAGTACTACCTGGCGTCGCTCGGTCTTGCGCCGGGCAGCGTCGGTGCGGCCTGCCTGGCCTGTGCCGGGCCGGTCAAGGGCGAGCAGTTCGTGTTCACCAACAACCACTGGCGGTTGGGGCGCAGGGATTTCTGTGGTGCCCTGCAGCTGGATGAGCTGCTGCTGATCAACGACTTCGCGGCCATGGCGCTGGGCATGACGCGGATAGGCGAGGCGGGGCGGCGCGTAATCTGTGCTGGCGAGGCAGAGCCGGATGCGCCAGCGCTGGTGATCGGGCCCGGCACCGGGCTAGGCGTCGCCGCGTTGATGCCCTTGGGCAGTGGCAGCTGGCGTGCATTGCCGGGGGAGGGCGGGCACGTCGACCTGCCCGTGGCGGATACGCATGAGACGGCGCTGTGGCAGATGCTCTTCGCCCAGCTTGGCCATGTGCGTGCCGAAGACGTGCTCAGTGGCGGTGGCCTGTTGCTGCTCTACCGCGCGGTCTGCGCCCTGGCCGGTTTGACGCCGCGACTGGCGTCGCCGGCCGAGGTCACCGCGGCCGCGCTCGCGGGTGATCATGTGGCGGTGGCGACGTTGGAACAGTTCTGCGTGTGGCTCGGGCGGGTTGCCGGCAACAACGTGCTCACGCTCGGTGCGCGCGGTGGGGTGTATATCGTCGGTGGTGTGGTGCCGCGTTTCGCCGATTTCTTCGCGGCCAGTGGTTTCGCCCGCGGCTTTACCAGCAAGGGCTGCATGAGCGGCTATCTCGGCGATGTGCCGGTGTGGCTGGTGACTGCGGACTATCCGGGGCTGGAGGGTGCCGGTGTGGCGCTGGAACAGGCGCTGGCACGCTGATCGGGTGTGTTGGCGGGATGTTGTTATAGCAACATCCCGCGTTCGCGCCGGTTCCGTTCTCTTAGTCCGGCTCTTCATCTGCCGGATAACGGCTGGCATTGAGGCTTTCCTTCACCTTGCGCAGGTGTGGCTGGAAATCCACGCCGCGGCGCAGGGTCATGCCGGTGGCGAGCACGTCGAGCACCGTCAGCTGGATGATGCGCGAGGTCATCGGCATGTAGATGTCGGTGTCCTCGGGCAGCGGAATGTTCAGGCTCAGCGTGCTGGCCTGGGCCAGCGGCGAGCCGGCGGCGGTCAGGCCGAGCACCGAGGCACCGTTCTGGCGGGCGATGCGCGCCACTTCCACCAGCTCGCGGGTGCGCCCGGTGTAGGAAATGATCACGAACAGCTCGCCGGTATGCGCCACCGAGGCCAGCATGCGCTGCATCAGTACGTCCGAATGCGCGGTTACCGCCAGGTTGAAGCGGAAGAACTTGTGCTGCGCATCCAGCGCCACCGAGGCCGAGGCGCCAAGGCCGAAGAAGTGGATCTGGCGGGCCTGGATCATCAGGTCCACGGCGCGGCTGACCAGCTGCGGGTCGAGGCTCTGGCAGGCGCTGTCCAGCGAGGCGATGGCCGAGCCGAAGATCTTGCGTGTGTATTCCGCCGGGCCGTCGTCGGGCTCTACCGCCTGGCTGACATAGGCGGCGCCGCTGGCCAGGCTCTGCGCCAGCTGCATCTTCAGTTCCGGATAGCCGCTGACGCCGAACGAGCGGCAGAAGCGATTCACCGTCGGCTCGCTGACCTGTGCGGTCTGCGCCAACGCGGCGATGCTGAAACGGGTGGCCTGCTGAGGGTTGCGCAGGATGACTTCGGCCACCTTGCGCTCGGCCTTGTTGAGGTCTTCGATGCGACGCTGGATCTGCTCGAGCAGGTTGTGTACGCGGTCCATGACGATCCTGATGCGGCGGGTCAGAGGTGCCCTATGCTACTGAGCGGGCTGCGGAGCGACCACCGGAATCTCCTTTTCTGACTAAATGTTGTTTTTATTACTACATCATCCTTGAATAAACGCAGCTTCGCGTGTATTCATAAGGCAGTGTTAGTAGAAGAACAAACATCATGACGCCATTATCTGTCGAACCCTGCACCCTGGCGCTGTTCGGCGCCCTCGGTGATCTGGCCCTGCGCAAGCTGTTTCCCGCGCTTTATCAGCTCGACCGTGCCGGCCTGCTGCCGGCGGACACCCGCATTCTCGGCCTCGCCCGCGACGGCGGCGAGCCGGCTTCGCATCTGGCGCTGATCGCCGAGCACCTGCGTCGCCATGTGGCCGAGCGCGAACTCGAGGAAAGCGTTCTGCAGCGTTTCCTGGCCCGTCTGGACTACCTGAGCATGGAGTTCGGCCGCCGCGAGGATTACGCCGCGCTGGCGGACAAGGCCGGCCAGGCCGAGCGTATCGTCGCCTTCTTCGCCACGCCGGCTTCCGTCTACGGCGCGATCTGCGCCGGGCTGGCGGAGGCGGGGCTGGCCGAGCGCACCCGCGTCGTGCTGGAAAAGCCCATCGGCCATGACCTGGGGTCGTCCCGCGAGGTGAATGACGCGGTGGCGCGTTTCTTCCCGGAAGACCGCACCTATCGCATCGATCATTACCTGGGCAAGGACACGGTGCAGAACCTCATCGCCCTGCGCTTTGCCAACAGCCTGTTCGAGACGCAGTGGAACCAGAACCACATTTCCCATGTGGAGATCACCGTCGCCGAAACCGTCGGCATCGAGGGCCGCTGGGGCTACTTCGACCAGGCCGGCCAGCTGCGCGACATGATCCAGAACCACCTGCTGCAGCTGCTCTGCCTGATCGCCATGGACCCGCCCAGCGACCTCTCGGCCGACAGCATCCGCGACGAGAAGGTCAAGGTGCTCAAGGCGCTGGCGCCGATTGCGCCGGAGCACCTCGGTCAGCAGCTGGTGCGCGGCCAGTACGTGGCCGGCAGCATCCTCGGGCGCCAGGTGCCGGGCTATCTGGAGGAGGAAAACTCCAATACCCAGAGCGACACCGAGACCTTCGTCGCCCTGCGCGCGGAGATCTGCAACTGGCGCTGGGCGGGTGTGCCCTTCTATCTGCGGACCGGCAAGCGCATGCCGCAGAAGCTGTCGCAGATCGTCATCCACTTCAAGGCGCCGCCGCATTACATCTTCGCCCCCGAGCAGCGCCAGCTGATCGGCAACAAGCTGATCATCCGCCTGCAGCCGCAGGAGGGCATTTCGTTGCTGGTGATGACCAAGGACCAGGGCCTGGACAAGGGCATGCAGCTGCGCAGCGGCCCGCTGCAGCTGAACTTCTCGGAAACCTACAAGAGCCCGCGCATCCCCGACGCCTACGAGCGTCTGCTGCTGGAAGTGATGAAGGGCAACCAGAACCTCTTCGTGCGCAAGGACGAAATCGAATACGCCTGGAAGTGGTGCGACCAGCTGATCGACGGCTGGCAACGCGTCGGCGCGCCTCCCAAACCCTACGCAGCAGGCAGCTGGGGACCGGCTGCCTCGATTGCCCTGATCAGCCGTGACGGCAGGAGTTGGTATGACGATCTCTAATCTCGATCTGCCTGTGCAGACCCTCGGTTTCAGCCTCGGCAACGCCGACCAGCTGGCCGGCGAACTGGCGTTGACGGTGAGCAACGCCCTGCGCAGTGCGATCGCCGAGCGCGGTGCGGCGACCCTGGTGGTGTCCGGCGGCCGCAGCCCGATCGCGTTCTTCGATCGCCTGGCGCAGCAGGAACTGGACTGGAGCAAGGTCACCATCAGCCTCGCCGACGAGCGCTGGGTGCCGGTCAGCCATCCCGACAGCAACGAAGGCCTGTTGCGCCGCCATCTGCTGCAGGGGCCGGCCGCTGCGGCGCGCCTGGTTGGCCTGTACCAGAGCGCGGCCAGCCTGGAGCAGGCCGCCGAACGCGCCGACGCCGTATTGGCCGAACTGCCGCCGATCGACGTGTTGGTGCTGGGCATGGGCGAGGACGGCCACACCGCCTCGCTGTTTCCCGACAGCCCGAACCTGGAAGCGGCGCTCGACCCGCGTGGTGCGCGGCGCTGCCTGCCGATGCAGGCGCCGAGCGTCCCGCGCCAGCGCCTGAGCATGTCCCTGGCGCTGCTGGCCAGCGCGCGGCTGACCCTGCTTGCCCTGCACGGCCCGGGCAAGCTGGCCACGCTCAACCAGGCCCTGGCCGGCGAATCCTATGAAGCGATGCCGATCCGCGCCTTCCTCGCCCGTCCCCTCGAAATCTACTGGTGCCCCTGAGGCCGCAAGGAATCTTTTATGACATCTACCCAAACCCGCGCGGTCAGCATGACCGACAAGATCGCCCTGATCGACCAGTGGTGCAGTGCCGCACGCATCCTGCCGGTGATCACCATCGAGCGCGAGGCGGACATCCTGCCGCTGGCCGACGCCCTGGCCGCCGGTGGCCTCAAGGTGCTGGAAATCACCCTGCGCTCGGCGCTGGGTCTGAGTGCCATCCGCCTGCTGCGTGAGCAGCGCCCCGAACTTATCGTCGGTGCCGGTACCGTGCTGGATGCCGCCATGCTGGCCCAGGCCGAGGCGGCCGGTGCGCAATTCATCGTCTCTCCGGGCAGCACTGGCGAGCTGCTGGATGCCGCGTTGCACAGCCCGTTGCCGCTGCTGCCGGGCGTGGCCAGCGCCTCGGAAATCATGCTCGGTTACGCCCTGGGTTACCGCCGCTTCAAGCTGTTCCCGGCCGAAGTCTGTGGCGGCGTCGCCGCACTCAAGGCGCTGGGCGGGCCGTTCGGCAATATCCGTTTCTGCCCGACCGGTGGCGTCAACGCGCGCAACGCCAGGGACTACCTGGCGCAGTCCAATGTGATGTGCGTCGGTGGCACCTGGATGGTCGACGCCAAGGCCGTGCGTGCCGGCGACTGGGCCGCCATCGAAAGCGCCACGCGCCAGGCCCTGCAGGCGCTGGACAGCGCAGCGCCTGCCGAACTGCCGCGCGACTTCGATCTGCGTGCCGAGCGCGCCGAACAGCGCGAGCTGTAATCCGTCCGACCCATCGCGGTGGGCGTGGGGCCTGCCGTGATCGCCCCGATTCGCTACCTGGAGGTTCCATGACTACTGCGCGCCCGCTTGCCGACCTGTTTCCCCGTCTCGATGAGATTCCCGCTGCCTATCAGCCGGATGCTCCGGTCGAGCAGCGCGACTATCTGGTCGATGGCGAGTTGATGCACTGGGACGGCCCGCTGGCGGAAGTTCGCAGCCCGGTGTTTCTGCGCGAGGCCGATGGCAGCGAGCGCCAGGTGGTGCTGGGCAGCACGCCGCTGCTGGATGCCGACGCCGCGCTGCGTGCACTGGACGCCGCCGTTGCCGCCTATGACTACGGCCGCGGAGCCTGGCCGACCATGCGTGTGGCCGAGCGTATCGCCCATGTCGAGGCCTTCCTGGCGCGTATGCGCGAGCAGCGCGAGGCGGTGGTCAAGTTGCTGATGTGGGAGATCGGCAAGAACCTCAAGGATTCGGAGAAGGAATTCGACCGCACCTGCGACTACATCGTCGACACCATCCACGCGCTGAAGGAACTGGACCGCAGCTCCAGCCGCTTCGAGCTGGAGCAGGGCACCCTCGGGCAGATCCGCCGCGTGCCCATGGGCGTGGCGCTGTGCATGGGCCCGTACAACTATCCGCTGAACGAAACCTTCACCACGCTGATTCCGGCGCTGATCATGGGCAACACCGTGGTGTTCAAGCCGGCCAAATTCGGCGTACTGCTGATCCGCCCGCTGCTCGAAGCCTTCCGCGACAGCTTCCCGGCCGGGGTCATCAACGTCATCTACGGCCGCGGTCGCGAGACGGTTAGCGCGCTGATGGCCAGCGGCAAGATCGACGTGTTCGCCTTTATCGGCACGCACAAGGGCGCCGCCGATTTGAAGAAACTGCACCCGCGTCCGCACCGTCTGCGCGCCGCGCTGGGACTGGACGCGAAGAACCCGGGCATCGTCCTGCCGCAGGTCGATCTGGACAACGCGGTGGAGGAGGCGGTGACCGGCGCGCTGTCGTTCAACGGCCAGCGCTGCACGGCGCTGAAGATCCTCTTCGTGCACGAAACGGTACTCGATGATTTCCTCGAACGCCTTGCTGCGCGGGTCAATGCGCTCAAGCCGGGCATGCCCTGGGAGCCGGGCGTGGCGCTGACGCCGTTGCCGGAGCCGGGCAAGACCGATTACCTGCATGCCGTACTCGAAGACGCCGTAGCCAAGGGCGCGCGGGTGATCAACGCCGGCGGTGGCCAATCGCACCAGAGCTTCTTCCAGCCAGCCGTGCTGAGCCCGGTGGATTCGACGATGCGCGTCTACCACGAAGAGCAGTTCGGCCCGCTGGTGCCGGTGGTGCCGTACCGCGACCTGCAGGAGGTGATCGACTACGTCACCGCCTCCGACTATGGCCAGCAGTTGTCGATCTTCGGCAGCGACCCGGCGCAGGTGGGCCGGCTGGTGGATGCCTTCGTCAACCAGGTCGGCCGCATCAACATCAACGCCCAGTGCCAGCGCGGGCCGGACAGCTATCCGTTCAATGGTCGCAAGAATTCCGCCGAAGGCACGCTGTCGGTACATGACGCCCTGCGTGTGTTCTCCATCCGCACCCTGGTGGCGACGCGCTTCAACGAGGCCAACAAGGAGCTGGTCGACCGGATCATTCGTGACCGCCAGTCGAGCTTCCTGACCACCGACTACATCTTCTGACGGAGCGCCACGATGGCCGCACCCGTGCTCGCCCAGCCGCTGTTGCTGGGCATGATGCGCCTGCTGGAATACCCCGAGCTGGGTGAGCCCCAGGCGTTGCTGGGCTTTATCGAACGCTGTGTCGAGCGCGGGCTGAACGGCTTCGACCATGCCGACATCTATGCCGGCGGGCGCTGTGAGGCGCACTTCGGTGCGGCCCTGCGCCAGGCACCCGGGTTGCGCCAGCGCCTGCAGATCATTGGCAAGGCCGATATCGTGCCGGCGGGGCAGGACTGCTCGCGCTGGCGGGTCAAGCACTACGACTCCAGTGCCGGCTACCTGCGCCGGGCGGTGGACGACAGCCTGGCGCGACTGGGCGTGGAACGACTCGATGGTTTCCTGCTGCATCGCCCGGACCCGCTGCTGCAGGTCGACGAGGTGGCCGAGACGCTGAACGGACTGGTCGCCAGCGGCAAGGTGGGATGGGTGGGGCTGTCCAACGCCGGCATCCTGCATTGCCAGGCACTGGCGCAGTGCGTGCCGCTGCGCTGCAACCAGATCGAGCTGTCACTGCAGGCCCAGCACTGGGTGTGGGATGGCAGCCTGCATGCGTTGCAGACAGCCGGCCTGCAGGCGCTGGCCTGGTCGCCCATGGGCGGTGGACGCTTCGGTGAGCGCTTGTGCAGCGCACTCAGTGAGGTCGCCGCCGACCGGGGCGCCACGGCCAATCAGGTGGCGCTGGCCTGGCTGCGGCAGCTGCCCGGCCGGCCGTTGCCGATCCTCGGCAGCCTGCGCTGGGAGCGAATCGAGGAGGCGCTGCTGGGCGCTGAACTGGAGCTGGAGCGTCCCGCCTGGTTCTACCTCAGCGAAGCGGCCCGCGGGCATGCTGTGGCCTGAGACTGTTTGCGGAGAGGGCGTCCCTCTGCTGGCGAGGGCGGAACGGTGGAAAATGCTTCGCAGTTTTCCACCCTACGCGAGCGGTTCGTAGGGTGGATGACGCTCCACCCATCCACCGCATGGCATTTGCGCCGGGATGAGAGTCGGCGTTTACCCGATCCAAAAGTACCATCCATCGATGTTCGTTCGTGCCCGTGCTTTCGCAGTCACGCCGCTAATGCCAACGGTCAACGGCCGCTTTGAACGGCCCAACACCGTGCGCCGCTGTGCTAGGGTCGCATTCGCCGCGGGACGACCCGCCGGTGTGTCGGATCATGCGGGGACGACCCTGCCGTTTTGATGGAGTCATCCTCATGCATTCGGCCTGGATCATGCTGATCATTGCCGGCCTTCTGGAAGTAGGCTGGGCCATTGGCCTCAAGGCTTCCGAAGGGTTCACCCGTCCGCTGCCCAGTGTGCTCACCGTCTTGGCCATGGCTGGCAGCTTCTTCCTCCTCGCCCGCGCCATGCAGGTGCTGCCGGTTGGTACGGCCTACGCGATATGGGTCGGCATCGGTGCGTTGGGCACCGTAGCGTTGGGCATTGTCATCTTTGGCGAGAGTGCTTCGCCGGCGCGACTGCTCAGCGCGCTGTTGCTGCTCGCCGGACTGGTCGGCCTGAAGCTGAGCGCCTGACTCGGCGGAAGCATTTGCATACAGGCTTGCCGCGGCGCGAGCGGAAACGCTTTGCCGCGCTCGCGGCCACGCTATATGTTCTGTCTCAGGCTTGCTCGAAGCGGGGATGCATGGGCCGCATTTCCGCCAAAACCAACAGGAAGGAGCTGTCCCATGAAAACGGTTGCGCAGGTGATTGGTGCCAAGCAGACACAAGGCATCGTGATGATCGCCCCCGAGGATTCGGTATTCGACGCGCTCAAGCTGATGGCCGAGAAGAACGTCGGTGCCCTGCCGGTTGCCGATGCTTCGGGGCGGTTGGTGGGGATCGTCAGCGAGCGCGACTACGCGCGCAAGATCGTGCTCCAGGGGCGCTCCTCGTTCGTCACCCCGGTCAGCGCCATCATGACCAGCAAGGTCATCACCGTGGAGCCGCGCCAGAGCATCCGCGAGTGCATGGAGATCATGACCGAGAAGCACCTGCGCCACCTGCCGGTGCTGGACGAGGGCCGCACCGTCGGCCTGCTGTCGATCGGTGACGTGGTCAAGGAAACCATGGCCGAACAGGACAGCCTGATCCAGCAGCTCGAACAGTACATCCGCGGCGAATGAACGTCAGGCCACAGCCACCGGCGGCTGTGGCTCTTGTACGGTTGCTACCCCGGCCGGTCCGGCGACGCCTGACCGATCAGCGAATCTCGATGCGTTCGAGCAGGTGCTGCTTCGCCGTGCTGTCGCCTACCCGTGCCGCTTCGTCGGCCAGACGCAGTGCGCGCTCCAGATCTTTCTGCACCAGCGCCGCATCGATGGCCTGGCGGTAGTAGGCCGAGGTCTCCGGCAGTACCGCCGGTGCCGGCGCGGCGGGCAGTTCGTTACCCATCTCCTGGCCGATGCTGTAGCCCGGCACATAGCCCTTGGCGCTCGAGCCGGCGGCACTGTCGGGGATCATCACCAGCTTGATCACACCCACCGGCGAGTGCTGCGCCACCGGATCGGGGATGCTCGGCGGCTCGTTGCCCAGCGCCTTGGCGTAGGCCTTGGCCGGGTGTTGCAGGACGGTCTGCCCGGCCATCTGCGCGTCGCTGGTGTAGAGGATCAGGTAGCGCTCGTTGCCCGGATGCTCGGGCTGCGAGCGATCGATGCGCAGGCGCGCGTCCAGACTGTCGCCCTTGAGCCCGGTTGGCGGAACGTAGACGAAGTCGTCGGCATCCAGCAGGCGGGTCGGGCGCATGCGGCTGTCGAGCAGCATGGCATTGGGTGCCAGCACGCTGCTGCCGGCCTGGCTGTACAGGCGCAGCTCGAACGACGGGCCGCCGGCCGGCAGTTTGAAGGCGCGCAGGAAACTCTTGCCGGTCTCAAAGCGGTAGGCCGGCGCCTGGCTGTCGATCAGTACGTCACCGGCGAAACCGGCTTCGAGCGGCTCGTACGGCAGCTGGTCGAGGCCGCTGCAGCAGGACGGCGCGGCGGCCAGTGCGGCACGGGCCTGTTCGATCGGTCGTTCCAGTGGCTTGGGGCTGGTGGTGAGGGCGTCGACCCGGCGCAGCGGTTCGCTGCCGCAGCCGGCGAGCGCCAGGGCGATCAGCCCGGCGGTGAGAAGAGATAACGGGTGCATGGCGATTCTCCGGATAAAAAATGCCCCGACCTGCCAGAGCCGGGGCAAAAGGCACCGTCTGGACGGTGGGAGCGGAAAGGCTGCCGTTGCCTGCAACGGCGTTCAGCCGGCGCGGGTTACCACCAGGCCTCGGCCTGGATGCCGAAGGTGATGCCGTCGTCGTCACCGGCGTCGATGGATTCGCTGGCGGCCTGATAGCGGCCGCCGTCCCACTGCGCATAGGTGGCGAACACGCGGATCTGCGGACGCGCCCAGAAGCTGTTGCCGGCTGACCACTGCTGGGCGAGGGTGAGCTTCTTCAGGTCGCGGGTGCGTTCGCCGTCGGCCTGCGGATCGACCCGGTCGTAGCCGAACTCCAGCGCGGTGCTCATCACGTCGCTCCACTTGTACACCGGGCGCACGCCGAAGCTGGCCCAGGTCTGCCCGGAGTCGTTGTCGAAGTCGCGGTCCTCGTAGATCTGCACGTACATCATCTCGATGTTGTCGCTCAGGCCGACCACGCCCTGGTTGACCAGGCGGAACATCTTGCCGTCGCTGTTACCGGTGCTGTTGCGCCCGCTGCTGCCTATGATGCCGTCGGTGCCGTATTGCAGGGCGAGCTTGTTGTAGCCGCCGAACCAGTTGCTCTGGGTGTGCTCGAGGGTGACCAGATGGCCCTTTTGGTCCTCGTAGCCGGGGTCGCGTTCCTGCTCGTCGGTGAGGTTGGCCTTGCCGTAGTCGTAGCCGATCTCCAGCTTGCCGCCCGGGTTGACGTCGATCCCGCCGAGGCGGAAGTCGAGGGTGTCGTTGGCCAGGTTGGTGCCGGTGCCCGAGCCCTGGTAGACCCAGTCGCCGTCGGTGTTGCGAATCCACGCCACGCTGGCCTTGGCGAAGCCCAGGTCGATGTCTTCGATGCCGGCGCCGGGGCCGGAGACATCCCAGTAGTAGTAGTCGTTGATGTGCACGTCGTGGCGCTTGTAGTAGCGCTTGCCGGCCCAGATCGCCGCGCCCGGCAGGCTCGGGATGAGGTTCTTGCCGATCACGTGGAACTGGCGGATGGAGGTGGTGCCGGCCTCGTCGAACGGGTTGTTCTCGTCGCCATCGGTATCGGTGCCGCCGGCTTCCCAGTCGTTACCCTGATCGGAGCGGTAGGCGATCATGCTGTCGACGTAGAAGCTGCGGTTGCCTTCGCTCCACACCTCCTGGCCGAGGCCGATCTCGGCGTAGGTTTCGCATTCGTTGCCCAGGCGATATTTCGCCGGTGCGCCAGCGGCCTGGAAGCAGGCCTGATCGCCGCCGCCGGCCGTGGCGCCGACGCCCGAACGCAGGTAACCGTGGAAATCGACCGCCAGGGCCGGGCCGCCGACCAGCAGGGCGGCGAGCAGGCAGGCGGGTTTGAGAACAAAGCTGGGGTGCGCGGTGTGCTTCATGACGAGGTCCTTGTTTTTCTTGTTAATGCCGAACGTTCACGCCTTCGCTGTCGGCCGGTGGCGGTGCAGCGCGGTGGCGAAAGCCTCGGGGATGGCACCGGGGGCGGCATCCTCCGCGGCGCGGATTTCGCTGGCGCAGCGCCAGGGCGTAATCAGGATGAGAGCGGCGTAATCCCCGGGGCGGGGCTGGGACGAGAGGGGCGCAGATGATTGCCAGCCGCCTTCGGCCTGGCCACTACGCCGCCGGCAACTGGGCGGGGGAGGTTGGTGACGGTGGCGTGCAGGAGCAGCCTGCGCGGGCCGGTCGATGCTCCGACCGGCGTTCATCCTCGTCCGGCGGCTCTGCCGTCGGCTACCCGTACAAGCACAAGAACCGGAGTATTGCGATGAGCCACATCCTGCGTGCCGCCGTATTGGCGGCAATCCTGCTGCCGTTGCCGGCAATGGCCGACCAGGCCGGCAAAAGCCCCAACGCCGTGCGCTACCACGGCGGCGACGAAATCATCCTCCAGGGCTTCCACTGGAACGTCGTCCGCGAGGCGCCGAACGACTGGTACAACATCCTCCGCCACCAGGCCGCGACCATCGCCGCCGACGGCTTCTCGGCAATCTGGATGCCGGTGCCCTGGCGTGACTTCTCCAGCTGGACCGACGGCGGCAAGTCCGGCGGCGGTGAGGGCTACTTCTGGCACGACTTCAACAAGAACGGCCGCTACGGCAGCGACGTCCAGCTGCGCCAGGCCGCCGGCGCGCTCGGCGGTGCCGGGGTGAAGGTGCTCTACGACGTGGTGCCCAACCACATGAACCGCGGCTACCCGAACAAGGAAATCAACCTGCCGGCCGGCCAGGGCTTCTGGCGCAACGACTGCGCCGACCCGGGCAACTACCCCAATGACTGCGACGACGGCGACCGCTTCATCGGCGGCGATGCGGACCTCAATACCAGTCATCCGCAGGTCTACGGCATGTTCCGCGACGAACTCGCCAACCTGCGCGGTCAGTACGGCGCTGGCGGCTTCCGTTTCGATTTCGTGCGCGGCTACGCGCCCGAGCGGGTCGACAGCTGGATGAGCGACAGCGCCGACAGCAGCTTCTGCGTCGGCGAGCTGTGGAAAGGCCCCTCTGAATATCCGAGCTGGGACTGGCGCAACACCGCCAGTTGGCAGCAGATCATCAAGGACTGGTCCGACCGGGCCAAATGCCCGGTGTTCGACTTCGCCCTCAAGGAGCGCATGCAGAACGGCTCGGTCGCCGACTGGAAGCACGGCCTGAACGGCAACCCCGATCCGCGCTGGCGCGAGGTGGCGGTGACCTTCGTCGACAACCACGACACCGGCTACTCGCCCGGGCAGAACGGTGGCCAGCATCACTGGCCGCTGCAGGACGGGCTGATCCGCCAGGCCTACGCCTACATCCTCACCAGCCCCGGCACGCCGGTGGTGTACTGGTCGCACATGTACGACTGGGGCTACGGCGACTTCATCCGCCAACTGATCCAGGTGCGTCGCGCCGCCGGCGTGCGCGCCGATTCGGCGATCAGCTTCCACAGCGGCTTCAGTGGCCTGGTCGCCACCGTCACCGGCAGCCAGCAGACCCTGGTGGTGGCGCTCAACTCCGACCTGGGCAATCCCGGCCAGGTCGCCAGCGGCAGCTTCAGCGAAGCAGTCAATACCAGCAATGGCCAGGTGCGCGTATGGCGCAGCGGCACCGGCAATGGTGGCGGGAATGACGGTGGCGAGGGAGGTCTGGTCAATGTGAACTTCCGCTGCGACAACGGCGTGACGCAACCCGGTGACAGCGTCTACGCGGTAGGCAACGTCAGCCAGCTCGGCAACTGGAGCCCGGCCTCCGCGGCACGGCTGACCGACACCAGCAGCTATCCGACCTGGAAGGGCCGTATCGCCGTGCCGGCCGGGCAGACGGTGGAATGGAAATGCCTGATCCGCAACGAGGCCAACGCCACCCAGGTGCGGCAATGGCAGAGCGGGGCGAACAACAGCCTGACGCCGAGCGAAGGTGCCACCACGGCCGGGCGGTTCTAGCCTTAAGCGGTAGCGATGGCCCGCCTCGCCGATAGGAGGCGGGCTTTTTGGGGCCTCATGGGCGCAGCGGCGGATTGTGGATAAGGTCGCGGCTGTTTCCGGGGCCGTTGTGGTGGGCTTCAGCCCACCGCCGCAATACCTTTCCGCCGGGGCGCAATCTGCGCACCGCTCACACCCCTTCGGCGCTCCGCGTATCGCGCAGCTGCCAGCGAATCGCCTGCGCTTCGGCCTGGCGCAGGTCGTCGAGCAGCGCCTCGCGGTCGGGTCGTCGTTCGTTGGCCAGCGCACCGCCGGCGAGCAGCTCGGCATGCTGGGTGGTGGCTTTGTCTCTGAGCCAGGCCAGACGCTGCAGGGTCAGCGGCGTGCAGCTCTGCCCGCTGAGGTCGTCCTTCACGTCCAGCCAGTGCGAGCGCCAGGCCTCCTGCAGGTACAGCGCGCCCAGATTGCCGGTCAGCGCCGCGCGCCAGCGACGCATGATGTCGTCCAGCCAGTCCAGCACCCCTTGGCTGGCGCCGCGGGCGGCGAGTTCTTGCTGCAGGCGCTGGTAGGCATCCAGCGCGATGCGTTTCTCCAGCTCGAAATCGGCCAGTGCCTGCGCCTCGCTCTCGCGTTCCAGCCGCAGCAGGCAGGCGAACAGCTGCCGCGTCTCGAAGCGTTCGGCGACGTGGAAGCCCGGCGAGGCCAGGCCGTCGCTGTTGTACTGGCGCAGTGGGTCGAAGGGGTAGAGGTAGCCGAAATCGAACAGGCGGATGCGCCCGTCGTCCAGCGTGTTGCCGGCGGCCAGGTCCCACTCGAACAGGCCGGCGAGCAGCAGGGCGATCAGCAGGTCGAACAGCTCGGTGAGCTGACGCTCGTCCCAGCGCTCGATGCGTCGGCCTTCGACCCACGGCGAGAGGATGATGCCCTGCTGCAGCGAGGCGTATTGCGTCGGCACGATGCCGGCCAGACGCTCGGCCTGTTCCGGCGTGCGCATCAAGCGGGCGAAGTCGCGGCGGCGCTGCAGTTCGTTGAGAAAGCTCGTCTGGCCGTCGGGGTTCTGCACCCGACAGGGGCGGCGGGCAACCTTGAGCGCCCAGTCGCGGCCAGCCAGCCGGAGGCGGTAGACACGAGCCGTTAGCCCATCATCGAGGCAGGCGCGCACCCAGGGCTCATCGCCGCTGACGGCGGCCAGCGCGGCCGGTGGCAGCGGGCAATCCTCGGCACGGCCCAGACGAAATTCGGTGCCGCTGGCGAGAAAGGTGAGCTGGGTCTGGCGCCGCGCCCAAGCGCTCAGCGAGGCAGCGCTCATCGGCGGCGTGCCTCGCCGCGCTCACCGGCTTGCGGCACTTCGTTGCGGTGGCAGCTGTCTGTGCCTGGTGCGTGGCTGGTGCGGCGAGTATCCGGCTCCACGCGGGCTAGCAGCAGGTCGAACGAGAGATTGGCAGGCATCGAGGCGGCTCCGTGATGATTTCGCTGCATTTGACTGCGCATCGGCGGCCCGCAACAGGCGTAAGCGCTAGGCTTGGCAGCGTATTTTGCGATGTCGCCAGCGGCAATCTACGCCCCGCTTCTACGCCCTTCGCCCCCTAGAGGAGGAGGATGCACTTGGCGCAGGACATGCCGAGGATGGAACGACTGTCAGAGCCTCAGGCCGGCAGCAGGTGGAACAACTAATAAGAAGCCACGAGGAACGCGAAGCATGAACACGAAATTCTGGTGTCTCGCCACCATTGGCCTGGCGGCCACCTTCAGCCTGCCGCTGCCGGCCCTGGCAGCGATCGAGGAAGGCAAGCTGGTCGTCTGGATCAACGGCGATAAGGGTTACAAGGGCCTGGCCGAGGTCGGCAAGCGGTTCACCGCCGAGACCGGCATCCCGGTCGAGGTGGCTCACCCGGACAGCGCTACCGACAAGTTCCAGCAGGCGGCGGCCACCGGCAACGGCCCGGACATCTTCATCTGGGCCCATGACCGCATCGGCGAATGGGCCAAGAGCGGCCTGCTCACCCCCGTCACCCCCAGCGCCGAAACCAAGTCCGGTATCGCCGACTTCTCCTGGCAGGCGGTGACCTACGACAACAAACTGTGGGGCTACCCGATCTCGGTGGAAACCATCGGCCTGATCTACAACAAGGCGCTGGTGGACACTCCGCCCAAGACCTTCGACGACGTTCTCGCGCTCAACGAGAAGCTCGCCGCCCAGGGCAAGCGCGCCATCCTCTGGGACTACAACAACACCTACTTCACCTGGCCGCTGCTGTCGGCCAAGGGCGGCTATGTGTTCGAGCAGACCGACGGCGGTTACGACGTCAAGTCCACCGGGGTCAACAACGCCGGCGCCAAGGCCGGTGCCAAGGTGTTGCGTGAGCTGATCGACAAGGGCGTGATGCCCAAGGGTGCCGATTACAGCGTGGCCGAGGCAGCCTTCAACAAGGGTGACTCGGCGATGATGATCAGCGGCCCATGGGCCTGGTCGAACATCGAGAAGAGCGGCATCGATTTCGGCGTGGCGCCGATCCCCGCCATCGATGGCGAGGCGGGCAAGCCTTTCGTCGGCGTCGCCGCCGCGCTGCTCAACGCCGCCAGCCCGAACAAGGACCTGGCCGTGGAGTTTCTCGAGAACTACCTGCTCGAGGTCGACGGCCTGAAGACTGTGAACGCCGACGTGCCGCTGGGTGCGGTGGCTAACACCGCCTACATGGAAGAGCTGTCCAGCAATCCGCACATCAAGGCGACCTTCGAGAACGCGCAGATGGGCCAGCCGATGCCCAACGTGCCGGAGATGGGTGCGTTCTGGTCGTCCATGGCCGCCGCGCTGACCAACATCACCTCCGGCCGGCAGGATGTCGACGCCGCCCTGGACGATGCCGCCAAGCGCATCACCCGATGAACCCGTCGCCGGCCGCCGCCTCGGGCGCGCCGGCGGACTATGCTCCGTTCTCAAAGGTTCCGCTCCCGTGAATGCCCGTGCCGAGTTGCCCAGCCCAGCCATGACCCGTACGACCTCCCGGGGCTTGCCCCGCTCCCTGACCAACGGCCTGCGCTGGCTGGCGTGGCTGACCTTCAATGCCTTCGCGCTGTACCTGGTGGTCGCCCTCTACGTCCAGAAGCAGATGGCCTTCGCCCTGCTCGGGCTGGTGATCACCGCGATCGCCAGCTACCTGTTCATCAACCGGCGCATGTACGCGCAGCGCTACATCTTCCCGTCGGTGGCGGGCATGCTGGTGTTCGTGATCTTTCCGCTGCTCTACACGGTGGGCATCGGTTTCACCAACTACAGCGGCAGCCACCTGCTCAGCCAGACCCAGGTCGAGCGCTATCACCTGAGCCAGACCTACCTGGCCGGCGAGCGCTTCCGCTTCAGCCTGCATCCAAGCCCTGATGGCGAGCGCCTGCGCATCGACAAGGGCGAGCAGGGTGCGTTCGTCAGCCCGCCGCTGACCGGCGAGCCGGATGCGGAAGCACCGCTGACGCTGCAGCCGGCCGATAGCGTCGAAGGGCTGGGCGAGGCGCTGCCGGTGCGCGAGGTGATCCAACGGCGCAAGGCGTTGGAGCAATGGGTATTCCAGGCGCCGGACGGCAGCCTGCTGCGCTTGTACGGCCTGCGTGAGGTGGCGGCGGTGGAACCGGTCTACCGGCAGGACGGCCCCGGTGTGCTGGTCGACACCCGCAGCGGTGCACGCCTGACCGCCGACATGGAGCGCGGCTTTTATGTGGACGAGACGGGCAAGGCGGTGCCGCCGGGCTTCACCGTGTTCGCCGGCTTCGCCAACTTCACCCGGGTGCTGAGCGAGCCGAGCATCCGTGAACCCTTCGTGCAGATCTTCGCCTGGACTTTCGCCTTCGCCGGGCTCACCGTGGTCTTCACCCTCGCCGTGGGGCTGGTGCTGGCCAGCCTGCTGCAATGGGAACTGGTGCGCGGCAAGGCCTTCTACCGGCTGATGCTGATCCTGCCGTATGCGGTCCCGGGGTTCATTTCCATCCTGGTGTTCCGCGGGCTGTTCAACCAGAACTTCGGCGAGATCAACCTGCTGCTCGAGGGATTGTTCGGCATCCGCCCGGACTGGTTCAGCGACCCGACCCTGGCACGCACGATGATCCTCATCGTCAACACCTGGCTCGGCTACCCCTACATGCTGCTGCTGTGCATGGGCCTCTTGCAGGCCATCCCGCGGGACCAGTACGAGGCCTCGGCGATCGATGGCGCCAGTCCGCTGGACAACCTGCTGCGCATTACCCTGCCGCAGCTGATCAAGCCGCTGATGCCGCTGTTGATCGCCTGCTTCGCCTTCAACTTCAACAACTTCGTGCTGATCACCCTGCTGACCCGTGGCGGCCCGGACATCATCGGCGCGACCACGCCGGCCGGCACCACGGACCTGCTGGTCAGCTACACCTACCGCATCGCCTTCCAGGATTCCGGGCAAGACTTCGCCCTGGCCGCGGCCATCGCCACGATGATCTTCATCCTCGTCGGTGCCATGGCGCTGCTGAACCTCAAACTCTCGAAAGTGAAGGTATAAGGAGACGGTCATGGCCATGGTGCAACCGAAATCCGCGCGTTACCGGCTGTGGGCGACCCACGCGGCGCTGCTGGCCTTCGTCGCGGCAATCCTCTTCCCGCTGCTGATGGTGGTGTCGATCTCCTTTCGCGAGGGCAACTTCGCCACCGGCAGCCTGTTTCCCGAGAACCCGACGCTGGAGCACTGGTCGCTGGCCCTCGGCATTCCCTACACCCACGAGGACGGCAGCGTGACGAACCCGCCGTTCCCGGTGCTGCTGTGGCTGTGGAACTCGGTGAAGATCGCCCTGGTCAGTTCGGCGCTGATCCTGCTCCTGTCGACCACCAGCGCCTACGCCTTCGCGCGCATGCGCTTCGGCGGCAAGGCGCCGATCCTCAAAGGCATGCTGATCTTCCAGATGTTCCCGCCGGTGCTCTCGCTGGTGGCGATCTACGCCCTGTTCGACCAGCTCGGCCAGCACGTCAGTTGGCTCGGGGTGAACAGCCACGGCGCGGTGATCGTCGCCTCGCTGGGCGGCATGGCGCTGCACATCTGGACCATCAAGGGCTACTTCGAGAGCATCGACGCCTCGCTGGAGGAGGCTGCTATCGTCGATGGGGCGACCACCTGGCAGGCGTTCTTCCATATTCTGCTGCCGATGAGCGTGCCGATCCTGGCGGTGGTGTTCATCCTCGCCTTCATCACCAGCGTCACCGAATACCCCATCGCCTCGGTGCTGCTGATGGACGTCGACAAGCTCACCCTCTCAGTCGGCGCGCAGCAGTACCTCTATCCGCAGAACTACCTGTGGGGCGACTTCGCCGCCGCCGCGGTACTCTCCGGGCTGCCCATCACCGCCGTGTTCCTCTACTGCCAGAAGTGGATCGTCGGTGGCCTGACCGCCGGCGGGGTGAAGGGCTGACGTGTGAGTTGAAACGAGGCGCGAGACCGGGGAGCGGATGCCATGCGAACCGGTGCGCCAGGCCCATAAGAAGAGCAGAACAAGAACAGGGAACCGCCCATGAATGCCGCGATGCCACCACTGCTGCCATTGATCCCCACCAAGCTGGCGATTCCCATGCTGCCGCCGGGCCTGCTCGAACGGCCGCGCCTGGACGAGTGGCAGCAGCGCCTGCCGCAGGTGCGCCTGGCGGTGCTGCACGCCGCCAGCGGTTTCGGCAAGACCACCCTGGCGGCGCAGTGGGCGCGAGCCTTCGATGGGCGTATCGCCTGGTTCCAGCTGCATGCCAACGACAACCTGGGGCTGCAGTTCGGTCGCTACCTGACCCAGGCGCTGGACCGCCAGCTGGACGCCGGCTGTCCGCTGGCAGTGGCGCTGGCCGAGCAGGGCCGGGTGTCGCTGGATGCGTTGTTCACTCAGCTACTGGCCGAACTGCCGGGCGAGCACGAGGCGATCCTGATCGTGCTCGACGAGTTCGAGGTGCTGCACGACGCCGAGTTGATCGCCGGGCTGCGCTTCTTCCTGCGCCATATGCCGAGCTGGATGACCCTGCTGGTGTGCAGCCGGCGCCTGCCCGAACTGGGTGTCGCCGAGCTGCGGGTCAAGCATCAGCTGCTGCTGCTCGACGCGCGCCAGCTGGCCTTCGAGGATGACGAGGTACAGGCGCTGCTGGAACTGGGTGTGCCGGCAAGCATCAACCGCGAGCAGGTCGAGCGTCTCAACCGCCGCATCGGTGGCTGGCCCTGCGCGCTGCAGTTGGCCCTGCAGGAGGTGCAGACCAGCCGCGGCATGGACCTGTTCCTGGAGAACCTGCAGCTCGGCCACCCGGACATCCGCGACTACATGCGCGAACAGGTGATCGAGGGGCTGCCCGAGGACCTGCGCGGTTTTCTCGAGGCGACCTGCCTGCTCGACCGCTTCGACGCCGCCCTGGCTGATCGTCTGACCGAAGCCTGTCACGGCCGCGAGATGCTCGAACGGCTCGAGCGTGGCGGCCTGTTCATCCAGCCGCTGGACAGCCTGCGCCGCTGGTACAGCTATCACCCGCTGTTCGCCGTGTTCCTGCAGGGCGAGCTGCGCACTCACCAGCCGCAGCGGGTCAGCCAGCTGCACCTGCGTGCGGCCTCCGCGCTGCTGGCCGAGAACATGCCCGAGGAAGCCGCGCGCCATGCCGTGCAGGCCGGCGACCCGCAGCAGGTCGACGAGATCCTGCAGCGCCACGGCCGGGCGTTCTATCGCCAGGGTCGTCTCGGGTTGCTGCAACAGTGCCTGGAAACCCTGCCGGAAGCGGTGATCGCCGGCTCGCCGCTGCTCACCCTGCTGCAGGCCTGGGTGTCGCAGAACTCCTATCAGTTCGATCACGTCGAGCGCTGGTTCAAGGCCGGCGAGCTGGCGCTGCAGCGTAGCTGCTCCGAGCAGGACTGGGCGCGCATCGTCTGCGAGTTCAATGCCGTACGTGCGCAGGTGGCGATGAACCAGGGCGACGAGCAGCGCGCCATCGCCCTGGCGCGGGAGGCGCTGACCCGCGAGCCGCTGATCATGCGCACCTCACGGGTAGCGGCGATGTCGGGCCTGGCCGAGGCGCATTTCGTCCAGGGCGAACTGCCGCAGGCGCAGAAACAGTACGAGGAGGCCGAACGCCGCGCGCGGGAGATCAATGCCTCGCACCTGGTGGTCTGGAGTCTCGGGCAGCTGTCGGAAATCGCCATCGCCCAGGGGCATCTGCAGAAGGCCTATACCCTGCAGGAGCGCGCCATCCAGTACATCGAGCAGCAGAACCTGCAGGCCACGCCCATCGTCGAGTTCATCTACCGGGTGCGCGGCCAGGTGCTGCTGGAGTGGCACCAGCTGGACGCTGCCGAGCAATGCGCGTTGCAGGGTATCCAGATACTCGACGAACTGGACGACCCACGCTGGCGCCTGCAGAGTTACGCGCTGCTGGCCGGCGTCGCCTACGCCCGCGGCCAGCAGCACGCCTGTGCCGACTACATCGCCCAGTTGCAGACGATGCTCGCCGACGACCGCTACCACATCGACTGGCTGGCCAATGCCCACGCGATCATGCTCGCCTACTGGGACTCCAGCCAGGATCGCGAGGCGATCCGCCAGTGGCTGCTCAGCGCGCCGCCGGTGAGCGGCGGCGCCAACCATTTCGCCCAGCTCAATGCGCGCAACCACGCCCGTGCCCACCTGGCGCTCGGGCAGCTGGAGCGCGCGCTACCGATCCTGCGCCAGCTGCTGACCGACGCCGAGCGCCACGGTCTGGAGATGGATCGCAACCGCAACCACATCCTCCTGGCGCAGCTGCACTGGTTGCGCGAGGAGCGCCAGCAGGCGCTGGATCACCTGCAGCGGGCCATGACCCTGGCCAGCGGCAGCGGCGCCATCGGCAGCTTCCTGCGCGTCGGCAAGCCGATCATCGGCATGCTCAAGTGCCTGCTGCACGAGCGCACCCTCGATGAAGCCGAGGCCCAGCGCGCCGCGCGCTTGATCCAGCTGGCGCAGCAGCAGCGCGATTTCAGCCGCGCCATTCGCATCACGCTGGACGAGGCGGTGATCCAGGACATCATCAACCGCCCCGACGTGCCCGAGCTGATCCGCCGTTCGCCGCTGACCCGGCGCGAATGGCAGGTGCTGAGCCTGATCCACGCCGGGCAGTCCAACGAGCAGATCGCCGATCACCTCAACGTCGCGCCGACCACCATCAAGACGCACATCCGCAGCCTCTACCAGAAGCTCAACATCACCCATCGCAGCGAAGCGGTGCAGCTGGCGCGCGACTTGCTGAGCAAGATTCAGGGCGACTAGCAGGTTTGGCTGACCGCCGGTCGTCCTCCCCGCGAGTGGACGCCCGGGGAGGAGGAGGGCGGCGCCCGTCTGTGGCACCTTCGAGGCTTCCCGCGATGGAGGCGCCACGATGACGATGAGCGAAAAGCAGAAGATGCTGGCCGGCGAGCTGTACCGCCCCGGCGACCCGGAAATCCTCGCCGACCAGGCCGCGGCCAAGGCCTGGATGGTGCGCTACAACGCGGCGCTGGCGGCCTCGCCAGACGAGCGCCGGGCGCTGCTGGCCGAGCGGCTGGCCTCGGTCGGTGCCGGCGCGGTGATCCGTCCGCCGTTCCACTGCGACTACGGCTACAACATCCACCTGGGCGAAGGCGCCTTTCTCAATTTCAACTGCGTGATTCTCGATGTGGTCGAGGTGCACATCGGCGCCGGTGCGCAGATCGGCCCGGCGGTGCAGCTCTACACCGCCGACCATCCGCGTGACCCCGAGGCGCGTCGTTCGGGTGTGGAGTTCGGTCGGCCGATCCATATCGGTCGCAACGTCTGGGTCGGTGGCGGGGCGATCATCCTCCCGGGTGTGACGGTGGGCGACGATGCGCTGATCGGTGCCGGCAGCGTGGTCACCCGCGACGTGCCGGCCGGCGCCACCGTGGTCGGCAACCCGGCGCGGGTGCGCTGACCGGCTCGCTGTTGCCGTCTACGCCCTCGGCCAGCGGACCGTCTACGCCCGGCCCTTACGCCTGCAGGAGCCCGCCGCCGGAGGATGTTGCGACCGCTTGCCGCACCTAGAGTGACCCCGTCTTCACGCTCACTCAAGGTACGTGGTATGTCCGAGCAACTTCAGAACTGGTGGCGCGGCGGGGTGATCTATCAGGTCTACCCGCGCAGCTTCTTCGACAGCAACGGCGACGGCGTGGGCGACCTGCCCGGCGTGCTGCACAAGCTGGACTACATCGCCAGCCTCAACGTCGACGCCATCTGGCTGTCACCCTTCTTCACCTCGCCGATGAAGGATTTCGGCTACGACGTGGCGGACTACCGCGGCGTCGACCCGCTGTTCGGCACGCTGGATGACTTCGTCCGCCTGGTCGAGGCCTGCCACGAACGCGGCATGCGCGTGCTGATCGACCAGGTGCTCAATCATTCTTCGGACCAGCACCCCTGGTTCGTGGAGAGCCGCTCCAGCCGCGACAACGACAAGGCCGACTGGTACGTCTGGGCCGACCCCAAGCCGGACGGCAGCGTGCCGAACAACTGGCTGTCGGTATTCGGCGGCCCGGCCTGGAGCTGGGACAGCCGGCGCCGGCAGTACTACCTGCACAACTTCCTCTCCAGCCAACCGGACCTGAACTTCCACTGCCCGGCCGTGCAGGATCAGTTGCTCGATGACATGGAGTTCTGGCTCAAGCTCGGCGTGGACGGCTTCCGCCTGGACGCCGCCAACTTCTACTTCCACGACCTCGAACTGCGCGACAACCCGCCGAACACGGAGGTCCGCGAAGGCAGCATCGGCGTACGGGTGGACAACCCCTACGCCTACCAGCGGCATATCTACGACAAGACGCGGCCGGAAAATCTGGAATTCCTCCGCCGTCTGCGTGCCTTGCTGCAGCGCTATCCCGGTGCCTCCTCGGTGGCCGAGATCGGCTGCGACGAATCGCTGCGCACCATGGCCGCCTACACCAGCGGCGGCGACACGCTGCACATGGCCTATTCGTTCGACCTGCTGACCGAGCAGTGCAGCCCGGCCTATATCCGTCGCACGGTGGAAGGCATCGAGCGCGAACTGGCCGATGGCTGGTCGTGCTGGTCCATGGGCAACCACGACGTCGTGCGGGTGATGACCCGCTGGGCCCTCAATGGTCGGCCCGATCCGGAGCGCGGTCGGCTGCTAATGGCGCTGCTGCTGTCCCTGCGCGGCAGCGTCTGCCTCTATCAGGGCGAGGAGCTGGGGCTGCCGGAAGCGGAACTGCGCTACGAGGATCTGGTCGATCCGTACGGCATCACCTTCTGGCCGGAATTCAAGGGCCGCGACGGTTGCCGCACGCCGATGCCCTGGGAGAGCGAGGCGCATCACGCCGGCTTCACCGGCAGCCAGCCGTGGCTGCCGGTGGACGACTCGCACCGCTCGCTGTCGGTGGCCGCGCAGGATGCCGACCCGCACTCGATGCTCAACTGCTACCGGCGCTTCCTAGGCTGGCGGCGCGAGCAGCGCCTGCTGATCGAGGGCGACATCCGTATGGTCTACCATGACGACGCCCTGCTGGTATTCGAGCGCCGGCTGGGCGAGGAAGCCTGGTTGTGCCTGTTCAACCTCGGCGACCTGCCACGCAGCTACGAGCTGCCGGCACAGGCGGTGCCGCTGATGGACGTGCCGGCGAGTTTCGCCGAGTACGATGACCATTGGGCGCGGCTGCCGGCGCATGGCTTCGGCTACGTGCGGCTGGCGCGGTAGGGAGCCGGCAGCGGCGGGGGGCCGCCGCTGCGAACGAACGAAGTGCATGGCGACATCTACGGAGAACAACAACGATGGCCAGTGTCACGCTGCGCGACATCTGCAAGAGTTACGACGGTACGCCGATCACCCGGCATATCGACCTGGATATCGAGGACGGTGAGTTCGTCGTCTTCGTCGGTCCATCCGGTTGCGGCAAATCCACTCTGCTGCGATTGATTGCCGGGCTCGAGGACATCACCTCGGGCGATCTGTACATCGGCAACCAGCGCGTCAACGACCTGCCGCCCAAGGACCGTTCGGTGGGCATGGTGTTCCAGTCCTACGCGCTCTACCCGCACATGACGGTGGCGGAGAACATGGCCTTCGGCCTCAAGCTCGCCCACGTCGACAAACAGGAGATCAAGCGCCGTGTCGACGCGGCCGCGGCCATCCTGCAACTCGACAAGCTGCTCGAACGCAAACCCAAGGACCTCTCCGGCGGCCAGCGCCAGCGCGTCGCCATCGGCCGCACCATGGTCCGCGAGCCGAAGGTCTTCCTCTTCGACGAACCGCTGTCGAACCTCGACGCCTTCCTTCGCGTGCAGATGCGCATCGAGATCGCCCGTCTGCATCAGCGCATCCGCTCCACCATGATCTATGTGACTCACGATCAGGTTGAAGCCATGACCCTGGCCGACAAGATCGTCGTACTCAACGCCGGCGAGATCGCCCAGGTCGGCCAGCCGCTGCACCTTTATCACTACCCGAAGAACCGCTTCGTCGCCGGCTTCCTCGGCTCGCCGCAGATGAACTTCGTCGAGGTGCGCGCCGTCTCCGCCAGCCCGGAAGCCGTCACCGTGGAACTGCCCAGCGGTTATCCACTGACCCTGCCGGTGGATGGCAGCGCCGTCAGCGCTGGCGACCTGCTCACCCTCGGCATCCGCCCCGAACACTTCGTCATGCCGGACGAAGCCGACTTCACCTTCCATGGCCAGATCACCGTGGCCGAGCGTCTGGGCCAGTACAACCTGCTCTACCTCACCCTTGAACGCCTGCAGGATGTGATCACCCTCTGCGTCGACGGCAACCTGCGTGTCACCGAAGGCGAAACCTTCGCTGCCGGCCTCAAGGCCGACAAGTGCCACCTGTTCCGCGCGAACGGCGAGGCGTGTGCGCGGCATTACCGGGAGCCGGCGATATATGGGTGAATTGCTAGCTAGAAACAGTCGGGGTTGCGGTGAGCTGGGATACGACTGTAGGACTGATTGGAGTAGGGCCAGAGCTGGCACATCTTGCGGCCAAGCATGCTGCCTGCGGCTAGATCGCGGTTGAAACCGTCGACAATAGCGGCCTGAGCGTCTTCGCTAAGCTTTCGACACGGCAAAGAAAAAGCCCCGAGACTCTTTCGAGTCTCGGGGCTTCGTGTTTGGTGGAGCCGGGGGGATTTGAACCCCAATTTTTTCTCTGCGTTGATCTGCAAAGCCCAGCATTACTGGGTCCGCTGCCTCGTTCGTCCACATTGAACCGCACTGATCAGCAGTGATTTCGACACTTTCTCGACAGAATGGCAGTGTGACATCATTGCTGCTTGGATCTTAATAAATGCCGCAAGGGTCGTAAGCCGTACCGGTCTATGAAAATGATGATGGATAAACAACCACGCAATAACAAAAAAATAATTCGATTTTGGCTCGGATGCGTTCTTCTTTCTGCTGCTGTCGCGTCAACCCTATACCCCTTAAAGCGCCTAAACGCAGAAATCAGCAATGAAATCTTGAGCGCAAATTGGTGCGGGTACCAAGGACGCGAAAAACCGTGGATCAGTAACTCACCCAAGTGTATTGAAGATAAGGAGAGAATTCCTATACTTCAGGAGGAACTTGAAACGAATGTACTGCTGACTGCCATAGCACAGGCATTTTCGATTCTTCTTCTTAGTATTCCCATAACTTTCCTGGCAATTATGCTAACAAAAAATAAAGTAATTGATCTGCTTTCATTAATTTTCAATAAACTAAAAGGCAGCTATAAAATAAACAGCGCAACCAAGCAGATGGAAAAGCACAGAAAACTTCTAGAGCTTGGCGTTTTAACTAGAGAGCAATATGAAGCCAAGGCTAAAGAGTTGCAAAAATCAATAATCGAAAATCTGTAAACCGTCATGATAGGTAAGGCATTATTTCAAGGAGGGAGCGTGCACAAATATCTATATCTAACTAAAGCCCAGTGGGTCGACACATGGGTTAATGGCGGCTCAATACCAATAGCCTTGGCAAGCTCATATCTATCCGATATCCGCGATGGAATAATGACGCCGGACGAAAATCTTATTCATGAGTCTAATATCCCTATTCCCAGCCTTCAGCAGCACGGCATTCACATAGAGAACACCCGAAACATAACAATTACCGGCTTCATAAGTAACGGCATAAGGCAGCCCGACATTCTTCATGCTAACTACTATAAAGAGGACGGATTGATATTGTCCTTTTGCAATTCTTTTAATAGGGAAATTGCCAAGCGCATGGGAAAAGAAGCATGCGTTAGAATCCTTAATATTGAAAAGCTTAGAAAGTCAATAGATAAGCAGATCGGTTGCAAGGGGATAATGAAAGATTGCGAATACACCTCAAGCCATAATCGCAATCATTTTTTGAAGCATGAATCCGACGCATGGCAAGACGAATATAGGATGTTTTGGCGAACCACTCGCGAAAGATGGGTTGTATTGCCTGAGGGCACCGCCGAGCTTGTTGCGATATTCGAGTAATACAAAATGCACTAGTCGGTTTAAACCGCAACAATCTGGTATGGCAATGACTTTGCCCGGTTATTGACTATTAGGATTAGTTGCACCTCACTTGCTCCCCTGCGCTCGGGCATACCATCGCCTAGCTACTTTCCGTGTGATTGCTATCCCGCGCTGGGTTGGCTCAAGTTTCGGTTGGCTTCGTCGTAATCGGGGCTGGTCTGGCCTACCTCTGGGGCGATCTGCCCACTTGCCAACCAAAGAGCGTACTGGGGGAAGATCTTCACCAGTACGTCTATCTCCTCTGTGCTTACTCGCACCACTCCCTTACTAACGCTTCTCCAGCGCTCGTAGTCCCCGCCGTGCTCGCTCGTTTTTTTCGGCCCTAGCTTCTTGAGAAGAAGCCGAGCCCTATCAGCCGCTGTCATTCGATAGACGATCATCATTGGGAAATTATTGACCATCGCTGGTAGATGGTAAATAATTCCTCCGTGGTTAATAGTTTCCCAGTTGCCGCTGGGGAGATACAGCAGAGCATAGTGGAGTAAAGCGGATGGATACGGAAGGTTTTGACCCGCAAAAGCTGCACGGCGCCCCGCCCCTGATGCCGTGGCCGAAGTTCGCCGAGTGGATCGGCATGGGCGACGAACCCATCGTGGTACGCACCTGGCTGGAGCGCGGCTATCTGCCTTCGCAGAAGGTCGGCAAGCGCACGATGGTCAACGTGGCCTTGCTGCATCAGCAGCTTCTCGAACAGGAGTGGACGCTATGAACAAGGCAGACGACAGCCTGGACCTGTGCAGTCTCAAGACCTTCGCCGAAATGAGCGGCGTATCTGTAGAAGAAGCCGCCGACTGGGCTGCTACCGGCACCATCCCGACCATGCGCCTCGCGGACTTCCGCATGGTCAACCTCGCGCGCCTGCGGGCCGACCTGAAGAAAGGCAAAAAGGAGTTCAAGGAAGGAGACTACAGCCATGCGTAAGCCCGGCATCACCCTGGATACCCAAGCCGCTATGGGCTACATCGGCCATACGGTTCTCGTTGAGCTGCACTGGGATGATGAGCCCGAGTCCTTCTGGTACTGCCTGCATATCGTCGGCGTGATGCTGCCCGTCGAAGGCGTGTATGAGCATGGCTGCTTCATGACCCTGGAGCTGAACACCCAAGACGATTTTCCCAACGAAGTGTTCTTCTCGAACATTCGCACGATCAGGGTGATGCGGCACCGCGACCGGCATGGTTCCGGCAACGTACTGGGCCGTATCGCCCTACCCACCTCAGCAAGGTCAAGGGCCGCGCTCCCGGCTCGTCGGAACAGCTTCACCGTTCCGTCGAACGGAAGCACGGGCGCAGCGCACCCTTGACCCTGCACGCTCATGAAAAGCCTATCGCGGGGAGTGTGGGGTAGCTTTTCCACCCCACGCTCCCGAGCCCTCGGCGGCAAGAGCGGGATGACAAGGGCAGCGCCCTTGGTGTTATTCGTCCTCGCGCGCCGCGCCAATTTCTGCCTTCCGCACCTGCTTCTCGGGCTGGCCAGCCTCGTGCTCTGCATCGCCCTTGCCGGCACGCCGCCGCCCGACCGCCCGTACCTCCCGCCATTCACCCTGGAACAACCCTGTGTGGATGACCCAATCGAGTTCTTCATCGACGCCGTTACTGCATGGCAGCTAATGAGCGCGCGCACGGCAGCACAGTTCTACGCCGAGCGTAGCGAGCGCGTCGCCTGTGCCGGCGTGCGCGCGCCCCCGCGCTGACGTCCCTGTAACACGTCAGATAAACGAAGGTTGAGAACCGCATTAATCAGCATTAGGAAGTGAAACCAAATGGCCAAACCAAAAGATTTTCTCCGTCTGGACATGCTCGCCCGTGAAGATCGCAACGGACGTTTGTTCGTCGATCCGGGCACGGCGGCAATCGTCGATCTGTCCAAGGTCCGTTTGCTGCGCTGCGGCGTCGATACGGTCCGTCAGCTGTACCGAGGGCTGATTCGGCCCGAAGTCATGGCGCTGTTCGAGAAGCCGGGCGCAATGGTCGAGTTCGCCGGGGAGATCTGGCACTCAGGACGGGTGGGCCGCGACTCGGGTTACCAGTACAAGCTGCAGAACGCCGATCTCGGCTTCGTCCTGCTCATCAAGAACTTCAACGCCAAGCTGGAACAGATCGGCCCTCACCTGAAAATCGAGGTGTCACCGCACGCCATCGATGCGCTGTCACCTGAGCGCCTGCAAGAGCGGATGGACTACTACGCTGCAGCCGTGATGACCCACCGCGAACGCAACCAGTGTGCGGTCCATCTGGCGTTGGACCTCCAGGGCTGGAAACCGCCGGTGGATCTGGTGGCACGCCTGCATTGCCGGGCCAGAACACATCGGGATATCTCGGGCATCAATCAGGTGGAGTGGGCGACCAAGTCCAGCGTCTACGGGCGTGGGGAAACGTCCATGTTCGGCTCCGCTGGTGGCGTCCAGCTCTGCATCTACAACAAGACCGAGCAGGCCCGCGCAACGGACAAGCTCGACTACTGGGAAAGCGTCTGGCGTCGCCGGGATTCGTTCGATGCCAAGGACCCGGAGAACTACAACCCAGCCCAGGACGTGTGGCGAGTCGAGCTGCGTTATCACCATTCGATCATCCAGCAGTTCGCCAGCGGCTCGACCGATGTGAAGACCGGGCAAGCCATTGATACGGACTCGTTCGCAGCGTTTTCGGGCCATCTGGACGGCCTGTGGCGCTATGGCCTGAGCCAGTTCAAGCTGCTCGCTCGCCCCGGCTACTTCGATCCGATCTGGACGCTGATGCGCGACGATGCGCGGGTCGATCTGCCGGTCGATTCCCTGGTCGATGAAACCGAGTACAAGCGGTACTACAAGACCTCTCGAGGCTTCTCAGGGAAGAACGTGGAACTGTTCCTGGGAAACTTCGTAAGCCTGCTGGCAAGGGAGCGAGTGGGCGCTAAGAAAGCATTCGAGACCTTGAAGCAATGGGATTGCTGGCCGGTCATCCGTGATCACTATGCCGCCAAGGATATGAGCGAGCGCGACCTCTACAAGCACATCAAGGATCTGCTGCAGGAACGCCATGTGAGGTGGGGCAGGGCGATCTGATGGCGATCCAGCAAACCGACGATGGCCGCTGGAAAGTCGATGTAGAGCCGATCAAGGGCAAGCGCTTCCGCAAGACCTTCAAGACCAAGGGCGAAGCTCAGCGGTTTGAGGCGACGTGTCGGGCGAAGGTGATAGAGAACCGGGAGTGGTCGCCCAGCACGACAGATACGCGACGGCTGAGTGCGCTGATCGAATCCTGGTATGACCTGCACGGCCATTCACTGAGGGACGGTCTGCGGCGTCGCAAGAAGCTCGATGCTCTGGCCAAGCGGCTGCGAGATCCCATCGCCTCACGGATCGACCCGCAAGCCTATGCGCATGATCGCCGGGTTCGCATGGAGGCGGGCGCCTCGCCGAAGACGCTCAACAATGAGCTGGGCTATCTGCGCTCGGTCTACAACGAGCTTCGCGGCTTGGGTGTCATCAAGTACGAGAATCCGCTCGCCCTGGTGAAGCCGTTGAAGATCCAGGAGCGTGAGCTTTCATGGCTGACGAACGAGCAGATCGCTGAACTGCTGGAGTCGATCCGCAACGGCTGCGATAACCCGCATGTGGAGCTGGTCGCCATGATCTGTCTGGCAACCGGGGCACGATGGTCCGAAGCCGAAAGGCTGCAGCCGGGATCTATCCGAAACGGGGTCATCACCTTCAGCAGGACCAAGAGCGGCAAGGTTCGGTCGGTCCCGATCTCGCCGGAGCTGGAGAAGAAGATAACCAAGCACTGGAAGCGCCACGGGCATTTCACCCCGGCGATAACCTCGTTCCGGCGTGCGCTGGCGCGAACCACGATCAGGCTTCCGAAAGGGCAGGCCGCTCATGCACTGCGGCATACCTTCGCCAGCCACTTCATCCAGAACGGCGGCAACATCCTCACGCTACAGAAGATCCTGGGCCATTCGAGCTTGGCCATGACCATGCGCTATGCGCATCTGGCGCCGGATCATCTTTTAGACGCAGTGAAGCTAGGCCCCTTGCGTAGCTTTGGGGAGTGAGTAGGAGACGTTTTTCCCGTTCTCCTTCACATATCCTCTTTTGCGCAGTGTTGCGTAGATTTGCTCAATCTCTTTGATTGGGGTTGATTTACCGACCTTCGAATGGATGGTGTTGAGTAGTGTCTTGGTCGTCTTTGGCTTAGATGTCTTTCGCCCAATTAGATCGGCTACTACGGCTTTGACCACAGGATCTTCAGCCGCTGGCGCAGGAGCTTTTGGAGTAGCTTGAGGCTTTGGCTTGGGGGGCGGACTGACCGGCTTAGGGGGTGCCTCACCGGGAGTCTTGAAGCAGGGCATCTCTTCAATCGATTCTGAGCGTAACGCGAAGATTCCCTTGCTCTTTAGGTGCTTCAGAAGCGGGTCGAAGCCTTTATCCCGGGAGATGATGTGGTAGAACCCGGAAGGGTCCGCATTAGCCAACTGCCCGAGGTAATAGGCAATGTGAAAGTCCAATGCATTAGCGCCAGGGGTGTCGAGCTGGATGTAGTCGGCTCGCTGACCTAGTCGATGTACCGATACCGCCAGCTCTGTAGGAAGCCTGGTGTTATTTGGGCCTAAAAAAACCCTCAGGCAGAAGTGCGGTTCGCTGAGCAGCGCCAGGGACGACGCTTGGACATTCTCGTAATCGATCAAAACGTAATTGGTGCGCATCCTTTCGTCCCTGGTCTTCCTTGCGAACATCTGCCGCCGTGCTCAAAGGTTGGAATGCCGCCTAAGCTGCGACACTTTTTCGACATCGTCCACCCCAGAAAGCAAAAAACCCTGAAATTCTCTAGGAAAATCAGGGGTTTAAGTGCTTCTAATTGGTGGAGCCGGGGGGATTTGAACCCCCGTCCGCCAGCTCTCCGCTATCGGTTCTACATGCTTAGCCAGATCTACTGAGTTAACTCCGCGCCGCCCGATTGGCAGGGTGCTTGGAGCGAGCTGTATAAGTTTTAGCCGTTACGTCTACAGCGAACTTGGCGGCGATCCTGTTCTGTCTGACGGTCATTTCGGGTTTACAGGCATCCCCTAGTGACCGCTGGCGCCGAAGCGACCAGATGAAGGTTAGGCGGCTAGCGCGTACCCTTCGTAGTTGTCGTCGTTGGCAACTATAGGTTTGCAACAGTTTATTTACGAGTTCTGTTACCAACTCGGCATGCCCCTCAAGTTTCGTTACCGGCGTCGAATCCTAATCGGCCCCTGGTGTCGCTTGTGGTGCTGGCGGCGAGTGTACGGTGATCGTTACACGGTGTCGATCACTTTTTAATCATGATGGTTACAGAATGTACAGCTGGACGCGGCGGGATCGCCAGGGCGGACCCGCCGCGGTACCTCAGTTGCCGGCGCCCGAACCCGAGCCGCTGGAGCCGCCACTGCCGGAGCTGCCGGGGCCTTTGAGTTCCTGCAGGGCCTTGGTGGAGTGAGCGATGCAGCCCTCGGTGTCGCCAGCTTGCTGGGCCTGCTTGGCCTGCATGACATGTTCTTCGACCTGGCTCTTGGCTGGTTCGCCGAGTGTGGTGCTCTGGGTGGCCATGTTGTCTTCGATCTCCTGAAGATTGGTCTGGCACAGGTCCTGGGCGGCGAAGACGGCGGGACTGGCGAGCAGTACGGCGGATGCGAGCAGTGCGTGAATTTTCATGGTGGGTCCTCCAGTCTTGTGGACTTCCCGGGCCTGCCTGAAAACTGCGGAAATGGCGGCGCCGAGTCGAATCGAACCCGTCAGGGGCTCTGAAATTCCGACTGCGATTGCGCATGAGCGTTCATCGAAATGCCATAAACGAAACGGCCCCCGGCATTGCGCGCGGGGCCGTTTCGCCATTCAGGCCGGCGTGGCCGCCTTACGCCGGGTGACGCGGTCGACCAGGTAGACCAGGCCGTGATAGTCGATCTCGCCATGCCGCGACAGGCCGATCTCGCAGGTGCGGCTGGTGGAGATGCCTTCCTCGCAGATCTGCACGGCGTTCTTCAGGCTGCGCAGTGCGTGCTCGTTCAGCTCCGGCGTGGTGAAGCCCTTGTCGCCGGCGAAGCCGCAGCAGTGGATGCCTTCCGGAATGACCACCTCGTTTGCGCAGCGGCGGGCGATATCGATCAGTGCCTGTGCTTCCCCAAGATGCTGGGTGCTGCATGTGACGTGCACGGCGATCGGCTTGTCCTGCGGGACGAAATCCAGCTTGTCGAGCAGATGCGTGCGGATGAAGCGCACCGGGTCGTACATGTCGAGGCGTTGATCGGTCAGGCCCTGGACCAGGCGCAGGGTACAGGGGCTGGTATCGCAGTAGATCGGGTCGAGCCCGCCGCGGCTGGCCTTGAGCAGCGCGTCGAGCATTTCCTGCCGCTTGCGTTCGCCCTGTTCGGCATAGCCCTTGGAGGCAAACGGCTGGCCGCAGCACAGGTCGTTCAACTCATCGGGGAAGATCACTTGGTAGCCGGCCTTTTCCAGCAGACTGCGGGTCTTGTCGAGCAGCGGCTCCTGTTCCTGATCGCGTGCCGCCGGGCCCATTGCACGGGAAACGCAGGCGGCCAGATAGACCACGCGCGGACGTTCGTCCTGCACGGCTGCTTTGGGCAGATGCAGGCGTTGCAGCGGCTGCGGTGTCGCAGGGGTCCACTGCGGCACGCGGCCCTTGCTGGCGTTGGTCATGGCCGCAGACAGCTTGGCCAGGCGCTTGGTGCCGAGAATGATGTGCGCGCCATTGGCGGCATGCAGCATGAAGCGGGTGCCCTGCACGGCCGTGGAGAAATGATCGGCCAGCCAGTTGGCAGTGCCGGTGCGGTTCGCCTCGCGCCCGCGCAGCTTGCGCACCAGGTCGCCGGTGTTGATGCCCACCGGGCAGCGCTGGGCGCAGAGGCCGGTGGCGGCGCAGGTCTCGACGCCGTGGTAGTGGTAGAGCCGCTCGATTTCCGTGGTGTCGACACCGGCGCGCTTGCGCGCCTGGATGTCGCGCCAGATGACGATGCGCTGGCGTGGCGTCAGGGTCAGCCCATTGGATGGGCAGACCGGCTCGCAGAAGCCGCATTCGATGCACTTGTCGACGATCTCGTCGGCGGCCGGCATCGGCTTGAGATTCTTCAGGTGGATGTCCGGGTCTTCGGAGAGCACCACGTCCGGATTGAGGATGCCGGCGGGGTCGAGCAGGCGCTTGATCTTCCACATCAGCGCATAGGCCTCGCTGCCCCATTCCAGCTCGACGAAGGGCGCCATGTTGCGCCCGGTGCCGTGCTCGGCCTTGAGCGCGCCGCCGAACTCGACAGCCACCAGCTGTGCCACTTCGCCCATGAAGGCCTCGTAACGGGCGACCTGCGCCGGATCATCGAAGCCCTGGGTGAAGACGAAGTGCAGGTTGCCTTCCAGGGCGTGGCCGAAGAGGATCGCCTCGTCGTAGCGGTGCTTGTCGAGCAACTCGATGAGCCGATTGACGCCCTCGGCCAGGCGCTCGACAGGGAAGGTCACGTCCTCGATGATCACCGTGGTGCCGGTCTGGCGCACGGCGCCGACCGCTGGGAAGGTGTCCTTGCGGATTTTCCACAGCTGGTTGTAGACCACCGGGTCTTCGCTGAAGTCGACCTGTTTCTCCACCGGGAAGTGCGCGATGGAGGTCATGATCAGATTGATTTGCTCGTGCAGCAGCGACTGACTGGCGGCGCGTGATTCGATCAGGAGCGCGCAGGCCGTCGGTGACAGTTCCTTCACCCACTCGGGCATGCCGGCCTTGTGCTCGACCGAGCGCAGGCTGCGGCGGTCGAGCAGCTCCACCGCGGACACCGGTTGCTGCTTGAGCACCGGCACGGCGAGGCAGCAGGTTTCCACGTCGGGGAACACGACCAGCGCGCTGGCCTTGTGCGGATGGTCCGGCACGGTGTCGTAGGTCACTGCGCTGATGAAGCCCAGCGTGCCTTCGGAACCGACCATCAGGTGGTTGAGGATGTCCAGCGGCTCGTCGTAGTCGACCAGCGCATTGAGCGAAAAGCCGGTGGTGTTCTTCAGCCGGTACTTGTGGCGGATCTTCGCGGCCAGTTCGGTATTGGCGCGGGTTTCGCGACCCAGCTCGGCCAGCTGCTCGAGCAGGGCGGCGTGGCTCTGGCGGAACGCGGCAACGCTGGCGGCATCTTCGCTGTCGACCACGGTGCCATCGGCCAGCACGACGCGCAGGCCGGCGAGTGTTTTGTAGGTGTTCTGCGCCGTACCGCAGCACATGCCGCTGGAATTGTTGGCGACGATGCCGCCGATCTTCGCCGCGTTGATCGAGGCCGGGTCGGGGCCGATCTTGCGCTGGAAGGGTGCGAGCACGGCGTTGGCATTGGCACCGATCACGCCCGGCTGCAGGCGGATTTGCTCGCCGCCGTTGCGAATCTCGCGGCCGTTCCAGTTGTCGCCGAGCACGATCAGCACCGAGTCGCTGATCGCCTGGCCGGACAGGCTGGTGCCGGCGGCGCGGAAAGTCACCGGGACGTTTTCCGCGTGGGCCAGCTTGAGCAGGGCGATCACCTCGGCTTCGGATTCGACGCGCACCACCAGCTTGGGGATCAGCCGGTAAAAGCTCGCGTCTGTGCCGAAGGCGAGGGTGGAAAGCGGGTCGTCGAAGCGGCGCTCGGCAGGGATCAGCCGCTCGACCTCGGCGAGGAACGCCGCCGGCAGCGGAGTGCGTTCGAGGGGCAGGGCGGCGTTCATGCGTCCTCCAGGATCAGCAGGATCAGATCCTTCGGGCCATGGGCGCCGTAGGCCAGCACCTGTTCGATATCGGCGGTTTTCGACGGGCCTGAGACCAGCAGCGCATTGGTCGGCATGCCGGCGGCCCACTGGAACTTCTGCTGGATCTCGTAGAAGTTGTCGTGGATTTCGCTGGCCTTGAGGATGGCGAAATGGACCGGCGGCACCAGACTCATCAGGCGCGGCTCCTCGCGAGTCGGCCACATGATCAGGCTGCCGGTGGAGGCGATGGCGCCGAGGGTGCCGGTGAGGCTCGCCGGGGTGTCGTTGAACAGCTCGTCCTTCCAGTCCTCGACCGGGCGGTCGTAGGCCTTCAGCGTCGGCAGGCCTTCACGGCCGGCGCAATGCGCGGTGAAGCGCTGGCCGTACGGCGTGGTTGGGGCGATCAGCAGACTCGGTAGCTGGCGGTCGTGCAGCAGCTGTTCCAGCAGGGCGGGCCAGCCGGCGTCCGTGGTCAGGTGAATCTCGGTGTGCACCGCTTCCATCAGCTGGCGCAGGCGGGCGATGCGCTGCTCGGGTGCGTAGCTCCACGGCTGGGTGACCAGCGACTCGTCGTAGTCATCGACGATCGGCGTGGTGCCCTCCAGGCTTTTCTTCAGCTTGGCGAGGATATTGGCCTTGGCGCTCATCGTTTGCCCTCCAGGTGTTCCTTGGCCAGCTCGTGCAGCGAGCGGGCGGCGGGTTTCGGTGCGCTGTGGTTCTGCGTCCAGGGGCCGATGTTCGATGGCGTCAGGCCGCGCAGGCGGGTGGCGAAGAAGCCGAATACGCGGTACAGCGTCGGGCTGGTGTTGAGCAGGCGCCAGCCGGCCCAGATCAGTCGTTCCTGCTTCGAGTATTTGCTGCCCTGGCCGCGCATGACTTTGTGCGGATCGTCCGGCGCCTTGACGTTCTCCTCGCGCAGGCGCCGCAGGATGGACGGAATCGGAATCTTCACCGGGCAGACTTCGCCGCAGGCGCCACACAGCGACGAGGCGCTGGGGTGGTCCGGCACCTTGTCCAGGCCGACCATGTGCGGCGTGATGATCTTGCCGATCGGCCCGGGATAGACCTCGCCGTAGGTGTGGCCGCCGACGCGGGTGTACACCGGGCAGTGGTTCATGCAGGCGCCGCAACGGATGCAGTTGAGCGTCTGGCGCAGCTCGCTGTCGGCGAAGGCCTGGCTGCGGCCGTTGTCCAGCAGGATCAGGTGCACTTCCTGCGGGCCATCCAGCTCATGGGCCTTGCGCGGGCCGGAGATCATGTTGACGTAGGTAGTGATGGGCTGGCCCAGCGCGGAGCGGGTCAGCAAGGAGAGCAGCGGGACCACATCGCGCAGATTCTCCACCACCTTCTCGATGCCGGTGACGGCGATGTGCACCGGCGGCACGGTGGTGCTCATGCGGCCGTTGCCTTCGTTCTCCACCAGCAGCAGGGTGCCGGTTTCGGCTACCGCGAAGTTCACGCCGGAGACGCCGATATCGGCCTCGAAGAACTTCTGGCGCAGGGTGCGGCGGCCGATCTGAATGAGTTGGTCGACGTCCTTGGTGTATTCCACGCCAAGTTTCTCGTGGAACAAGGACGCGACCTGGCCGGCGTTCTTGTGGATGGCCGGCATGATGATATGGGAAGGCTTCTCGTGGTCGAGCTGGACGATGTACTCGCCCATGTCCGATTCCAGGCATTCGATGCCATGGCCTTCGAGGAAATGGTTCATCTCCATCTCTTCGCTGACCATCGATTTGCCCTTGATCACTTGTCGCGCCTCGTGAGCACGGGCGATCTCGAGGACGATGTTGTTCGCCTCGTCCACCGTCTCCGCCCAGTGCACGTGCACACCGTTGCGGGTCAGGTTGGTTTCCAGCCGCTCGAGCAGTTCGGGCAGCTTGGACAGTGCGCGGGCGCGGATATGGTTGCCCATCTCGCGCAGCCGCTCGCGTTCGTCGGCATCGCTGAACGCCGCGGCGCGCTTGGTCATCAGCGAGTCCATCGCGGTGCGGAAGTTGCGCCGCAGCTGCTCGTCCTTCAGCGACTTGCGGGCACGGGCGCGGAAGTCCGGGTCACCGGCGTTCTCGATCTGGATCGCGGGGATGCGCTGTTCGGCGTTCATCGGGCACCTCCGGTGCGTTGCCAGAGGAAGCTCGCCAGATGCTGGCCGCGCAGGGCTTCGCGCTGCTTTTCCAACGAGCCGTTGATGTTCATTAGGCAGCCGCAATCGGCGCTGACCACCTGATGCGCGCCAGACTCCTTCAGCGCTCGGGTCTTGTCCAGCACCATGGCGCCGGAGATGTCGGGCATGCGCACGCTGAAGGTACCGCCGAAGCCGCAGCATTCGCTCTCGTGGTCATGCTCGACCCGCTCGACCTGGCCCAGCTGGGCGAGCAGGGCGCGGCCGTGCAGGTGGGTGTTCATCTCGCGGCGGGCCGAGCAGGAGGTGTGCAGGGCGACCTTGGTCGGCGTGCCGGCATCCTTGAACTCGACCTGGCAGACGTTGAGCAGGAACTCGGCCAGCTCGAAGGTGCGCTCGGCCAGTGCCTGTGCCTTCTTGAGCGTTTCCGGCTCGTCCTTGAACAGCTCCAGATAATGGTGGCGCAGCATGCCGGCACAGGAGCCGGAGGGCACTACCACCGGCCAGTCGTTGGCGAACAGCGCCAGCTGCGCGCGGGCGACCTTGCGTGCTTCGTCGGTGTAGCCGGTGGTGTAGGCCGGCTGGCCGCAACAGGTCTGCCCCTGCGGGTAGTGTACGGTCAGTCCTTCGCGTTCGAGCAGACGGATGGCGTCCAGGCCAGCCTCGGGATAGAACAGATCCACCACGCAGGTACCGAACAGGTAGACCTGAGTCGGCTTGGCCGGGTACTCGCGTGGCTTGGGCAGCGGCGGCGCGACGCGGGTGGCGTTCGGCGCGGCGTTGTAGAAGAGTTCGCTCATCGGCTTGGTCTCCGGGTGGGCCCGGTTATCCGCAAACTGCGGGATGTTGGAAACGCTCTTGCCCCGCGCAAGGCGGGGCAAGACTTCACGGTTGAATCACACTCCGACCAGCGGGTCGGTCACGCCGACCACGTAGATCGCGATCAGCGTCAGCAGGCCCGAGACCAGAACGTAGTACAGCGTCGGCCATACCGTCTTGCGAAGCGTAGTTCCTTCGCGGCCGAGCAGTCCGACTGTAGCGGAAGCGGCGACGACGTTGTGGATCGCCACCATGTTGCCCGCCGCGGCGCCTACCGCCTGAGCGGCGACGATCAGTGCACCGGAGATGCCGAGGTTCTGCGCGACGCCGAACTGGAACTGGCTAAGCATCATGTTGCTGACGGTATTCGAGCCGGCGATGAAGGCACCCAGTGCCCCGATGCTCGGCGCCAGCAGCGGATAGACCGAGCCGACACTGTCGGCCACGTAGCGCGCCATGGTGATCGGCATGCTCGCCAGTTCCGCGGTGTTGACGCCGGAGTTGATCAGGATGCGCACCATGGGAACGGTGAACAGCAGAACGAAGCCGGCGCCGACCAGCACCTTGCTCGATTCGCCGACGGCGGCGGCCAGCTCGCGAACCTTCATGCCGTGCAGGAAGAACGTGGCGAGAACCACGGCGACCAGAATGCCGCCCGGCAGGTACAGCGGCATGAAGTCGGCCTTGATGCCGGCCTCGCCGAGGATATCCGGGAACACCAGCACGATGGACTTCATGAAGGCGCCGACTTCCGGAATGGTGCGGCTGATCACCAGCAGCGCGCCGACCAGCACGTAAGGCAGCCAGGCGCGGAAGGTGCTCATCGGCTTGGCGGTCAGATCCTCAAGCTTCATCTCGATGCTGCCGAGCCACTCGCTCGGCCAGTCTTTGGCATCAGCGAAATCCCAGGACTTCTTCGGCACCAGGAATCCGACGCGCGCGGCGCTGGTGACGATGGCCAGGCCGATCAAGCCGCCCAGCAGGGAGGGGAACTCCGGGCCGAGGAAGAGGCCGGTGGCGACGTAGGGCACGGTGAAGGCCAGGCCGCCGAAGATGGCGAACGGCAGGACTTCGAAGCCGGCCTTCCAGCTTTTTTCCTTGCCGAAGAAGCGGGTCAGCATCAGCACCATGATCAGCGGCATGATGGTGCCGGTCAGCGCGTGGAGAATCGCCACTTCACTGGTGATCAGTTGCAGGAACGCTGCCCAGCTGGAGCCTTGGGCAGTCAGTTGGGTGCCGAGTGTAGCGGTGTCCAGACCACCGTTGATGCCGATGATGATCGGCGTGCCGACGGCGCCGAAGGACACCGGCGTCGATTGCACCAGCATGCCGAGGATGACCGCAGCCAGGGCTGGGAAGCCGATGGCGACCAGCAGCGGTGCGGCGATGGCCGCCGGCGTACCGAAGCCGGAGGCGCCCTCGATGAAGCAGCCGAACAGCCAGGCGATGATGATGGCCTGGATGCGGCGATCAGGGCTGATAGTGGTAAAACCAGCGCGGATGGCGGTGATGCCGCCGGAGTGCTTGAGCGTATTGAGCAGCAGGATCGCGCCGAAGATGATCCACAGAACGCCCGCGGTGATCACCAGACCTTGTACGGTCGAGGCGAGTACGCGGTTGAAGCTCATGTCCCAGACATACAGTGCAATACCCGCGGTGAGCAGGTACACCAGCGGCATGGCGCGCTTGGCCGGCCAGCGCAGGCCGATCAGCAGGACGGCGGCAAGCAGAATGGGGGAGAAGGCGAGAAACGCGAGAAGACCGTTTGACATGGATTCAGACTCCCGCCGTCACGAGGCGCTGGAGGGGGCCGGCAAGCGGCAATTGGCGGATTCGATACGGCGTCATGGAGTGCACCTCTTCTTGTTGGGAACGCACTGTAAAGTGGTAATACCAATTTACAGCAGCGAAATGCCAGCGTAAGAGTTCGCGCTCAAGTGCGTCAATTCGCCAACTTTAGACATTGGTAGTACGCGTCAATGTTGCGAGGCGTTTCCTTGATCGTTAGGCTGACGTAATTCTTAAAGTGGTCAAACCAATCGAGAGCGAGTCGCGATGGAAGTTGGAGTGGTGCGCCAGCGGCGGCTGGCTGATGACATCGTTGCGCAACTGGAAACCATGATTCTCGAGGGCACGCTCAAGGCCGGTGAGCGGCTGCCCGCCGAGCGTGCGCTGGCCGAGCAGTTCGGCGTGTCGCGGCCCTCGCTGCGCGAGGCGATTCAGAAGCTGGCGGCCAAGGGCCTGCTGATCAGTCGCCACGGCGGCGGGAACTTCGTTGCCGAATCGTTGGGCTCAACCTTCAGCGATCCGTTGCTGCATCTACTGGAAAACAATCGTGACGCTCAGCGGGACCTGCTGGAGTTTCGTCACACGCTGGAAGGCAGTTGCGCCTACTACGCAGCCTTGCGCGCTACCGAGGTGGATCAGCAGCGTCTGACCGAAGCGTTTATGGCTCTGCAGGACTGCTATGACCGCGAGGGCACGGTGACCCGGGCCGAAGAGGGGGCTGCCGACGCGCAGTTTCATCTGGCCATAGCCGAAGCCAGCCACAACGCCGTGCTGTTGCATACGATTCGCGGCCTGTTCGATCTGCTCAAGCGCAACGTGGTGACCAACATCGGCGGCATGTACGCCTTACGGGATGAAACCCGGGACATGCTGTTGCGTCAGCATCGCGAGCTGTACGAGGCGATCATGGCCCGGCGCGCCAGCGAGGCGCGTGAAGTGATTCATCGGCACATCAACTATGTGCAGGAGGTGCTTGCGGAGGGGCAGCAGGAAGCCCAGCGCCTGGCGCGCGCGCAGCGTCGACACGGTGATCGGAGCGTGATCGGTCACAAGGCTTGAGTGTTCGGCGCGCTTTCTGGGCGCGCGACGGGGGCTTCGACCGGGGAGAGGCTCAGTCGTCCTTGCCCTTGGTGCGCATCGCTCGCTGGATCTCGCGATCGGAGTCGCGCTCCTTCTCGGTGTGGCGCTTGTCGAATTCCTTCTTGCCCTTGGCCAGCGCGATTTCGCACTTGATCATGTGCTTCTTCCAGTACAGCGACAGCGCCACGCAGGCGTAGCCCTTCTGCTGTACCGCACCGAACAGCTTGCCCAGCTCGCGCTTGTTCAGTAGCAGCTTGCGGGTGCGGGTCGGATCGGCAATCACGTGGGTGCTGGCGCTGGTCAGCGGCGTGATATGCGCGCCCATCAGCCAGGCCTCGCCGTCCTTGAGCAGCACGTAGCTGTCGACCAGCTGCGCCTTGCCGGCGCGCATGCTTTTCACTTCCCAGCCAGCCAGAACGAGGCCGGCCTCGAACTTCTGCTCGATGAAGTAATCGTGTAGCGCCTTCTTGTTCAGCGCGATGGTCCCGGGGGACTGTTTCTTCTGTTTGGCCATAGGGCGCGCATTATAGGCAGTCGCATCGCGGCTGGCGACAAGCAGCGGCGGCGTTGCGGCAGGAAACTTGAGGGGCGCGTGCTTATCCCTGACAATGTGTCGGTTTTTTGCGCGCGCCGTGGTGCGGGGGAGTCCGGCTTTCCTGTGTGACGGTCCGGCGGGTCGCGCTTCTGGCGCATGAAGAAGTAGAAGGTCTGCATGACGACGCATATTCAACGATCGGCGCTGTTGCCGTACCCGGCAGGCGCGCTGTTCGACATGGTCAACGACGTGGCCAGCTATCCGCAATTCCTGCCCTGGTGCTCGGCGACCGAGGTGCTGGCCAGCAGCGCCACGCAGATGCATGCCAGCATGACCGTGGCCAAGGCGGGCCTCAGCCAGAAGTTCATGACGCGCAATGAATTGCAGGCCGGCAAGCGCATCGAGATGACGCTGGAGGAAGGGCCGTTCAGTCATCTACACGGCATCTGGGAATTCAAGGCGCTCGGCGAGAAAGCCTGCAAAATAAGCCTTGATCTGACCTTCGACTATGCCGGTCCGCTGGTGAAGGCGACGCTGGGCCCGCTGTTCAATCAGGCGGCCAATACCTTGGTCGATGCGTTCTGCGAGCGAGCTAAACAACTATATGGATAAGTCGGTAGTCGCGATCGAGGTAGTTTACGCCCTGGCCGACAAGCAGAAACTGCTGCGCCTGACCGTGCCGGCCGGAACCACCGTCCGCGACGCGGCGCTGGGGTCAGGAATGGATGCGTTCTTTCCGGGCCTGGATTTGGCGAATGCACCGCTGGGTATATTCGGTAAAGCCGTGGCCAAGCCGGATGAGCGAGTGCTGGAGGATGGTGAGCGGGTGGAAATCTATCGGCCATTGATTGCCGATCCGAAAGAGGTGCGCAAGCAGCGCGCCGCTCGTGCGGCGAAGAGCAAAAGCGACGACGCCGAGACCGAAATGAAGGAATAAAAAAGCCCGGTATGAACCGGGCTTTTTTTTAATCACTCGACGTCGAGAGGCTCGGGAATCGGCACCGGCACCGGCTCGGCGGCATCGACTTCGCGCTGGATCTGTTCCAGCAGCGAGCCCGGCGCGGGTTTCTCCTGCGTCTGTTGCGGCTTGTTGTCGCGCTCGGCAGGAGTCTGGGTGGTGGTCGACGAGGTGCCCAGAATGGCTTCGTCGCGGCTGACGCCTGGCATGAAGTCGCCGGCCAGGCCGACCAGTTGGTCGCTGCCGTCGAACACCAGGCTTACGCGCTCCTGCTGCCGGACGCTGCCGCCGGGCTGGATGCTGTACAGATAGTCCCAGCGATTGGCGTGGAAGGTGTCGGTGATCAGCGGGTTGCCCATGATGAAGCGCACCTGCTTGCGGGTCATTCCGGGGCGCAACTGGTCTATCATGTCCTGCGTGACGACATTGCCCTGTTGAATATCGACCTTGTAAACCCCGGGAAAAGAACAACCGGCGATTGCGAACAAGCCCACGAGCGTGAGGCTGGTCAGCATGAGCTTGGTGTTTTGCATCGGTGGGTGACTTCCACTATCTTGGCTGGGCAACGAAACCCGGATCATACCTGCATTGAAGGAGGCTGCGAAACAGCAGCAGCGAGAAAGCCACCCATGGTTGAAAATAACGAACTACGAAAAGTTGGTCTGAAAGTCACCCTGCCTCGGGTCAAGATCCTGCAGATGCTGGATACCGCGGATCAGCGGCACATGAGTGCGGAAGATGTCTACAAGGCGCTCATGGAGGCGGGTGAAGATGTCGGATTGGCGACGGTCTATCGCGTGCTGACGCAGTTCGAGGCCGCGGGGCTGGTGGTTCGGCACAACTTCGATGGCGGGCACGCCGTATTCGAATTGGCCGATAGCGGTCACCACGACCATATGGTCTGCGTCGACAGTGGCGAGGTCATCGAATTCTTCGATCAGGAAATCGAGAAGCTCCAGAAAGAGATCGTCAAGCGTCATGGTTATGAGCTGGTCGATCACAATCTGGTGCTTTACGTACGTAAGAAGGACTGAGCTCCTTCGGCGAAATGAAAAAGGCGACTCGTGAGTCGCCTTTTTCATGCGTGACGTACCTGCGGTCAGGCCTGCGCTGCTGTGACCATCTGCTGCGCGTGTGCCAACGACTGCTCGGTGATATCGACGCCTCCGAGCATGCGCGCGATTTCCTCGATGCGGTCGCGGCCACGCAGCTCGGCGACGGCGGTACGCGTCTGCTCGTTGTCGCGGGCCTTGTGCACGAACAGATGATGGTGGCCTTGGGCAGCGACCTGAGGCAGGTGGGTAACGGTCAGCACTTGGCCGCGCTCGCCGAGCCGACGTAACAGCTGGCCGACGATTTCCGCAGTTGGGCCGCCGATGCCGACATCTACCTCGTCGAAGACCAGCGTTGGAACGCGCGAGGTCTGCGCGGTGATGACCTGAATCGCCAGGCTGATGCGCGACAGTTCGCCACCGGAGGCAACCTTGGCCAGCGGACGTAGCGGCTGCCCGGGGTTGGCGCTGACGAGAAATTCCACCTGCTCGAACCCGTAGGGCGGGTAGTCGCCCTCGGCGACCGGTTTCAACGTCACGCTGAAGCGTCCGCCGGGCATGCCCAGACGCTGGATTTCGGCTTCCACGGCGAGCGACAGCTCCCCGGCCGCCGCCTGGCGGATGCGGCTCAGCTCTGTGGCTTTTTCCTCGTAGTGGCGAGCATAGGCCGCCAGTTCCTCGCCCAGTCGTTCAATGGCTTCGTCGTCCGCGTTCAGGCCTTCCAGTTCGTCCAGCAGGCGCTGCTGCAGCGCGACCAGGTCGACAGGCTGCACGCGGTGCTTGCGGGCCAGCGTATAGATGGTGTCCAGGCGTTCTTCCAGCACTTGCTGGCGTTGAGGATCGGCATCGAAATGATCGACGAAGCGATTGAGCTCACCGACCGCCTCCTCGACCTGGATCTGCGCGCTGGCCAGCAGGTTGACGGCCTCGCCGAGCGCCCCCGCCTGATTCTGGAACGCGGCCAGGCGCTGCAGGCTCGAGGTCAGTGCGGAAAGCACATTGCCGGCGTCGCTCTCGCTGCACAGTTCTGTCACCTGGCGGCAGGCGTCCAGTAACTGGCCGGCGTTGGCGAGGTTCTTGTGTTCCTGTTCCAGCTGTTCGAGTTCGCCTTCGGCGAGCGCAAGATTTTCCAGTTCTTCGAGCTGATAGCTGAGCAACTGCTGGCGCGCGCGTTGCTCGTCGCTGCTGTTGCTCAGCCGTTCGAGCGCCTGTTGCGTCTGGCGCCAGCGCTGGGCCGCAAGTTGCACCTGGCGGGCAAGCTCCTGGCCGGCGCTGTATTCATCGAGCAGGCGTCGGTGGGTGTCGGGTTTGAGCAACGACTGGTGCTCGTGCTGGCTGTGGATGTCGATCAGCAGTTCGCCGAGCGCCTTGAGATCGCCTTGCGGGCAGGGGGCGCCGTTTATGTAACCGCGCGAGCGCCCTTCGGCAGTGATGACCCGGCGCAGGATGCACGGGCCGTCGTTGTCCAGGTCGCGCTCGGCGAGCCAGGTGCGGGCGTCGGGAATGTCGTCCAGGTCGAAGCTGGCGAGAATGTCCGCCTTGTCGGCGCCCAGGCGTACCACGCTGCTGTCGGCACGGTCGCCCAGCGCGAGACCGAGGGCGTCGAGCATGATCGATTTGCCCGCGCCGGTTTCGCCGCTGATGACGCTCATGCCGCGTTTCAGTTCGAGGTCCAGGTGTTCGACGATGGCGTAGTTGTGAACCGAAAGATGAACCAGCATAGATGCGCTCCGGGCTGTGAGGCTGTCTATTTATACAGTGCTTTTCGGGGCGGCCACAATACGCCTCCGACGGATTTGGATTTGTGAACGGAGTGCAACTGGCTGGCGCGCGTCAATCGGTGTCGGCGCGACCTGCCCTTGAACCGCGCGAGGGTGCCCCCATATAGCGGCACAAGCGCGGGCGCTCGCCCGCAATCGTATCGAGAGGAGGAGGACGCATGGCCGACGAGCAGAACCTGGAAAACCAGACCTTTGACGAGCAGGATCAGGCTGCTGCCAGCGACGATCTGGCTGCTCGCGTGCAGTCGCTCGAAGAGCAGTTGGCGGCCGCCCAGGATCAGTCGCTGCGTGTCGCGGCCGAGATGCAGAACATCCGTCGGCGCGCCGAGCAGGACGTGGAGAAGGCGCACAAGTTTGCGCTGGAGAAGTTCGCCGGCGATCTGCTGGCCGTCGCCGACAGTCTGGAGCGGGGCCTCGAGCTGTCGAAGCCGGACGACGAAGCGGTCAAACCGGTGCGCGAGGGGCTCGAGCTGACCCTCAAACTGCTGCTCGACACGCTGGCGCGCCACCAGTTGACGCAGATCGATCCGCATGGCGAGCCCTTCAATCCGGAGCATCACCAGGCAATGGCGATGGAAGAGAGCACCCATGCCGAGCCGGGCAGCGTGCTCAAGGTGTTCCAGAAGGGCTACTTGCTCAATGGCCGCTTGTTGCGCCCGGCGATGGTCGTGGTGAGCAAGGCGCCTTCGCAAGCGGTGCCTTCGATCGACGAGCAGGCTTGAATTCGGGCGGGCGACCCCCATCTGGTAGCCAAGCGTTTTTGTGTTACCGCAGCCGGTAAACAGGCGCGGACCAATCGAAATTCGGGAGAGAGATTAAATGGGCAAAATCATCGGTATCGACCTGGGGACCACCAACTCCTGTGTCTCCATTCTGGAAAACGGCAACGTCAAGGTCATCGAGAACGCCGAAGGCGGCCGTACCACTCCGTCGATCATCGCGTACACCAATGATGGCGAGACGCTCGTCGGTCAGTCTGCCAAGCGTCAGGCGGTCACCAACCCGCAGAACACCCTGTATGCAGTCAAGCGTCTGATCGGCCGTCGCTTCGAAGAAGACGTCGTGCAGAAAGACATCAAGATGGTGCCGTACAGCATCGTCAAGGCCGACAACGGCGACGCCTGGGTGGAAGTGAAGGGCCAGAAAATGGCGCCGCCGCAGATTTCCGCCGAAGTGCTGAAGAAGATGAAGAAGACCGCCGAGGATTATCTGGGCGAGCCGGTCACCGAAGCGGTCATCACCGTGCCGGCCTACTTCAACGACAGCCAGCGTCAGGCCACCAAGGACGCCGGTCGCATCGCCGGTCTGGACGTCAAGCGCATCATCAACGAGCCGACCGCGGCGGCGCTGGCCTATGGCATGGACAAGGCCAAGGGCGACCACACCGTAATCGTCTATGACCTGGGTGGCGGTACCTTCGACGTGTCGGTGATCGAGATCGCCGAGGTCGACGGTGAGCATCAGTTCGAGGTGCTGGCCACCAACGGTGACACCTTCCTCGGTGGCGAGGACTTCGACATCCGGCTGATCGACTACCTCGTCGAGGAGTTCAAGAAAGAAACCGGCATGAACCTCAAGGGTGACCCGCTGGCCATGCAGCGCCTGAAGGAAGCCGCCGAGAAGGCCAAGATCGAGCTGTCCTCCAGCCAGCAGACCGACGTCAACCTGCCGTACATCACCGCCGATGCGTCCGGTCCAAAGCACCTGAACGTGAAGATCTCCCGTGCCAAGCTGGAATCGCTGGTCGAGGATCTGGTCGAGCGCACCATCGAGCCTTGCCGCATCGCGCTGAAGGATGCCGGTATCGACGTGTCGAAGATCGATGACGTGATTCTGGTCGGCGGTCAGACCCGTATGCCGCTGGTGCAGCAGAAGGTCGCCGAGTTCTTCGGTAAGGAAGCCCGCAAGGACGTCAACCCGGACGAAGCCGTCGCCATGGGTGCCGCCATTCAGGGCGCGGTACTGGCCGGTGACGTCAAGGACGTGTTGCTGCTCGACGTGTCGCCGCTGACCCTGGGTATCGAAACCCTCGGTGGCGTGATGACCCCGCTGATCGAGAAGAACACCACCATCCCGACCAAGAAGTCGCAGGTGTTCTCCACTGCCGATGACAACCAGAGCGCCGTGACCATCCACGTGCTGCAGGGCGAGCGCAAGCAGGCGGCGCAGAACAAGTCGCTGGGCCGCTTCGACCTGGCTGACATTCCGCCGGCACCGCGCGGCATGCCGCAGATCGAGGTCACCTTCGACATCGACGCCAACGGCATCCTGCATGTGTCCGCCAAGGACAAGGCCACCGGCAAGCAGCAGTCGATCGTGATCAAGGCCAACTCCGGTCTGTCCGAGGAGGAGATCGAGCAGATGGTGCGTGACGCCGAGGCCAACGCCGAGGAAGACCGCAAGTTCGAGGAGCTGGCGACCGCCCGCAACCAGGGCGATCAGTTGGTCCACGCCACTCGCAAGATGCTGACCGAGGCCGGCGACAAGGCCAGTGCCGATGACAAGACGGCCATCGAGAAGGCCATCGGCGAACTGGAGCTGGCGATCAAGGGCGACGACAAGGCTGAGATCGAGGCCAAGATCGCTGCGGTCTCCCAGGCCTCCACGCCGCTGGCGCAGAAGATGTATGCCGAGCAGCCGCAGGGCGCCGAAGGTCAGCCGGCCGCGGACAAGGACCAGGCGGGCGACGATGTGGTCGATGCCGAGTTCGAAGAGGTCAAGGACAACAAGTAAGCCCCGGCTTGCTTCCGCTCCAACCCGTTCCGGCTTCGGCCGGGCGGGCGTAACCGCTGCGCGGGGGCTTGCTCCCGCGTCGGCGTGTCTGGAGGGCACGAATTTGAGGGTTCAGGAAACATATGGCCAAACGTGATTTTTACGAGGTGCTGGGTGTCGAGCGCGGCGCCAGCGAGGCGGAGCTGAAGAAGGCCTATCGTCGCCTTGCGATGAAGCATCACCCCGACCGCAATCCGGGTGACAAGGCGGCCGAGGAGGCTTTCAAGGAAGCCAACGAAGCCTACGAAGTGCTCTCCGATGCGAGCAAGCGCGCGGCGTACGACCAGTATGGCCATGCCGGTGTAGATCCGCAGATGGGGGCCGGCGCGGGTGCTGGCTACGGTGGTGCCAATTTCTCCGATATCTTCGGCGATGTGTTCAGCGACTTCTTCGGCGGTGCGCGTGGTGCCTCGCGGGGCGGCGCGCAGCGTGGCAGCGATCTGCGTTACACCCTGGAGCTGGATCTGGAAGAGGCCGTGCGCGGCACTACGGTCACCATCCGCGTGCCGACGCTGGTCGAGTGCAAGACTTGCGATGGTTCCGGTGCGAAGAAGGGTACCAGTCCGGTGACCTGTACCACCTGCGGCGGTATCGGTCAGGTGCGCATGCAGCAGGGCTTCTTCTCGGTGCAGCAGACCTGCCCGCGCTGCCACGGCAGCGGCAAGATGATTTCCGATCCGTGCGGCAGCTGTCACGGCCAGGGGCGGGTGGAGGAGCAGAAAACGCTGTCGGTCAAGGTGCCGGCAGGCGTCGATACCGGCGACCGCATCCGTTTGTCCGGCGAAGGCGAGGCCGGCACTCAGGGTGGGCCAGCGGGCGATCTGTATGTGGTGGTCAACGTGCGCGAGCACCCGATCTTCCAGCGCGATGGCAAGCATCTGTACTGTGAGGTGCCGATCAGCTTCGCCGATGCGGCGCTCGGCGGCGAGCTGGAAGTGCCGACGCTCGATGGTCGGGTCAAGCTGAAGATTCCCGAAGGCACGCAGACCGGCAAGCAGTTCCGCCTGCGCGGCAAGGGTGTGGCGCCTGTGCGCGGTGGCGCGGCAGGCGATCTGATGTGCCGGGTGGTGGTCGAGACGCCGGTCAATCTGGGCAGGCGCCAACGCGAGCTGCTCGAGGAGTTCCGCAGCACGCTGCAGGGCGACACATCGCACTCGCCGAAGGCCAGTGGCTGGTTCGAGGGCGTGAAGCGCTTTTTTGGTGATGTTTGATCGCTGCAGGCGGCGAGTGGTCTAGACGAGACCGCCCGCCGCTTGGGGCTTGCAGCTTGGAGCTGATGCTATGCGACGTATTGCAGTGATGGGCGCCGCCGGGCGCATGGGCAAGACCCTGATCGAGGCGGTGCAACAGACGGCGGGTGCCGCCGGTCTGACGGCAGCGGTGGATCGGCCGGACAGCACCCTGGTCGGTGCCGACGCGGGAGAGCTGGCGGCGATCGGTCGTATTGGCGTGCCGCTCAGCGGCGATCTGGCGCGAGCGGTGGACGAGTTCGACGTGGTGATCGATTTCACTCATCCCTCGGTGACGCTGAAGAATCTCGAGGTCTGTCGGCGTGCTGGCAAGGCGATGGTGATCGGCACCACCGGCTTCTCGCCAGAGGAAAAGGAGCGTCTGGCTGCTGCCGCCAAGGAAATTCCGATCGTTTTCGCTGCGAACTTCAGCGTTGGTGTGAACCTCTGCCTCAAGCTGCTGGATACCGCGGCGCGGGTGCTGGGCGACGAGGTGGACATCGAGATCATCGAGGCGCATCACCGGCACAAGGTGGATGCACCTTCGGGCACCGCGCTGCGCATGGGCGAGGTGGTGGCCGAGGCGCTCGGGCGTGATCTGCAGAAGGTGGCTGTATACGGCCGCGAAGGTCAGACCGGTGTGCGTCAGCGCGAAACCATCGGTTTCGCCACGGTGCGCGCCGGTGACGTGGTGGGCGATCACACGGTACTGTTCGCGGCCGATGGCGAGCGGGTGGAGATCACGCACAAAGCTTCCAGTCGCATGACCTTCGCCAAGGGCGCGGTACGCGCTGCGCTTTGGCTGGAAGGCCGGCCCGCAGGGCTCTACGATATGCAGGATGTACTGGGGCTCAAGTGAGTTTTTGCGCACGCGGATGCCGTCCCGTCTGGCCGCGCTCGGCTTGCGGGCTATATTGGCTGGACCGGAAAGTGGATTTTCTGTAAGCTTCCCGCTTTAGTGTGTCCACTAAAAGTTGCGCAGAAATGAATCAAATAAAAAGCGGGATGACCTTCACACGTCATCCCGCTTTTTTACAATCTGCGTCTGCTCCAGCCTTGATCTACGGGAGGTCTCTTGACTAAGCCAGCCACTACGCCAGCCATTCTGGCCCTAGCCGATGGCAGCATCTTTCGCGGCGAATCCATCGGCGCCGATGGGCAAACCATTGGCGAGGTGGTCTTCAACACCGCCATGACCGGCTATCAGGAAATCCTCACCGATCCTTCCTACGCCAAGCAGATCGTCACGCTGACTTATCCGCACGTCGGCAACACCGGTACCACGCCGGAAGATGCCGAGGCCCGTCAGGTATGGGCGGCCGGCCTGGTCATTCGCGATCTGCCGCTGCTGGCCAGCAACTGGCGCAACAAGCAGTCGCTGCCTGACTATCTGAAGGCCAACGGCACTGTCGCCATCGCCGGAATCGACACCCGCCGGCTTACCCGCATCCTGCGCGAGAAAGGCGCCCAGGATGGCTGCATCCTGGCCGGTGCGGATGCCACCGAAGAGAAGGCGCTGGAACTGGCGCGCAGCTTCCCGGGCCTCAAGGGTATGGATCTGGCCAAGGTGGTCAGCACCGCCGAGCGCTACGAGTGGCGTTCCAGTGTGTGGGATCTGAAGACCGACAGTCACCCGGAAGTTCCCGCCGCAGAGCTGCCTTACCACGTGGTGGCGTATGACTATGGCGTCAAGTTGAACATCCTGCGCATGCTGGTCGCGCGCGGTTGCCGCGTCACCGTGCTGCCGGCGCAGACGCCGGCTAGCGAAGCGCTGGCGCTCAATCCGGACGGCATCTTCCTGGCCAATGGTCCGGGCGACCCCGAGCCTTGCGACTACGCGATCAAGGCGATTCAGGAAATTCTCGAGACCGATATTCCGGTGTTCGGCATCTGCCTGGGCCATCAATTGCTGGCATTAGCGTCGGGCGCCCGGACGATGAAGATGCCGAACGGCCACCACGGCGCCAACCATCCGGTGCAGGATCTGGACAGCGGTGTGGTGATGATCACCAGCCAGAACCACGGTTTTGCGGTGGATGAGGCGAGCCTGCCGGCCAATCTGCGTGCCACCCACAAGTCGCTGTTCGACGGCACCCTGCAGGGCATCGAGCGCACCGACAAGGTCGCCTTTAGTTTCCAGGGCCACCCCGAGGCCAGCCCCGGCCCGCACGATGTCGCGCCGCTGTTCGACCGTTTCATCGAAGCCATGGCCAAGCGCCGCTAAGCCTGCCGACTGACCAAAGGATTCGAGAGTAATAAAATGCCAAAACGTACAGATATCAAAAGCATCCTGATCCTCGGTGCCGGCCCCATCGTTATCGGCCAGGCCTGTGAGTTCGACTATTCCGGCGCGCAGGCCTGCAAGGCGCTTAAGGAAGAAGGCTTCCGCGTCATCCTGGTGAATTCCAACCCGGCTACCATCATGACCGACCCGGCGATGGCCGACGCCACCTATATCGAGCCGATCAAGTGGGCCACCGTGGCGAAGATCATTGAGAAGGAGCGTCCCGACGCGCTGCTGCCGACCATGGGTGGCCAGACCGCGCTGAACTGCGCGCTGGATCTGGAAAAGCACGGCGTGCTGGAGAAGTTCGGCGTCGAGATGATCGGTGCCAATGCCGACACCATCGACAAGGCCGAGGATCGCTCGCGCTTCGACAAGGCGATGAAGAACATCGGCCTGGCGTGCCCGGTTTCCGGCATCGCGCACAATATGGACGAAGCCTACGGCGTGCTCGATAAGGTCGGCTTCCCCTGCATCATCCGTCCGTCGTTCACCATGGGCGGCACCGGCGGCGGCATCGCCTACAACCGTGAGGAGTTCGAGGAGATCTGCGCGCGTGGCCTGGATCTGTCGCCGACCAGCGAGCTGCTGATCGACGAGTCGCTGATCGGCTGGAAGGAGTACGAGATGGAGGTGGTCCGCGACAAGAAGGACAACTGCATCATCGTCTGCTCCATCGAGAACTTCGATCCGATGGGCGTGCACACCGGCGACTCGATCACCGTGGCTCCGGCACAGACGCTGACCGACAAGGAATACCAGATCATGCGCAACGCCTCCCTGGCGGTGCTGCGCGAGATCGGCGTAGAAACCGGCGGGTCCAACGTGCAGTTCGGTATCTGCCCGAACACCGGCCGTATGGTCGTCATCGAGATGAACCCGCGTGTGTCGCGTTCCTCGGCGCTGGCCTCCAAGGCCACCGGCTTCCCCATCGCCAAGATCGCCGCCAAGCTGGCCGTCGGCTATACCCTCGACGAGCTGCAGAACGACATCACTGGCGGCCGCACCCCGGCCTCCTTCGAGCCGGCGATCGACTACGTGGTGACCAAGGTCCCGCGTTTCGCCTTCGAGAAATTCCCCAAGGCGGATGCCCGTCTGACTACCCAGATGAAGTCGGTGGGTGAAGTCATGGCTATCGGTCGGACGTTCCAGGAGTCCATGCAGAAGGCCCTGCGTGGTCTGGAAGTTGGCGCCACCGGCTTCGATCCGAAGCTGAACCTCGCCGACGCCGAGGCCGAGAGCACGCTCAAGCGCGAGCTGACCGTGCCGGGTGCTGAGCGCATCTGGTACGTCGCTGACGCCTTCCGCGCCGGCAAGAGCGTCGAGGACGTATTCGCCCTGACCAAGATCGACCCGTGGTTCCTGGTGCAGATCGAGGATCTGGTCAAGGAAGAAGAGCAGGTCAAGACCCTAGGGCTGTCCAGCATCGACCGCGATCTGATGTACAAACTCAAGCGCAAGGGCTTCTCCGACGCGCGCCTGGCCAAGCTGCTCGGCGTGACCGAGAAGAACCTGCGCAGCCACCGCCACAAGCTCAAGGTGCTGCCGGTCTACAAGCGCGTCGACACCTGCGCCGCCGAGTTCGCCACCGACACCGCCTACATGTACTCGACCTATGAGGAAGAGTGCGAAGCCAACCCGTCGAGCCGCGACAAGATCATGATTCTCGGTGGTGGCCCCAACCGCATCGGCCAGGGCATCGAGTTCGACTACTGCTGCGTGCACGCCGCGCTGGCCATGCGTGAAGACGGTTACGAGACCATCATGGTCAACTGCAACCCGGAAACCGTCTCCACCGACTACGACACCTCAGACCGGCTGTACTTCGAGCCGGTGACCCTTGAAGACGTGCTGGAGATCGTCCGCGTCGAGCAACCCAAGGGCGTGATCGTGCAGTACGGTGGCCAGACGCCGCTGAAGATTTGCCGTGCCCTGGAAGAGGCCGGCGTGCCGATCATCGGCACCAGCCCGGACGCCATCGATCGCGCCGAAGACCGCGAGCGCTTCCAGCAGATGGTGCAGCGCCTGAACCTGCGCCAGCCGCAGAACGCCACCGCACGCAGCGAGGAAGAAGCCATCGCGGCGTCCAAGGCCATCGGTTATCCGCTGGTGGTGCGTCCGTCCTACGTACTCGGCGGCCGCGCGATGGAGATCGTCTACGAGGAAGAGGAGCTCAAGCGCTACATGCGCGAAGCGGTGCAGGTGTCCAACGACAGCCCGGTGCTGCTCGATCACTTCCTCAACTGCGCCATCGAGGTGGACGTGGATGCGGTGTGCGACGGCGAGCAGGTGGTGATCGGCGCGATCATGCAGCACATCGAACAGGCCGGCGTGCACTCCGGTGACTCCGCCTGTTCGCTGCCGGCCTATTCGCTGCCGCAGCACATTCAGGACGAGATCCGCGAGCAGGTGCGCAAGATGGCCCTCGAGCTCGACGTGGTCGGCCTGATGAACGTGCAGATGGCGGTGCAGGGCGAAGACATCTACGTGCTGGAAGTGAACCCGCGTGCTTCGCGCACCGTGCCGTTCGTGTCCAAGTGTATCGGTGAGTCGTTGGCCAAGGTCGCCGCGCGCGTCATGGCTGGCAAGACGCTGGCCGAGATCGGCTTCACCAAGGAAATCATCCCGCCGTTCTTCAGCGTCAAGGAAGCGGTATTCCCCTTCGCCAAGTTCCCCGGCGTGGATACCATCCTCGGCCCGGAAATGAAGTCCACCGGCGAAGTGATGGGCGTTGGCGACAGCTTTGCCGAGGCCTTCGCGAAGGCCCAGCTGGGTGCCAGCGAAATCCTGCCGACTTCCGGTTGCGCATTCATCAGCGTGCGCGAAGACGACAAGCCCTACGTCGAGCAGGTCGCCCGCGATCTGATCGGGCTGGGCTTCGAGGTGGTCGCGACCGCCGGTACGGCGCGCATCATCGAGGCGGCCGGATTGCCGGTGCGCCGCGTGAACAAGGTGACCGAGGGGCGGCCCCACGTGGTCGACATGATCAAGAATGACGAGGTCACACTGATCATCAACACCACCGAAGGACGGCAGTCGATCGCCGATTCGTATTCCATTCGTCGCAATGCCCTGCAGCACAAGATCTGCATCACCACTACCATTGCCGGTGGTCAGGCGATCTGTGAGGCGCTCAAGTTCGGTCCCGAGAAGACCGTGCGCCGCTTGCAGGATCTCCATGCAGGAATCCACGCATGACCAAGTTCCCCATGACCGTCCAGGGTGCTCGCGCCCTGGAAGAAGAACTCAAACACCTGAAAACCATACTGCGCCCGCAGATTACCCAGGCCATCGCCGAAGCACGCGAACTGGGTGACCTCAAGGAGAACGCCGAATACCACGCCGCCCGCGAGCAGCAGGGGATGGTCGAAGCGCGGATTCGCGATATCGAAGGTCGCCTGCAGAATGCGCAGGTCATTGATATCGCCAATATCACTCCGACCGGCAAGGTGATCTTCGGCGCTACGGTGGATATCGCCAATGTCGAAACCGACGAGCAGGTGACCTACCAGATCGTCGGCGACGATGAGGCGGACATCAAGCAGGGCAAGCTGTCGGTGAGTTCGCCGATCGCCCGCGCGTTGGTCGGCAAGGAAGAAGGCGATGTGGTCGCGGTGAAGACGCCTAGCGGACTGATCGAGTACGAAATCGTCGAGGTTCGTCATATCTGAACTTCGTCCCGTGCGCGGCGGTACCATCGCCTGGCTGCTGGCCCAGACGTTCTGGGTCGGCGGCCTGTGGTTGCTGCACTTCGTCGTGCTGCCCGCGTCGGCCAAGGTAGGACTGGCGCCGCTGCTGGTAGACGAGCTGGCGGAGGCGCTGCGGCCGTTGCTGGTAGGGTTCGCCGGTTTCTGCGTGGTTTTGCAGGCGTTGGTGCTGCTTCCGCTGACAGGGCTCGCACGATTTGCGGCCGAGTTGCGCGGTCAGTTGCTGCTGGCGACATTGCTACTGGCCATCAGCTTCTTCATCGAGCGCAGCGGTGTTTTCGAATCGAATTACTGGTCGCTGTTCAGCTATCTGGCGATGGCGTTTTGCGGACTGTTGCTGGTGCTGCAACCCCCACCGGGGCGTGAGGGCTGAGTATTCGCGAAGGCTAGGCCCTGTGAGAGTTAGGCCTGGAAGCGGTGAATGTTGGAGAGCTGCTTGTTGGCCTTGGGATTCTTGCGATAGACCAGCGCCATCTTGCCGATGTTCTGGACCAGTTCGCAGCGGGCGGCCTTGCAGAGTTCTTCCATCAGCGCGTGACGATCCTCGCGCTCGGTGATTCGGAACTGCACCTTGATCAGTTCGTGATCGTTCAGTGCGCGCTCCAGTTCGGCCAGCACGCCTTCGCTGAGGCCGTTTTCGGCTACGATCAGAACCGGTTTCAGATGGTGGCCGATGGACTTGTAGTGTTTTTTCTGCTCGTTGGTGAGCGGCATATTTCGACCCTTGCGTCAGAACCCTTGAAAAACGGCGGCTAGTGTAACCGACAGGTTCGGGGCCGCACAGATGAGGTATCAGCTTGGCACGCTCCAAGACCAGCCCGCGTTGGCTGAAAGAACATTTCGACGATCCCTACGTGAAGATGGCGCAGAGGGACGGCTACCGCTCCCGCGCCAGCTACAAGCTACTGGAGATTCAAGATAAGGATCGAATCCTGCGTCCGGGCATGACCGTGGTTGATCTCGGCGCGGCGCCCGGCGGTTGGTCACAGGTCACCAGCCGAGTTATCGGCGACAAGGGGCGGCTCATCGCCTCCGATATCCTACCGATGGACAGCATCGCCGATGTGACCTTCATTCAAGGCGACTTCACCGAGGACGAGGTGTTCGCGCAGATTCTCGAGGCCATCGGCGAGCATCCGGTGGACCTTGTTATCTCCGATATGGCCCCCAACATGAGTGGAGTGAGGGCGTCCGATCAGCCGCGCGCGATGTTTCTCTGCGAGCTCGCACTGGATCTCGCCACGCGTGTACTGCGCCCCGGTGGCGATTTTCTGATCAAGATATTCCAAGGCGAAGGCTTCGATACCTATTTGAAGGATGTGCGGCAGAACTTCGACAAGGTGCAGATGCGCAAGCCACTGTCCTCCCGCGACCGCTCGCGTGAGCAATATCTGCTGGCGCGAGGTTTCAAGGGTCAGCAGGGCGAGTGAAGGCGATTGAGGAAAGTCGGCCGGGCGATAGTCAGGGGCTGTTTTGCCGGTCGGGCCGTTTCATATAGGGTTACAGACGAGCTGTCAGCTCGTGCGCGTTGTGTAGTAAGTTAGGCTGAGCAAGCATCCGGCCGTCATGCAGATCCCGTCTGACGGGCCTGCTCCAGAGGGTAGTGAATTTGAACGACATGGCTAAGAACCTCATCCTGTGGCTGATCATCGCCGCTGTACTGGTGACGGTGATGAACAATTTTTCCAGCCCGAACGAGCCGCAGACGCTCAACTATTCCGACTTCATCGAGCAGGTCAAGGATGGCCGTGTCGAGCGTGTGACCGTCGACGGCTTCGTGATCATCGGCAAGCGCAGCGACGGCGAAACCTTCAAGACCATTCGTCCTGCGATCCAGGACAATGGCCTGATTGGCGATTTGATCAACAACAATGTGATCATCGAAGGCAAGCAGCCGGAGCAGCAGAGCATCTGGACGCAGCTGCTGGTGGCGAGCTTCCCGATTCTGGTGATCATCGCGGTGTTCATGTTCTTCATGCGGCAGATGCAGGGCGGCGCGGGTGGCAAGGGCGGCCCGATGAGCTTTGGCAAGAGCAAGGCGCGCCTGCTGTCCGAAGACCAGGTCAAGACCACCTTTGCCGATGTTGCCGGTTGTGACGAGGCCAAGGAGGAAGTGCATGAGCTGGTCGAATTCTTGCGTGATCCCGGCAAGTTCCAGCGGCTCGGTGGCCGAATTCCGCGCGGCGTGTTGATGGTCGGTCCTCCCGGTACCGGTAAGACGCTGCTGGCCAAGGCCATCGCTGGCGAGGCCAAGGTACCGTTCTTCACCATTTCCGGTTCCGACTTCGTCGAGATGTTCGTCGGTGTCGGCGCCAGCCGTGTGCGCGACATGTTCGAGCAGGCTAAGAAACATGCGCCGTGCATCATCTTCATCGACGAGATCGATGCGGTGGGTCGCCACCGTGGCGCGGGTTTAGGCGGTGGTCATGACGAGCGTGAGCAGACCCTCAACCAGTTACTGGTGGAGATGGATGGTTTCGAGATGAATGACGGCATCATCGTCATCGCCGCCACCAACCGTCCGGACGTGCTCGATCCGGCCCTGCTGCGTCCCGGTCGCTTCGACCGCCAGGTCGTGGTGGGACTGCCGGACATCCGCGGTCGCGAGCAGATTCTCAAGGTGCACATGCGCAAGGTTCCGGTGGGCGATAACGTCGAACCGGCTGTGATCGCTCGTGGTACTCCAGGCTTCTCCGGCGCCGATCTGGCCAATCTGGTCAACGAGGCCTCGTTGTTCGCCGCGCGAGCCAACAAGCGCATCGTTGAAATGAAGGAGTTCGAGCTGGCCAAGGATAAGATCATGATGGGCGCCGAGCGCAAATCAATGGTCATGTCCGAAAAGGAGAAGCTCAATACCGCGTATCACGAGGCGGGGCACGCAATCGTCGGTCGCGTGGTGCCCGAGCACGATCCGGTCTACAAGGTATCGATCATCCCGCGCGGTCGCGCGCTCGGCGTGACGATGTTTCTTCCTGAAGAAGATCGCTACAGCCTGTCCAAACGCGCATTGATCAGCCAGATATGTTCGCTGTTCGGTGGGCGCATCGCCGAGGAAATGACGCTCGGCTTCGAGGGTGTGACCACTGGCGCGTCCAACGACATCATGCGGGCTACGCAACTCGCGCGAAACATGGTCACCAAGTGGGGGCTTTCGGAAAAGCTTGGACCGCTGATGTATGCCGAAGAAGAGGGCGAGGTGTTCCTCGGTCGCAGTGCCGGAAGCCAGCACACCAACGTTTCGGGCGAGACGGCCAAGCTGATCGATCAGGAGGTGCGCAGCATCATCGATCATTGCTACGGCACTGCCAAACAGATACTGGCGGATAATCGCGATCGGCTGGACATGATGGCTGAGGCGCTGATGAAATACGAAACCATCGATGCCGAGCAGATCGACGACATCATGGCTGGACGGCCTCCGCGCGAACCGCGTGATTGGCAGGGTGGTTCGGGGGCGTCGGGCAAATCAACCCAGCCCGAGAGCGGGCGGCCGGAAACGCCGATCGGAGGCCCGGCCGGCGAACATTAAGCCTCAAGGCGTTCAAATGAGCGAAACGTTGTCTGTGGCCCGGCTATCCTGTGGTAGCCGGGTTCTTGATTTAACCCGTCCGCAAGTGATGGGTATTCTGAATGTCACCCCTGATTCTTTCTCCGATGGTGGGCGCTACGCGCTGAAAGATGCGGCGTTGAAGCATGCCGAGTCGATGGTGCGTGCCGGCGCAACGCTGCTTGATGTCGGTGGTGAGTCGACGCGCCCCGGGGCGCGTGCGGTTTCGCCGACAGAAGAGCTCGAGCGTGTGGCGCCGGTGGTGGAAGCGATTGCGCGCGAGCTGGACGTGGTGATTTCTGTCGATACGTCGACTCCGGCGGTGATTAGAGAGGTTGCGCGGCTTGGTGCTGGTCTGGTCAATGACGTGCGCTCGCTGCGTCGCGACGGCGCATTGGATGCGGCGCTCGATACTGGCTTGCCAGTTTGTCTGATGCACATGCGGGGTGAGCCTGGCGATATGCAGGACGACCCGCAGTACTCCGACGTGACCAGCGAGGTGTGCGATTTCCTCGCACAGCGAATGGCCGAGTGTGTGGCCGCTGGCATCAAGGCTGAGCGAATCGTGCTCGATCCAGGATTCGGCTTTGCCAAGACGCTCGAACACAATCTCAGTCTGTTCAAGCATCTTGAGCGGCTGCATGCGCTTGGGCGGCCGCTGCTGGTCGGTGTGTCGCGCAAGACCATGATTGGCAAGGTGCTCGGGCGCGAGGTGAATGAACGGCTCTATGGCAGCCTCGCACTGGCAGCGCTAGCGGTTACCAAGGGGGCACAGATTATTCGCGTGCACGACGTAGCCGAGACGATTGATGTGGTTCGAATGATAGCTGCAGTCCAATCTGCAGAATAAAGGGACGGTGTTCATGGGTAGAAAGTACTTCGGCACGGACGGAATTCGCGGGCATGTCGGGCAGTTTCCGATCACGCCGGATTTCATGCTCAAGCTGGGTTGGGCGGCAGGCATGGCTTTTCGTAAGCAGGGCAAGTGCCGCATCCTGATCGGTAAGGACACCCGCATTTCCGGTTATATGTTCGAATCTGCATTGCAGGCCGGGCTGTCTGCGGCGGGTGCCGATGTGTTGTTGCTGGGGCCGATGCCGACGCCGGCAGTGGCATATCTGACGCGCACGTTCCACGCCGAGGCCGGTATCGTGATCAGCGCCTCGCACAATCCGCATCACGACAATGGCATCAAGTTCTTTTCCGGTCGTGGCACCAAACTGCCGGACGAGGTCGAGCTGATGATAGAGGAGTTGCTGGATGCGCCGATGACGGTTGTCGAATCGGCTCAGTTGGGCAAGGCGTCGCGGATCAACGACGCGGCTGGGCGCTACATCGAGTTCTGCAAGAGCAGCGTGCCGACAAGTACCGATTTCAGTGGCCTCAAGTTGGTTATCGATTGCGCGCATGGCGCCACCTATAAGGTTGCGCCGAGTGTATTCCGCGAACTCGGCGCGCAGGTGGTCGTGATTGGCGTGCAGCCTGATGGGCTGAATATCAACGCAGATGTCGGTTCGACCCATGTCGGCCAGTTGCAGAAGGCTGTGGTCGAGAACGGCGCCGATATGGGTATCGCCTTCGATGGCGATGGCGATCGCGTGATGATGGTCGATCATACGGGGGCAGTCGTGGATGGCGATGAGCTTCTGTACATCATTGCTACCGACCTGCAGGAGCGCGAGCGCCTGAGCGGTGGTGTGGTGGGTACGTTGATGAGCAATCTCGGTCTGGAGCTGGCGTTGAAGGCGCGCGAGATTCCGTTCGTGCGTGCCAAGGTGGGCGACCGCTACGTCATTGCCGAGATGCTGGAGCGTGGTTGGCCGCTAGGGGGGGAGAATTCCGGGCATATCGTTTGCGCTCAGCATACGACAACCGGGGATGCCATCATTGCAGCGCTGCAAGTCGTACTGGCGCTGCGTCGCCGAGGCCAATCCCTCGCGCAGGAGCGCCTCGCGTGGCACAAATGTCCACAAGTGCTGATAAACGTTCGCTACGCTGGCGGAATCGATCCACTTTCACATCCTGACGTGCAGGCAGCCTGCGACGACGTTACTGAGCGTATGGCTGGGCGCGGGCGCGTATTGCTGCGCAAGTCCGGTACAGAACCGTTGGTACGGGTCATGGTAGAGGGCGACGATGAGAAGCAGGTGCGCGAGTATGCTGAGGCGTTGGCGAAAGTAGTAGCAAAAGTTTGTGCGTGATCTGCTTGCCAGGGTGGGGGCGGTTGAGTAACATCTGCGCCCACTTTGACCGACGAGGTAAAGCATGCGCCGCAAGATGGTAGCTGGTAACTGGAAGATGAACGGTACCCGCGCTAGCGTCGCAGAGCTGATTGGCTCCCTTCGGTTTGAAGAGCTTCCAGGTGATGTGGATGTCGTAATTCTGCCTTCATCTATTCATCTTGCGCAGGTCTTAAGTGATCTCCGGGGTGAAGCTATCGCGGTGGGAGCGCAGGATTGTTCGACAGAGCCTGGTTTTGGGGCCTTTACCGGCGAAGAGTCAGCCGCCCAGTTAGGTGATTTGGGCTGTGCGTGGGTTCTGGTTGGGCACTCTGAGCGGCGATCGCTGTTTGCCGAAAGCGATCAGGTTGTATGTCGAAAGTTTTCTTCAGCGCAGGCGAATGGATTGAAGCCCATCCTCTGTGTTGGTGAGGTGCTAGAAGATCGTCAGCTGGGAAAGACGCTTGATGTGGTGTCGCAACAGCTAAATAGTGTGCTCGACGTGGTTGGTGTGAAGGCGTTTGAGTCGGCTGTGGTTGCGTATGAGCCGGTCTGGGCGATAGGTACCGGGCTGACTGCGACGCCGGAGCAGGCGCAAGAGGTTCATGCGGCCATTCGAGCGGTGGTGGCGCAGCGGGATGCGCGTATTGCCGGTGACTTGCGGATTCTTTATGGCGGAAGCGTCAAGCCGGACAATGCCGTTGCATTGTTTGCTCAGGCTGATGTAGACGGCGGGCTTATCGGCGGTGCCTCTTTGAAAGCGAACGAATTTGGCGCGATCTGTCGTGCTGCGGGGAAGTGATCAGATGTTGCAGACTGTTGTGATCGTGGTGCATCTGCTGGTCGCCCTGGGTGTGGTTGTATTGGTGTTGCTGCAGCAGGGCAAGGGCGCGGATGCGGGGGCCTCATTCGGTTCGGGTGCTTCGGCTACCGTATTCGGAAGCCAAGGTAGTACTACCTTTCTGAGTCGGTTTACTGCTATACTTGCCGGCGTTTTTTTTGTGACAAGTCTGGGTTTGGCGTTTTTTGCCAAGGAGCAGGCTGACAATATTTCGCAGGCGGGCCTGCCCGATCCAGCGGTGCTTGAGGTTCCGGCAAGCAAGCCTGCAGTAAATGATGTTCCGGTTCTGGAAGAGCGTGACCCGGCAGGTAACGTTCCTCCTGTGCAAGAGAAGCAGTAAAGGGTTTTTGCCGAGGTGGTGGAATTGGTAGACACGCTACCTTGAGGTGGTAGTGGCCATAGGCTGTAGGGGTTCGAGTCCCCTCCTCGGTACCATACAAGTAGGCCCGCCTAGTGCGGGCTTTCTTGTTATTAGGGTTTCGGTTGACCGATTGTCAAGATGATCGTACAATTCGTGCCCAGTTTGTCGCGGGGTGGAGCAGTCTGGTAGCTCGTCGGGCTCATAACCCGAAGGTCGTTGGTTCAAATCCAGCCCCCGCAACCAGTGAAGTGAAGAGCCCCTGTATAGGGGCTTTTTATTGGCTTCAGGCTAGGTCGTCGGCATTTCAGGCGATCACAGGGATGGGCGTTTCGCCCATTTTTCGTTTGTACAGCATGCGCGAGGGACTTCGATGTCGAGCAAGCTAGAACAGTTGCAGGCCTTGTTGGCCCCGGTGGTAGAGGCGCTCGGGTATCAATGTTGGGGTATCGAGTTCCTCTCTCAGGGAAGGCATTCGCTGCTGCGAGTCTACATCGATCACGCCAACGGTATTCTGATCGACGATTGTGAGAAGGTCAGCCGTCAGCTCAGTGGCGTGCTCGATGTCGAAGACCCCATCAGTGTCGATTACACCCTTGAGGTGTCCTCTCCCGGTATGGATCGGCCATTGTTCAAGTTGGAACAATACGCCGCCCATGTGGGCGAGCAGGTAAAAATCAAACTGCGTTCCCCCTTCGAGGGGCGACGCAATTTCCAAGGGCTTCTCCGCGGGGTGGAGGAGCAGGATGTGGTGATACTCGTTGATGATCATGAGTATCTATTGCCTGTCGATCTGATCGACAAGGCCAACATAGTCCCCCGTTTTGACTAAATGCGGATCCCGCGGACCCCAATGGATTGCGAAAGGCGAGGCGTACGATGAGCAAAGAAGTACTGCTGGTTGTGGAGTCGGTGTCCAACGAAAAGGGCGTACCGGCTGGTGTCATTTTTGAAGCGTTGGAGCTGGCTCTGGCCACTGCAACCAAAAAGCGCTACGAGGACGAAGTCGACCTGCGCGTGGAGATCAACCGCCAAAACGGCAGCTATGAAACCTTCCGCCGCTGGACGGTGGTCGATGATGAGCATTTTGAGGATCCGGCTTATCAGCTGGCGCTCGATCAGGCGCAGGAGCGCAAGGCGGATGCAAAGCTCGGCGATTTTTTCGAGGAAAAGATCGAGTCCATCGAGTTCGGCCGTATCGCCGCGCAGACCGCCAAGCAGGTCATCGTGCAGAAGGTACGTGAGGCTGAGCGCGCGCAGGTGGTCGAAGCCTATCGTGATCGTCTCGGCGAGATTATTTCCGGAACGGTAAAGAAGGTTACCCGCGACAGCGTGATTGTCGATCTGGGCAACAATGCCGAGGCTCTGCTGGCGCGCGAGGACATCATCGCTCGCGAGACCTTCCGCGTCGGTGCCCGCGTGCGTGCGCTGCTGAAGGAGATTCGTACGGAAAACCGCGGTCCGCAGCTGATCCTGTCGCGTACTGCCCCGCAGATGCTGATCGAGCTATTCCGCATCGAAGTGCCGGAAATCGCCGAGGGTCTCATCGAAGTGATGGGTGCGTCGCGAGATCCGGGATCGCGCGCCAAGATTGCGGTCCGTTCCAAGGACAAGCGCATTGATCCGCAAGGCGCTTGCATCGGCATGCGCGGCTCACGCGTGCAGGCGGTTTCCGGCGAAATTGGCGGTGAGCGCGTGGATATCGTTCTGTGGGACGACAATCCGGCCCAGTTCGTGATCAACGCGATGGCGCCGGCGGAAGTGGCGGCGATCATCGTCGATGAGGATGCGCACGCGATGGATATCGCTGTCGCCGAGGACAACTTGGCGCAGGCGATCGGTCGCGGTGGGCAGAACGTCCGTCTAGCCAGCCAATTGACGGGCTGGACGTTGAACGTGATGACCGAGGCCGATATCCAGGCCAAGCAACAGGAAGAGACCGGCGACATCCTGCGCAGTTTCATCGATGAGCTGGATGTCGATGAGGAGCTGGCCCAGGTGCTGGTCGAAGAAGGCTTCACCTCTCTGGAGGAAGTCGCCTACGTCCCGATGGAGGAGATGCTCGGCATCGAAGGGTTCGATGAGGACATCGTCAACGAACTGCGTACACGTGCCAAGGATCGCCTGCTGACCAAGGCTATCGCCACAGAAGAGAAACTGGCGGACGCGCAACCGGCCGAGGACCTCCTCGCGCTGGATGGCATGGACAAAGAATTGGCGGTCGAGTTGGCTGTGCGGGGTGTGATTACCCGCGAAGACCTGGCCGAGCAGTCGATCGACGACTTGCTCGACATAGACGGCATCGATGAAGAGCGTGCCGGCAAGCTGATCATGGCCGCCCGAGCCCATTGGTTCGAGTAAGTAATTAGCGGCCTGAGGAGAGAGATGCATGACGCAAGTCACGGTGAAAGAACTGGCCCAAGTGGTCGACACACCGGTCGAGCGACTGCTGCAGCAGATGCGTGAGGCAGGACTGCCGCACACCAGCGCCGAGCAAGTAGTGACCGATAACGAAAAGCAGGCCCTGCTGGCTCATTTGAAAAGCAGTCACGGCGCCAAGATGGACGAGCCGCGCAAGATCACCTTGCAGCGCAAGACCACCACCAAACTAAAAGTTGGCGGCAGCAAGACCATCAGCGTCGAGGTGCGCAAGAAGAAAACCTTCGTCAAGCGCAGCCCGGATGAGATCGAGGCCGAGAAGCAGCGCGAACTGGAAGAGCAGCGCGTTGCGGAAGAAGCGGCTCGCTTGAAGGCAGAGGAAGAGGCGCGCGTGCGTGCCGAGGAAGAAGCCCGTCGCCAGGCGCAGCAAGAGCAGAGCACGGTTGCCGCAGTTCCGCCCAGTGCCGCTGAAGTTGCCGTCGAGCCGGCAGCTGTCGAAGTTGCAGTCGCGGTCGCTCCGAGCGATGAGCGCAAGAAAGAAGAAGCGCGCCGTGCCGAGAAGCCGCGCAGCGACGACGACGATCGTCGTGATCGCAAGCATGCACAGCATCGCCCGTCGCTCAAAACCAAGGCGCCGCTGACACGCACCGTGCGCAGTGGCGAGGACGACGCCGACGGCTTCCGTCGTGGCGGTCGCGGCAAGTCCAAGCTCAAGAAACGCAATGCGCATGGCTTCCAAAGTCCGACCGGACCGGTCGTACGCGAAGTTTCAATCGGCGAAACCATCACCGTGGCCGAGCTGGCCCAGCAGATGTCGGTCAAGGCTGCCGAAGTCATCAAGTTCATGTTCAAAATGGGCTCGCCGGTCACCATCAACCAGGTGCTCGACCAGGAAACCGCGCAGCTTGTGGCCGAGGAGCTCGGCCACAAGGTCAAGCTGGTCAGCGACAATGCGCTGGAGGAACAGCTGGCCGAACTGCTGAAGTTCGAAGGCGAGGAGATGACCCGGGCGCCCGTGGTAACCGTGATGGGCCACGTCGACCACGGCAAGACCTCCCTGCTCGATTACATCCGCCGAGCCAAGGTTGCGGTCGGAGAAGCGGGTGGCATTACTCAGCACATCGGTGCTTACCACGTCGAAACCGAGCGTGGCATGGTTACGTTCCTCGATACCCCTGGTCACGCGGCGTTCACCGCCATGCGCGCCCGCGGGGCGAAGGCGACCGACATCGTCATCTTGGTGGTGGCAGCGGACGACGGCGTCATGCCGCAGACCCAGGAGGCCGTGCAGCACGCGAAGGCGGCGGGTGTGCCGATCGTGGTTGCAGTGAACAAGATCGACAAGCCGGAAGCCAATCCGGACAACATCAAGAACGGCTTGGCCGCGCTCGATGTGATCCCCGAGGAGTGGGGTGGCGACACGCCGTTTATTCCGGTTTCCGCGAAGATGGGTACCGGCGTCGACGAGTTGCTGGAAGCCGTTCTGCTGCAGGCCGAGATTCTCGAACTCAAGGCTACGCCGTCGGCGCCCGGTCGCGGCGTGGTCGTCGAATCGCGCCTGGACAAGGGCCGCGGCCCGGTGGCTACCGTACTGGTTCAGGACGGCACGCTGCGCCAAGGCGACATGGTCCTGTGTGGCGTGAACTTCGGCCGCGTGCGCGCCATGCTCGACGAGAACGGCAAACCGGTGAAGGAAGCCGGTCCGTCCATTCCGGTGGAAATCCTCGGTCTGGATGGTACGCCCGAAGCCGGTGACGACCTCACCGTGGTCGCCGACGAGAAGAAGGCGCGCGAAGTTGCCTTGTTCCGTCAGGGCAAGTTCCGCGAAGTGAAACTGGCACGTGCCCACGCGGGCAAGCTGGAGAACATCTTCGAGACGATGGGGCAGGACGAGAAGAAGACGCTCAACATCGTGCTCAAGGCCGACGTACGCGGCTCGCTCGAAGCGCTCCAGGGCTCGCTCAACGGTCTGGGCAACGACGAGGTGCAGGTGCGCGTAGTCGGTGGCGGTGTCGGTGGTATCACCGAATCCGATGCCAACCTGGCACTGGCGTCCAATGCGGTGATCTTCGGCTTCAACGTGCGTGCCGACGCTGGCGCGCGCAAGATCGTCGAGGCCGAAGGCCTGGATATGCGCTATTACAACGTCATCTACGACATCATCGAGGACGTCAAGAAGGCGCTCACCGGTATGCTCGGCAGCGATGTGCGCGAGAATATCCTGGGTATCGCCGAGGTGCGCGATGTGTTCCGTTCGCCGAAGTTCGGCGCGGTTGCCGGTTGCATGGTTACCGAGGGCATGGTGCACCGCAATCGCCCGATCCGCGTTCTGCGCGACGACGTGGTGATCTTCGAAGGCGAGCTGGAGTCCTTGCGCCGCTTCAAGGACGACGTCTCGGAAGTCCGTGCCGGCATGGAATGCGGTATCGGTGTGAAGAGCTATAACGACGTCAAGGTCGGCGACAAGATCGAAGTGTTCGAGAAGGTCCAAGTGGCCCGTTCACTGTAATCCGAGTTGCAAACTTCCAGCGGCAAGCGTCGAGTGTGATCACTTGACGCTTGCCGTTTGGCTTTGCGGTATCACGAATTTTTCAAGCCTGCAGCGTGCAGCCAGAGGCAGTTTTTATGGCCAAAGAATTCAGCCGTACCCAGCGTATCGGCGATCAGATGCAGCGCGAGCTGGCCCAGTTGATCCAGCGCGAGATCAAGGATCCGCGGCTGGGCCTGGTCACCATCACCGGCGTTGACGTCAGCCGGGATCTGTCCCACGCGAAGATCTTCATCACCATCATGGGGCAGGACGACAACGAGGAGGCGGTCAGGGATAACCTGCGCATTCTCAACGAGGCTGCCGGCTTCCTGCGCATGCAGTTGGGCAAGAGCATGAAGCTGCGCAGCGTGCCGCAGCTGCATTTCAACTATGACGCCAGCATCCGTCGTGGCGTCGAGTTGAGTTCGCTGATCGAGCGCGCGGTCGCCGAAGATCGCAAGCACAGCGACGGAAGCGGAGAGTAAGCGTGGTCCAGGTCAAGCGTGTTCGACGCGATGTGAACGGCATCATCCTGCTCGATAAGCCTCGCGGATTCACTTCCAATGCGGCGCTGCAGAAGGTTCGCTGGCTGCTCAATGCGGAGAAGGCCGGACATACCGGAAGTCTCGATCCGCTGGCGACCGGGGTACTGCCGCTGTGCTTCGGCGAGGCGACCAAGTTCTCGCAGTATCTGCTCGATGCCGACAAGGCCTATGAGACGGTCATGCAGCTGGGCGTCACTACCACGACGGCGGATGCTGAAGGCGAAGTGCTCGAGCGCAAGCCGGTGGCGGTTTTGCGTGAACAGTTCGAAGCGCTGCTGCCGCGCTTTCGCGGCGACATCCAGCAGGTGCCGCCGATGTATTCGGCTCTCAAGCGTGACGGCCAGCCGTTGTACAAGCTGGCGCGCGCCGGCGAGGTGGTGGAGCGCGAGCCGCGTTCTGTTAATATTGCGCGCCTGGAGCTGCTCGCACTCGAGGGCGACAAGGCGCGCTTGGCCGTGGCGTGTAGCAAGGGTACCTATATCCGCACGCTGGTCGAAGATCTTGGCCAGCTGCTGGGCTGCGGAGCGCATGTCGCCGAGCTGCGCCGGACTCAGGCCGGGCCGTTCAGTCTTGCGCAGACCGTGACACTCGAGGCTCTGGAGCAAGCGCGTGCAGAAGGCGGTGCCGAGGCGCTGGACCGGTTCCTGCAACCGGTGGACAGCGGACTGGAACATTGGCCGCTGCTGCAATTGTCCGAACATAGCGCTTATTACTGGCTGCACGGGCAGCCAGTGCGGGCGCCGGAGGCGCCGAAATACGGCATGGTCCGCGTACAGGATCACGCCGGACGCTTCATCGGTATCGGTGAGGTGAGCGAAGACGGGCGCATCGCGCCGCGTCGACTGATTCGGTCGGAATGACCGGTACGCATCGCGTTCGCGCGTTGCGTCAGAGGGTGGCTGTCAACAGGCGCGGTCATTCCTCTCTATTAAACACGGGACCCGTTCCCGGCCTGTTCACTCAAGGAGCCCATCATGGCACTGAGCGTTGAAGAGAAAGCCCAGATCGTTAACGAGTACAAGCAAGCTGAAGGCGATACCGGTTCTCCGGAAGTGCAGGTTGCCCTGCTGACCGCCAACATCAACAAGCTGCAGGACCACTTCAAGGCCAACGGCAAGGATCACCACTCCCGTCGTGGTCTGATCCGTATGGTCAACCAGCGCCGCAAGCTGCTGGACTACCTGAAGGGTAAGGACACCACTCGTTACAGCGCCCTCATCGGCCGTCTGGGTCTGCGTCGCTAAGACGCGCCCGAGCTGTACGCTGGAAATCGGAAGCTGGAAGCAGGACATCGTTCTTGCTTCCAGCTTTTGGCTTTAAGCGACAGGCTTTTCTGCAGGAAACCCCGGGTCCGACTCCCGAGTTTCCCGCCGATTTCCCCAAGGCAACAAAGAGAAGGAAGAACCGTGAATCCGGTAATCAAGCAATTCCAGTTCGGTCAATCGACCGTAACCCTCGAGACGGGCCGTATCGCTCGCCAGGCCTCCGGTGCCGTGCTGGTAACCGTCGATGACGACGTCAGCGTGCTGGTCACCGTTGTCGGTGCCAAGAGCGCTGACCCGAGCAAGGGCTTTTTCCCGCTGTCGGTGCACTATCAGGAGAAGACCTACGCTGCGGGCAAGATCCCGGGCGGCTTCTTCAAGCGTGAGGGTCGTCCTTCCGAGAAGGAAACCCTGACCTCGCGCCTGATCGACCGTCCGATCCGTCCGCTGTTCCCGGAAGGCTTCATGAACGAAGTGCAGGTCGTCTGCACCGTCGTTTCCACCAGCAAAAAGACCGATCCGGACATCGCCTCGATGATCGGTACCTCGGCAGCGCTGGCCATTTCGGGTATCCCGTTTGATGGTCCGATTGGCGCCGCGCGCGTGGCTTTCCACGAAAGCACCGGCTATCTGCTGAATCCGACCTACGAACAGCTAAAAGCCTCCAGCCTGGACATGGTCGTGGCCGGTACCGAAGAGGCCGTGCTGATGGTCGAGTCCGAGGCGCAAGAGCTGACCGAAGACCAGATGCTCGGCGCGGTACTGTTCGCCCACCAGGAGTTCCAGGCTGTGATCCAGGCCGTCAAGGAATTCGCTGCCGAGGCTGGCAAGCCGGCGTGGGAGTGGAGCGCTCCGGTAGAAAATACTGCCCTGTTGTCGGCGATCAAGGCCGAGTTCGGCGAAGCGATCTCGCAGGCGTACACCATCACCATCAAGCAGCAACGCTACAGCCGTCTGGACGAGCTGCGCGATCAGGTCGTTGCCCGTTTCGCCGGTGAAGGCGAAGGCCAGCCTAGCGTCGGTGAAGTCAAGGAGGCCTTCGGTCTGCTGGAATACCGTACCGTTCGCGAGAACATCGTCAACGGCAAGCCGCGCATCGACGGTCGCGACACCCGCACTGTGCGCCCGCTGAAGATCGAAGTCGGCGTGCTGCCCAAGACCCACGGCTCGGCGCTGTTCACCCGCGGCGAGACCCAGGCTCTGGTAGTCGCGACCCTCGGCACCGCGCGTGACGCCCAACTGCTCGATACTCTGGAAGGCGAAAAGAAGGACGCCTTCATGCTGCACTACAACTTCCCGCCGTTCTCGGTCGGTGAGTGTGGCCGTATGGGCGGCGCCGGTCGTCGTGAGATCGGCCACGGGCGTCTGGCCCGTCGTGGCGTCTCCGCCATGCTGCCGCGTGACGACGAGTTCCCCTACACCATCCGTGTGGTCTCGGAAATCACCGAGTCCAACGGCTCGTCCTCGATGGCCTCGGTCTGCGGTGCTTCGCTCGCGCTGATGGATGCCGGTGTGCCGATGAAGGCGCCGGTCGCGGGTATCGCGATGGGTCTGGTCAAGGAAGGCGAAAAGTTCGCCGTGCTGACCGACATCCTCGGTGACGAAGACCACCTGGGCGACATGGACTTCAAGGTGGCCGGTACCGCCAAGGGCGTCACCGCGCTGCAGATGGACATCAAGATCCAAGGCATCACCGAAGAGATCATGGAAATCGCCCTGGGCCAGGCCCTGGAGGCGCGCCTGAACATCCTCGGCCAGATGAACCAGGTCATTGCCCAGTCGCGTAGCGAGCTGTCGAGCAATGCCCCGACCATGCTGGCGATGAAGATTGATCAGGACAAGATCCGCGATGTGATCGGCAAGGGTGGCGCTACCATTCGTGCCATTTGCGAAGAGACCAAGGCGTCGATCGATATCGAAGACGACGGCTCGATCAAGATCTTCGGCGAGACCAAGGAAGCGGCCGAGGCGGCCAAGCAGCGCGTACTGGGCATTACAGCCGAAGCCGAGATTGGCAAGATCTACGTCGGCAAGGTCGAGCGCATCGTCGACTTCGGTGCCTTCGTCAACATCCTGCCGGGCAAGGACGGCCTGGTGCACATTTCGCAAATCAGCGATCAGCGCATCGAGAAAGTCACCGACGTGCTCAAGGAAGGCCAGGAAGTGAAGGTGCTGGTGCTGGACGTGGACAACCGCGGTCGCATCAAGCTCTCGATCAAGGACGTCGCAGCGGCAGAGGCATCGGGCGTCTGAGCCTGACATTCAGTCGAACAGAAAAGGCCCTTCGGGGCCTTTTCTGTTATCTGGGATCACCCCGGGTTCGTTGCGCAGCTGATTGCAAGATGCATGCGTGGCACAGGGCAAGCGTGCATAGTGCACGTCTTGGCGGGATTTCGTATTTTCATAACCTATTGAATTTAAACGATATTTCCATGTAACTTCGGTTGGCACGCCGCTTGCGCTGTTATTCCTGACTCCGGGCTGGAGCAATGCCCGGGAAACCACGAGAAACAGGAGTGACATCATGAAAAAGATTCAGACCTCCCTCACTGCCGCCGCCGTTGTTGCCGCCTTCAGTCTGCCGCTGGCGGGTGTGGCAATGGCCGACAGCACGCCTGCTATCGAGAAAACCGAAGCCGTCATGCTCGCCGCCAATGAAAATGTGGAAGAGGCCAAGGACGCCGCCTCCGATACCTGGATCACCACCAAGGTGAAGTCGACGCTGCTGGCCGAAGACGCCACACCGGGCATGGATATCGAAGTCGAAACCAAGAACGGCGTAGTGTCGCTGTCCGGTACCGTTGCGACCGAGGCAGAGAAGGAAGCCGCAGTTGCCAAGGCTCGGCAGATCAAGGGCGTGACCGACGTGTCCGCCGACGGTCTGAAGGTCGCCGAATAAGATTTGGCGCCAAGCTCGACGGAACCCCACCTCGTGTGGGGTTTTTTATTCAGTTGCCGCGTTGGCTGTCGATGCTGCGCAGGCGATTGCCCTCGAAGCGCAGGTAGTGGTACATGCCGTGACTGGGGCCATAGACCCATTCCTCGACGACTACTTCCTGCAGGTAGCCGTATTCGTCGACGACTTCCTTGTAGCCGACCATCGCCTTACTGCTGGGTTCGCCACAGCGCTCGCGAACCTGCGCCGTGCTGGCCTCCAGGCTGACCAGCCGGCTGTTGCAGCGAAAGGTGGACGAGGCGCTTGCCGGCTCGCTGGCCAGCAGCACGACGAACAGAGCAAACAGGGAACAGCGGGACATGCGAACTCCTAATTTTTTTCACCGCGTGCGCTGCGACTCGATGCGCACCAGGCGGTTGCCCTCGAACGTGAGGGTACTGAACGTGCCGTTGTTCGGCCCGTAGGTCCATTCCTCCAGCACGAATTCCTGCCGACCATTGGGGCTCAGGCCATAGCCGACAAGGTCGCGCTGGGCCGGCGGGCCGCACTTGTGCTCGACTTCGAAGGCCCGGTCGCCCGTACTGACCAGCTGGCTGCCGCAGCGTAGCGTATCGGCACCCGCGCCGGAGCAGGTGAGTAGCAGCAAGCCGTACAGGAAGGATTTTCCAAACATGTTCATTTTCATTCGCTGCCCAGGTGTAGAGCGGTGGCGACGCGGCCGTCGGCCAGCGGTTCGGTGGTGCCGGTGTCGAGTAGGAACACCCGCTCGGCGTCCAGCCCGTGATCCACCAGATAGCCCTTGATTGCCGCTGCGCGATCGCGACTCAGGGTGCGTAGCAGGGCGCTGCTCTGTGCCCAGGAGGCGATGACGGCTTCGCGGAGTCGCGCGGCACGCTCGTCGTCCTCCAGTTCCTTCCACTGTGCTGGCGGTTGCTGCTTCAGCCGGCTGCGGTAGATGCCTTCGAGCAGCACGGCCTTGTCCTCTTCTTCCACCTGCAGCAGGCTGGGATCGGCCGGCACCTTGTCGCCGCGGCGCTGGAGAATGCGGTACTGGGTCTGCTGATACTCGCGCTGCAAACGCTGTTCGGCCAGCAGCGGCCCATCGCTGGAACCCGCCGCCATGCCTTCGACTTCCAGACGCAGCCCCGGACGCTGTTGCAGCGCATCGACCAGGGTATCGAGTGCCTTGCGTGCTTCGTCATCCAGTTCGCTGCTGCCGGCCGCGAAGGCGATCTGGCTGAGATCGACTTGATCGCCGTCCACCAGACCGGCGATGAACTTGAACGGTGCCTGTGCGGCGCGCAGCACCAGATTGCGCAGGGTCTGCCAGACGATCGGCATGACGCTGAACTGTGGGTCGTTGAGGTTGCCGGTGACCGGCAGCTCGATCGAGATCGTGCCTTTGGTGTCCTTCAGCAGCGCCACGGCCAGGCGAATCGGCAGGTCGACTGCGTCCGGGCTGTCGACCTTTTCGCCCAGCTGCAGCTGCTCGACCACCACCTTGTTCTCAGCATTCAACTGACCCTGCTGGATGCGGTAATGCAGGTCCAGGTTCAGCCGGCCTTTGCGGATGCGATAGCCGGCGAACTTGCTGGAGTAGGGCGTCAGCGTGGTCAGTTCCACCTGCTTGAAGCTGGTGGCGATATCCAGACTCTGCAGCGGATCGAAGGGGGTGAGCTGGCCCTTGATGCTGACCGGCGCGTAGCGATCGACCTTGCCCTTGATATCGACTGCAGCGGGTTTTTGCTGGCGGTTGTCGAGGGTGCCGATCCGGCCGTTCAGACCCTGGATCGCTGTGCCGAAGGGCGGGCGCAGGCTGAGGTCGGCAAAATTTGCGGAACCGTCGGCGATCTCGATTCCGCCGATGTGCAGCGCCAGCAGCGCGCTGGCCGGCTCCGGTTGCGCGGCCTTCGGGCTAGCGGTGGCAGGTTCGGGTTGCTTGATCAGCAGGTCGTTGATGTTGGTGGTCAGATCCGGATTGATGATGAAGCGCGCATAGGGTTGCTGCAGCTGCACCTTGGCGATGCTCAGACTCTGCGGATGGCGGTAGTCGATCTCTTCAAGATGCAGGCGTTCCCATTTCGCCAGATCGCGGTTGCCGATGGTGTCGAGCGTGTGCAACTGGGTGATGTCGGCTTGGCCGGTGACCGAGAATGCCAGCGGCTCGGTACTTTGCAGTTCGGCCTTCAGCTGGCTGTCGAGCAGACCGCTGCGCAGTTCCAGGTGCACGAAGGGGCTGAGGTAGGCCTGGGCGATGCGCAGGTCGATATCGCGGGTGCTGATGGCGAGCGTGCCGCTGGCCGGGCTGAGCTGCAGCTGGCCTTCGGCCTGCAGCGAGCCCTGGCGGCCGATGCCGCTCTGCAAGGCGAGCTGGAAGGGCGAGGTGCCGAGGCTGTCGAAATCGCGCAGGGTCAGGTCGAGCGGCCCTACGTCCAGCGCGACATCCTGCTCGGGTACGCGGTCGGCGAGGTGGATGCGGTAATCGCGCAGTTCGGCGTTGCGCACCAAGACCTGCCATGGGCGGCGGGAAGTGGGATCGTTGGTGCTGTCGGCAGCGGGCGTTTCGGCAGCGGCTTCCGGCAGCGGCTCCGGTGTGGCGGCGCGCGATGGCGTCGGCCGGGCAAACAGCGCCTGCCAGTCGAGCGTGCCGTCGGCGTTGCGTGCCGCCCAGGTTTCCAGCTTGCTGCTGCGCAGGTTGCCGATGGTGATGCGCTGTTCGGTCAGGTCCAGTGCGGTGTCGTCGATTTCCAGGCTTTCCAGACGGATCAGCGCCTTGCCGTCGGGATCATCGATGGCCAGCGGCGCAAGCTTGATTTTCGCGTTGACGAGCAGGAGCCGGGTGCCTTCGCTCAGATCCAGACGATAGGCGGTGCTCACGTCAAGACGACCGTCCTGCAGCTGTAGCGGGACGATATCGTGCACGTAGGGCCAGATGTCCTTGAGCAGCAGGCCGTCGGCCTTCAGCTCGCCACTGGAGGTAATCGGCGCCAGACCGAACTGCCCCTGCCAGGCGATGCGTCCGCCGCTCGGGCCGTTAGCCACCAGGCTGGCGTCGGCGCTGCCATCGGAGCGGGTCGCCAGGTTGTGCAGTTCGATGTTCAGCGCGTCATAGCGCAGGTCGATGGCTTCGCTCGGTCGCAGGTCGCGGAAGCCGACGTCGCCATCGGCCAGCCGCAGGCGGTCGATGCGCAGGGGAAAGACCTCGCGCGGGCCCTCGGCAGCGGGCTCGGGACTGGGCGGTAACTCAAACAGACGGGAGAGGTTGAGCGTGCCTTGCGGATCGAATTCGGCCTGCACCGCAGGCCTGTCGAGCTGGATGTCGGCCAGGTGCAAGGTACGTGTCCACAGGCTGTCCCAGGAGAGATTGAGATATAGCCGCTCGAACGCAACCTGGCGCGCTCCGGGCTCGCCGATGCTCAGGTTGAAGGCGGTCAGTTCGAGCGTAAAGGGATTCAGCTCGATGCGTTCCAGCGATGCCGGCGCCGTGGCATAGCGCGCCAACTGCTGGTTGGCGATGCGCTGGGCGACACCAGGCAGGATGAGGAAGCCGAGCAGGCAGTAACAGACCAGGGCGCTCACCACGACCGTGAGCGCGCGCTTCATTCCGTTGGGCATGTCCGAGGATATTCCGTGCGGTTGGATGCCTTGGAGTATGGCATGCCCGCCGGGTTCCTCTTGCGATCCAGCGCAGCTATCGATGCGCTCGCGTCAAGGCCGTAATGCCGGCGTTACCTTCGACGGGGGAATCATATCGCCCGGCGCAGGTGCACCGGGCGATGGACACTCAGCCGCGATGACGGCCGCGGAAGAAGTCGATCAGGCCCTGGGTCGAGGCGTCCTCGGCCGGCGGGCTGTCGTAGCCGGTCAGACGTCCGTAGACGCCCTTGCCCAGCTCCTTGCCCAGCTCCACGCCCCACTGATCAAAGGAGTTGATGCCCCAGATGACACCCTGCACGAACACCTTGTGCTCGTAGAGCGCGATCAGCGCGCCGAGACGGCCAGGGCTGATGCTCTCCAGCACCAGGGTGTTGCTTGGGCGATTACCGGGGATCACCTTGTGCGGCGCCAGACGCTGCACTTCGCGCTCCGGCAGGCCCTTGGCGCGCAGTTCGGCTTCGGCTTCGGCGCGGGTCTTGCCGAGCATCAGCGCCTGGCTCTGTGACAAGCAGTTGGCGTACAGCCATTCCTGGTGGTCGGCGACTGGGTTATGGCTAACTACCGGCACGATGAAATCTGCCGGGATCAGCGGCGTGCCCTGGTGCAGCAGCTGATGGTAGGCGTGCTGGCCGTTGCAGCCGACGCCGCCCCAGATCACCGGGCCGGTGCTGCAGGAAACCGGCGTGCCGTCCTGGCGTACGCTCTTGCCGTTGGACTCCATGTCCATCTGCTGCAGGTGTTTGACGAAGTTGCGCAGGTAATGGTCGTAGGGCAGGAAGGCGTAGCTCTGTGCGCCCCAGAAATTGTGATACCAGATGCCAAGCATGGCCAGCAGCACTGGCATGTTGGTCTCGAACGGTTCGTGGAGGAAATGCTGGTCCATGCTGTAGGCGCCGGAGAGCAGATCCTTGAAGTTGTGCATGCCGATCGCCAGGGCGATGGGCAGGCCGATCGCCGACCACAGCGAGTAGCGGCCGCCGACCCAATCCCACATCGGGAAGATATTCTTCTCGCGGATGCCGAAATCGATCGCCGCCTGCTTGTTGCTGGTCACTGCGATAAAGTGGCGATAGAGCTTCTCCTCGGTGCCGCCACGGGCCAGATACCAGGTGCGTGCGGCCTGAGCGTTCTTCAGGGTTTCCAGGGTGCCGAACGACTTGCTGGAGACGATGAACAGCGTGGTTTCAGCGTTGAGGTTGGCGGTTACCTCGCGAAACTCGCTGCCGTCGATGTTCGCCAGATAATGACAGCGCACGCCCGATTGCTGGGTGAACGGCAGCAGCGCTTCGGACACCAGTTGCGGACCGAGGAAGGAGCCACCGATGCCGATGTTGACCACGTCGGTGATCGGCTTGTCGTTGTAGCCACGCCACAGGTTGTTGTGGATACGGCCGACGATGTCGGTCATTTGTGCCAGTGCGGCATGCACCTCGCGCATCAGGTTGGTGCCGTTGACGATCAGGTCGTCGCCCATAGGCCGGCGCAGCGCCGTATGCAGCGCCGGACGGTTCTCCGAGGCGTTCACCGGCTCACCGTTAAACATCGCATGGGCGGCCTGCTCGACGCCCGCCTCGCGCGCGAGGTTGACCAGCAGCGCACGGGTCTGCGGAGTGATGAGGTTCTTCGAGTAATCGAGGAACAGCCCGCAGCAGGAAACCGAGAGCTCCTCGAAACGCGCCGGATCGGCGGCGAAGGCCTCGCGCATGTTGAAGTGCTGCATGGCCAGGCGGTGTTCTTCCAGAACGTTCCAGGATGGCAGGCGGGTGACATCGAGCGGGTGCTGGTAATAGCTCATGGTAAGGCGGCTTCCTTTGCTTGGACGGGCCATGAAGACATCGCGATTCCGCGCGCACGGATCATGCGCCGGGGCCTACGTGGCTTCAACAGCCGTTTGATCGGCACACCGGCATTCATCCTGAATGCGGCTGTCACGGTTGGCAGCGGTATGGACCGTGCCGGCGGCGGTCACTCCGGTTCCACCGAGACTGCTCTGACCAACGAAACGACCGATGTGTTCCACCTGCTCGACGTCCCGTAGGTTGCGGCAAGAAAAAAGCCCGAAGCGGGGGACGCTTCGGGCTGCGGATTGGCTACGGTACGGCTGGCTTCAGGCAACCTGAACCGGAATGGCGTTGCTGGTATGGCTGAGGTCGCCATCGGCCCCCATGTACAGCACGTGGGGCTTGAAGTTCGCCAGTTCGGCTTCGCTGTAGTGCGCGTAGGTGCAGATGATCAGGCGATGGCCGACGCCGGCCTTGTGTGCCGCGGCACCGTTGACGGAGATGATCTTCGAACCTTCCTCGCCACGGATAGCATAGGTGGTGAAGCGCTCGCCGTTATCGACGTTGTATATCTGGATCTGTTCGTACTCGCGGATTCCGGCGAGGTCGAGCCAGTCGCCGTCGATGGCGCAGGAGCCCTCGTAGTCGAGCACTGAGTGAGTCACCACGGCGCGGTGCAGTTTTGCCTTGAGCATGATGGCGTGCATGGCAGGGTCCTCCGGTGCGCAAGCGGCGCAGAGTGTGCCCGAAGCCCTGAGTGCGATCAAGGCCACAGGGCGGGACGGTTAGTGGGGGGCGACGTCGACCAGCAGGTTGTCCAGCAGGCGGGTCTTGCCGAGGAACGCGGCGACCAGAATGACCAGCTCGCGTGCGCCCGCATCGGCTGGCTGCAGGTCGGGCGCGTGGCGGATTTCAAGGTAATCCACCCGCAGCCCGGCGGCTTGCAGTTGCGCCTGGCCCTGGGCGATCAGTGCGGCGTAATCGCGCTGTCCGCCGAGCAGGGCCGTCTTCATCTCGCACAGCGTGCGATACAGCACCGGAGCGATCGCACGCTCCTCGCTGCTGAGGTAACCGTTGCGCGAAGACAGCGCCAGGCCGTCCTCGGCGCGCACGATCGGCTCGGAAATGATCTGCACCGGCATGTTCAGATCGCGCACCATCGTGCGGATCACTGCCAGCTGCTGGAAATCCTTCTGGCCGAATACCGCCAGATCCGGCAGGACCATGTTGAACAGCTTGGTCACGACCGTCGAGACGCCGTCGAAGTGCCCCGGGCGGCTGGCGCCACAGAGTCCTTCGGAAACACCGGGCACGCGCACGAGTGTCTGCTGCGCCTGGCCGTGGGGGTACATCTCTTCCACGCCCGGGGCGAACAGCAGGTGGCAGCCGGCATCGAACAGCTTCGTCTGGTCGGCCGCCAGCGTGCGCGGGTAGCTGTCTAGATCTTCGTTGGGACCGAACTGCAGCGGATTGACGAAAATGCTCGCCACCACGAAGTCGGCGCGTTGGCCGGCCTTCTTCACTAGGGCGATATGCCCGGCGTGCAGGTTGCCCATGGTCGGCACGAAGCCGATGCGCTTGCCCTCGCTGCGGGCGCGGGCTACCGCGGCACGCAGGTCGGCGATGGTCTTGACGACGTTCATGCGGAGAAACCGTGTTCGGCTGCGGGGAATTCGACGGTCTTGACCGCGCGCACGTAGGCGGCGATGGCGGCCGGGATGTCGCCCTGCTCGCGCATGAAGTTCTTCACGAACTTCGGTACGCGGCCGCTCAGCGACAGGCCCAGCATGTCATGCAGGACCAGCACCTGGCCGTCGGTTTCGCTACCGGCACCGATTCCGATCACCGGAATGTCGACCGCCTGGGTGATGCGCGTGGCCAGTTCGCTGGGCACGCATTCGAGCAGGAGCATGGCGGCGCCAGCGGCTTGCAGGGCGCGTGCGTCGGCCAGCATCTGCTGCGCCTGGGCTTCTTCGCGGCCCTGCACCTTGTAGCCGCCGAAAAGGTTGACCGCCTGAGGCGTCAGTCCCATGTGCGCGCAAACCGGGATGCCGCGCTCGGCCAGCAGGCGGATCGACTCGGCCAGCCAGGCGCTGCCTTCGAGCTTGATCATGTGCGCGCCGGCCTGCATCAGCAGCGCCGAGTTGTTCAGGGTCTGCTCGGTGGTGGCATTGGCCATGAACGGCAGATCGGCGACGATCATCGCGCCACGGTTGCCGCGCTTGACGCTGGCCGTATGGTAGGCCATGTCGGCGACGGTGACTGGCAGGGTGCTGTCGTGTCCCTGCAGGACCATGCCAAGCGAATCGCCGATGAGCAGCATCTCGACACCGGCATCGCAGGCCGTCTTGGCGAAGGTGGCGTCGTAGCAGGTGAGCATGACGATCTTCTCGCCCTTCTGCTTGAGCCCTTGCAGCGTGGTCAGGGTTACCTCTGGCATGAATGCCGTCCTCTTCGAGCCTCGGAGGGATCACGGTTGCCGATGCGTTGCGACGAAGCGTCGCGCGCGGCAGAGGGCGCTTATAGTCCGGTCGGCGAGTGGCTAAGTCAATCGCGAGTGTTACCCCGCTGTTACAGCGTTACCCGTCCGGTTACACCGTTTCGTCGAGACGCTCCAGACCGCGGTACGGACAGGCGGCCAGCAGATCGTCGAGGTTGCGGCCATCGGCCAGGTGCAGGCGGGCGGGCGCCAGTTCGGCCAGCGGGTAGAGCACGAAAGCGCGCTCCTGCAGATGATAGTGCGGCACCTGGAGGCGCGGCTCGTCGATCACCCGGTCGCCAAACAGCAGGATATCCAGGTCCAGCGTGCGCGGCCCCCAGCGTTCGGCCTTGCGCTCGCGACCCTGGGCGAGTTCGATCGCCTGCAGCGCGTCGAGCAGTTCGAGCGGAGCGAGGGTGGTGGCCAGCGCCGCGACGGCGTTAACGTAGCGCGGCTGATCGGATGGCCCTAGGGGGTCGCTGGCATAGAACGAGGACACGCCGACCACTTGCGTGCACGGCAGGTCGGCGAGTGCCTGCAGGGCGCCGCGCAGTTGCTGCAGCGGATCGGCCAGGTTGCTGCCCAGACCAATGTAGACCCGTTCCATCTATTCGGCCGGGGCGTCGGCACCGCGACGGCGGCGCCCGCCACTGCGGCGACGTTTGCGCGGGGCCGCGTCGTCCTTGCCGCTCAGGTTGCGGATCATGCTGCGCCGGTCGCTGTCGCTGGCTTCCTGATAGTCGGTCCACCAGTCGCCCAGGCCGCCGGTCTTCTCGCCGGCGCTCTCGCGCAGCAGCAGGAAATCATAGCCGGCGCGAAAGCGTGGGTTTTCCAGCAGCTGGTCGGCGCGGCGCCCTTGCCGACGCGGCAGGCGCTCTTGCATGTCCCAGATCTCGCGCATGGGAATGGTGAAGCGCTTGGGAATTGCGGTGCGCTGGCACTGTTCCCAGATGATGTCGTGTGCGGCTTCCTGCATCGCGGGGATCGGCGGCATGCCGCGGTCCTGCAGTTCGAGCACGCGTGCCGGCAGCGCGGGCCAGAGCAGGGCGGCGAACAGGAACGCCGGCGTGACGGGTTTACCTTGCTGGATGCGCAGGTCGGTGTTGGCCAGGGCGTTGCGGATCAGCGTGCCGGCATACTCGGGGTTGCGCTCCAGCGCCGCGGCGCTGGCCGGGAACAGTGGGGCGAACAGGTCGTATTCGAGCAGCAGTTCGAAGGTGCGCTCGGCCTTGCCGCCGAGAAACAGCTTGAGCGTTTCGTCGAACAGGCGCGCCGAGGGGATGCCGTCGAGCAAGTCGGCCAGCTCGGCGATAGGCTCGGCACTGTGTCGTTCGATCTCGAAGTCGAGCTTGGCGGCGAAACGCACCGCTCGCAGCATGCGCACCGGATCTTCCTGGTAGCGCTGTTCGGGGTCGCCGATCAAGCGGATCAGGCGATTGCGGATGTCGTGCACACCGTGGGTGTGATCGAGAATGCGCTCGCTGGTCGGGTCGTAGTACAGCGCATTGATGGTGAAGTCGCGCCGCTGGGCGTCGTCGTCGAGCGTGCCGTAGACGTTGTCGCGCAGAATGCGTCCGCTTTCGTTGCGCGCGGCCAGGTGACTGGCGTCCTCGTCATCGTCTTCTTCGGGGTGATTGGCGCGGAACGTGGCGACTTCGATGATCTCGCGGCCGAAATGCACGTGTACCAGCTTGAAGCGGCGCCCGATAACCCGCGCGTTGCGGAATTCGGCCCGTACCTGTTCGGGGGTGGCGCTGGTGGCGACGTCGTAGTCCTTGGGGTCGAGGTCCAGTAACAGGTCGCGTACGCAGCCACCTACTACATAGGCTTCGTAGCCTGCTTGCTGCAGGCGCTGGACCACGTTCACCGCATTGCGGCTGATGGCGTTGCGCTGCAAAGAGTGCTGCCTGCTGGACAGTATTTCGGGGGTGCGGCGAGCTGGCGGAATTCGGCGCAGGGGAAAGCGAAAAGACTGGAACAGCTTTTTCAGCATGGGTAAGCACTGTGTGGCGAATGGGGGCGATGGCCTTGGAAAGCCGCGAAAATTGCGCGGATTCTAGCATCGGGAGGCTGGATGTTGAACGAAGGCGAGAGGGGTGTCAAAACGCGGTGGACTTAAAGCACTGAGGGGAGCCGAAGCTCCCCTCATAAAAGATATTGCGTGCTTTGTTGTTATTGGTGCAGGCGTATTGTTTTTGTTGTTCCGCCTGTTCCCTTCGGCCATTGCCTCCGGGAGGTCCCTACTTGGGAACCAATAGCAAACGGATTGCTTTGGTCGCTGAGTTGCCGATGATCGTTGATCCAACCAGTGCGGGTCCTGCTCAATGCAGTTTTTGTTGTTCTCGGCCTGGTCGTCGGGGTTGAGCCCTTCGGCAAATCCTCTCCAAAAGAATCAGTTAGCTGCGCCTCCGCGTTCTTATCGTTGTTTTGCTGGAGTCGTTTCGTTTTGTTCTTGTTATGGGACGGCTTGTTATTGTTGTTGTGCTGGATATAAAGCAGATGCCGTGCCACTTTTAAAAAATCGTTTGTTTTCAAAGAGTTAAGTTTTTTCATGCAAAGTGGGAGGCGAAAAAAAGGGATCGTCGTTACCGATGATCCCGATTCTGTTACGGCGCATGGGCCGGACGGTAACAACTCAGCCCGCGGTGGTGCTCGACTTGCGCCGCGGGATGCCGAGGCGCTGGCGACGCTCCCACAGGCACTTGCGACTGATGCCGAGCTTGCGTGCCAGCTCGGTCTCGGTCATGTGGTCCTGGTGTTCGAGGACGAAGTGCTGGAAATAGTCTTCCAGCGAGAGGTCCTCGGTCGGCTCGTTGCTGGCCGCCGACAGCAGCGAGGTGCTGGGCTCGTCGAATTCGTCGTCCAAGCCGTCGAGCTCGATGTCGATGCCCAGCAGCGTGGCGTCTATTTCCGCACTCTCGCTCAGAATCGCCGCACGCTCGATGGCGTTCTCCAGTTCGCGGACGTTGCCTGGCCAGCTGTAATGACGGATGGCCTGCTCGGCGTCGCGGGAGAAATGCATGCTGTCGTTGCCCATCCGCTGACACTGGCGGGCTAGGAAGGCGCGAGCGATTTCCAGCACATCGTTACCACGCTCGCGCAGTGGCGGCAGCTTCAGCGCGATGACATGCAGGCGGTAATAAAGGTCTTCGCGAAACTGCCCGGTCTTGGCCAGCGTCTTGAGGTCGCGGTGGGTGGCAGCGATCAGGCGCACGTCGACCTTCTGTGACTGCACGGAGCCGACCCGGCGAATTTCACCCTCCTGCAGCACGCGCAGCAGGCGTGCCTGGGCTTCCAGCGGCAGCTCGCCGATCTCGTCGAGAAACAGCGTGCCGCCATCGGCCGCCTCGACCAGCCCGGCGCGGCCAGCGCTGGCGCCAGTGAAGGCGCCCTTTTCGTGGCCGAACAGCTCGGATTCGATCAGGGTTTCCGGGATTGCCGCGCAGTTCACCGAGATCATCGGCGCCTTGGCGCGGTGCGACAGATTATGCAGCGCGCGGGCGACCAGTTCCTTGCCGGTGCCGGACTCGCCCTGGATCAGGACGTTGGAATCGGTCGGGGCGACCTTGCGGATCTTGCCGAACAGGTCCTGCATCGGTGGACAATGGCCGATGATGCCGATGTCGCCCTGGGCACTGGCGGGAGTGCTGGTGGTCGCCGGGGACGGTGCGGCCGCAGTTGCGCTGGCGCGTTCCTGGCGGTCATGCAGGATGCGCGCGACGGTTTGCAGCATCTCGTCATGGTCGAACGGTTTGGCGATGTAGTCCACCGCGCCCATCTTCATCGAGTCCACCGCCGAGCGCAGGCTGGCGTAGCTGGTCATGATGAGGACCGGCGTGCCTTCGGCCAGCTTGATCAGTTCGGTACCCGGTGCGCCGGGCAGACGCAGGTCGCTGACGATGAGGTCGAAACCGGGAATGCTGAAGCGCTCCTGCGCCTCTTGTACCGAACCGGCTTCGCTGACCTCGTACTGGTTGCGTTCGAGCAGACGGCGCAGGGCGGAGCGGATGATGGTTTCGTCTTCGACGATCAGAATGTGTGACATCAGTACTCTCTCGACGGTCTGGAGGCGATGCGACCGGAAGGCCGCTACTGCGGTTGCCTCCTCAACTTACGGCATGTGGCACTTCGACATGCCGCGGCAGGGTGATGCGAAAACGGGTGCCGCGCTGTGCTATCGGGTCGGCCGGGCTGTCGATATCGATCTGGCCATAATGCTCTTCCACGATCGAATAGACCAGCGCAAGCCCTAGGCCGGTCCCTTCGCCCGGGTCCTTGGTGGTGAAGAATGGCTCGAACAGCCGCCCCTGGATTTCCTTGGAGATGCCGCTGCCCTGATCCTCGACGATCAGATACACAGACTGCTCGGCGACTTCGCTGCTGACGCGGATGATGCCGCCCGGCGGCGAGGCATCGCGGGCGTTGGACAGCAGGTTGATCAGCACCTGGGCGAGGCGCTGCGGATCACCTTCGGCCAGGTGCTCGGGTTCGCAGAGGTTGAAGAACTGCACCTCGGTGCGGTTCTTATTCAGCGACAGCAGGGCGATGGCTTCCTGGGTGATCTGCGCCAGGCTCACCGGGTAGGCGCGCTGCTGGCGCTCGCCGGCATGGGCGAAGCTCATCAGCGACTGGACAATGCGCGACACGCGTTTGGTCTGCTCGATGATCTGGTTACTGGCCTCGGTGATTTCGGCGTCGTGCTCGCGCTCCTCGCGCAGGTTCTGCGCCAGGCAGGCAATGCCGGTGATCGGGTTGCCGATTTCGTGGGCGACGCCAGCGGCGAGGCGGCCGATGCTGGCCAGGCGCTCGGAGTGCACCAGGCGGTCTTCCAGCTCCTGGGTTTCGGTCAGATCTTCGATCAGCAGTACCAGGCCACTGTTGCCCGGCGCCAGCGGCTCGGCGATCGCCGCCTTGTGCAGGTTGAGGCAGCGACGATGACCGTTGAACGACAGGCGCTGCTTGTGCAGGTGCTCGTCTGGCTGCTGAATGAAGCCCTCCAGCAGGCTTTTCCACGGCTCGCCGATCGACGGCAGGCGCGAGCCGACCACCTGTAGCGCGGGAATGTCGGTGAGTTCTTCCAGCGCCTTGTTCCACATGAGGATCTCCTGATCCTTGGCCAGCGAGCAGACCCCCATCGGCAGCTCCTGCAGCGTTCGCCGGTGGTAGCGGCGCAGCGCATCGAGTTCGGCGGCGAGTCCGGTCAGGCGCGAGTGGTATTCCTCCAGCCGGTTCTCGATGAAGTGGATGTCCTCGGTGACGTAGCCTTCGGCAGCGCTCTTGTAGGGCAGGAAGTTTTCGACGATGTCCTGGGCGATGCTCGGCCCCATCAGACCCGAGAGGTTGGCCTCGAGACGATCGCGCAGGCGACGCAGGGCGTACGGGCGGTGCTCGTCGAATGGCAGTTGCAGATCACGCAGTGCCTGCTCGACTTCGCGCTGAGCGGTCTTGGCGCCGAGTGGCTTGGCCAGCTGGGTGGCGAATTCCTGCGGCGAGGCGGCCATCAGCTCGCGCCGCTGCGGCCTGCGCACGTTCTCCACGGCGCAGGCCTCGGCCGCACTCTGCTCCTCGGTGCTGGTGTCGGTGAACAGCGACACCAGGGTGAAGGCCAGCACGTTTACCGCCAGCGAGGCGATCGCCGCCAAGTGCCAGCTGGTGTCGTCGAGCACATAGACCACGTTGAACAGCGGGATGTAGAAGCCATCCAGATTGCCCACTAACGGTAGCAGCATGGTCACCACCCAGACGGCGATGCCGGCCAGCAGGCCGGTGATGTAGCCGCGCCGGTTCGCCGTCTGCCAGTAGAGCACCGACAGCACGCCGGGGAGGAACTGCAGGGTGGCCACGAAGGCGACGATGCCGAGGTTGGACAGGTCCTGCTCGGCGCCCAGCAGCAGGTAGAAGCCGTAGCCGGCGATGATGATGGCGAAGATCAGGCTGCGCCGCGTCCATTTCAGCCAGCGGTAGATATTGCCTTCGCTGGGCGGCTGGTAGAGCGGCAGCACCAGGTGGTTGAGCGCCATGCCTGACAGCGCAAGGGTACTGACGATGATCAGTCCGCTGGAAGCCGACAGCCCGCCGATGAAGGCGATCAGCGCGAGGGCATCGTTCTGCGCGGTGAGGCCGAGGCCGAGGGTGAAGTATTCAGGGTTGGTCCGCACGCCGAGCTTGAGGCCGGCCCAGAGGATCAGCGGCACCGCCAGGCTCATCAGCAGCAGGTATAGCGGCAGGCCCCAGCTGGCGCTGACCAGCGCGCGCGGATTGAGGTTCTCGGCGAAGGTCATGTGATACATGTGCGGCATCACGATGGCCGAGGCGAAGAACACCAGCAGCAGCGTGCGCCACGGGCCTTCCTGCAGCGGCGTGTGCAGGGCCTGCAGCGCCGACTGATTCTGCAGCAGCCAGATTTCCAGCTGGTGCGGCCCACCGAAGACCACATAGAGCGCGTACAGCCCGATCGTGCCGAAGGTCAGCAGCTTGACCACCGATTCGAAGGCGATGGCGAACACCAGCCCTTCGTGCTTTTCGCGGGCGGCGATGTGGCGTGCACCGAACAGGATGGTGAACAGCATGATCAGGACGCAGTAGCCGAGCGCGACACGCTCCTGCATCGGCTCCAGCGTGAGGATGCCGATGGCATCGGCCACCGCCTGAATCTGCAGGGCCAGCAGCGGCAGCATGCCGATCAGCATCACCACCGTGGTCAGCGCGCCGGCCCAGGTGCTGCGGAAGCGGAAGGCGAACAGGTCGGCCAGCGACGCCAGCTGATAGGTACGGGTGATGCGCAGAATCGGATAGAGCAGCACCGGCGCCAGCAGGAACGCGCCGCACACCCCCAAGTAGGTGGCGAGAAAGCCGTAGCCGTACTGATAGGCCAACCCGACGGTGCCGTAGAGGGCCCAGGCGCTGGCATAGACGCCCAGCGAAAGGGTGTAGGTGAGCGGATGGCGAATGATCCAGCGCGGGATGATGCCGCGCTCGCTGACCCAGGCGACGCCGAACAGCGCCAGCAGGTAGGCGGCGCTGATCAGCACCAGGTGGCTGAGGCTAAAGCTCGTCTGCATCGCGTTGGCTCTGGAGAATGAAGGTCACCACGATGAGGATCAGCCACAGCAGGTAGGGTCGGTACCAGGCACCGTTGGGGTCGATCCACCAGTCCATGATCGCCGGGGAAAACAGATAGATTCCCACCACCAGGAGCAGCACCAGTCGGTAGATGTACATGCCGGGTCTCGTGTCGGAAGTGCGTCGATGGTAGAGCAGCCGCAAGCGGCAAGCCACCGGCGGCAGGCAAAACCTTCAGGTTGGCGGCGAGTCGGGGCTACCGCAGCTGCGCCTCGGCCAGTGAGCGGGTGCGCGGGATGCGCCCGGCGTCCCAGTGCGCGACCGCCCAGGCGAGAATCGCTGCCGCCGGGGCGCCGGCGAGTTCGGCGGCTGGTTGCTGGCCAAGAGCGCGCAGCGCGCGCAACAGCAACGGGCTGGCCTCGTCGGGGGGCAACGGTGGCGAGCGGTAGCTCTTGCCCAGCTTGTGGCCGTCCGGCTGGATGATCAATGGCAGGTGCAGATAGCGCGGCTGCGGTAGACCGAGCAGTTCCTGCAGATACAGCTGGCGCGGCGTGGAGTCGAGCAGATCGGCCCCGCGCACCACGTCGGTGACGCCCTGCCAGGCATCGTCGAGCACCACGGCAAGCTGATAGGCGACCAGACCGTCGCGCCGACGGATGACGAAGTCACCGACCTCGCGGCCCAGGTGCTGGCGGTACTCGCCCTGCACGCGATCGCAGAAGTGGTATTCGCGATCCGGTACGCGCAGGCGGATCGCGGCGTCACGCGGGTCGTGGCCGGCATCGCGGCAGAAACCCGGATAAGCGCCGGGGTATGCCTGCAGCTGCTTGCGTGAGCAGGTACAGGCATAGGCCAGGCCGGCGTCCAGCAAGTGCTCGATGGCCGCCTGGTAGGCGGCCTGGCGTTGGCTCTGGCGCAGCATGGCGCCGTCCCAGGCGAAACCGTAGCGGCGCAGGGTTTCGACAATCGCGGCCTGAGCGCCGGGCATTTCCCGTGGCGGATCGATGTCTTCCATGCGCAGCAGCCAGTCGCCGCCAACGGCGCGGGCGTCGAGGTAGGAGGCGAGAGCGGCAAACAGCGAGCCGAAGTGCAGATAACCGCTGGGCGTCGGCGCGAAGCGGCCGATGTAGCGATCAGCGGGGCGGGATGAGGTCATGGCGGCGGGCTGGAAATGAAGCGGGGCGCCGTAGCGCCCCGTTCGGGATCAGGAACCGATCTGCTTTTCCTTGATCTCCGCCAGCGTCTTGCAGTCGATGCACAGCGTGGCGGTGGGGCGGGCTTCCAGCCGGCGGATGCCGATCTCGACACCGCAGGAGTCGCACCAGCCGTACTCGTTGTCTTCGATCAGCTGCAGCGTCTCGTCGATCTTCTTGATCAGCTTGCGCTCGCGATCGCGAGCACGCAGTTCCAGGCTGAATTCTTCTTCCTGGCTGGCGCGGTCGGCCGGATCGGGGAAGTTGGCCGCTTCGTCCTGCATGTGGTGCACGGTGCGATCGACTTCCTCCATCAACTCCTGCTTCCACTTGTTGAGGATGCCGGTGAAGTGAGCGCGCATCTTGTCGCTCATGTATTCCTCGCCCTTGGTTTCCTTGTAGGGCTCGAAGGCGCGAATCAGTTGCTTGCTCGACGGTGTTGCTTTGGTAATGGGCATGGATGAACGCCTCTCGCTATGTCCATTTGCGCAGGATGATATGTCCCTGCCGGCCCGTGCCGGCCCTGCGGCTGCAAGCGGGCGAACTTACCAGATCGGATCGGGGTGCGCTACTCCCGTACCCGTCGGTGGCTACAGCGTTCCCGGGACCTTGGGTAGAATCCACGTTTCGTCCTCTACAGGTAGGTCAGATGACCGCTTCTTACAGTGCGCGCAGCCGCGCAATCGAACCTTTTCACGTTATGGCGCTGCTGGAGCGGGCCAATCAGCTGCAGGCACTGGGCCGTGACGTCATCCACCTGGAAATCGGTGAGCCGGACTTCACCACTGCCGCCCCTATCGTCGCCGCCGGCCAGGCTGCGCTGGCCGCCGGACATACCCGCTATACCGCGGCGCGCGGGTTGCCGGCGTTGCGTGAGGCGATAGCCGGTTTCTACGCCAGCCGCTACGGACTGTCTATTGACCCCGAACGCATCCTGATTACTCCCGGCGGCTCCGGTGCGCTGCTGCTGGCCGCCAGTCTGCTGGTCGATCCCGGCAAGCACTGGCTGCTGGCCGACCCCGGCTATCCATGCAACCGGCATTTCCTGCGGCTGGTCGAAGGCGCGGCGCAGCTGGTGCCCGTCGGCCCCGAGGTGCGTTACCAGCTCACGCCGGAGCTGGTCGAGCGCTACTGGGACAAGCAGAGCGTCGGCGCGCTGGTCGCCTCGCCGGCCAATCCAACCGGCACGCTGCTGGGGCGTGACGAGCTGGCCGCGCTGTCGGCCGCACTGAAGGCGCATGGCGGACATCTGGTTGTCGACGAGATCTACCACGGCCTGACCTATGGCGTGGACGCCGCCAGCGTGCTGGAGGTCGATGACGAGGCCTTCGTGCTCAACAGCTTCTCCAAATACTTCGGCATGACCGGCTGGCGGCTCGGCTGGCTGGTGGCGCCACCGGGTGCGGTGGCAGAGCTGGAGAAGCTGGCGCAGAACCTCTACATCAGCGCGCCGAGCATGGCCCAGCATGCCGCGTTGGCCTGTTTCGAACCGGCGACGCTGGAGATTCTCGAGGCGCGGCGCGCGGAGTTCGCTCGTCGGCGCGACTTCCTCCTGCCGGCGCTGCGCGAGCTTGGCTTCCGCATTGCCGTGGAGCCGGAGGGCGCCTTCTATCTGTATGCCGATATCAGTGCGTTCGGCGGCGATGCCTATGCGTTCTGCCAGCACATGCTGGAGCGCGAGTTCGTCGCGATCACTCCCGGGCTGGATTTCGGCCGCCATCAGGCCGGCCATCATGTGCGCTTCGCCTATACCCAGGACCTGCCCCGGCTGGAACAGGCGGTGGCGCGGATCGCGCGCGGGCTGCAGAGCTGGCAGGGCTGATGCGCTTTTCCAGCCCGCTGGAGGCGGGCCGGCTGGTACGCCGCTACAAACGTTTTCTCGCCGATATCGTCACCGATGCCGGCGAGGAGCTGTGTATCCACTGCCCCAATACAGGCTCGATGCTCAACTGCATGAGCGAGGGCGCGCGGGTGTGGTTCCAGCGCAGTCAGGATCCCCGCCGCAAGCTGCCCGGCACCTGGGAACTGGTGGAAACCCCGCAGGGGCGGCTGGCCTGCGTGAACACCGCACGCGCCAACGCGCTGGTGGAGGAGGCGCTGTTGGGCGGGGTGATCGGCGAGCTCGCCGGCTTCAGCGGACTCAGGCGCGAGGTGGCCTACGGCGTGGAGGGCAGTCGCGTGGACTTTCGCCTCGACTACGCCGACGGGCCGGCGTATGTCGAGGTCAAGAGCGTCACCCTGGGCTTCGCCGACAGCGCGGTGGCGGCGTTTCCCGATGCCGTCACCACGCGCGGCACGCGGCATCTGCGCGAACTGACGGCACTGGCGCGTGCCGGTGTGCGTGCGGTGCAGCTGTACTGCGTGAACCTGTCCGATATCGAGGCGGTGCGGCCGGCTCGCGAGATCGATCCGCTGTATGCGGACGCTCTGCGCGCGGCGCATGACGCCGGGGTGCAGGTGCTGGCCTACGCAGCGCGGCTATCGCCCGAGGAGTTGCGGCTGGAGCGGCCGCTGCCGGTGCTGCTCGATGCTGGCGCGGTACTGGCATGAGCGGCGTTTCGGCGGGCGTTCGTCGGCTGTTGGGCGAAAACTTGTAGCAGGATGCGTCTGGCACGGAACAAAGGTCGATTCGATTGGCCTCAACGTGGCCCGGCACAAGAGCCGGTGAATGCTCTGGTTCGGTGTATTGAGCCAGGTTGGCGGTGAGTTCGGTGCGCGTCCCTTTTCCCTATGGCGCGAACATGAGCGTCGCGTGAGGCGATGCCCGCCCTTTTGAATTCGGTACGGATGACCTGCTCGTTGCGGCCGTCCCCATGAGGCGAAGAAACAATGCGAATCCTTGTATGCGGTGCTGGCGGTCAGGTCGGCCATGAAGTGGTCGATCGTGCCAGCGGCTTCGGTCTGGTGGCGCTGGGCCGTACGCGTCAGCAGCTGGATATCTCCTGTGCCGACCAGATTGCGCGCGAGATAGGGCTGCAACGGCCGGGGCTGATCATCAATACCGCTGCCTATACCCATGTCGACAACGCCGAGAGCCACGCCGAGCAGGCCTACGCGGTCAACCGGGACGGCTGTGCCAATCTGGCGGCGGCGGCGGCCCAGGCGGGCATCCCGCTGTTGCACCTGTCGACCGACTACGTGTTCGCCGGCGATGCGCACGTGCCTTATCGCGAAGCCGATCGCACCGCCCCCGGCGGTGTGTATGGCGCGAGCAAGCTGGCCGGCGAGCAGGCCATCGCCCAACGTCTGCCGGCGCATCTCATCCTGCGCACCAGCTGGGTCTACGGCGTGCACGGGAATAATTTCGTCAAGACCATGCTGCGCCTGGCGCGCCAGCGTGATGCCCTCGGAGTGGTCAGCGATCAGGTCGGCTGTCCGACACAGGCCGGTCGTATTGCCGATGTGCTGCTGGAGCTGGCCAGCCGTTACGCGCGTCAGGGAACGCTGGCGTGGGGGCTCTATCACTACAGCGGGCAGCCGCGCTGCTCCTGGTACGAATTTGCCGGCGAAATCTTCCGCCAGGCGCACGATCTCGGGCTGCTCGCGCGCGTGCCGCGGCTTTCGCCGATCTCCACGGCGCAATACCCGACGCCGGCACGGCGCCCGGCCTGGTCCGTGCTCGATTGCAGCCGCTTCGAGGCGACGTTCGGCCTGACCGCACACGACTGGCATGCCGACCTCGCCGAGGTGCTGGCCGAGCTGGCGCGGCAGGAGCGGCGCCCGGCAGCTGTCTGACAGAGGGCCGCGCTACCAGCGAGCGGAGTGCTGCGAACATGCCAGACACACGGGTGTCACAAAATTACAGACACCCGATAAGCGGAGGTACGGCATGTTGAAATTCATCGGTGGTACGGCGGGAATCATTTTCATCATCGGCCTGATCGTGGTGATCGGCCTGTTCAAGCTGGTGTTCTGACAGCGTCACGCCATCAGCCTCACTTTTCCGGGCGGCGCTCGTGGGGCGTCGCGATGATGTCCTCCAGACGCAGCCCGGTCAGGCCGTGGATGGTGCGCCACAGGTAGAAGAAGATCGCCATCATCATCACCATGCTAGGGATGGCGATCATCGGATAGCTCAGCAGCGTCATGCGCCCCAGTTCGGCATTGAAGGCCTCGCTCCCGGCCGGGCTGTTGACGATCCATTTGGCCAGCACGTAATTCATGAATGACGAGAAAAAGAAGGTGCCACTGAGCAGGTAGGTCGCCCGCAGCAGTCGCGCCTCGAAGTGCGCGGTCTGGCCGTTGCGCTCCAGCTGCTCGTGTATTTTCTCGACGTTGAGCACCTTGGGGTTGTAGAGCATCGTGCGGATCAGCGGGTAGGAGGTGCGGGTCGAGGCCAGCACGACGAGGCCGATGATGCCCGGCACCGCCGCTTCCTTGATCGCCAGCCATTGCGTGTCCAGCTGCAGCAGGCCGATGCCCCCGGTAAGCAGCACGCTGACCAAACCGAGCAGTGCGATCCAGTTGAACTTGCGATAGCGCGCCAGCTCCCACAGCCCCCAGCCGAGCGGAAAGGCCAGCGCCAGCAGCAGCGCGCCATCGGCGCCCAGGCGCTGCTCGCCGCTGAGCTTCATCAGGATCAGCGAAGGAATCACGATGCTGATTGCCAGGTCGACCAGCGGACGCGGCTTGTGTTCGGCGTGGTGCAGGGTATCGGTCATGTCTTCGATGCAGCTTGCTGAAAGGGCCGCATGATCGCCCGAGGCGTGCAGCTTCGCCAGTGAATGTTGCGCCGACGGTTAAGTGCTGCGGCGGCGTGCCGACCACTGGCCGGCCTCGAATCCCAGCACCACGAGGATCGCCAGGGCAAACGGCAGCAGCAGGTAGAAGCCGCGAAAGACGATCAGCGCGGCGAGTACGTCGGCCGTGGGCACCTCTGGCAGCGCCGCGAGAAAGGTCACTTCGAGCACGCCAAGCCCGCCGGGCGCGTGGGACAGCAGCGCCAGCGAGAAGGACGCCAGAAAGACTCCGAGAATCGTCAGATAGCCGGGATTGTTGGCGGCCGGCAAGGCGAAATAGATGATTGCCGCCGCGCACAGCAGCTCCATGGGCCCGGCCATCAGCTGCCGTATCACCACCTTCAGCCGCGGGTATTCGATATGCCACTTACCCAGCCGCCACGGCGCCAGCTGGCGCCAGGAGCCGAACACGTAGAGTCCCACCAGTGCCAGCAGCAGGGCGCCTAGTCCGCGCGCGACCCACGGCGAAACTTCGACGATGCGGTCCAGCACGCCCGGCCGCACGAGCAGCACGCCTCCGCAGGCCAGCAGCGTGCCGAGCGCAAAGGTCAGTGAGCAGAAGACGATGAGAATACCGATCTCCTGTGGTGTCAGGCCCTTGCTGCGATACGCGCGGTAGCGCACCACCGCGCCGGAAAATACCGAGGCGCCGATGTTGTGAGCCAGCGCGTAGGTGGTGAAGGAACAGAGGGTGATGAACCACCAGGAAATGCGTTTGCCCAGATGCGCCATCGCGATGCGGTCGTACCAGGCCAGCGCCACATATGCGCCCAGGGTTGCGGCGCCGGCCAGCAGCCAGTGCATCTTGCCGATGGCCAGCAGGCTGTTGCCGAGCTCGTCCAAGGAAATGGTGCGGACTTCGTGATACAGCAGGTAGCCCGATAGCAGTACCGCCACGAGCCCGAACAGGGTCCAGGCGGCATCGCTTTTTTTCATCATCGCTCGGCTCCTTACTTCGCCGGTGCGGTCAGGACGGGTCGAGCCCAGGTGGTGAGTACCCCCGGCGGGGGGCGCAGAGCATTACATGTCTTCGCCGACTTTCACCAGTACTGCTTAATCGGCAGCGGGCAGACGCTTTTGTTCAGTGCCTCGTCCCGGATCGATGACGTACGGGCGCAGACAGGGGGTACAGCGATGAGCGAATGCTCCGGGCGGCGAGATTACTCGGCCAGCGAGCCCGCCGCCTTGATATGTATCCAGTGTTCGATCAACTCGCGCAGCTGCGACAGCTCCACCGGCTTGGCCATGTGCCCGTCCATGCCGGCCTCACGTGCGCGCTCACGGTGCTCGCTGAGAATATGCGCGGTGAGCGCTACCACTGGCGTACGCGGGCGATCGTGAGCGGCTTCCCACAGGCGCAACTGACGGGTGGCTTCGAAGCCATCGAGCACCGGCATTTCGCAGTCCATCAATACCAGGTCGTAGGGGTGGGACTGGATCGCGCGCAACGCCTCTTCGCCATTGCTGGCCGTGTCCGGTTGCAAATGCAGCTTGTTGAGCATGCCGCGGATGACCTTGGTGGAGATGCTGTTGTCCTCGGCGACGAGAATGTGGAAGTCATCCGGCACCTGCAGCGGTGCGATTCCGGGCGGCGGCGAGACGGCGGCACTTCGCTCGCGGCGCTGGTCGCGCTGGGCCAGCTCGTCGGCCAGGGTGGTCTTGAGCGTGTATCCGGCCACCGGTTTGGCGAGGATGCGCTTGATTCCGGCATTACGCGCAATGACCTTGCTCGGCGCGCTGCTCATGCCGGTCAGCATGATCAGCAGAATGTCATGGTTGAGGCTGAAATCTTCCTTGATGCGCGTGGCGAGCTGCATGCCGGTCATGCCCGGCATGTCCTGGTCGAGCAGCACGACGTCGAAATATTCCTTCAGGTGCGTCTTGGTGCGCAGCAGGGCGAGCGCCTCCTTGCCCGAGGCCACGGCGCTGACCTCCAGTCCCCAGCTGCTGCATTGCTGGACCAGCACCTTACGGCAGGTATCGTTGTCGTCGACCACCAGCAGGCGCGTCCCCTGCAGCGCGCTGTCGAGGGCCGAATCGGCCGGTGCGAGCCCTTCGTTGGCCAGCGGCAGGCTGATCCAGAGGATGTTGCCGCGGTCGGTGCCGGTCTGCACGCCCAGCTCACCATCCATCAGCTGCACCAGCTGGCGCGCGATGATCAGGCCCAGGCGCCCGCCGTGACGCGTCGCTGCCAGAAAGTCCTGGCTGTCCAGCGCGGCGTTGAGCAGGGCATCGCGCTCGTAGGCTTCCAGCGGCCGGCCGCTGTCCTGCACGGTAATGCGCAGGCGTGGTCGCTCGGCGGTTTCCTCGATGGCGGCGATCAGCAGTACCTCGCCTTCGTCGGTCTGTTTGAACGCGTTTTCCAGCAGGTTGAGCAGGGCCTGGCGCAGGCGCGTGGGGTCGCCAGCCAGCACCGGCGGCAGTTGTGGCTGGACCAGGCTGATCAGCTCGACCTTCTGCTGTTCGGCCTTGGCACGGTAGATGTTCAGGCAGTCCTCAAGCAGCGCATGGAGATCGAACTGCACGTCGTCCAGTTCGATCTGTCCCGATTCCAGCTTGGAAATGTCGAGAATTTCGTTGATCAGGTTAAGCAGCTCGTTGCCCGAGCTGTGAATCGTCTGCACGTAGTCGCGCTGCTTGGCCGACAGTGAGGTGCCCAGCAGCAGTTCGCTCATGCCAAGCACGCCATTCATCGGCGTGCGAATCTCGTGGCTGACCTTGGCGAGGAAGTCGGCCTTGGTCTTGAGCTCGGCGCTGATCACCGCCGCGGCGGTGTGTTCGGTACGGCTGTCGGCCTGCACCTGCCGTTGTCGTTCGAGCAGCGCGAAGCTGAGCATCAGGCCGCTGAGCGTGGTCAGGCTGAACAGCCCGCCGGTAAGCCAGCCCGGGTCGAGCTGATCGAAGCCCAGCAAGGCCGGAATGAAGAAGATGAAGCCGGCGTTGAACAGCAGCAGACCGCCAACCACCAGCCGGGCCGGCTGGTAACCCTGCCGCCAATGGTAGGTTGCCACCGCCAGGGTGCTGAGCGCCGCCAGCAGGACGCAGGCGTAGATGATGCCGCTGTGCCACAGCCACTGCGTCAGCGTCACGGCGCCAGCGAGGATGAGCACCAGGTTGATCTGCATGCCGAGCAGCCAGTTGATCCAGTTGCGCCGCTGGCGACCGAAGAAGCCCAGGGTGAACCCCAGCAGTGCCAGGCAAGCGATCAGTGCGCACACGTCGGCGATCAGCGGCTGGCTGTAGATCAGTTGCGGCAGCCACACAGCCAGCAGCCCCAGGTTGGCCACGGCGCAGCCGAGCAGGGCGGCGTGCAGCAGGCTCAGCCAGATGTGGCTGTAACTGCGGGTGTAGGCGAAACGCAGCAGGTTGTACACCGTGAGCAGCGCCAGGGCGCCGAACAGTGCGCCGAACAGATAGGCCGGCTGCGCCTGCGCCACCAGACCGGCCTCGTCGAGAATCCTGAACCAGGACATCACCGGATGGCTGGACTGCAGGCGGATATACGCTTCGCGCGGGTGATCGTCATTGGGTAGCGAGAAGACGTAGGCACGCTCGGGCAGCGGGCGCGAGGTCATCGGCCGCAATTCGCCGGTGGCCACGTGTTGCTCCAGCACGCCATCGCGCAGGAGGTAGTAGTCGAGATATTGCACCCGTGGCGCAAACAGCCACAGCCAGTGCGGCTGCGTGTAGGGAGACAGACTGACCTGCAGCCAGATGGCGTCGTCACTGGCCGGGCCAGCGTAGGCAAGTTTCTCCAGGCGTTGGAACAGTGGGCGCTGCGCGAGCACTTCGTTGAGCGTCAGGCGGCCCGACTGGTCAACCAGCAGGCGCCAGTTGGAGGGTTGCGCGGCGGAATCGACTGCCGTGGAAGGGGATGGGAGCGCGTGTGCCGAGAGCGGGGTCAGCGCAGTCAGGAGCAGGCTAAAGATGAATGCGAAGACGATCCGAAGCCGACCCACGGGTGAAGTCCCTTCATGTGTGTGACGGCGGATTATAGCCATGCCGCCGATCGGCTGTAATCGCACGGAGCGCCGAAATCCGGGCCCCGTGCGTGTTTTCCAGTAAGCGGTTGCTCAGCCTTCGCCCCGCTCACGGGCGATGGCGCGGTAGCCGATGTCATGCCGGTGGAACATGCCGTTCCAGCGGATCTTCTCCGCCAGGCGGTAGGCCTGCTGCTGGGCGTCGGACACCGTGCGGCCGATGGCGGTGGCGCACAGCACGCGACCACCGGCTGTGACCACCTGACCCTGGGCGTTCAGCGCGGTGCCGGCGTGGAACACCTTGCCGTCCAGTTGCGCGGCATCGGCCAGGCCTTCGATGACGTCACCCTTGGCGTAGTCGCCCGGGTAGCCACCAGCCGCCAGCACTACGCCCACGGTGGGGCGCGGATCCCAGGTCGCCTCGACCTTGTTCAGCGCCTTGGCCAGCGCGGCCTCGACCAGCAGCACCAGCGAGGACTCCAGACGCACCATGATCGGCTGGGTTTCCGGATCGCCGAAGCGGCAGTTGAACTCGATGACCTTGGGTGCGCCGCTCTTGTCGATCATCAGGCCGGCGTAGAGGAAGCCGGTGTAGACGTTGCCTTCGGCCGCCATGCCGCGCACGGTCGGGTAGATCACCTCGTCCATCACGCGCTGGTGCACCTCGGCGGTGACCACCGGGGCCGGAGAGTAGGCGCCCATGCCGCCGGTGTTCGGACCGCTGTCGCCGTCGCCGACGCGCTTGTGGTCCTGGCTGGTGGCCATCGGCAGGACGTGCTCGCCGTCGACCATGACGATGAAGCTGGCCTCCTCGCCATCGAGAAACTCCTCGATGACCACCCGCGAGCCGGCGTCACCGAAGGCATTGCCGGAGAGCATGTCGCGCACGGCGTCCTCGGCTTCTTCGAGGGTCATGGCGACGATCACGCCCTTGCCGGCGGCCAGGCCGTCGGCCTTGATGACGATCGGCGCGCCTTTCTCACGCAGGTAGGCTAGCGCCGGTTCCACTTCGGTGAAGTTCCGGTAGTCGGCGGTGGGAATCTTGTGACGGGCGAGGAAGTCCTTGGTGAACGCCTTGGAGCCTTCCAGCTGCGCGGCGGCGGCGGTCGGGCCGAAGATGTCCAGGCCGCGCGCGCGGAACAGGTCGACCACGCCCTTCACCAGCGGCGCTTCCGGGCCGACGATGGTCAGCTGCACGTTCTTCGCGGCGAAGTCGGCCAGCGCCTCGATATCCAGCACGTCGATGGCGACGTTCTCGCACTTGGCTTCGGTGGCGGTGCCGGCGTTGCCGGGGGCGACGAAGACTTTCGCGACGCGTGTGTCCTGCGCGACCTTCCAGGCCAGGGCGTGTTCACGACCGCCGCTGCCGATGATCAAAACGTTCATTTCTCTCTCCCGTTGGGAGCGGGCCTGCGGCCCGCTTGGTGGATAAACAAAGCGTTATCCACCCTACGATGTCTGGCGTTCCGGGTAGGGTGGATGGCCCAAGCCATCCACCAGCGGATCAATGGCGGAAGTGGCGCATGCCAGTGAAGACCATCGCGATACCGGCTTCGTCGGCCGCGGCGATGACCTCTTCGTCACGCATCGAGCCGCCGGGCTGGATGACGGCGCTGATGCCGGCCTTGGCGGCGTTGTCGATGCCGTCGCGGAAGGGGAAGAACGCATCGGAGGCCATGACCGCGCCCTGCACCTGCAGGCCGGCGTGCTCGGCCTTGATCGCGGCGATGCGCGCGGAGTTGACGCGGCTCATCTGACCGGCGCCGACGCCGACGGTCTGGCGGTTCTTGGCGTAAACGATGGCGTTGGACTTGACGAACTTGGCCACCTTCCAGGCGAACACCAAGTCGTGGATTTCCTGCTCCGTGGGCGCGCGTTTGGTGACCACTTTCAGGTCATCGGTGGTGATCATGCCGATGTCGCGGCTCTGGATCAGCAGGCCGCCATTGACGCGCTTGTAGTCCCAACCCGGGGTGCGCTCGGCTGGCCACTGGCCGCATTCGAGCAGGCGGATGTTGGCCTTGGCAGCGACTACGGCGCGCGCTTCGGCGGAGATGCGGGGGGCGATGATCACCTCGACGAACTGGCGCTCGACGATGGCGCGGGCGGTCTCGCCGTCCAGCTCGCGGTTGAAGGCGATGATGCCGCCGAACGCCGATTCGCTGTCGGTGGCATAGGCCAGATCGTAGGCCTTGCGGATGCCGCCCTCGTCTTCCGGTACCACGGCGACGCCGCACGGGTTGGCATGCTTGACGATCACGCAGGCCGGTTTGACGAAGCTCTTCACGCATTCCAGCGCGGCATCGGTGTCGGCCACGTTGTTGAACGACAGTTCCTTGCCCTGCAGCTGGGTGGCGGTGGCGACGCAGGCCTCGTCCGGCTTCTCGACGTAGAAGGCGGCCTGCTGGTGCGGATTCTCGCCATAGCGCATGTCCTGCGCCTTGATGAACTGCATGCTGTAGGTGCGCGGGAACAGGCTGCGGCCCTCGGTGCTGAGGGTTTGCGCGTTCTGGTCGATGCCGCCGAGGTAGTTGGCGATCATGCCGTCATAGGCCGCGGTGTGCTCGAAGGCCTTGAGCGCCAGGTCGAAGCGCTGGGCGTAGGTCAGGCCGCCGTTCTTCAGGTTGTCGATCACCGCGGCGTAGTCGTCGGCGTTGACCACGATGGCAACGTCCTTATGGTTCTTCGCCGCGCTGCGGACCATCGTCGGGCCGCCGATGTCGATGTTCTCGATGGCATCCGGCAGGGTGCAGCCGGGCTTGGCCACGGTGGCGGCGAACGGGTAGAGATTGACTGCCACCAAGTCGATCGGCGCGATGCCGTGCTCGGCCATCACCGCGCCGTCGAGGTCGCGCCGGCCGAGGATGCCGCCGTGAATCTTCGGGTGCAGGGTCTTCACCCGACCGTCCATCATTTCCGGGAAGCCGGTGTAGTCTGCGACTTCCACGGCGTTGACGCCGTTTTCGCGCAGCAGCTTGAACGTGCCGCCGGTGGAGAGGATCTCGACACCGAGGGCGGCGAGTTCACGGGCGAAGTCGACGACGCCGGTCTTGTCGGACACGCTGATCAGCGCGCGGCGGACGGGAAGGCGGGTGGTCTGGTCGGTCATCTCGGATTCCATCAGGACAGAATTGAAAGAAAAAGGGCGCCGGCGCGGCGCCCTTCATCCAGCGAATCGGGTTACAGCAAGTCGTACTGCTTGAGTTTCTTGCGCAGGGTGCCGCGGTTCAGACCCAGCAGCTCGGAGGCCTTGGTCTGGTTGCCCTTGACGTAATTCATCACGGTTTCCAGCAGCGGCGCCTCGACTTCCGAGAGCACCAGATTGTAGACGTCCGTGACGTCGGCACCCTCGAGACGGGCGAAATAGTTGTGCAGCGCCTTCTCCACGCTGCCGCGAAGGGTATGCCCCGCTTCGCTCGGCGTGTTGAGGTGCTGCTTTAGGTTCACGTTGTCGCTCACGGATGCGGTTCCAGTTAGCAAGGTTTCGTTCAACAGCGTCATGCGGCCACCCCCTGTCCATCCCCCGAATCGGGCCTTGATCGTTGCTCGGCGAAGAACGCCCGAACGCTGGCAGCCTGTGCCGCCCTGTCTTCCAGGTGATTGAACCGGGCGCGGAATTCCCGGGCGCCCGGCAGTGTTTGCAGATACCAGCCGACGTGCTTGCGGGCGATGCGCGCACCCATGACATCGCCGTAGAAGGCGTGCAGAGCGTCCAGATGCTGCAGCACGGTGGCTTCGATGGCGTCGGACGATGGTTGGGCCAGTAGCTCTCCGGTGTCGAGGAAATGCTCGATCTCGCGGAAGATCCACGGCCGGCCCTGCGCCGCCCGGCCGATCAGCAGGGCATCGGCGCCGGTCGCCTGCAGCACTTGGCGTGCCTTGTGTGGCGAGTCGATGTCGCCATTGGCGAAAACCGGAATGGTCACCTGCTGCTTGATCGTCGCGATGGTGTCGTATTCGGCCTCGCCGGTATAGAGATCGGCGCGCGTACGGCCATGCACGGCCAGCGCGGCGATTCCACTCTGCTCGGCGATCCGCGCGATCGTCGAACCGTTGCGGTTCTGGCGGTCCCAGCCGGTGCGGATCTTCAGGGTCACGGGCACGTCGACGGCGGCGACCACGGCGTCGAGAATCTGCCCGACCAGCCGCTCGTCGCGCATCAACGCGGAGCCGGCGGCCTTGTTGCAAACCTTCTTGGCCGGGCAGCCCATGTTGATATCGATGATCTGTGCGCCCAGCTCGACGTTGCGCCGTGCCGCCTCGGCAAGCATCTGCGGATCACCGCCAGCGATCTGCACCGAGCGCGGCTCCGGCTCATCGGCATGCGGCATGCGCAGGCGCGACTTGCGGCTGTTCCACAGGCGCACGTCGCTGGTGAGCATTTCCGAGACCACCATGCCCGCGCCGAAGCGTCGGCAGAGCTGGCGGAACGGCTGATCGGTCACGCCGGCCATGGGCGCGAGAATCAGACGATTCGATAAGGTGTAGGGGCCGATGCGTACCGCTGACATGAAGATTCCCTGCCTGGAGCCTGCTTGTTAGGTCGATCGGGACTGCAAAAAAGGGTGGGCATAATACCCGCTCCGGATGACGGGTTAAAGGTGGTTTTGAACAAATTCTGAACAGTCTTCGGCTTATCGCCAATGGTTAGAAGCCGGCGCGGGACGCGGAATACGCTGCTCGCCGCGCTATTCCGGAGAGCGGAAGTTCAGACTGTAGTTCACCGCCTTCGAGCCCGGGTCGAGGATATCCAAGGCGATATGGATGGGGACCTGCGGGGGCATTTCCGTCTGTCCGGCGAGCTCGCCCGACAGGTATTCGCTGGGCTTGAAGCTGCGGCTTGCAATCAGTTTGCCGGTGAGATCGGCGAAGCGGATTTCCAGCAACGGAAACGGTTGGGCGAAGGGCGCACGGTTGTAGATGATGGCGTCCACCACCAGTGCGCCGCGAAAGTCCGGATGGCTGCGCACCACTAGGTTGCTACTGCGAATCTGGCTGACGTCAACCTTGCTCGGCAGGGTGCAACCCAGCGTCGGACAGAGACGCTCGAACCAGGGGCGATAGCGATCCTGGCGCGCCAGTTCGTCGAAGTTGTACGCCACGTACTGGCCGGCGAGGCCGAGCAGGGCGAGAAGATTCAGCGTGCCCCACGCCAGCCCACGGCCCCAGCGTTTGCGCGGTGGCTGCCAGGCGAGTTGCAGCGGCTCGTCGTCGAGTTCGAACAGTGGTGTGTTCGCCAGCTCCGGCTCGTGGCGCTGATTGGCCGTGTGGTTGGCAGACGATACTTCCGGTGCTGGCGCGGCCGGGGCTTCGTCCGCGCCGCCGATATCGGGCTCCACACGTGCAGGCGTCTCGTCGGCGTGGATCGCCGTGATCCGCTCGCTGGCGGTTGCCGTCTGGCTGGGCGGCAAGGGCGCTGCCGAAGCGGGGCTCGGCGGGAAGGATGGCGTGGTTTCGGTCGGTGCGATCGATTCCGGCGCCTCGATGGGCGCGGGTGAGTCACTCTCAGGCGTGGCGCGCGGTGTATCCGCTACGGCCGGCTCATCCGGCTCGGCGCGCGGCGGAGCAACGACTGCCGGCGGCGTACCGGCGGGCTCGCTGAAGCGCTGGGCAAGCTCGCGCTCCTGCGCTTCCAGCTTGGCCAGTTCCTCGTCGAGGTTGAGGCTGTCGAGATCCAGATCGTCGTGGATCCAACGACTCTCGTCTGCGCTCTGCGCGGTAGACGGCGCAGGCGGCTGAGCCGCCGGGCCGGCGACGACAAGTGGTGGCGTCGGATGCTCGTCGGCCAGCAGCTGACGCGCGGCATTGAACACTTCAAGGCAGGCCCCGCAACGCACCGCGCCACGCGCCGCGCCGAGTTGGCTGTGACTGACACGAAAGCTGGTGCGGCAGTGGGGACATTGAGTGATGAAGCTGCTCATGCGGGGTTCCGGCAAAAATTGCTCGCAAGTCTAGTTCATGCCCGTCGCGTGGCGACAGCGGATGCGGTTCAGCGGCGGGTTCCGCTGATGCGCACCCAGCCGTCCTTGTCGGCGGTCGGGTCGAGATCGAAGGCGCCTTCGTAGGCGCGGCGAACCTGCTCGGCCTGTTCGGCAAGAATGCCGGACAGCGCCAGTCGGCCGCCGGGCTTGACCAGCGTGGTGATCTGCGTTGCCAGTTGCACCAGCGGACCGGCGAGGATGTTGGCGACCACCACGTCGACCGCCTGCGCTGGTAGGTGTTCGGGCAGGTAGACCGGGAAAGCTTCGGCCGGCAGGCCGTTGCGGCCGGCATTGTCGCGCGAGGCTTCCAACGCCTGTGGATCGATGTCGGTGCCCAGCGCCGATTCGGCGCCGAGCAGCAGTGCGGCGATGCCGAGAATGCCCGAACCGCAGCCGAAGTCGAGTACGCGGCAGCCGGCCAGTTCCTGGCCGTCCAGCCACTCCAGGCACAGCGCAGTGGTCGGGTGGGTGCCGGTGCCGAAGGCCAGGCCGGGGTCGAGCAGCAGGTTGACTGCGTCCGGCTCCGGCGCGGTATGCCAGCTCGGCACGATCCACAGGCGGCGGCCGAAACGCATCGGCTGGAAGTTGTCCATCCAGCTGCGCTCCCAATCCTGATCTTCGATGCGTTCGATATGGTGCTCGGGCAGCTCGCCACCGCGCAGCAGGCGCAGGTGGGCGAGTACCGCGTCCGCATCGGTATCGGCCTCGAATAGCGCAAGCAGGTGGGTGTGACTCCACAACGGCGTGGTGCCCAGGTCCGGCTCGAAGATCGGCTGGTCCTCGCCATCCATGAACGTCACCGAGACGGCACCCAGCGCCAACAGCTGGTCCTCCAGCGCTGCGGCCTGATCGGGGGTTATGGCAAGGCGGATCTGCAACCAGGACATGGGGGCCTCTTGGGAAACGGGCGGGGCAAGGCGCGCAAGCTTACTGGAGGGCGTGGGTCGCGGCCAGTGCAGGGGATGGGAGAAGGTGGGGCGAAGGTTCTTTCCACCGCAGGTGCTTGGGGATAGGTGAAAAACCTCCGCGCGACCTTGTCATTCGGCGCCACAAACGACAAGGGCTGCCCGAAGGCAGCCCCTGTGTCAGCGCAGAGCCGTGGCTCAGTGCTTGTCCATACCCAATTTCTTTTCCAGGTAGTGGATGTTCACGCCGCCCTTACAGAAGCCTGCATCGCGCACCAGGTCGCGGTGCAGCGGGGCGTTGGTCTTGATGCCGTCGACGATCAGCTCGTCCAGGGCATTGCGCATGCGGCCCATCGCCTCGTCGCGGTTGGCGCCGAAGGTGATCAGCTTGCCGATCAGCGAATCGTAGTGCGGCGGTACCGCATAACCGTCGTAAAGGTGCGAATCGACGCGCACGCCATTGCCGCCCGGCGCGTGGAAGTGCTTCACCTTGCCCGGGCTGGGCATGAAGGTGCGCGGGTCTTCGGCGTTGATGCGGCATTCCACGGCGTGGCCGCGAATGACTACATCTTCCTGTTTGATCGACAGCTTCTGGCCGCCACCGATCAGCAGCATCTCCTTGACGATATCGACGCCGGTGACCATCTCGGTGACCGGGTGCTCGACCTGCACGCGGGTGTTCATCTCGATGAAGTAGAAGTTGCCGTCTTCATAGAGAAACTCGAACGTGCCGGCGCCGCGGTAGCCAATGTCGATGCAGGCCTGGACGCAGCGGGCCTGGACCTTGCGGCGGGCTTCTTCGTCGATCAGCGGAGCAGGGGCTTCCTCGATCACCTTCTGGTGGCGGCGCTGCAGCGAGCAGTCGCGGTCACCCAGGTGGATGGCATTGCCCTGGCCGTCGGCGAGCACCTGGATCTCCACGTGGCGCGGGTTGGTCAGGAATTTTTCGAGGTAGACCATCGAGTTGCCGAAGGCTGCACCGGCTTCGTTGCGGGTCAGCTTGGCCGAGGCGATCAGATCCTCTTCCTTGTGCACCACGCGCATGCCGCGACCACCGCCGCCGCCGGCGGCCTTGATGATCACCGGGTAGCCGACTTCACGGGCGATCTTCAGCGCCAGCTGTTCGTCTTCCGGCAGCGGGCCATCGGAGCCCGGCACGGTCGGTACACCGGCTTTCTTCATGGCGTGCTTGGCCGACACCTTGTCACCCATCAGACGGATGACGTCGGCGGTCGGGCCGATAAAGGTGAAGCCGGATTTCTCCACCTGCTCGGCGAAGTCGGCGTTCTCGGCCAGGAAGCCGTAGCCGGGATGGATGCCGTCCGCGCCGGTGACCTCTGCCGCGGCGATGATCGCCGGGATGCTCAGGTAGGACTGAGCGGAGGAGGCCGGGCCGATGCACACCGACTCATCGGCGAGCGACACGTGCATCAGATCGCGGTCGGCAGTCGAATGGACCGCTACGGTCTTGATGCCCAGTTCCTTGCAGGCACGCAGCACTCGCAGGGCGATTTCGCCGCGGTTGGCGATCAGTACTTTTTCCAACATCGCAGGCTCTCCGCGGTTCAAACGATGGTGAACAGCGGCTGGTCGTATTCGACCGGCTGACCATTCTCCACCAGGATGGATTCGATGGTGCCGCCGATTTCGGCCTCGATGTGGTTCATCATCTTCATGGCTTCGACGATGCAGAGGATGTCGCCTTTCTTGACGGTCTGGCCGACTTCGACGAACGCCTTGGCCTCCGGCGAGGATGCACGGTAGAAGGTGCCGACCATCGGCGAGCGAACCACGTTCCCGTTCAGCTTCGGTGCTGCCGGAGCGGCGTCGGCAGCCGGCGCGGCGGCGACTGGAGCAGGGGCCGGAGCGGCAGGGGCATGCGCGTAGACCGGTTGCTGCATCGCGACTTGCTTGCTGTGGCGGCTGATACGTACGGACTCTTCACCCTCGTGAATCTCGAGCTCGTCGATACCGGACTCTTCCAGCAGTTCGATCAGTTTCTTGACTTTGCGAATATCCATGAAGCAGTGACTCCCAGGTAAGTTCAAAGGGCATTGCTGCGCGCGTCTTCGAGGTCCGGCATGAGCACAGGCCTGTCAGGAAGCGGCGAGTTGTTCCAGGGCGGCCTCCAATGCCAGTCGGTAGCCGCTGGCGCCAAGGCCGCAGATCACTCCTACCGCTACGTCGGAGAAATAGGAGTGATGGCGGAAAGGTTCACGCTTGTGCACGTTGGACAAGTGCACTTCGATGAATGGGATGCTCACGGCCAGCAGCGCGTCACGTAATGCGACGCTGGTGTGGGTGAAGGCAGCCGGATTGATCAGGATGAAGTCGACGTCTTCGTCGCGAGCGGCGTGAATGCGCTCGATCAACTCGTATTCGGCGTTCGATTGCAGATGCAGGAGGTGATGGCCGCCGTCGCGCGCGCGCTGTTCCAGATCCTGATTGATCTGCGCCAGCGTCACGGCGCCGTACACACCGGGTTCACGGGTGCCGAGCAGGTTGAGATTGGGGCCGTGGAGCACGAGCAGCGTGGCCATTGGCGGTCCTTGTTGTTCTGGGCAAACGGCGGCGCGCGATGCGCCCACCGGAAAGGGGAAAAACTATGCCCGAAGCAAGGGCTGACTGTCCAGTCATGCAGCGATCGCCGGAAATGCCCGCATTATGACTGGAGATTGCTGCAACAGTCCCTAGAGCGAGCGCTCGGCGCGATCCAGCCGCTCGCCGAATTCCCGGGCGTCCAGTTCGCCGACGACGCGGACGTCCTTCAGTTCGTTGCCGGCGCGATCAAAGAACAGGATCGCCGGTGGACCGAACAGCTGGTAGCGGTCGAGCAGGGCGCGCTGCTCGGCGTTGCTGTCGGTGATGTCGAAACGGATCAGCCGATAACCAGCCAGCCGCGGCGCCACCTGTGGATGGGCAAAGACCTCGCGTTCGAAAACCTTGCAGCTGACGCACCAGTCGGCGTACCAGTCCAGCATCAGCGGCTGGCCAGCGGCGCGTGCGGCGGCCAGTTGTGCATCGAGTTCGGCCGTGGTGGCAAGGGTCAGCCAGCCATCGCCGGTCGCGCTGTCGGCCCGCACTGCGCTGGACTGGGGTAACGGCCGCAGCGGATCGGAGTTGCCCTGCAGCGCACCGACCCAGGCCGCCAGCGCGTAGACCAGCAGGACCAGTCCCAGCAGCTGCGCAAGCTTCTGCCGCGCGGTTTTCTGGGTGAACTCCAGGGTGCCGAGGAACAGCGCCGAACCGGCGGCGAGCAGACCCCACAATGCCAGCGCCAGCGGACCGGGCAACACGCGTTCGAGCATCCATACCGCGACTGCCAGCAGCAGGACGCCGAAGGTATTGCGCACACTGACCATCCACGGACCACTTCGGGGCAGCAGCGCGCCGCCGCCGGTGGCGAACAGCACCAGCGGTGCGCCCATGCCCAGGCCCAGGGCGAACAGCTTCAGGCCGCCGCCCAAGGCATCGCCGCTGGCGCTGATGTACAGCAGGGCACCGGCCAGCGGCGCGGAAACACAGGGCGATACCAGCAGGCTGGAAATCGCCCCGAGCAGCGCCGCGCCGGTGAACGAGCCGCCGCGGGCATTGCCGGCGACGCGATCGAGACGCGCCGACAGCGCCTGCGGCAGGCGCAGTTCGAACAGGCCGAACATGGCCAGCGCGAAGGCGACGAAGAACAGCGCGAAGGGCACCAGAATCCACGGCGACTGCAGGCGCGCCTGCAGATTCAGTTCGGCGCCGAATACGCCCATCAAAGCCCCGAGCAGAGCGAAGCCGCCCGCCATCGGCAGAACATAGGCCAGCGACAGCAGGAAGCTGCGCATGCCGCCCGTTTGGCCGCGCAGCACCACGCCGCTGAGGATGGGCAGCATCGGCAGCACACAGGGGGTGAACGTCAACCCCAGACCGGCGAGGAAGAACAGCCCGATCGCCCGCCAGGAAAGCTCGCCCTTTGCCTCTGGCGCATTCGGCGCGGCGGTAGATGCGGCGCCGATACCGCCGATGGTCAGATTCTCGGTTTCCGGCGGATAGCACAGTCCCTTGTCCGCGCAGCCCTGGTAGCTTACCTGCAGCGTGAAGGGGCGCTGCTCTGGATTGTCGACCGGCACCTCGATATCCAGTACGCCGTAGTAGACCTCCACCTCGCCGAAGTAGTCGTCGGTCTTCTGCTCACCGGCCGGCAGTTGCGCCTCGCCGATGGTGACGCCCGGTTCCTGGGTCTTGAATGCGAAGCGGTGGCGATAAAGGTAGTAACCCTCGGCGGCGACGAAACGCAGCTTCACCTGTGTTGGCGAGCTCTCTACCAGGCTTAGGCGAAAGGCCTCGCGCACCGGCAGGAAGTCCGCGCTGTTGTTGAGCGGGGCGCCGAGCGGGGCGCCAAGTGTGGGGCTTGGCTTACTGTCGAACAAACCGGCGCTGGCGGGCAGCACGACGAGGAAAAGCAGCAGGGTCAGCAGACGGCGCATGGCGATCTCACAGAAAACGTTGGCGCATGATAACCAAGCCGGGCGTTCACGACTCGCGTTGTATTGTCTCGTCGTGCAACCAGATCACCCCCTCGCGTTCGCTGCCGATCAGCGGTCGCAGCCCCTGACCGGCGCAGGGGCCGGCGACGCATTCGCCCGATTCGATCAGGAACAGCGCGCCATGGGTCGCGCATTGCAGGAGACTGCCGCTGCTGTCGAGGAACTGGTCGGGCAACCACTCAAGTGCGATTCCGCGGTGCGGGCAGCGATTTTCGTACAGGTACGGCACACCATCACGACGCACGGCCAGCACGCGGATCTGCGGCAGGACGAAACCGCGGCTCTGGCCTTCGACCAGTTCGTTCGACGCGCATAGACGGATCATCGGGGCTCCTCGCTCGGCCGGCGATTATCGCGCATCGGCGCGCGGCGGCACAGCGGGGCTGGCGGCGGCGGCAGCGCTCTCTATATGCTTGCCCGTTCATTTACTGGCGGACCAACCGGATGGGGCCTGTCCTTCACGCGCGCACACTGTTCCTGTCGCTCGGCCTGTTGCTGCCGCTGGTGCTGTGGCTGTCGCTGGCACTGGGGCCGGTGTCGCTGCCGCTGGGCGACACGCTGCGCGTGATTCCGGGACTGCTCGGCCTGGTACCGGATGATCCGCAGCTGGCGCAGGCCGCGCTGATCGTCGGCCAGCTTAGGCTGCCACGCGCCTTGCTGGGGCTGGCGGTAGGCGCCGTGCTGGCGCTTTCCGGAGTAGCCATGCAGGGGCTGTTTCGCAATCCGCTGGCCGATCCGGGACTGATCGGCGTGTCCAGCGGCGCGGCGCTGGGGGCGGCATTCGCCATCGTCGGCGGCGCATTGCTCGGCGGACTGCCGGAGGCACTCGAGCCGTACCTGTTGTCGCTGTGCGCGTTCGGCGGTGGACTGTGCGTCACTGCGCTGGTCTATCGGCTGGCGCACCGGAGCGGCCAGGCGGAGGTTTCGACCATGCTGCTTGCCGGCATCGCCCTGACCGCGTTGGCCGGCGCCCTGATCGGACTGTTCACCTACCTGGCCGACGATGCCACGCTGCGCATGCTGACCTTCTGGAATCTCGGCAGCCTCGGCAGCGCCAGCTACGGCCGGCTGTGGCCGCTGCTGCTGGTCACCGGCATCGTCGCGTTATGGCTGCCAACCCGTGCCAACGCGCTGAATGCGCTGCTGCTGGGCGAATCTGAGGCGCGACATCTGGGTTTCGAGGTCGAGCGGCTCAAGCGTGAGCTGGTGCTCTGTACCGCGCTGGGCGTCGGCGCCGCTGTGGCCGCCGCCGGGATGATCGGCTTCATCGGGCTGGTAGTGCCGCATCTGGTGCGCCTGCTGGCCGGTCCGGACCATCGTGTGGTGCTACCGGCGTCGGCCCTGGCCGGCGCGAGTCTGCTGTTGCTCGCCGATCTTGTCGCACGGCTGGCATTGCAGCCGGCCGAATTGCCGATCGGTATCGTCACGGCGCTGCTCGGCGCACCGTTCTTTCTGTATCTGCTGCTGCGAAGGCGTGCCTGATGCTGACTGCGACCAGAGTTGCGGTGCGGCGCGGCGCGCGGCTGGCCGTGCAGGGTATCGATCTGCGGTTGCACGCCGGAGAGCTGTTCGGTGTGCTCGGTCCCAACGGCGCCGGCAAGAGCAGCCTGCTCGGTGCGCTGAGCGGCGAGCTGTCGACCGCTGCCGGGGCGGTGTCGCTGCATGGTCGCGCCTTGGTCGACTGGCCGGCTCGCGAGCGGGCGCGTCATCTCGCGGTGTTGCCACAAAGCTCGACGTTGAACTTCGCCTTCCGCGTGGACGAAGTGGTGGCGCTGGGGCGTTTGCCGCACGACAGCGGGCGCGAGGCGGATGCGCGAATCGTCACCGAAGCGCTGGAGGCGGCCGATGCCGCGCATTTGCGTGCGCGCAATTATCTGGAGCTGTCCGGTGGCGAGCGCCAGCGCGTGCATCTGGCGCGGGTGCTGGCGCAACTCTGGCCGGGGGGCGAGGGGCAGGTGCTACTGCTCGATGAGCCGACTTCCATGCTCGATCCGGCGCACCAGCACAGGGTCCTTCGGGTGTTGAGGGATGTCGCGGGCCGCGGCGCGGCCGTGTTGGTGATCCTGCATGATCTGAACCTGGCCGCGCGCTATTGCGACCGCCTGCTGCTGCTTGCCGAAGGCTGCAACCGCGCGAGCGGGACGCCGCGTGAGGTTCTGCGGGCCGACCTGCTGCAGAGCGTCTTCGACTTGGAGGTGCTGGTGCAGCGTCATCCGGAGCGTGATCATCCACTTATCATTGCCCGTTGAGGAGCTAGCCTTGCGCATTTTCGTCTTGCCGTTGTTGCTGCTGTTGCTTTCGGCTTGTCAGACGTTGCCTCCATTGCCCGAATGGCAGAGCCCGGAGGGGCGCGGGCACGCAGACCTTGGGGCGATCGTCGATCTGCGCAGTGGCGAGCGGCTGAGCGCCGCACAGCTGGTCCAGCGGCTGGCGGAGGCGGATTACGTGCTGGTCGGCGAGCGCCATGACAATCCCGATCATCATGCGCTGCAGCTCTGGCTGCTGCAGGCGCTGGCCGAGCGGCGCAGTCAGGGCAGCCTGCTGCTGGAGATGCTGACGCCGGAGCAGCAGCCCGCGGTGGCTCGGACGCAAACGCAGCTGCGTCGCGGCGAGCCGGTGGAGGATCTACCGACCACCTTGGCCTGGTCACCAGGGTGGCCATGGAGGCTCTACGGTCCGCTGGTCAGCTATGCGCTAGCGCAGCCTTTCTCGCTTATGCCAGCGAATCTGACGCGCGCCGAGATCGGCCAGATCTACCGGGAGGTTCCGCACCTGCCCGATGGCGAGTCCACGCGTGCCGAGGTTGCTGAGGCGTTGCGCGCGCAGATCGTCGACTCTCACTGCGGAATGCTGCCGGACAGCCAGGTGCCGGCCATGCTGGCGGTGCAACAGCAGCGCGACCGGCGCATGGCCGCACGCCTGCTGGCGGCGCCGAAGCCGACGATGTTGATCGCCGGGGGCTTTCACGCGCGCCGCGATCTCGGTGCGCCCTTGCACCTGCGTGATCTCGGGGGCTCGGGCAACGTCCAGGTGCTGATGCTTGCCGAGGTCGGCGAACGTGTGGCGGCGCAGCAGGCGAATTTCGTCTGGTACACGCCGGCGCAGCCGGCCAAGGACTACTGCGAACAGATGCGCAAGCGCTGAGCAACCGGGACATGTTTGCCGGACAAAAAAAGACCCGACAGAGTCGGGTCTAAAACCGTGATTAGCCTGATGAGGAGATAACCTGAAAGTCCGACTGCCTGGGCCTTCAGTTACCGGCTGATCTCGCGACCAGTTGAGGTAATAGTAACAATTCTCATTAGCAAGTCAACGCTTGAGATAAAAGAATTTTCGGCGTCGTCATGCTGGAACGGCCAAGCGTAACTGAGTGACTTCCTTGTTCAGCAGATCGATGCGTCGCGCCATGCTTTCGATGAGGCTGTGGGCGATACGGGGATTGTTCTGTGTGAGGCTGAGGAATTGCTCTTTGGGAATCACCATGACGGTGCATGGTTCGCTGGCAACTACAGTGGCGTTGCGCCTTTCGCGCGTAAAAACGGCCATCGCCCCAAAAATCTCGTCCTTCTGCACATCGCCGACTTTCTGCCCGTCGACGAGAGCTTCCGCGCGGCCGTCGACGATGATGAACACGTTGTCGGCCTCATCGCCCTGACGGATCAGTTCGTCGCCGGCAGCGAAATGGCGGAACCCGGTGGCCGGTCTGACGTCCGGCTGACGCAGACGCGCCAGGGCATCGCCGAGCAGCGCGGTGTGTCCGCTGAGGTACTGGATGAGCAGCTCCTGGCGGTGCGTGTCGGCTTGGATATGCGCGAGCACTTTGCTGCGGGCGTAAGGAATCAGGCGGACAGGTTCATCGCTGCAGTACCGGCAGGGCGGCAGTTCGCTGCCCTGATGCAAGCCGAGGAGATCGCCTTCCTGCAGATAGAACAGTGGTTTGTCATCGATTCGCGCATGCAGCAGGCCACTGTCGACGAGATACAGCCGTTCGGCGGCAAGTTCGCTGCCGAGGTCGTCGGTGTGCCCGTACTCGATGGGCGCAGCGCAGGGGGGCAGCCCGTCGAGCAACTGGCCCGGAATACTCTGCAGAAGGCTGATCAGACGATCGGCATAGGCCGGTTGCTCTCCGAGTAGATACATGTCGGTAATCCTTGAACGAACAGGCGAAATCGATGCTGATGCGGTTGGCGCACAATAGGCACGGCCTTTGGGGGAGTAAATCCTGGCCGGTGGAGGTTGTGAGCTAGCTCTTATTGTGACCTTCGTCGAGAAGCCGGTTCAGCTCGTCCTTCAGCGACGTCGGAAGCTCCTGCCAAGGCAGATCGCGCAGCGCGCCTTCGATGGCATACAGGAGTACGCGGGAGGCGCTGAAACCGCGGGCTTTGACCGCCCGGTAAGAGCCTACCGCGCCGAGACGGCGCAGGTCGGCGGCGGTATGAATGCCGGAGGCGTGCAGCCACTGTGAGGAAGTCTTGCCGAGGTTGCGCAGGGTGAGCAGTTCATCGTGCATGGCAGCTTCCTTGCGTAGCTACTGGGTGGAATAACCTGCAAGAAAATGGAGTGGCCAACGAACGCGTCGTGACGCCTGCACATCGCCCCACGCCTCGCGCAGCGAAGCCTGTACGACGGCAATCGGGTCGCTGCCGTGCGTTTGCTGCCACTTCGTCACGGCCGACCAGGTACGCAGGTAGCCGATCAGCTGATCGAAGCTCCAGGTCGCCTCGAGGGCGAAGGGCGGAACGGCGAGTCGCGCGAAAGGCAGATGAATGTCCCGATAACCGGCGTCGACGCTTGCGCGGCCGGTCGGCCAGTATCCGGCGAGCGTCTTGCCGTGCAGTCGATTGACGATTTCGTCCAGCGCCGGATCAATTTCCAGCAAGCTATAGCACCAGGCGCAGAACAGCCCGCCCGGTTTCAGCGCCCGGCGCGCCTGGGCAAAGAAGGCCGGCGAGGCGAACCAGTGCAGCGCCTGGGCCACCACGATCAGATCCAGCTGGTTGTCCTTGAGCGGCAACTGTTCGGCCTCCGCGACGAATCGCTCGACGGACTCCCAGTGCGCGCCTGCATCCAATTGCGCGGCGCTGGCGTCACAGGCGAGCACGCGACGGAAGTGCTGCTGCAGCGGCAGGCTGGCCTGGCCATTGCCGGCGGCGATATCCAGCGCCATGCCGGTTTGCCGGCATTGACCGGCCAGCCAGGCGAACAGGCTGGCTGGGTAATGCGGGCGAAACTGCGCATAGCCGCTGGCGCGTACCGAGAACAGTTCGACGCTGTCACGTGTGGCCTGAGGTGCGGGCGGGGTGGGCGTGGAGCAGCCGGACATGTTCGGTTTCCGCGTATGAGGTGCGTGTGAGTATAGAAGGGGCGCCACGATCTGCTCGCGGTGCCCCTGGCTCAGACGCCCGGCAGATGCTGGCGAATGGCTTCGACCAAGCTGTCGAGGCTGCCGGCATCGTGGGTGTCGATGCGCCGGCTGCGCGACTGTTCCTGCTCGCTGAGCGGATCGCGACCGGCTTGCTGCGCACGGATCACCTCCTGCGTGGCATCCGAAGGGTCACCCCCCTCGGCTTGGCGCTGCGCGAGCCACTGATCCAGCACCGCATCCGGCGCATGGCAGTCGAGGATCAGAAAGGGTACGCCGGTGGCTTCGGCAATCTGCCAGGCCGCTTCGCGCTGCGCCTGCTTGAGGTAGGTCGCGTCGATGACGACCGGAAAGCCAGCGAGCAAGGCGTGTTCGGCAAGCTGGTGCAACCGCTGGTAGGTCGCTGTGCTGGCATCCTGACTGTAAATGCCGGCGTTGAGGTGGCCTTGCTGGTCGGCCGCCTGCACCCCGTACAGGCGCTTGCGCTCGACATCCGAGCGCAGGCGCACGGTGCCCAGGGCTTCGACCAGACGCAGCGCCACATGGCTCTTGCCGACGGCCGATACACCGTGGGTGATCGCCAGAAAGCGCGACGGGATGGCGCTGTAGCTCTCCGCCAGGTTGGCGTAGCTGCGGTACTGACGCACGATCACCTTGCGCTCCACCGCGTCCTGCTCCTGATACAGACGGAACAGGCTGACCTTGGCGCGCACCAGGGCACGATAGGCCTTGTACAGGTTGAGCAGCTCGAGCGCGGCGTAGTCGCCGGTGCGCTCCAGCCAGCCATTGAGGAAGCGTCGTGCCTGGCATTTCAGGCCGCGGTCCTCGAGGTCCATCGCGAGGAAGGCGGCATCCGAAGCGATGTCGATCAGGCGGAACGGCTCGTTGAATTCGATGCAGTCGAACAGCACCACCTCGCCGTCGATCAGTGTGGCGTTGCCCAGGTGCAGATCGCCGTGACATTCGCGGACGAAGCCTTCCTGGCAGCGCCGCTGGAGCAGCGGCCACAGGCGGCTGATGCTGGTTTCGGTCCATTCCTGCAGGGCGTCGAGCTGACGCAGATCGGCGTCTTCGCTCAGCAACGGGCGAATCTGCTCGAAGTTCTGTCGCATCGGCGCGACGATCGCCTCGGGTGTGTTGAGCGGGTGATTAGCGGCCACCTGCGGGGTCTGCAGGTGGAAGGAGGCGATCTGCCGCGCCAGCGCATCGATGTGAGCGTCGGTCAGCTCGCCGCGCGCCTGGATTTCCGCCAGCAATTGCGATTGCGGAAATTCGCGCATTTTCAGCGCATATTCGATGGGGGCACCCGCGCCATCCAGCTGCGGCGCCTGTTCGCTACCGGTGATCGGCAGCACTTCCAGGTACAGGCCGGCGGCCATGCGCTGGTTCAGGCGCAGTTCTTCTTCGCAGAAGTGCTTGCGTGCCGCCAGCGCGGTGAAGTCGAGAAAGCCGAAGTCCACCGGCTTCTTGATCTTGTAGGCGAACTGGCCGGTGAGAATGACCCAGGAGATGTGTGTTTCGATGACCCGCAAGTCGTCGACCGGATGCGGATAGAGGGCCGGATTCTGCAGGGCGGCGATCAGTGCTTGGCTCACGGTCTTTCCTTGTTGAAGTTGTTGGAGGCGGCGTGGTGCTTCGCTGAGAAGCCCGTCACGCGGTCGAAAACCCCGGCATTATGGCGACTGAGGCCCAGGCTGCAAACCGCCGAGAGGGCGTCTGACCGTCACGGCAAAGCTGCGTATAATGCGCCGCCATGACTAGATCCCGCTCTTCCCGTAGCCGCTCGAAACGCCGTGCCGGTAGTGCTCGCCCCTGGTTGGGGTGGGTGCTGAAACTCTCTATCGTCGGCCTGGTGATCCTCGCCGGGTTCGCCATTTACCTGGATGCCGTGGTGCAGGAGAAATTCTCCGGCAAGCGCTGGACCATCCCGGCCAAGGTCTACGCTCGCCCGCTCGAACTGTTCGTCGGACAGAAGCTGGCCAAGGACGATTTCCTCACCGAACTCGACGCGCTGGGCTATCGCCGCGAGAAGGCGGTCAGCGGTCCGGGCAGTGCTTCGGTCGCCGCTAACAACGTCGAGCTGCATACCCGCGGCTTCCAGTTCTACGAGGGCGCGGAGGAGTCGCAGCGGGTGCGCGTGCGCTTTTCCGGTGACTTCGTCGCGGGGCTCAATCGCGCCAACGGCGGCCAGCTGGCGGTCGCGCGGCTCGAGCCGCTGCTGATAGGTGGGCTGTATCCGGCGCATAACGAGGATCGCATCCTGATCAAGCTCGATCAGGTGCCGCCGTATCTGGTGGAGACGCTGGTGGCGGTCGAGGACCGCGAATTCTTCGACCATTTCGGCGTGTCTCCCAAGTCGATCGCCCGCGCTGTCTGGGTCAACCTGACGGCCGGTCAGGTGCGCCAGGGCGGCAGTACGCTGACCCAGCAGCTGGTCAAGAACTTCTACCTGACCAACGAGCGCAGCCTCAGCCGCAAGGCCACCGAGGCGATGATGGCGGTGCTGCTGGAGCTGCATTACGACAAGCAGGAGATCCTCGAGGCCTATCTCAACGAGGTGTTCCTCGGGCAGGACGGCCGGCGCGCGATCCACGGCTTCGGTCTGGCCAGCCAGTACTTCTTCGGCCGACCGCTGGCCGAGCTCAAGTTGCATCAGGTGGCGCTGCTGGTGGGTATGGTCAAGGGGCCGACCTATTACAACCCGCGGCGCAACCCGGAACGCGCCCTGGAGCGGCGCAACCTGATTCTCGACATGCTGGCCGAGCAGCAGGTGGTGACCGCCGAGGAAGCCGCCGCAGCCAAGCAGTTGCCGCTGGGGGTAACGCAGCGTGGCAGCATGGCGGACAGTTCCTATCCGGCGTTCCTCGATCTGGTCAAACGCCAGCTGCGCGAGGACTACCGCGAAGAAGACCTCACCGAAGAGGGGCTGCGCGTTTTCACCAGCTTCGATCCGATTCTGCAGCTCAAGGCCGAGTCGGCGATGAGCGAGACGCTCAAGCGCCTCGGCAAGGGTGCGGAAGCCGTCGAGGGCGCAATGCTGGTGACCAACCCGGAAACCGGCGAGATCCAGGCTATGCTCGGCAGCCGGCAGCCGGGTTATGCGGGCTTCAACCGGGCGCTGGATGCGGTGCGGCCAATCGGCTCGTTGATCAAGCCGGCGATCTATCTCGCCGCGCTGGAGCGGCCCAGCCAGTACACCCTGACCAGCCTGCTGGAGGACGAACCGTTTTCGGTCAAGGGCGGCGACGGCAAGGTCTGGAAACCGCAGAACTATGGTCGCCAGGCCTATGGCACGGTGTACCTGTACCAAGCGCTGGCGAACTCCTACAACCTGTCGACCGCACGCCTGGGGCTCGATCTCGGTGTGCCGACCGTACTCAAGACGCTGGCGCGCCTGGGCGCCTCACCGGACTGGCCGGCCTACCCGTCGATGCTGCTGGGCGCCGGTGGCTTGCGACCGATCGAAGTCGCGGACATGTACCAGACCCTCGCCAACGGTGGTTTCAACACGCCGTTGCGCGGCATTCGCAGCGTGCTGACCGCCACCGGCGAGCCGCTCAAGCGCTACCCGTTCCAGATCGAGCAGCGCTTCGATGCTGGCGCTATCTACCTCACGCAGTACGCAATGCAGCGGGCGATGCACGAGGGGACCGGGCGCTCGGCCTACAACCGCCTGCCACGGTCGCTGAATCTGGCCGGCAAGACCGGAACCACCAACGATTCGCGCGACAGCTGGTTTGCCGGCTTCAGCCAGGATCTGCTGGCGGTGGTTTGGCTTGGTCGCGACGACAACGGCAAGACCTCCCTGACCGGCGCCACCGGGGCGCTGCAGGTCTGGACCGATTTCATGCGCCGCGCCGATCCGCTGCCGCTGAACATGCCGCTGCCGGACAATGTCGTGCAGGTCTGGGTCGACTCCGGTAGCGGCCAGGCGACCGACCAGCGCTGCCCGGGCGCGGTGCAGATGCCCTATATTCGCGGCAGTGAGCCGGCCGCCGGGCCTGGCTGCGGGCTCCAGGCACCGGCCGAATCGGTCATGGACTGGGTACGAGGCTGGCTGCAGTGATTCGCCGGATTTGGCTATTCGCGTTTTTTAAGAGGTTTGCAGATTGAACAGGCAATGGATGATCTTACTGGCCGCCGCGGCCCTGCTTCCCGGCTGCGCCACGGTTGACCGACGGGCGATCCCGGTGGTTGATGCGGGTGCGCCGGTTTCCGAAGAAATGGCTGCGCGCCAGGCGTACCGGGCGCCGGGCGGCGCTCCTGCGCCCCGGGCGCTGCCGGAGGATTCCGGTGTGACGGTAATGGTGCCGCCGGGCACTTCGGCTCCGCTGCAGACTTACGCAGCACCGGATGGTGGCATCGTCGGCTCGATCGATCCTGCGCCGATGTCTCAGGGTGCGTGGAATGCTGCACCGCCGTCGGCACCCTCCATGGCCGCTCCTGCGCCCGCGCCGCAGCCGAGCGGCATTCCCTCTTCGCGCGGCCTTTCGGCGGACGAACAGCTTGACGGCCCGGTGCTGGCGCTGTTGACCACCGCACAGCAGTTGCAGGGCAGTGGTGATCTCAACGGTGCCGCCTCCAGCCTGGAGCGCGCGCAACGGATCGCTCCGCGTGAGCCGCAGGTGCTCTACCGCCTGGCACAGGTGCGGCTGGCGCAGGGCGATGCGGTACAGGCCGAGCAGCTTTCCCGTCGCGGTCTGAGCTACGCCAGCGGACGACCTGCTCTGCAAGCCAGCCTGTGGGAGCTGATCGCCCAGGCGCGGGAACGCCAGGGTGATGCCGCGGGTGCGGCCCAGGCGCGCGAGCGCGCGAAGGTCGCTCTGTGATGGACGAGCGGCTAGCGGACGTGGCGCAGCAGTTGCTGCTGATCGAGCGGGAATTGCGTGTGCTCGGGCTGTGGGCGTCAGTGCCGCCGTCGCCCGTGGCGCTGGCCAGCGCTGAGCCCTTCTGTGTCGACACGCTGGAGTTCGAGGAATGGCTGCAGTGGATTTTCCTGCCGCGGATGAAGGTGATTCTTGAGGAGGGTCAGCCTTTGCCGTCGGTGTCCGGTATCCATCCGATGGCAGAGGTGGTGTATCGGGAGCGCCCCGTGGGGGGCTTGCTTGCTGCTCTGCTCGAATTCGATCGTCTGATTGCCAACGAATAACGCCGCGAGGCGGCGCTGCGCGTCGGACCAGGGGCGAGGAGGTTTTACTGCTTGCAGTTCTCCTCGATCTTTTGCTTCGTTTCGGCAATGCGCGATTGGCGTTCCTCTTCCTTCAGGCGGCGCACTTCGCCGTTTTCCTCGACGCGTACGCGCGGATTGTTTTGCAGTTGCGCCAGGTTAGTCTGCAATGTCTCGCAATAGCGCTTGCGCTCGGCTTCCTGTTCGGCAACCTGCTGCTTGACCTTGCGGTCGATTTTCTCCTGATCCACCAGTGACGCGCTGCTTTCACTGGCGTCTGGCTCGGCGGCGGCGGGCTTCGGTGGCGGTGTGACCGTATTCAGAGTTTGGGCGGCCTGGCCTTGCGGCGGTTGCGCACTGAAGTGGGTGATGCCCTGCGCGTCGACCCATTTGTATACCTGCGCGGCCATTGTGCTGCTACTCAGGGCGAGCAGGAGGCTGCCGACAATAACCATCGATCGCATGTGTTTTCCTTCGTGTGAGCGGAACAGCGGCACTATACCCAAAAGCCCGGGTGCCGCTGCTGCTCCAGATCACAGCCTGAATGTACCTCAACGCAACGGCAAGCTTGACTTGCCGGCGCCGAATCCGAACAATCCGAAACTTGCTGTCCTGAGCCGCTTCGCCGCAAGTGATACCGGCTCAGCCTAGACAGACATGAGGTGCTACCCGCGCCGACCTGCATCACCCGCAACGCGTTACCTCGCGCTGGGTGGAGAGCCCGCGACAACAGGGTTTCTTCCAATACTGGCTCAGTCAGTGGCTGACGTAGTCGGCGACCACCGTCGCTCATGCCCTGCCGGCAGTAAACCTATTTCAGGTGGCTCCGATCCGGGAGTCGCTATCTGGCGTTTCAGAGGTGAACAACGTGGAACTCTTATCCGGCGCTGAAATGGTCGTCCGCTTTCTGCGTGACGAAGGCGTTAAATACATCTACGGGTACCCGGGCGGTGCCGTTCTGCATATCTACGATGCACTTTTCAAGGAAAAGTCCATCGAGCACATCCTGGTTCGTCACGAGCAGGCTGCCACCCACATGGCCGATGGCTATGCGCGTGCGACCGGCAAGGCCGGCGTGGTGCTGGTGACCTCCGGTCCTGGGGCGACCAACGCCATCACCGGTATCGCTACAGCGTTCATGGACTCGATCCCGATGGTGGTCATCTCCGGTCAGGTGCCCAGCACCATGGTCGGCACTGATGCCTTCCAGGAAACCGACATGATCGGCATCTCCCGGCCCATCGTGAAGCACAGCTTCATGATCAAGCATCCGTCGGAAATCCCCGAGGTGATGAAGAAGGCGTTCTATCTCGCCGAGTCCGGGCGTCCAGGGCCGGTTGTCATCGACATCCCGAAGGATATGACCAACCCGGCCGAAAAATTCGAATACGTCTACCCGAAGAAGGCCAAGCTGCGTTCGTACAGCCCGGCTGTGCGTGGGCATTCGGGGCAGATTCGCAAAGCGGCGGAACTCCTGCTGGGGGCCAAACGGCCCATCATCTACGCCGGTGGCGGCGTGGTCCTGGGCGGTGCCTCGGCGCAGCTGACCGAGCTGGCGAAGATGCTTAATCTGCCGGTGACCAACACCTTGATGGGCCTGGGATGCTATCCGGGCAGCGATCGCCAGTTCGTCGGCATGCTTGGCATGCACGGCAGCTACACCGCCAACCTGGCCATGCACCATTCCGACGTGATCCTGGCGGTGGGTGCGCGTTTCGATGATCGCGTCATCAATGGTGCGGCGAAGTTCTGCCCGAACGCCAAGATCATCCATATCGACATCGACCCGGCATCCATCTCCAAGACCATCAAGGCCGACATCCCGATCGTCGGCCCAGTCGACAGCGTGCTGACCGAGATGGTCGCCATCGTCAAGGAAATTGGCCAGGCGCCCAACGCCGAGACGGTCGCCAGCTGGTGGAAGCAGATCGATGAGTGGCGCGGCAACCGCGGGCTGTTCCCCTACGACAAGGGCGATGGTTCGATCATCAAGCCGCAGACCGCCATCGAAATACTCTGCGAAGTGACCAAGGGCGAGGCCTATGTGGCCTCGGACGTCGGTCAGCACCAGATGTTCGCCTGCCAGTACTATAAGTTCGATAAACCCAACCGCTGGCTCAACTCCGGCGGCCTCGGCACCATGGGCTTCGGTCTGCCGGCAGCTATGGGCGTGAAGCTGAATTTCCCCGAAGCCGATGTCGCGGTGGTGACGGGGGAGGGCAGCATCCAGATGAATATCCAGGAGCTGTCCACCTGCCTGCAGTACGACCTGCCGGTGAAGATCATCAACCTCAACAACGGTGCGCTGGGTATGGTCCGCCAGTGGCAGGACATGGTGTACAACAGTCGCTACTCGCACTCCTACATGGAGTCGCTGCCGGACTTCGTCAGGCTGGCCGAGGCCTACGGCCACGTCGGTATGCGCATCACCGACCTGAAGGACCTCAAGCCGAAAATGGAAGAGGCCTTTGCCATGAAGGATCGCCTGGTATTCCTCGATATTGCCGTTGACACCAGCGAGCACGTCTATCCGATGCAGATCAAAGACGGCGCGATGCGTGATATGTGGCTGAGCAAGACGGAGCGGACCTGATCATGAGACACATCATTTCCCTTTTGATGGAAAACGAACCGGGCGCACTGTCTCGCGTGGTCGGGTTGTTCTCGCAGCGCAACTACAATATCGAGAGCCTGACCGTGGCGCCGACCGAGGATCCGACGCTGTCACGCCTGACCCTGACCACCATTGGCCACGAGGAGGTGATCGAGCAGATCACCAAGAACCTCAACAAGCTGGTGGAAGTCGTCAAGTTGGTGGACTTGTCGGAGAGCGCACATATCGAGCGTGAGCTCATGCTCATCAAGGTCAAGGCTACCGGCGCCCAGCGCGCCGAGGTCAAGCGCACCACCGACATCTTCCGCGGACAGATCGTCGATGTGACCACCAGCGTCTATACCATCCAGTTGGCCGGAACCAGCGACAAGTTGGACAGTTTCATCCAGGCCATCGGAACCGCAGCGATTCTTGAGGTTGTACGCAGTGGCGTCACCGGGATATCCCGGGGCGACAAGGTACTGAGCATCTGACTGGCCACGCTCGCTGAGCCAGTTGGCAACGTTTTTATCGAATGGCCCACGAGGCCGGTAACAGGGGTAGTTTCATGAAGGTTTCATACGATAAAGATTGCGATCTTTCGATCATCCAGGGCAAGAAAGTCGCCATCATCGGTTACGGTTCCCAGGGCCACGCGCATGCGTGCAACCTGAAGGACTCCGGGGTTGACGTCACCGTCGGCCTGCGTCCGGGCTCGTCCTCGATCGCCAAGGCCGAGGCTCATGGCCTCAAGGTCAGTGATGTGCCGGCAGCCGTCGCGGCCGCCGACCTGGTGATGATCCTGACTCCCGACGAGTTCCAGGGTCGTCTGTACAAGGACGAGATCGAGCCGAACCTGAAGAAGGGCGCAACCCTGGCCTTCGCCCATGGCTTTTCGATCCACTACAATCAGGTGGTGCCGCGCGCCGACCTCGACGTAATCATGATCGCGCCGAAAGCGCCGGGCCACACCGTGCGTTCCGAGTTCGTGCGTGGCGGCGGCATCCCTGACCTGATCGCCATCTATCAGGATGCTTCCGGCAATGCGCGTAACGTTGCGCTGTCGTACGCCTGCGGCGTTGGCGGCGGTCGTACCGGCATCATCGAAACCACCTTCAAGGACGAGACCGAAACTGACCTGTTCGGTGAGCAGGCCGTGCTTTGTGGCGGTTGTGTCGAGCTGGTCAAGGCCGGTTTCGAAACCCTGGTTGAGGCGGGTTACGCCCCGGAAATGGCCTACTTCGAATGCCTGCATGAGCTGAAGCTGATCGTCGACCTGATGTTCGAAGGCGGCATTGCCAACATGAACTACTCGATTTCCAACAACGCCGAGTACGGCGAGTACGTCACCGGCCCGGAAGTCATCAACGCCGAATCCCGTGCCGCCATGCGCAATGCCCTCAAGCGCATCCAGAATGGCGAATACGCCAAGATGTTCATCACCGAAGGCGCCGCGAATTACCCGTCCATGACGGCCTATCGTCGCAACAACGCGGCGCACGGTATCGAAGTGGTCGGCGAGAAGCTGCGTGCGATGATGCCTTGGATCGCGGCAAACAAGATTGTCGATAAGAGCAAGAACTGATCTCTGTTCTGCTGGAGAAACGCGGCCTCGGCCGCGTTTTTTCGTTTTGGTGTCCAGTCATCTGGTATAAAACGAGTGTTTGGCCTGACCTGAACCGCCTGTCTTCAGGCTTGGTCGAATTTATCCGTACCTGTTGTGAAGGTGATAGTGCATGAATGAGCAACCTGAAGAGCCGAACAAGGCGGTTGAGGCGGAAAGCATTCTGCCGATCGACGAGCACGTCGAGGAGACTCAAGGTCCCGATGGTCGAAAGGTCCGCCATCGCGGAATCTATCTGCTGCCTAATCTGTTCACCACGGCCAATCTATTTGCCGGGTTCTTTTCCATCATCACGGCGATCAACGGAAATTTTTACGTGGCTGCGGCGACTGTTTTCGTGGCGATGGTACTCGACAGTCTGGATGGGCGCGTGGCTCGTCTGACCAACACGCAAAGCGCGTTCGGTGCTGAATACGACTCTCTCTCGGATATGGTCGCTTTCGGGCTTGCGCCAGCGGTTTTGGCTTATGAATGGGCGCTGTCCGAGCTGGGTAACGTCGGGCTGACGGTGGCCTTCATTTATGTGGCTTGCGCGGCGTTGAGATTGGCACGGTTCAATACCCAGATTGGCAAGGTCGATAAGCGCTGGTTTATCGGATTGGCAAGCCCTGCGGCCGCCGGGGTGGTTGCAGGTTGGGTATGGGCTGTCTGGGCGTTGGACGAACAAGGTGTTCGTGGTGCGGACCTACCGCTTGTGCTGGTCATGCTGTTTGCGCTGATGGTTGCCGCTGCTGGTCTACTAATGGTCAGCAATATCAAGTACTACAGCTTCAAGGACCTCGATCTAAAAGGGCGCGTGCCATTCGTGGCGATCTTGGTCGTGGTGCTGGTGTTTGCTGTCGTGTTTAGCGACCCCCCGCGAGTCTTGCTGCTTATCTTTCTTGCATATGCCGCCTCCGGTCCCGTCCAGCATTTGATGCAGATGCGTCGGCGCAAACGCATCGAAGATTGATTTTCGCGCAGCGCCGTCAGCGTCTGCCGGCGCTCTTTTTTGCCTAGTGTCCAAATAATGGTTGACGCACACTTTCAGTCCTCTATAATGCGCACCACTTCTGGCGCGGTCCTCTGCTAAAAGTTCTTGCAAATCAACAAGTTACTTGAGATTGAGGGTTGTGCTGGTGGCGGATTCGAGTAGAATGCGCCGGGCTGGCAGGGTGGTGGTTGAGTCCTGTTGGTGGCTTCGGTCGGATTGATCGGAAGCGGTGAAAGAGGTGGTTGACAGCGGTTTTGAACGCTGTATGATTCGCCTCCCGCTGACGAGAGATGAAGATTGATCGGAGCGGCAAGCGGTTGAGTAGAAAAGAGATTTTCGA
>NZ_JAYDXP010000050.1:0-338 GCF_036701605.1 Pseudomonas sp. FIP_A4 | reverse complement strand
CGGTCTTCAGCAGGTAGATGTCGTCACGCTTGACCGGCGTGTTGAGCGGGGCGCCGAGTTCTTTCCAATCGGGGACCAGTTCGTTCAGCGCGCGAGGTTCGAAGACCGCGCCGGAGAGGCGATGGGCACCTACTTCGGAGCCTTTCTCGACGGCGCATACACTGATTTCCTGACCAGCGTCGGCGGCTTTTTGCTTCTGGCGGCAGGCTGCGGATAGGCCTGCAGGGCCGGCGCCGACGATGACAACGTCGAATTCCATGTATTCGCGACTCATGTTGCGTTCCCCTCAGCGTTCGTGATGCTGCGACTGCAGTGATGCTTGCCGACCTGCCTGGCCG
>NZ_JAYDXP010000043.1:0-1256 GCF_036701605.1 Pseudomonas sp. FIP_A4 | reverse complement strand
GCTCGGCGCCAACGACGTGGTCAACCCGGCGGCCAAGACCGATCCGAAGTCGCCGATCGCCGGCATGCCGATCCTCGAGGCGTACAAGGCCAAGACGGTCATCGTCAACAAGCGCTCCATGGCCAGCGGCTATGCCGGCCTGGACAACGAGCTGTTCTACATGGACAAGACCATGATGGTCTTCGGCGACGCGAAGAAGGTGGTCGAGGATATGGTCAAGGCCGTGGAGTGATCGCCAACCGGAAGCCGGCCAGGCAGGTCGGCAAGCATCACTGCAGTCGCAGCATCACGAACGCTGAGGGGAACGCAACATGAGTCGCGAATACATGGAATTCGACGTTGTCATCGTCGGCGCCGGCCCTGCAGGCCTATCCGCAGCCTGCCGCCTGAAGCAAAAAGCCGCCGACGCTGGTCAGGAAATCAGTGTATGCGTCGTCGAGAAAGGCTCCGAAGTAGGTGCCCATATCCTCTCCGGCGCGGTCTTCGAACCTCGCGCGCTGAACGAACTGTTCCCCGATTGGAAAGAACTCGGCGCCCCGCTCAACACGCCGGTCAAGCGTGACGACATCTACCTGCTGAAGACCGCCGAAGCGGCCAGCAAGCTGCCCAATGCGCTGGTCCCCAAGACCATGCACAACGAAGGCAATTACATCATCTCCCTCGGCAACCTGTGCCGCTGGCTGGCCCAGCAGGCCGAGAACCTGGGTGTCGAGATCTACCCGGGCTTCGCCGCCCAGGAAGCGCTGATCGACGAGAACGGCATTGTGCGCGGTATCGTCACCGGTGACCTCGGCGTCGACCGCGAAGGCAACCCGAAGGACGGCATGTACACCCCGGGCATGGAGCTGCGCGCAAAGTACACGTTGTTCGCCGAAGGCTGCCGCGGACATATCGGCAAGCAGCTGATCAACCGCTTCCAGCTCAATGCCAACGTCGATCCGCAGCACTACGGTATCGGCATCAAGGAGCTGTGGGACATCGATCCGACCAAGCACGAACAGGGCCTGGTGGTGCATACCGCGGGCTGGCCGCTGGACGACGAGAACACCGGTGGCTCGTTCCTCTATCATCTGGAGAACAACCAGGTGGTTGTCGGCCTGATCGTCGACCTGTCGTACAGCAACCCGCACCTGTCGCCGTTCGACGAATTCCAGCGCTACAAGCATCATCCGGTGATCAAGCAGTACCTGGACGGCGGCAAGCGCGTGTCCTACGGCGCCCGCGCCATTGCCAAGGGCGGCCTGAACTGCCTGCCG
>NZ_JAYDXP010000007.1:0-358 GCF_036701605.1 Pseudomonas sp. FIP_A4 | reverse complement strand
CCCACGATCAACGAAGCCAATAGAACGGTCAGCCGGAAAGCTAACGATCCGAGCGCATATAAAACAGGGGGACGAAACGACTTACGATAATGACGGACCTTGTCGCTGATGTCTCGCATCTCAGGCCCTCCCCCGTGCCTGCGTGAAGGCGAGTGCAATTTCGTCGAGCCGAAGCGATACGCCGGGGCGCAGGGCACCTACCATAAAGATGCGGTCGGTTTGGTCGGCTTTGCGGGGGGCGACTTCCTGATCGAAGATCTGGTTTTTGGGTTGAGACGGTGTAGACATGCTGACGGCGATCCTTGCTACAGACTACGGGGGTTTCGGCTATGTTGCGGAATATGACCGGCGTAGTTTT
>NZ_JAYDXP010000088.1:0-995 GCF_036701605.1 Pseudomonas sp. FIP_A4 | reverse complement strand
CCTTCCGGCAGCTCGCACGAACCGGTCACGTCGGTGGTACGGAAGTAGAACTGCGGACGGTAGCCCTTGAAGAACGGAGTATGACGACCACCTTCTTCCTTGGACAGCACGTACACTTCGGCTTCGAACTTGGTGTGCGGCTTGATGGTGCCCGGCTTGGCCAGAACCTGGCCACGCTCGACCTCATCACGCTTGGTGCCACGCAGCAGCACGCCGCAGTTCTCACCAGCACGACCTTCGTCCAGCAGCTTGCGGAACATTTCCACACCGGTGCAGGTGGTCTTCAGCGTCGGACGCAGACCGACCACTTCGATTTCTTCCTGAACCTTGACGATGCCGCGCTCGACACGACCGGTCACCACGGTACCGCGACCGGAGATCGAGAACACGTCTTCGATCGGCATCAGGAACGGCTTGTCGATAGCACGAACCGGCTCCGGAATGTAGCTATCCAGAGTCTCTACCAGCTTCTTGACCGCGGTGGTGCCCAGCCCGTTTTCGTCTTCGCCATTCAGCGCCATCAGCGCCGAACCAACGATGATCGGAGTGTCGTCACCCGGGAAGTCGTAGGTCGACAGCAGGTCGCGAACTTCCATCTCGACCAATTCCAGCAGCTCCGCGTCATCGACCATGTCAGCCTTATTCAGGAACACGACGATGTAAGGAACGCCAACCTGACGGGACAGCAGGATGTGCTCGCGAGTCTGCGGCATGGGGCCGTCAGCAGCGGAGCAAACCAGGATCGCACCGTCCATCTGGGCAGCACCGGTGATCATGTTCTTCACGTAGTCGGCGTGACCCGGGCAGTCAACGTGCGCGTAGTGACGAACGTTGGAGTCATACTCCACGTGAGAGGTGTTGATGGTGATACCACGAGCCTTCTCTTCCGGCGCGCTGTCGATCTTGTCGAAGTCGACACGAGCGGAACCGAACACTTCGGAGCACACACGGGTCAGCGCAGCAGTCAGAGTGGTCTTGCCATGGTCAACGTGACC
>NZ_JAYDXP010000087.1:0-553 GCF_036701605.1 Pseudomonas sp. FIP_A4 | reverse complement strand
CGAGGCCCGGCGGATGGCGCAGAAAAGAATGCAGTAACCTTGGTATTGACAAACGGGGATTCCATGTATCTAAAAAATACGCCTTTCGGCCTTCTTATACCCTTTCCCCTGCGGTTTAACGTGCCTCTTACATTGATATCTAAACCCTCCCCTATGGCCGCCTTTAATTGACTAATGAATGCAACCGATATAAACTGTGATAATTCTGGGTGATTTCTGATTCGATCGACAATTGTATTGTACACTAGTGCAGGATCAGGCCAATCCAGTTCTTTTTCAATTACCGGTGTGTCATCTGTATTCAGTACGTGTCCAACAAAAGCAAATGCTAAGGTTTTATATTTCTTATAATTGTCAGGAACTGAAAAAGTTCCCCTTGTGGTTTCAATTACACATCTACTTTCATCGTATATCATAGGTTGGAAGTGCTGCATAATACATTGCTTAATACAAACAAGTAGTCTCTCTCCATTCATATTTCGGTTATTTTCTATTATAGTTGTTGTCATTGTATGTCAGCACTGTAAAAATCCATCTGTTGAAGAAGGATTTC
>NZ_JAYDXP010000085.1:0-522 GCF_036701605.1 Pseudomonas sp. FIP_A4 | reverse complement strand
TCGAAGCGGTAGTCGCCGTCCAGCGCCTTGAGCTGCTCGATCACCTCCGGTGCGGTCGTCGACGGGTGGCCGCCGCCCTGCAGCCAGAAGAACGCGCTGACGGCATAGCTGGCGTTCTCCGCGGCGGCGAGCGCCTTCGCCTGGTCCATGGCGTGCGGTACGCGACGGTCTTCGTGGGTGCCGCCGGTCTTCGACAGCTGCGCCCAGACGATGCCCTCGTGGTCGTGCACGCCCAGCTCGCGCGCCACCTTGCCGCACAGCCAGATACCGAACAGCACAGGCCCAAGCGGCGATGGCCGAGCTGCAACGGCTGCTCACACTGGACACCGAGGATTGGCAGGGCTGCGCCGTACTGGCGCGCACCCATCAGTACCTGCTCCCGGTTCCTGCGTGACGACATTGCCCTGTTGAATATCGACCTTGTAAACCCCGGGAAAAGAACAACCGGCGATTGCGAACAAGCCCACGAGCGTGAGGCTGGTCAGCATGAGCTTGGTGTTTTGCATCGGTGGGTGACTTCCA
>NZ_JAYDXP010000061.1:0-496 GCF_036701605.1 Pseudomonas sp. FIP_A4 | reverse complement strand
AGGCCTCGGTGGAAAACCTCAACCTGCTGCAGGCCGGGCGCGGCGAACGGGCGTTCGCCCGCGGTGATTCGGTGGACGATGCCAGGAACGGCGTCGAGGATGCCGGCTTCAAGGCGCCGCGCCAGCGCCTGGGGGCGGAGTTCCTTGGGGGGCTGGCCGGTGCGTTTGGCTTTGTCGTCGTGCAGTGGTTCTACCACCGCGGGAATGTCGCCGCTGCGCTCGCGCTGCGGCGGCACCCGCAGCGCCAGCACATTGAGGCGCCGCCGTGTTCCCGGGCGCCCAGGGCGGCCCGCTGATGCACGTGATCGCCGCCAAGGCGGTGTGTTTCAAGGAGGCGCTGGAGCCGGGCTTTCGCGCCAGCCGTTCCGGCTGTCCGTGCGCACCTGCATGCCGGACAGCCAGGCCAGTCCCCCGAAAATGCCCGCTTCGTCAGTTGCGGGCATTTTTCGTTCAAGCCCGGCAGAACCCGGCCGATGTGACGGGTAGCGCAAGCATC
>NZ_JAYDXP010000074.1:0-2842 GCF_036701605.1 Pseudomonas sp. FIP_A4 | reverse complement strand
ACGCGCCGCACCCGTACCGGCTTCGCGCTGATGCAGAGCCGCAAGCTGGTGGTGATCGGCAACCGCTCCGAACAGGATCAGAACTACGGCATCCTGATGAACTACATCACCTACTCGACGCTGAAGAACAACTTCGTCAGCGACGTGCAGCGTGGCGATACCGGTGGCGACAGCATGATCAGCGGCGGCGAAGGCAAGGCGCTGTTCATCTACAACTCGCTGTTCAACACCATCGAGAACAACCACTTCGAGCACAGCAACCTGGGTATTCACCTGACCGCAGGCTCGGAGGACAACAAGATCAGCGCCAATGCCTTCGTCGGCAACGAGCAACAGGTCAAGTACGTCGCCACCCGCACCCAGGAATGGTCCGTGGACGGGCGCGGCAACTACTGGAGCGACTACCTGGGCTGGGATCGCAACGAGGATGGCCTGGGCGACGTGCCCTACGAGCCCAACGATAACGTTGACCGCCTGCTGTGGATGTATCCACAGGTTCGGCTGCTGATGAACAGCCCCAGCATCGAGGTGTTGCGTTGGGTACAGCGCGCCTTCCCGGTGGTCAAGTCGCCGGGGGTGCAGGACAGCCATCCGTTGATGCATCTGCCGACCCAGAAATTGATGAACACCACGCAGGAGCCGTCCTCATGAATGCGGTAGAGATCCAGGGCGTCAGCCAGCGTTACGGCAGCATGACGGTGCTGCACGACTTGAACCTGACCCTCGGCGAGGGCGAGGTGCTGGGCCTGTTCGGCCACAACGGCGCCGGCAAGACCACCAGCATGAAGCTGATCCTCGGCCTGCTGCAGGCCAGCGAGGGGCAGGTGCGGGTGCTCGGCCGCGATCCGCGCACCACCGACGTACGTCGCCAGATGGGTTATCTGCCGGAGAACGTGACCTTCTACCCACAGTTGACTGGCCGCGAAACCCTGCGTCATTTCGCCCGGCTGAAGAGCACGCCGCTGGGGCAGGTCGACGATCTGCTCGAGCAGGTCGGTCTGGCTCATGCTGCAGACCGGCGGGTGAAAACCTATTCCAAGGGCATGCGCCAGCGTCTCGGCCTGGCCCAGGCAGTGCTCGGCCAGCCGCGCCTGCTGCTGCTCGACGAGCCGACGGTCGGCCTCGACCCGATCGCCACGCAGGAGCTGTATCTGCTGATCGACCGCCTGCGCCAGGGCGGCACCAGCGTCATCCTCTGCTCCCACGTGCTGCCGGGTGTCGAGTCGCACATCAACCGTGCGGCGATTCTCGCCAAGGGTCGCCTGCAGGCGGTGGGCAGCCTGGCCCAGCTGCGTGCCGAAGCCGGCCTGCCGGTGCGCATCCGTGCCAGCGGCATCGGCAGCAGCGAGCACTGGCGCCAGCGCTGGAGCGACGCGGGCCATAGTGCCCGCACGCTGAGCGAAACCAGCATCGAAGTGGTAGCGGTCAACGGCCACAAGCTGGTGCTGCTGCGCGAACTGCTCGGCGAAGGCGAGCCGGAGGACATCGAGATCCACCAGCCCTCGCTGGAAGACCTGTACCGCTATTACATGGAACGCGCCGGCGATGTGCGCACCCAGGAGGGCCGAGCATGAACCAGATCTGGAATATCGCCCGCAAGGAACTCAGCGACGGCCTGCGCAACCGCTGGCTGCTCGCCATCAGCCTGCTGTTTGCCGTACTCGCGGTGGGCATCGCCTGGCTGGGCGCCGCGGCGTCCGGGCAGCTGGGATTCACCTCGATCCCGGCGACCATCGCCAGCCTGGCCAGCCTGGCCACCTTCCTGATGCCGCTGATCGCGCTGCTGCTGGCCTATGACGCGATCGTCGGCGAGGACGAAGGCGGCACGCTGATGCTGCTGCTGACCTATCCGCTCGGCCGTGGACAGATCCTGCTCGGCAAATTTGTCGGCCACGGACTGATCCTCGCCCTGGCGGTGCTGATCGGCTTCGGCTGCGCCGCGCTGGCGATTGCCCTGCTGGTCGACGATATCGAACTGGGCCTGCTGCTCTGGGCGTTCGGCCGCTTCATGATCTCCTCGACGCTGCTCGGCTGGGTGTTCCTCGCCCTGGCCTACGTGCTCAGCAGCAAGGTCAGCGAGAAATCCAGCGCCGCCGGGTTGGCGTTGGGCGTCTGGTTCCTTTTCGTGCTGGTCTTCGATCTGGTGCTGCTGGCGTTGCTGGTGCTCAGTGAGGGCAAGTTCAGTCCCGAGCTGCTGCCCTGGTTGCTGCTGCTCAACCCCACGGACATCTACCGGCTGATCAACCTGTCGGGCTTCGAGGGCGCCGGCAGCGCGATGGGCGTGTTGTCGCTGGGCAGCGATCTGCCGGTTCCCGGCGCGGTGCTCTGGCTGTGCCTGCTGGCCTGGGTCGGCGCCTCGCTGTTGCTGGCCTACGGCATGTTCCGTCGGCGTCTGACGTGATCCCAACGTACAAGGAGTCTCCTATGAATCGGCTTTATCATCACGGTATTCGCGCGCTGTTGCTGCTGGCCCTGGGCCTGGGGCTGGCCGCCTGCGGTGAAAAGGAGGAGGTCAAGCAGGCGCTCGATCCGGTGGCCTTCCACGAAAATGACGAATGCCATGTATGCGGCATGGTCATCAGCGATTTCCCAGGGCCGAAAGGCCAGGCGGTGGAGAAGGGGGGCGTGAAGAAATTCTGTTCCACCGCCGAGATGCTCGGCTGGTGGCTGCAGCCCGAGAACAAGCTGCTCGACGCGAAGCTGTACGTACACGACATGGGCAAGAGCCAGTGGGAACACCCGGACGACGCGCATCTGATCGACGCGACCAGCGCCTATTACGTGATCGGCACTTCGCTCAAGGGGGCGATGGGTGCATCGCTGGCGAGCTTCTCCGACGAGG
>NZ_JAYDXP010000029.1:0-312 GCF_036701605.1 Pseudomonas sp. FIP_A4 | reverse complement strand
GATTTCCCTGATCAGATCTAGGACAATTCCTGATTTGATATATCCTTATAACTCAGTAGCTTGTCTAATTCGTGAGTAATCCGTCGTAGCCGATCTGGAGCGTTTTCGATACAGCTGCGGCGACTTTGCGCCCGCCCGCGTGCGCAGTCGGCCGCTTTGATGCTCTGTAACTTTTTCATGCCGTTTGTAGCGAAAGCGAAACGGCTCTGGAGCCAATGCGACATGGGCGCTGAGCGGGGCGTTTGGCGACCGCTTACCGAGCTCGCCGCGCTCGCCGATGCCCATCTGCAAGGCCCGCAACAGAGCCGCTGG
>NZ_JAYDXP010000014.1:0-568 GCF_036701605.1 Pseudomonas sp. FIP_A4 | reverse complement strand
CGGCTGCGGCGCCTGCCGTGGCGAAGGTCGATACGGCCTGGATGGACGATTATGCCGCGCGCGGCGAGGGCGGCGAGCAGCTGGCGCTGGCGCAGCGCGAGGAGACGCAGCACGGCATCGTCGACGCTCAGTTCGCGCTGGCCCTTGACGACGCGCAGCTCCACACGACGGCGGATCAGTGAGTCGACGCTACGTGGGTGGCGGCCTCGCAAGGCATCGGGCTGGTCGCCGATGGCGCCGCGCGCGTGGTCCGGCTGCGCCGACCCGCTGCTTCGGCAGGCGGCGACATCCACCAGCAGCTCGGCGATCAGCCGCTCGCCGCACGCCGGGCCAGCGGCGAGCGCGCGCGAACCGCGTGATTGGCAGGGTGGTTCGGGGGCGTCGGGCAAATCAACCCAGCCCGAGAGCGGGCGGCCGGAAACGCCGATCGGAGGCCCGCGGACTTCATGCGCGAGCATATCGAGCCGATCGTGCTGGCCAAGGGCGAGGCGCTGGTACGTCAGCATCTGGAAGCCGGCGACCGCGTCGCCATCATCACCGCCACCAACCGTTTCATCACCGGCCCGAT
>NZ_JAYDXP010000084.1:0-362 GCF_036701605.1 Pseudomonas sp. FIP_A4 | reverse complement strand
CGACACCGATGGCCTGGACGACCTGCAGAGCGTGACCATCAACGGCAAGACCGTGGCGATTGGTGACCTGCAGGGCGAGACCTTCGCTGGCGACCACGGCACCCTGACGGTAACGGCCTACAACGCCGCCACCGGCGTGGTGCCGATCACCCGACGGACCTTCTTCAGCTCCTCCATCAGGTTGTCCTTGGTGTGCAGGCGGCCGGCGGTGTCGGCGATCAGCACGTCGATGCCGCGCGACGCGGTGCTGGCGCATATGCGCTACATGGCCCAGGCCACCGACCTGCCGGTGAACGCCGATTTCGACCAGGCCATCGGTGTCGGCCAGGGTGAAGCTGCCGGAGGCGAACTCGCCTTCGCCG
>NZ_JAYDXP010000075.1:0-589 GCF_036701605.1 Pseudomonas sp. FIP_A4 | reverse complement strand
GCAAAAGGCACTTTCTCAGTGGCTGCCATCATTATTGTCCAATGTCACGCTGCAGCTTCTCAATGACATTCGAACACGCTTTGAAGAGATTCAGCCTGATATTCGACAAACTGTTTTACAGAATTACGGTCGTACTGGTTACCCATCATTGGATTTCGAACATCCGAATTTGGGAGTTTTACCTGAAACGGATAGTATATTTGAATCTGTATAATAACATATAGTCTAACACTTTACGGAAAACAAATGCATGTGTCCAGTGTCCGAAGAAGCTATTGCATCTAAGGTGTAGGTAATCTTACACGTCGCATCCCCGGTTCATTTTTCGCGCTTCCATCTTGCACTTCAATAGCGTTTTTTGCAAAAAGACATCTGTACTCACTTTTTGTGTTGCGAAAATACAACGCAAGAGCGCTGTATTTGTAAAAAAGCATCTGTACTTTTTTTTTTTTTCCCATAAATACAGTGCGAGAGCGCTCTTTTTTGCAGAAAGCACTTTAGGTCACTTTTTTTTATCTTTATGCGCTCTACAATGCATTTTTTTAGTTCCTTTTTTTGCACCATAGGTCCGTTTATGTTTGGGGAAGGC
>NZ_JAYDXP010000062.1:0-645 GCF_036701605.1 Pseudomonas sp. FIP_A4 | reverse complement strand
CTTCGAGCGCGACGGCTACCTGGTCATCCCCAATCTGTTCAGTGCCGCGGAAGTGGCGCTGTTTCGCGCCGCTGTCGGGTTCCTGGATGGTCTTGCCGGAGTCGGCGACGGCCGGATCCCGGCGCATGCGCTCGAGTTCGGCGCGAAAAAGCGCCACTTACGCGGCACTGAACAGATTGGGGATGACCAGGTAGCCGTAGCGCTCGAAGCAATGGTTCGTCAGTACCCGAAACCTGATCTTTCGCATGTAGACTATCGGGTACACGCGTGCAAGCAGGCCGAACATGCGCTTGGCAACTACCGCGCAGCCCTGGCCACCAGCCCCGCAGCCTGAGGCCCGCCACCATGAACCGCACTCTCGACCATAACCTCTATCAGGTTCGTACGCGTCGAATCGCACGCGATTTTTTACTCTACAGGGGCGTCGCCAAGCGGTAAGGCACCAGGTTTTGATCCTGGCATGCGTTGGTTCGAATCCAGCCGCCCCTGCCATAACCTCTATCAGCTCGATCAGGTGCGCCGGCGCATTGCGAAAGTGCCGGCTGCCGTTATCGGCACCGACCACCTCGAACGGTGCGCCCGGTGCAATGAGCTGCTGCCACGCCTGTTGCCACTGCTGGAGTTGCTCCTTCATCTGCCGTTCCC
>NZ_JAYDXP010000030.1:0-255 GCF_036701605.1 Pseudomonas sp. FIP_A4 | reverse complement strand
CAACCGGGTGCCGATACCCCGAACAGCTTCGTCAACTGGACCAGCACCACGGCGGCACACGGCACCTTCACCGACCTGGGCGCTGGCAACTACAGCTACCTGATCAACCCGAACGATGCCGCGGTGCAGGGCCTGGACGAGGGCGAAACCCTCACCGAAACCTTCACCTACACCATGCAGGACGCCGACGGCGATCCGTCCAGCGCAACGCTGACCATCACCATCACCGGCAGCAACGACGGCCCGACCCTGAGC
>NZ_JAYDXP010000015.1:0-511 GCF_036701605.1 Pseudomonas sp. FIP_A4 | reverse complement strand
AAAATGTTCTAAAAGTTTCTGTCTTACATGGACATCGCCCTGATGGAAGGCGGGCTGTTCCTCACGGGCGGCGCGGCGGAGAAGCTCGATGGCGTTCTGGCCAGCGGTTTCTACGTGCAGCAGTCCCTGATCAATGGCCTCAACAAGATGCGCGTGTTGAAGGAGGAAATCTTCGGGCCTGTGTTGGCCGTCACCCCCTTCAAGGACGAAGCCGAAGCGCTGGCGATCGCCAACGACACCGAGTTCGGTGCGGCAGGCGTTCGCCGGTCTGGTAGTGGCCGGAGATGTGCGCCAGGCCTTCGGGGTCCCAGCACCAGTTCTCCATGAACTGGCTCGGCAGCTCCACCGCATCCCAGGCCACGCCGTTGATGCCGAGGCGCCGGCGTGCTCGACCTGGGTGAGCAGGTGATGCAGGCCGTGGCCGAATTCGTGGAACAGCGTGGTGACCTCATCATGGGTCAGCAGCGCCGGGCGCTCGCCCACCGGCGGAGTGAAGTTGCAGACCAGGTTG
>NZ_JAYDXP010000090.1:0-864 GCF_036701605.1 Pseudomonas sp. FIP_A4 | reverse complement strand
TCGGTCTCGGTGCCGGCGCCGTCGGTGGTCGCTTCGGTCAGTTCGTAGGTGTAGCTCGCCACGCCGGTGGCGGCGTTGTAGGCAGTGACCGTCAGGGTGCCGTGGTCGCCGGCGAAGGTTTCGCCCTGCAGGTCACCAATGGCCACGGTCTTGCCGTTGATGGTCACGCTCTGCAGGTCGTCCAGGCCATCGGTGTCGGCCAGGGTGAAGCTGCCGGAGGCGAACTCACCGTCGCCGGCCGCCGCCGAGCCGCTGCTCAGACCGGCTTCGTCGACGAGGCTGTCGGTGGCGACGAGGCTCAGGGTCGGGCCGTCGTTGCTGCCGGTGATGGTGATGGTCAACGTTGCGCTGGACGGGTCGCCGTCGGCGTCCTGCATGGTGTAGGTGAAGGTTTCGGTGAGGGTTTCACCTTCGTCCAGGCCCTGCACCGCGGCATCGGCCGGGTTGATCAGGTAGCTGTAGTTGCCACCGCCCAGGTCGGTGAAGGTGCCGTGCGTCGCCGTGGTGCTGGTCCAGTTGACGAAGCTGGTCGGGGTGTCGGCGCCCGGCTGGCCGTTGGCGTGCAGGTCGTTGGTCAGCACGTTGCCGGTGATCGCGGTGACGCTGTCCTCGCCCACGCTGGCGCTGTCGGCCACGGCGTGCGGGACGTCGTCGACGATTTCGATGACCAGGCTGGCCGGGGTCGAGCTGCCGGTGCCGTCGGTCACGCTCAGGCTGAAGGTATCGGTCTCGGTGCCGGCGCCGTCGGTGGTCGCTTCGGTCAGTTCGTAGGTGTAGCTCGCCACGCCGGTGGCGGCGTTGTAGGCAGTGACCGTCAGGGTGCCGTGGTCGCCGGCGAAGGTTTCGCCCTGCAGGTCACCAATG
>NZ_JAYDXP010000055.1:0-233 GCF_036701605.1 Pseudomonas sp. FIP_A4 | reverse complement strand
GTGAAGCTGCCGGAGGCGAACTCGCCTTCGCCGGCCGCCGCCGAGCCGCTGCTCAGGCCGGCTTCGTCGACGAGGCTGTCGGTGGCGACGAGGCTCAGGGTCGGGCCGTCGTTGCTGCCGGTGATGGTGATGGTCAGCGTTGCGCTGGACGGATCGCCGTCGGCGTCCTGCATGGTGTAGGTGAAGGTTTCGGTGAGGGTTTCGCCCTCGTCCAGGCCCTGCACCGCGGCATC